>CAZZBF010000036.1:0-19708 GCA_964652795.1 uncultured Syntrophales bacterium | reverse complement strand
TGAATAAGGTGGTTTTAGGATGGTAATGAGATGCAGCTTCAAGATTGATCCCGATTTAAAAGTATCCGAGCAGGGACTCGATTCCGTGTTTTTTAACCTTGAGGATATTTCTTTCACCCTGAGAGATTATTTAAAAAATATATCTTTTGAACCTGACAGGCTTGTGGAGATTGAAGACAGACTGGAGTTTGTGGGAAGGCTTAAACGTAAATACGGCGGGACGCTGGAAAAGGTATTGGAAACTAAAAAAGTCGTCGAAGAAGAACTAAACAACATATCATCTCTGGAAGAAGATATTGAACGGCTCTCCGAGCAGATTTGTTCGAAAGAGACGTTTTTGCTGGAAAGAGGGAAGGTGCTTTCTCAAAGGCGGCATGAAGTTGCCGAAGTTCTGAAAGAAGCGCTGGAAAACGAGATTCACGCTCTGGGGATGGCAAACACGGAATTCAGGATCATGTTTGATGAATCTGCCGGGGATAAAATCGGCCCAAAAGGCATTGATATAGTCGAATTTTATCTGTCAACAAATGTGGGGGAAGAATTAAAGCCTTTGAACAGGATAGCTTCCGGCGGAGAGCTTTCCAGGATAGTGCTGGCAATGAAAAAGGTTTTAGCCGGAACCGGTGACGTTGATACTATCATATTTGATGAGGTGGACAGCGGCATAGGCGGCGCGATGGCCGGGACGGTCGGCAGGAAGCTCAAGGAAGTATCAAAGCGCCATCAGGTTATATGTATTACTCATCTTCCGCAGATTGCCTGTTTTGGTGACAGCCACTTTCTTGTTTCAAAGAGGGTTTCGGGAGAAAGAACAAACTCTCAAATATCCGTTCTCTCTGAATCGGACCGTCTGGATGAAATTACCAGGATGCTCAGTGGACTTAAGATAACCGAAAAGACAAGGGAACACGCTCGTGAGATGCTGAAAGCTTCACGGGGTTGAGCTTCGGGTTCAGAGTCCAAAGTTGGCAAGTTCGTGAAAAGTCTTTTCGGAGTGAATCGAAGCATTTTGGGGAAAAGATTCTGGTAGTGACCGGCGTTAAGAAAATCTAATTGTTTGAGTGCGTAGGCACGAGTTTTAGATTTTTAGCCGGGCAATAACAGTATCCCCAAAATGGTTCTGAGCGAAGAAAATGAACTTTTTACGAGCGCATCAAAGTTCAGAATCAGGGGAAATAAAAAGAAGCTTTGAACTCCGAACTCTAAACTTAGGAATTTTATATGCTGAGAAAAGCTAAAGTAAGTGATGCAAAAGTAATCCACGGAATGATAAATATTTCTTCGGGAAAGGGTGAGATGCTTCCCAGGTCTTTGATGGATATTTATGGCAGCCTGAGGGATTTTTTTGTTTATGTTGAGGACAGCGGCAATTCCGTGGCAGGTGTCTGTGCCATGCATATTTTCTGGGAAAACCTGGCCGAAGTTCGGTCGCTTTGTGTAAAAGAAGAGTACAGGCAAGGAGGAATCGGGAAAAAACTCGTTGAAGCTTGTATTTCCGAGGCAATAACACTTGATCTTTTGCGGATTTTGACCCTTACATATCAAACCGAATTTTTCAAAAAGCTCGGTTTCGAGGAGGTTGACAAATCAACACTCCCGGAGAAAATATGGTCCGACTGTTTTAAATGCCCTAAATATCCCGACTACTGCGATGAAGTAGCAATGATTTTAGAGCTTTAAAAAACATTAAAGCGGTTCAACCCCCTTTTCCGGGGGCTTTCAGGGTTTTCTTATGAAAGCGAAAAGTTTTTACTTTCTTATCATATTTGTTTTCCTTCTACTCGCGGGATGCGCGGTAAAAATAGCCAAACCGCCGGAACCCGTGCCTTCCCTTGTTTTAATAAAGATAGATGATTTCCCTTTTTTTACGGATGATCTTGATCAGAAATCACTCGAACTGGCAATCGGCAGAAGCCTGCAGTATTATGACAGGCTGCCGGAGGAAAAGATTTTACACTTCGGAAAAAATGAATACACGGTCAGGGAGTTAAGAGAATCACTTTTAGCGTTTATGGAGATCATCAGAAGTTCCGGCACGGATCAGATCAGGGAACAAAAAATAAAAGATACTTTTGATGTGTACAAGTCAGTTGATCGCAGTGAAAACACTGAGGCACTTTTTACCGGATACTATGAACCTGTTATGGAAGGATCATTTAAGAGAACTCCGAAATACCGGCATCCGATTTACAGAAATCCCGATGACGCCATGGTTATAGACCTTAGTAAGTTCAGGAAAAGGTTTAAGGGCGAGCGTATAGTCGCGAGAATCGAAGATGGAGAAGTGGTTCCTTACTACAGCCGGGAGGATATAGATGGAGATGGATGTCTTAAAAACATGGGTCTTGAGATTGCCTGGTTCGCGGACCCCGTTGACGTTTTCTTCCTGCATATTCAGGGTTCCGGAATGATAAGCCTTCCGGATGGGGATTCTGTTCAGGTAAGTTATTCGATGTCCAACGGCAGGCCTTACCGGAGCGTGGGAAAACTTTTGATTGATACGGGTAGAATTTCCAGAGAAGATATTTCTCTTAAGAGTATCAAAGAATACTTGAGGAAAAATTCTGAAGAAATGTCGGATATCCTTCATCATGATGAAAGTTATGTGTTCTTCCGCATTGTCGCAAAGGGCCCCGTGGGGTGTTTGGGTGTACCCGTTACATCGGGAAGATCCATAGCGACCGATTCCGCGCTGTATCCGAAGGGAGCTCTCGCGTTTATCAGGACTAAAAAACCGATTCTGGATAAGAATGGAGACATAAAATCATGGGTCTCCTTTTCGCGTTTTGTCCTCAATCAGGATACCGGCGGGGCAATAAAAGGTCCCGGCAGGGTAGATCTCTTTTGCGGGAAAGGGAATCATGCCGAGGTTATGGCTGGAAGTTTGAAGGAAGAAGGGGAGCTGTACTTTCTGGTTAAGAAAAAAATAGGGACTGATACCCTCAAAGGTCGCTCAAACTGAACAGTGAGCGCATTATTCTCCGAATTACTTCGTTCCTCGCAGCTTGCTGCCGGGAGCTTCAATTACTTTTTCCGTATAAAACAACTCGGATCTTCTTCGAGGTAGTCACCCGTATATGCCAGGGCTCTTCCCCTGCAGCCGCCGCAGATGGTTCGGTAACGGCAATCGCCGCAGTTTCCTTTGAGAGTTTTTTCTCGGTTTTTCAGGTTTTTGAATACGGTTGATTCCTCGTAGATGTTCTTAAATGATGTTTCCCTGATATTTCCGGCATTTACCTCAACAAACGGGCATGGCCACACGTCTCCGTTAGATTTGACATAGACAAAACCTCTGCCCGCGGCGCAGCCGTAAAACACCTTTTCCGCAAGTTTCAGCCATAAACCGTTTTTCATCCCCTTCTTTTCCAGGATGTATGGCCAGTATTGGGGGCCGGCAACTGGTTCGATGATGGTTTTTGTGTTTTTCTGCTTGCTGGAGATGAGTTTGCTCAGATTGCTGTTTGCCTCTTTTTTCAGTGTCGCGCTTTCAATTTTTTCGCCCCTGCCTACGGCTACCAGTTGATACATGAGCATAATACTTGCTTCCCGTTCATCTACGAAATCGATTAATTCCGGAACGCAGGGCATATTATATTCCATGGCCGTTGTGTTTATCTGCAGAAGGATACCCGCCTTTTTTGTTGCTTCCACTCCGCGGAGCGCGAGGTCAAAGGCCTTCGGGTTATTCCTTATGAAGTTGTTTATTTCCGGGTTGGATGCGTCGAGGCTTATCGCGTTGCAGATGACACCGTGTTCCTTCAGCTTCCAGGCGGTTTCTTGATCAATTAGAGTCCCGTTTGTCGCGATAATATTAGCGAATCCAGCGTTTTTTGAATGTTCGAGAAGTTTAAATATATCCGGTCTCACTAAAGGTTCGCCGCCGGTATAGACGAGAACGCGGAAATCATCGATTTCCGCCATGTTATCAATGAGTCTTTTGCCCTCATCGGTTGAAAGTTCATTCGGTAATGGTGTGCTGCTTTCCGCGTGACAGTGAATGCATCTCAAATTGCACGCCGTTGTGACTTCCCATACGGGATGGCCGGGATATCCTATACACCCCATTCCGAAGGCGCCATTGGATACGGGGATTGACTTTAAGCTGTCGTGGATAAGCCAGTGAGGGAATTTTTTCCAATTATTGAGATATCCCATAAGCAGAATGCTTCCCAGTTGTTTAAACAAGAGCGAAGAGGGCCAGAAGAACGGTTTTACATTTTTGGTTTTTTTAATTTCCATTTGAAAATATCGCAATCAGGCGAAGGCTAATATATAAGAAATTGTTGTGCCGAGGTTTATGACTATGTTGAGTCCGCATAATAGTTCAAGTGTGTCCTTTTTTGCGTATCCCTTTCTCAGAACCATGGCAGTTATCAAGGCCGATAGTGTCATGACGGGGATATAGAAGTAAAGCACCTTAATCGGAACACCGGCTTTTATGGAAAGAAACATGGTTATCCACGCGAATACGGATGCTAAAGCATAAATTATGATCCCCCCTTTTATTCCTAAACGGACAAGCATATTTTTCTTGCCCACTGTTTTGTCTGCTAAGTAATCATGGAATTCATTAAGGAGTATTACATTAAATATTGTGAAGCCGACGGGGAGACCCATCCAGTGAATAATGGAAGCTATGTGACCCGCCTGAATATAAAAAGCAACTGCTATAGGGAGCCATCCGTAACACAGGCCTATCAATAATTCTCCGAATCCTCTCTCCACAAAACGAATCGGTCTGGTAGAGTAAAAGAAGCCGGAGAAAAGACCGATAGCGCCGAGGGGTATCGTATAAGGGCCTGTTTTTAAGAAAAACTGGAGAATTATGCCTATCAGGCCGGCAATTATGATCGTGATGAGACCCACCCAGATAAGAGGCTGTCTTGGGATAATCCCGGATGGAATTATCCCCGTGCCCCCGGCAAACCTGCTTTTGTATATTTTTTTGGAAATTGCGTCTTCCTTGTAATCGGAATATTCTCCGGTGTAATATGTAGATAGCATGATTAGAATTACTGCGGATATTCCAAGAAGAAAGATGGTTCCATCGAAAGCGTGCTCTATTTTCCATGCCAATAAAGTTCCGAGAACAAATGGAAGAATGCCTACCGTCTGGAAGGGCGGTCTTGAAAGTATAACCCAGCTCCACATTCTATCTTTAATGTTCGCTTCTTTCATTGAATGTGCTCATGTTATTGAGAATTCTCAGAATTATAGGAAAAAGAGTATCATGATAAGCGTTGAAATGGGTGTTTACTACAAAGAGCAATTTTTGTCAAATTTATAAGTTTCTTCCGCGGGATATGGGCTAAAATTTGTTTTACAAAATTTTAAATATTCCTTTATTTTGCTTGACAGTTCTTTTCCCCTTATGCTACACCGATTTCCATAGGGAACGTTGAGTTAGCTCTTAATGCTTTTGAGTTATCCGGTTTATTGTAGCATGAAGAGTTGGGGGGAAAGCATTTTAAAGGAGGGTAATTTTAAAAACAATTAAAAGAAGGGGGAAAGATATGACAAAGGCGGAATTAATAACGGCAATTGCAAACGATGCCGGAATTACAAAGGTAGCTGCGGCAAAAGCACTGGGATCGTACATAGAAACAGTGACCAAAGAACTGAAGAAGAATGGAAAATTTGGTTTGGTAGGTTTCGGTTCATTTTCGGTAGTTAAACGAAAAGCAAGAAAGGGGAGAAATCCTCAAACGGGTGAAGAGATTAAAATCAAGGCGAGAAAAGTGGTCAGGTTTAAACCCGGCGTGGCACTCACCGATAAGATAAAGTAAACAAAAAAAGCAATAAAAAATAAATTTTACATGTTTAAGACCCCCGGTTTCTGGAAAAATCGGGGGTCTTATTCTTTTTGCGTTGTAACAGGTATGAAAAACATCAAGAACCTGATAATGCAAAAGCTGCCGGAAAATATCACGGAGCTTCTGATATCGTCGGGAAAGTGCGCCGACCATATGGGCTTTGAAGCATTTATAGTAGGCGGGCTGGTAAGAGACCTTTTTTTGAATTATGAAAATTACGATATAGATCTCGTCGTTGAGGGGGATGGTATAAGATTTGCTGAAATCCTGGCGCGGGAGTATGGTGCCAGTATATGTCGCTATAAAAATTTTGGCACGGCGGCTCTAATGTTTCCCGATGGGTACAAGCTGGATGTCGCGACGGCAAGAACCGAGATTTATAAACATCCTGCCGCGCTTCCTAAAGTTAAACCCGGTTTAATCAGGGATGACATGTACAGGCGAGATTTTACGATAAATTCGCTCGCGGTCAGCATAAATCCTGATCATTTCGGAAAATTGCTTGACTTTTTTAATGCGAGAAAAGATATAAAAAGAAAATTGATAAGGGTCATGCACAATCTAAGTTTCATCGATGATCCCACCCGGGCGTTCAGAGCCGTGAGATTCGAACAGCGGTTCGGTTTTAGAATAATTAAATCAACTGAAAAGCTGATTAAAAACTTGATTGAAGGGGACCTTTTTACTAAAGTGGCTGATTATCGAATTTCTTCGGAACTTCAGCTTATCCTCAGGGAAAAGGATCCTCTACCGGCCCTGATGAGGCTCAAAGAACTTGGTATTCTTGGACGCGTCCGTCAGAGAGCGGCTGATGACAGAAAAATAAAACGCTTGCTTGGCAAGATTGATGATATATTCCCGGCTTGATTAGCGCGCTGTCATGTTTTTGTGAAACTCCCCGCCGCGGGATGATGCGGCCGTGCTCCCGGTTAAACCCTATTTTCAAGTCTTTAATATTATTTCAGGAGGTATTGTGGCAAAAAAACGAATTTTGAGTGGAATGCGCCCCACGGGGAAGCTCCATTTGGGTAATCTACATGGAGCGCTTATGAACTGGGTTGAGCTTCAGAACAGCGATGATTATGAATGTTTCTATTTTGTTGCCGACTGGCATGCGTTAACGAGCGAATATAACGATACCAGTCTTATAAAAGAAGATACAATTGACATGGTTATTGACTGGTTCAGCGTAGGTTTAGATCCGTCCAGAAGTACGATATTTGTTCAATCCGATATAGAGGAACATGCCGAACTGTTTCTTATCCTTTCAATGATAACACCGCTGTCCTGGCTTGAGAGGAATCCAACTTATAAAGAAATGAAAGCAGAGCTGTCCGACCGTGACCTTTCAACTTTCGGGTTTTTGGGGTATCCGGTCCTTCAGGCTGCGGATATTATCATGTATAAGGCCAATGGTGTGCCCGTAGGTGTAGATCAGCTTCCGCACGTGGAGCTGACACGTGAGATAGCCAGAAGGTTCAATTTTTTATACAGGGAAATTTTTCCCATACCGGAACCGATTCTTACGGATGTCCCCAAACTGCTCGGTATAGATGGCCGTAAAATGAGCAAGTCTTATGAAAATTCGATCTATCTTGCCGACAGGGGTGAGGTTTTAGAGAAAAAAGTGGGGACGATGTTTACCGACCCGCAGAGGATGAGAAAAAATGATCCGGGAAGACCGGGGATCTGCAATGTCTTTGCTTTTCATAAGATTTATTCACCGTCCGGTGAGGTTGATGAAATTTCAGAGGAATGCGAGAAAGCGGAAATTGGCTGTGTTGAGTGCAAGAAGCGCCTTGCCATAAGGATATCAGAAGGAATGAAACATGTTCATGAGCGTCAGGACTACTACAGGAGTCATCTAAAAGAAGTAAAGGAGATGATTGCTGAAGGAAATATCAGGGCCAGAAAAGTTTCCCGTATGACGATGGAAGAGGTAAGGGAAGCCGTAAAAATATGAGGAGTCAGGAGTCAGAATTCAGGAGACAGGATAAAGTAGTTATAAAGGAAATTATTCCGCTTTTATTCTGGCTTCTGTCTTCTGACTCCTGTATTTTATATTATGAGTTATGAAGTTAAACTTGAAATCTTTGAAGGTCCTCTGGATCTCTTGTTGTATCTCATAAAAAAGAACGAGATTGATATATATGATATTCCTATAGCCTTCATTACAGAACAGTACCTGAATCATTTAGAGCTTATGAAGGCTTTAAACCTTGATCTTGCCGGAGAATATTTAGTGCTGACAGCTACCCTGCTTCACATAAAATCGAAGATGCTTCTGCCGGTTCAGGACGGTGATGAAGAGGAAGAATCCGATCCGAGGGAGGAGCTTGTGAAACAGCTTCTGGAATATCAGGCGTTCAAGGAAGCGTCCTTGAACCTGGATAAAAGATTTATGCTTGGGAGGGATGTTTTTAAAAGGGAATATTCTTACGGCGAAGAGATTGATATGGAAGAAAGGACCTTCGTTGAGGTTGGCGTGTTCGAACTTGTGGAAGTCTTTCGCACGATAGTTTCTTCAATGGCGGATGAAACCTTGATGGAAATTGATATTGAAAGGATATCCCTGTCGGACAGGATAAATGAGATTATGGAAAGACTTGGCAGAGAAAAAGATATGACCTTTACGGACTTATTGGGAGCCGGGGCAAACCGCAGGGAAATAATATACACTTTTCTTGCGATCCTGGAACTGATGAAATTAAGACTGCTTCGAGCCTATCAGGCGAGTTCCTTCGGGGCGATCAGAATTAAAATAAGGGACGCTTCGCCGATTTCTAATTAATTGGGGAAACGCCTCGCTATTGGACGCGGGAATGGAAGACATAAAAATTATAATAGAAGCCCTCATTTTTACTTCTGAAAATCCCCTTTCAATTGACAGGATCAAGGAAGTTCTGGGAGAAGAAGCCGATAAAAAAGAGATAAGAAATATTCTCAATGGTCTTGTGGAGGAATATAACGAGAAAAAAGGCGGGTTTTATCTCGAAGAAGTTGCAGGGGGTTTTCAGTTTAGGACAAGGACCGGTCTCGGTGAATGGGTAACAAAATTAAAAGGGATAAAACCGGCAACGATTACACAGGCCGCGATGGAGACCCTTGCTGTCGTTGCATACAGGCAGCCGGTTCTGAAGTCGGAAATAGACAGGATACGGGGCGTTGATGTCAGCGGGTCCCTCAGAGGATTGCTGGACAAGAAACTTGTAAGGATGGTGGGGCGGAAAGATGTCCCCGGCAGACCTATGCTTTATGGTACTACGAAGCGGTTCCTTGAGGTTTTTAATCTTAAAGACCTGTCAGAATTACCGACATTGCGGGAACTAAAAGAGCTGGAAAAATAAGTTTTTATCGGCTAAAGTTGACATATATAAAATCTAACCGAAAATTTTGCCTGAAGGAAATATTTTTTCTTCAAGCCTCCGAATCGGATAATAAATTATAATGCAGGAACGCCTTCCAAAAATAATTGCCGGTTCCGGCATTGTTTCCCGGAGAGCGGCAGAGAAGCTCATCAGTGATGGTAAGGTAAGTGTTAATCGCAGAGTAGTAACTCGGTTGGGGACTAAGGCGGATACTGAGAAGGATGAGATAAGGGTAAACGGGAAATTAATATCTACGGAAGTGTCCAATAAATACCTGATGCTGAACAAGCCGAGTGGTTATATTACATCTCTCAAAGACCCCCAGGGTAGACCGGTCGTGACCGATTTAATACATGATATTTCCGAGCGGTTATTTCCGGTAGGAAGGCTCGATTATGATTCGGAAGGGCTGCTTCTTATGACCAATGACGGCAATTTCGCCCATAGGCTTCAGCATCCTAAATTCGCTATTCCAAAGACATATATGGCCAAAGTCAAAGGGATTCTTTCAAAGGAAAAGGTTCGTATCATCAGGAACGGGATAGAACTCGATGATGGAAAATTTGTTCCCTCTGATATTGTGATTGAAAAGATTAACAGAAAAAGTTGCTGGATCAAGTTGACTATTTTCGAAGGAAGAAACAGGATTATCAGAAGAGTTTTCGAGTCGGTAGGGCATCAGGTTATAAGGCTGAAAAGGATGGCTATTTCCGATATCTATCTTGATGATCTGAAAATTGGAGAATATAGGTATTTGCGAAAGAGAGAAATTCAAAGATTATTGTCTCTTTCTTCATAATTATCAGAACCTGCTAAAATTATCTTGACTTTTATATTATAAAGTGAATAATATTCACTACTAAGTTGTAGTGAAATAATATCATAAAAGTTATCCAAGGGGGCGTTATGAATAAATCCGGATTGATTGGGGCGTTAAGCAGAAAGGAAGACCTGACAGAAAAAGAAGCGACAGAAGTTGTCAAATTGATTTTTAAAGGGTTTGCCGATGAACTTAAAAAAGGTGGAAGGATAGAGATAAGAGGTTTCGGAAGCTTTGTTATAAGAGAATACGGTGCTTATACGGGCAGGAACCCCAAGACAGGGAGCAATATTAAAGTATCTTCAAAAAAACTTCCCTTTTTTAAAGTAGGTAAAGAGCTTAGGGAAGGCGTGAATCAAAAATAATAGAGTTTTTAAAAGAAATTGAACCGGCTTTTTACCAATAATGGGGGATCGCTAATTATGCTCCCTTTTTTAATTGTCAGTCCGGTATCATATGCATGATCAGTTTTTTTCTACTGACAGGAAACACAGATTCCCCCATATCAATTTAATCCTTTTTATTGTCACTATTTTGACTACCCTGATAGCAGGTACTTTGCAGCGGGGGATAAATCCTATTGAGCATCCCCTGTATCTGTGGAAAGGGATTCCTTTTTCCTTTACCCTTCTTCTGATATTGGGTTGTCATGAGTTTGGACATTACTACATGTCTAGGAAACATAATGTAGATGTCACCCTCCCGTATTTTATTCCCGCGCCATCCTTTATAGGAACATTCGGAGCATTTATAAAGATGAAATCACCGATTATGGATAGAAGGATTCTTCTTGATATAGGTGCGGCGGGTCCCCTTGCCGGAATTATTATAGCGATTCCGGTTCTTTTTATCGGTCTGGTGCTTTCTGAAATAGTGCCTGAAACAACAACAGGCGGAATACATCTTGGCACCTCCATCCTTTTCTCTTTTCTCAACTGGATTGTTCATGGTTTCATGCCGGACAATTCAAGCCTGATTCTCCATCCGATAGCATTTTCCGGATGGATAGGACTCCTGGTTACCTGCCTGAATCTTCTTCCCGTCGGGCAGCTGGATGGAGGGCATGTGGCGTATGCGGTATTCGGGTTCAGGCAAAAGATTTTGGCAAGAATAATATTGGTCATGCTTTTAGTACTGGGGTTTACCGGTTGGAGCGGTTGGCTGGTGTGGGCGGGCCTTCTCCTTTTTATGGGTGTTGATCATCCACCGGTTGCCTATGATTGGGTGCCGCTGGACAGGAGGCGAAAGGTCATAGGATTAATAACCTTAACGGTATTTATTTTTACTTTTACGCCTGTTCCATTTTAAATAAGTTCAAAGTTTTGGTCTCGATCTGGACTTTGATTTCCTATCCCTGATCGTCGATTACATAAGCATTCCTTTTTCCCTGAAGCTGAAAAACCTGTTTTCTCCGATGATAATATGGTCGTGGACAAGTATTTCAAGCACCCCGGCAGTTTCCTGGATAGCTTTTGTCAGCTTAATATCGGCCTCTGAAGGTTTCACGTTGCCGGAAGGATGATTATGAACGAGTATTATTGCGGATGCCTTGTGTTTTAACGCTTTTTCAAGAACTTTTCTTGGATAAACAACTGCTTGATTAACTATTCCTTCCTGTATGGTTTCTATATTTATGATCCTGTTTTGAGCATTCAGATAGATTACGTTAAACCTCTCGTCCCTAAGCCCGCCCATCGAGGCCTTGCAGTAATTCAACAGTTCGTTTGTGGATGTTATCTGGGGATTATCTTTTACTTTCTTCTTCAGATACAGGGTTCCAATATCCTTAACAAGTTTTATAAGTATAGCCGTGTGAGCACCTATGCCCTTAACTTTTTCTATTTCACTTGTCTCGGCGTCCAGAAGACCTTTAAGACCACCGAACTTTCCCAAAAGTGTTTTAGCCAGCGGCTTTACATCTTTCCTCGGAATCGCGTAGGACATAAGAAGTTCTAATACTTCGTAATCATGGAATAAATCGAGTCCAGATTTATAAAACTTGCTTTTCAGCCGCTGACGATGTCCTTTATAGTGGGGTTTTGAGGAATCCATGGTTACCTTGTCTAATAGAGATTGTGTTGATAGATTATACGGAGATTTTGGTACGCATTCAAGCAATAATCCTGACAGAAATATTTCCGCGGAGGAACAAGCCATTGGATTGATGTGAGAACTTTTTCAGATGGATTCAGTAATTTTTAAGCATATAAACACTATTTTTCACTTGACTTTTTATGAAGTTATGTTTTATTCTCCAGACCACAAAATATAATGGCCCGGCTATGTTGCGGGTCGTTTTCGCTCTGAAGGATTATCCTTTTTGCCAGAGTGGCGACCTCGAGTTTGGGATCATTATGGAAACTTTTTAAAAAAAGGAGGTTAGCGTTTTGGCAAACGGGACAGTAAAGTGGTTTAGTGAAAAAAAAGGATATGGGTTCATTGAACAAGAAGACGGGCCGGATATTTTTGTTCATTATTCCTCTATCAACACCCCCGGTTTCAAGTCCCTTGCTGAGGGTGACCAGGTGTCGTTTGACGTCGAAGAAAGTGATAGAGGGCCTGTAGCAAAGAATGTTACTAAAATTTAGTTTCGCGATAATATATTTATAAATATTATAGAAGGGCATCTCGTTAATGAGATGCCCTTTTTATTTAGGCGTCTCAGTAAATATCTTTTTTATATTTTGGAGCCGGCCGATTCGCTCGGTAAGAGGAGGGTGGGAGTAGTGAAACCAGGCGTACACAGGGTGGGGATGGAGGTTCGCGAGATTGTCTTTTGCAAGGCGTCTGAGCGCACTGCACAGCGGTTTTGTGTTTCCCACAAGCCGGTACGAATAATCATCCGCTTCACATTCGAATTTTCGCAAGATTGTTGACATAAAAGGAGTAAAGAAAAAAACAACTGGTTTTAAAAGAGCAGCAACAAGAAAGAGTCCCACATACGGAATAGTTTCCTTAAGGCCGAAGGTGTGATACAGAAATGACCAGTCGATCAGACGGTAAGCCAGATAGAAAAGAAAAAAGGAGATAATTTCCATAAACAGCAATTGTTTTAAGATGTGTTTCTTCTCCCAGTGTCCTATTTCATGAGCGAGAACAGAAAGGATTTCGTCTGATGTATGAGATTCGAGCAGGGTATCGAATAAAACAATCCGTTTGGTTTTTCCGATGCCGGTAAAATAGGCATTGGTGTGTTTGCTTCTTCTTCCCGCGTCAACCTGATAGACCCCCTTTGTTTTGAGTCCCGCCTTTTCCACTGTGGAGATGATTTTTTGTTCCAGTTCCTGATTTTTTATCGGTTCATACTTGTTGAACAAAGGGGCGATAATGATCGGGTAAAGCCACAGGATGAGTATTTGAAAAGCGGCAAAGAACATCCATGCCCATAGCCACCATGTTTTTTCAGCGTAGTAGATGAGCGCCAGCAAAGAACAGAGAAGAAAGCCCATTAAAAGAGCCGAAATAAGCAGATTTTTCAGTAGATCGATTAACCAGAGCTTGAATGTAATGGTGCTGAAACCATGTTTTTTTTCGATCACAAAAGTGCTGTAAAGGCTGAACGGGATATCTGAGATGCCGCCAATTGACGCGAGAACAGCGAAAAAAAAGAATCCTGATGGAATAAAGTGCAGGTCGTACGAAGTTATAGTACCGGCAAGCCACGGCAAGAATCCGCTCAGCAGTATGGCGAGCATTATCAGATCATCAAAAAAGGCTTCGATCGAACCAAACCGGGAGGAGTCTACAGTATAGTCGGTGATTCTTGAAAGAGTTTCAGCATCTATTTCACCCTGAAAAACTTCAGGAACAAGGTGGCCTGATGCGCTAAGATGGCGTATATTGACCCGTGTCAGCATCCATCTGGTAACCGAACTTGTTACAAAAGCAATAAGAAAAACCAGAAGCAGAAGATTAAATTGAATCATGTTAAATCCTGTATATTTGTACATTAAAGTTGAAGTATTCGTAAAAGTCAGTTTTACTCGCTCGAAGAGTATTTTGGGGATGCTGGTGCTACTTGGCTAAAAATCTAAAACTCGTGCTTATGCACTCAAACAATTAGTTTTTTTTAACGCCAGGTAACATCGTCATCTTTTTCCAAAATCCTCAAATTACCTGCGTGATTCTTCGAATTCACTCGCGAAAGACTTTTTACGAGACTGTCAAAAATTTTCGCGTTATGAAATGGTTTTTTATGCTTGAGTTTAATATCCGACTGAATGCTTCATTTCCGGTCGCCGAAGCATTGGTCGTAGAGTGAGGTAAACCCGTCTTTCCCGGTGGCCAGCATAAGGGTATGGGGCATTGCTTTTCTTCCCAGTATCAGCATCTTTTCGGCAGTTTCTCTTATATCCCACTGGGCGTTTTTGTCTACTCTAAGTCGGGCGATATGGTATAATTCCCTGGCATTTATCTTTATGGCAACTCTTTTTCGATGGGCGTTAGTCAGTATGTAGGCTGCCGAAATCGGTGCAGCTTTTTTTATCTGGTCGTAGGTTTCCTCTGTCCTGGATATAATGTTTCTAAAACGGTTCTCCATTCCGGTTTCGTATATCATCGGTGGTATTGTGATGCCAAGTGTTGGGTCGTAATCCTGGCAGGTTATGGTGGCTATCCGGTGTCTTTTCAACTGGGCAAAGCATGTTGCACTGATGGTGAGCTCGAAGAGAAGTTCAACATTTTCGAATTCCCGAAGGGCAGCATCGTATGATTTCATGTGCCGGCAAGCGGTTTTGATAATTTCTTCTTTTTCTTCTCTCTCCAAGGAAGAGGCAATAGTCATACACTCCTTTAAGGGAAGGTTTGATGAAGAGTGTATGAGAGTGGCCACGGTTTTATCATCCGCATCAGGTGTTGAGTATGAGAGAATGACATTATCTTTAGTATTTCCCCCCTTTTCATCTCCACCGCCCCGTTTTTCAATTAACTCTGTCACCTTTGTCTTAAGGTTGGTTCTGGTCATGAGGTCGAATTCGGTCGGCGTTGTGTATCTGATAAGAGAGGGTGCGATATCTTTTGTCGCATGGTAGAGTTTTTCGCTGTATTCCCTGGCCTCGGCCGTCGGATGAGCGGCACAGCGCCTCAGCATTAACTCAAGGTTCCTCGCGTTGAGAGTCATACCGAGCTGAGTTTCAGTTGCCAGTGAAATAATATATCTCGCGTCTTCCTTTGCCCATCCTTCCAAAACACTGTGATTTGCCGGATCAGCCGCCATCCCCTTGTTTTTTTCAAAGATATAAGGATTGAGAGCTGAATATAACTCATGATAAAATTTATTCTGCTCTTTGATAGTACTAATGTAAGAATCTTCAATGCCTGTTTGCCGGATTTCTTCAGGGATGACAAAATCGTCTTTCATAAGAACATATCTTTGTGATTTTTCCGTATAGGAACAGAGACGAAACTTTTCAATTTCTTCGACGAGGAGGCGAGAAACGTTAAGGACATCAATGTTAAACACGGCATGTTCGGCTATGGAGCTGTGTCCCATGCCGAAGACGATATTACGGTTGGACTGCCTCGCCTTTTCAAGTTCGTTCCTGGCTATTTCCCTCAATTCATTTACAGGGCGGGGATTTCTGCTGATACGGGCATAAGCGGCGGAGATAGTTTCGGGTGTAATGGGTTTCATGTAGGGATGCGGCGACGCTACGATCTCTTTTAAAGTTTCATGATCAAAATTGTATCCGGCAAGAATGATATTCAAATTAAAACTTTCCTCCAATTTTCCTGTTGTGAAATCTTTTTTGCGCTCCATTTCCAGAATGTAATATCGAATTTCTTATAGCAGGATTTAATTTCGCGGTCAAACAGCTTTCCCCAATAAAAGTTTTGACAATATAATTAAGAGAATGATAAATTTATATTTTGTAAATTTTGACCGATATAATTAAATGGCGGAAAACTACGGACGGGGAGATCATTTTAAACAAGGTTGATCGGGAGCACACCCTCAAACCTTGCCCCATGGGCGGTAAGGTTAACTTTGAATGTGTTGAAAATAAAACTAATATTTATGAACGATTAGGAAGACTGTAATGGTGAATATATCAAGCATAAGACCTGGATTAGGCGCGGATATTGTTGTGGGTATTGATTATTCAAATGATGTAATCGATATCAGGGGATCGATTATATATGACGTCCTTGGGAAACGGATAATAATGGCTAATACAAACCCGCCGTTTAAAGAAAACAATATCGGCCGTAAAATTAAGGTAACTTATCTTCGAAAAGAGACCGAGGGGCCGCTTCGCTACGGTTTTGATGGAAAGATTGTGGATATAATTGAAAATTATGAACTTGCCTCATTAAAAACCGTTTCAGCTTTTGTTGTAGAGAGGCTGAATAATCCTGATAAAACAAATATAAGGATGTTTTTCCGTGTTGGACCAAGAGAAAACAGTGGAATATGCCTTTTTTTAGAAGGCGAAAAAATGAATATAATTGATATTTCTGTCGGGGGAGCGAAGGTTACGCATTTCGGAAACAAGAGTTTGAAAAACGGTGAAAAAGTGAAAGGAACTTTGAGCCTGGATAAGGAAAATTTTGATATTGAAGCAAAGATACTCCGTGTGTGGCAGACGGAAAGATTACACAATGTAGCTATCTTGGAATTTGTAACATTGCAGTTCCTGAATATAGATAGTAATGCAAAAGATATATTGGCCGGAAAGATTAGAGAAATTGAGAGAGGTTTGCTACGACGGGATGCTGCCTTAGAATAATTATTCCACAGAAGATTTTACTTGGTATCCTCAACGAAGGGGTTCAAATAGGCTGGCCTCAAAGTGGCATAATGTAGATTTTACAGAATCGTCAAACTTGAACTGAACAGCGCGTTATTCTTCCGATTGCTTCATTCCCCGCAGCCTGCTGCGGGTAGATTGAAGCTCCCCGCAACAAGCCTGCCTGTGCGTTGCACGCAGACAGACTGCGAGGAATCTCCTACTGTTAAGGAAATTTGTTAATTTTATTCGCTCGCTAACCCCGCAGCAGGCTGCGAGGAATGCGCTCGCTGTTCAGTTCAATGCCGAATGTAATTACAATTGATTGCCACGTTACCCCGCTTTTCGTGATGATCGGAAAAGTGATTGTGCAAGCGTCTCGAAGGATCGATCAGCTTTTTTTCATTTTTAAGACAAGGTCGAGCAGAATACAGCCGGACTTTTTCCCCATTTTGCAGGCTTTTTCAAAATCTAAAGCCGCTTTTTCAAATTTCCCCGATCTCAGGTAAGACTGGCCTCGGCCGATGTAGGCCTCGGAATAATCGGGGTTTATATTTATAGCTTTACCGAAATACTTGGCCGCTTCACGGTACTCACATTTTTTAAAATAAGTAATTCCGAGAAAGCAGTAAGATTTTATATCGTCAGGATTGATATTGATTGACGCTTTAAAGTCTTTAATTGCCTTGTCGTAGTCACTTTTGTTTTCCTGGTAAGCGAGGCCGCGATTATAATACGTTTGAGCATCATTCGGGTTTATTGTGATGGCTTTAGAATAATCTTCAATTGCTCTGCCGCACTGTTTATTCAGCGCGTACGCGTTTCCTCGATTGTAGAAAGCCTTGGCATCCCCGGGATTGCAATCAATTACTCTGTTGAAATCTTCAATTGCCCTGTCGCATTGGCCGTTCATCAAGTATGAAAGGCCGCGGTTATAAAGGGCGTTGGTAAGGTTTGAACCGCCGTAATTGTCAAGAATTTTGATCGCGCTGCTGTAGTCCTTGATGGCGTCATCGTACCGGCCGCTTCCGAAGTGGGCACTTCCCGAACTCATCAGATCTTTAACTTCTTCCTGTTTTTCGCAAGAAATAACGAGAAATAGAAGTAAGATTACAATCTTTATAATGATTTTCTTGTCTATCATTGATTCCCCCAAACGTAGTTTGGCGCTATTATATCTCAACTGCCGTATAAGTGAAGAAAAAAGTGACAGTGTTAAAACTCTGTTTTTATTGACAGACTTTCTGTTATAATATACATGTTAAAACGGTCTTAAAATTAGGGAGATAAAAATATGGAAATAAAAAATGTTATGGTGACCGGCGGGTGTGGCTTCATCGGGAGCAATTTCATTCACTATATGTTTGAAAAATCCGATTTTAAGGGGACGATTATCAATGTCGATAAACTGACCTACGCCGGAAATCCCGAAAACTTGAAAGACATAGACAAAAAATATTCCGACAGATATATCTTTCGAAAGGCGGATATCTGTCAGATCGAAGTTATGGAGGAGGTGTTCACGCGCTATGATGTTGATACGATCTGTCATTTTGCGGCAGAGTCTCATGTTGACAGGTCTATAAAAAGGCCGGAGAGCTTTATCAATACCAATATTATCGGAACTTTCAACCTGCTGGAAGTTGCCCGGTCGCACCGTGACAAGTTTGTTCTCTTCCACCACGTCAGTACCGATGAAGTTTACGGTAGTCTCGGTAAAGAAGGACTATTTACCGAAACAACTTCTTATCGTCCGAACAGTCCATATTCAGCCTCAAAGGCCGGTTCGGATCATCTTGTCCGCGCTTACCATGCAACATACGGCTTGCCGATAACGATTTCCAACTGTTCCAATAATTATGGTCCTTACCAGTTTCCGGAAAAACTGATTCCGCTTATCATATTGAATGCGGTAGAGGGAAAATCTCTTCCCGTTTACGGGGACGGCAAAAATGTAAGGGATTGGCTCTATGTGGAAGATCACTGTCATGCTATCTGGACTATTATGAAATCGGGTAAAAGGGGAGAAACTTACAATATCGGCGGCGATTCGGAGATGGAAAATATTGTCGTTGTGGAAATGATCTGCGATATCCTTGATGAGATTCTAACCCTTCAAGACAGAAAACCCCGTAGAAGCCTTATCACCTTTGTCAAGGACAGACCCGGTCATGATGAAAGATATGCGATCGATTTCAATAAGTTACGGCAGGAGTTGGGTTGGTCTCCGGAGGAGTCGTTTGAAACCGGTCTCAGGAAAACGATTGAGTGGTATCTCGGAAACGAGGCCTGGACAGAGCGGATTAAAAGCGGAGAGTATCAAGCCTGGATAGATGAACAGTACGGACAATAGGAAAGATTACGTCAAGACGGACGAATCCTGGAATAAATTGTCGGGAGCGAAAGTTCGGCGAACGGCAGAGCGATTACATCGGAACCAAAGGTGAGACGCTCCTTGCCGATATGTACAATGTAGCCGGACGTCACACGGTGTCCGAGGGCTTCGCGGAATGCCTCAATCCCGGAAGTCATGGCCGGTCTTGGTTTGGCGGAAGTCTTCACCTCGACAGGAATAAGTTCTGTACCGGCTTCCATAACGATGTCCACTTCCGTGCCGGCGGAAGTTCTCCAGAAATAAACCCGTGGTTTCAAACCTTGATGTACAAACATCTTTACGATTTCTGACAGCACGGCCGTTTCCATGATCGCGCTTCTCATGGGACCAAAAGCCGCATGTTCCGGTTCCCTAAAACCCACCAGATAGCAAAGATTTCCCACATCAGTGAAATATATTTTTGGCATTCCCGGGGGTGCCATTGAGGATCTCAATACCTCCATTTACGAGAATAAGAAAGGGATCGTTCCTGTAATAACAAAGCATGAGCAGGGAGCCGCCTTCATGGCCGACGGTTATGCCCGGGTGTCTGGAAAACTTGGAGTGTGCATGGCTACGGCTGGTCCCGGAGCGTCAAATATGAT
>CAZZBF010000035.1:0-28989 GCA_964652795.1 uncultured Syntrophales bacterium | reverse complement strand
TTTACGAGAGCGTAAGGTTTATATTAAAAAGTTTCTTCGCAAGTTCATTATTAAATGAAAGTCAAACATTAAACTTTTTCACGAAGTCTTTGTATGTATCGTCTTTTATCGCTTTCCTGATCTTCTCCATGAGATTCATGTAATATCTGACATTGTGAATAGTGTTCAGGATAACAGCCAAAATTTCCTTTGCTATAAACAGATGTCTCAGATACGCCCGTGAGTAGTTTTTACAGGTATAGCAATCGCACAAACCGTCCACCGGTGAATCGTCATTCCGATAACGGGCGTTTTTTATAACAACCTTTCCGTCATTTGTAAACAACATTCCGTTCCGCGCATTTCTCGTGGGCATCACACAGTCAAACATGTCGACGCCATGTCCGACGCATTTCACTATGTCCTCCGGTGTTCCAACGCCCATAAGATATCTTGGTTTATCCTTCGGAAAGAGAGGTATAATGCATTCAACTATTTCCTGCATCGCACTTTTAGGTTCTCCCACGCTCAAACCACCGAGAGCATAGCCGTCAAACCCGATCTTAGTAAGCTCTTCTATTCCTTTCTTTCTCAAATCCGGATAAATACCGCCCTGTATTATTCCGAACAGCGCCTGATTGCTGTTTCTAAAATTCTTACACCTTCTTGCCCACTGTATGGTCATGTTGAGAGACTTTTCGGCATAATCAAAATCAACGGGATATGGTGTGCAATCGTCAAAACACATCATAATGTCGGAACCGAGATCCTTCTGAATTTCTATGGCACTCTCCGGGCGCATAAAATGTTTTGAACCGTCAATATGTGATTGAAACATCACTCCTTCATCTGTTATTTCTCTTAAAGATTCTAAACTGTATACTTGGAATCCGCCGCTGTCCGTAAGTATAGGGCGGTTCCAGTTCATGAATTTATGTAGTCCTCCCAGATCCCTGATGAGCTTGTGGCCGGGTCTAAGGTAGAGATGATATGTGTTGCTTAGAATAATCTCTGCGCCTAATTCCTTTACCCTTTCAGGAACAAGGGCCTTTACCGTGGCCTGAGTTCCCGTCGGCATGAAGACAGGCGTATTTACCTCACCGTGTTGAGTGAGAATTTTCCCCAGCCGTGCTTCGGAGCCTGCATCTTTTTTTAATAGCTTGAATTGATAGTCCATAATAAACAAAATTTAAATAATGCCTAAAGCTTGAAGTGCCTAAAACTAACTAAAGTTATGGTCCGCCGAAGGCGGATTAAATTTAGACACTTTTTACAATATCAACATGCAGTCACCATAACTATAAAAACGATATTTTTCTTTTATTGCCTTTTTATATGCTTTCAGCAT
Organism: uncultured Syntrophales bacterium; assembly: GCA_964652795.1. Classification (GTDB taxonomy): domain Bacteria; phylum Desulfobacterota; class Syntrophia; order Syntrophales; family JADFWA01; genus JAUSPI01. The sequence goes on along the minus strand of CAZZBF010000035.1, from coordinate 27,662 downwards.
GAGTTCCTTTCCTGCAAAGGCACAGACAAGAAGAAAAAGTGACGATTTGGGAAGATGGAAGTTGGTTAACAGTACATCAACCTTTTTAAATCGGTAGCCGGGATATATGAACAGTGCCGTATATCCTGATAATTGATTTATTGTTCCCGTATCATCAGCTACGGATTCAAGTACCCTCGTCGAAGTTGTTCCCGCTGCGATAACCCTTTTCGCCCGATTTATAGTGTAGGCAGTTTCCGCATTCACGGTAAAAAATTCCTTTTCCATGGAATGATCTTCAACGAATTCGGTCTCTATGGGAAGGAACGTTCCATGTCCTACGTGCAGAGTGACTGACACGATATCAAATCCCTTTTCTTTCAGGTTTGTCAGCAAATGAGGGGAAAAATGAAGGCCGGCTGTAGGTGCCGCTACCGAGCCGGGTACACTGGCGTAAATTGTCTGATATCTTTCTATATCTTCAAGGGAGCATTTTTCATCTTTTTCTCTTTTAATGTAGGGAGGCAGCGGTGCTTTTCCATGCCTTTCCAAAAAAGAATCAAATTCTGTTTCTGTCTCGAATTTGAGACACCATTTTTTTTCTGAAATTCTTTCTATTACTTTTGCTTTTCCTTCTTTACCGAAAAATATTTGGGTTCCGACACCCACTCTTTTCGCCGGCCGAAGCAATACTTCCCATATTTGAGAGTCAAGCTGCCGGCCGTTTTTTGATAGAAGAAGCATTTCGACCAATCCGCCGGTTGCCTTTTTCCCGGTGAGTCTTGCGGGGATTACCCTCGAGTTGTTTGTGACCAGTACATCGCCCTTTCTAAGAAATTCCGGCAGATCATAAAAGAACTTATGGTCTATTTTTCCACTGTTTCTGTCTACAACCATCATCCGGGAGTGATCTCTTACAATAGACGGTTTTTGAGCAATTAACTTTTCGGGCAGATTGTAATTGAATTTATCTAATTTCATGTCACATCGGTTATAGAGATTTTGGGCATAGTTAATCGGCAGTAACAGGTTGTGGGAAATAATCGAAAAATGTTTCAAAGTCAATGAAATTATCTTAATTTTTCCCGAGATAGACGAGAATAAGACCTGTGATAACTGCCGATAGACCGAGGATTCTTAAGGTTGTATCGGGTACCTCGTGTAATTTCATCAGATAGGACTTAATCTTTTCCGGAAAGGCAAAATAGGGGAGTCCCTCGATTATCAAAAGTAATCCCACAACACATAGAAAAAACTTCATATTTTTGATCCTTAAAGTTAAGAATTTCGCAAAAAGTCTTTTCCAAGCAAATTTAAGCATTTTGGGAAAAAGATGCTGGTAGTGACCGGCGTTAAGAAAACACAGCTGTTTGAGTATATTAACACGAGTTTTAGATTTTTAACCGGGCAATAACATCATCCCCCAAATAGTTCTGCTTGCCTGTGCGTGTCCGCAGGCAGACAGAAGCGAAAAAAACTGACCGGGAGCGCATCCCGCGAGGAGCTGCTTCCCTTTTTACGAGCACATCACAGTTACTATCACTTATTGTCTAACATCTAATTCTTCTTTTGCGCCTGAACGTTTGCTTTCGATTCGTTCCATAGGTTGTCCATTTCTTCAAGTGTCGCCTCGGGCAAGTTTTTTCCTTGCTCCTTCAATTTTTCTTCAATGTAAGAGAACCTGTCCGTAAATTTCTTGATGGAAGACCTTAATGCTTCATCAGCGCTGACTTCCGTGAATCTACTTAGGTTAACCAGTGAGAATATGATGTCGCCGATTTCTTCTTTCAAATTTCCTTTATCTTTCAACTTAAGGGCGGTTTTAAATTCTGTCAACTCTTCTTCAATTTTGTTCAAAACACCATCAATATTTTTCCAGTCAAAACCAACCTTTGAAGCTTCTTTTGTTATCTTTTGCGCCATTAAGAGGGAAGGAAGAGATTTTGGTATCTGACTGAGAAGGGATTGGTCTTTATCTTGTATATCTTTTTCATGTTTTTTGATTTCTTCCCAGTTGGATTTGATCTCGCCGATATCTTTAACCTTTTCATCTTCAAAAACATGAGGGTGTCTACGGATCATTTTTTCAGATATTTCTTTTATAACATCGGTGATATCAAATTGATCATTTTCTTCCGAGATTCTCGCCAGAAAAAGTATTTGAAAGAGAACATCGCCCAGTTCTTCTTTAAGCCCTTTCGTGGACCCGCTATCAATGGCATCAATGACTTCGTAGGCCTCTTCTATTAAGTATCTTCCCACATCTTCTTTTTTCTGACTAATGTCCCAGAGACATCCATCAGGAGACCGAAGTTTCTCTATTATTTTTAACAGATATTGGAAGTCCTGTTCAGATTGCGAAGAAGTGTCTTTCACGTCAGTTTTTCTATTCATAACATTTCACTTAGGCATATTTGTATGAAAACTAATATCTTATAACATGAATCGAATAAACTGTCAAAACTGTCAATTCCGTATGGCGGCATTTTATATATTATTTCTTACCAATAGCACAATGAAACCTTATCGGTCAATTTATCCTTGATCCACAAAATTATATTGACACGGGACGTTGCGTTTCCTATTACAGTCACTATAAAGGTTGTTAATTATGCAAAGGAGGAGGTTTATTCGTGCGGAAGTTCTTTGAGCCTGAGTCGGTTGTTGTGGTAGGGGCTACCCGTAAGACTGGAGCAGGAGCTTTTAACAACGTTGAGTGTATGTTAAGGTACGGGTATAAAGGCAGAATCTATCCGATAAACCCGAATACTCCGGAAATATGTGGTATCAAGGCATATTCTTCGATTTTGGAAGTTCCTGAAACTGCGGATCTGGCGGTTATCTCCGTAGGAAGAGATAGGGTTATGACCGCCTTTGAACAGGTCGTGCGAGCTGGTATCCGACGGGTAATCATCATCAGCCAGGGTTTTGCGGATGCCGATCGACAAGGTACGGAATTACAGGAAAAAATTGCCGTTCTTGCCCGTGAGAGTGGGGTTCGTGTAGTGGGACCCAACACTATAGGGACACTCAACAATTTCAAGCATTTCTCCACAGGTTTTGTCGATCTGTCAATCCCCGAAAAAGTTTGTCCCATTTCAGTAGTAACTCAGACAGGTGTGATTCTGGTTGCTTCTTCCGGTTTCACTTACAAAAGCTGGGGGAAGGCTATTGATCTCGGCAACAGTTGCGACGTCGATTTTGTTGATGCGCTCAAGTATTTTGCCGATGATACTGATACCAAGGTAATTGCCGTTCACATGGAAGGCATTAAGCGTGGTCGTGAGTTTCTGAAAATCGCTTCCAGAATCGCTTTGAAGAAACCAATTATAGTGCTTAAAACGGGCCGTAGCAAGGCGGGCGCCGAGGCGGCAGTTTCTCATACAGGTTCTCTTGTTGGTGAAGACGATGTATTCAACTCCGCTTTTAACCGGGCCGGAATCATTCGTGTAAAGGATGGATCTGAACTAAGAGATGCTGTTCACGCTTTGCTATTCCTTCAGGAGATGGAAGGACCAAGGTTAGGAGTTATATCGGTCACCGGTGCCGGTGGTATCATGTCTGCCGATGCCTGCGAGGACTTCGAATTGATGCTGGCGGATATTCCCCCCGGGTTACCGAAAAAACTGGCGGAGGGAGCTCCTGAATGGATACATATCACCAATCCAATTGACATATGGCCGATCGGTATGATCGGAGGCAATTTCCAGGAAGTTTACGAAGAAGCCATAACCGATTTGCTGAAGTCGCCGGATGTGGACGGTGTTCTGGCGATCACTATTGCTCCGAGTTCCCCGCTTCACGCCAATGATTACGTGCCTGAAGTGGTAGCGGAGGCTCGGCGGAGGGCTGGTAACCGGAAACCGATTGCCATGTGCATATATATGGATGCCGCGTCTTCTACAATCGATCAGTGTGAATCTATCGATGCCGTAGCGTGCTTTGATTCCATCGAGCAGGCCGTAAGGGGACTGTCCTTCTGCCATCGCTATCATCAGATACGCCGCCGCAAGATTTCCTCCACAAAAACTTTTGCTTTTAACAGGCATTATGTGGAGGCTTTACTTGCAAAAGGAAGGGATCGGAAAATTCTTCTGGAAGAAGATGCTCTTAATTTGCTGGCTGCTTTTGGGATTCCTATGGCGAAGGGTATCGTGGCCGCAAGTCTGGAGGAGTTGACGGCCGCCGCAGAGAATCTCACTTATCCTTTGGTTCTCAAACTGGCAGGCACTGCATTTGTTCATAAGAGCGAGTGGGGTGGTGTAATAACGGGAATTGAAAAAATCGATGGGCTTTGCGATGCCTTTTATAAAATAGTGGACAACGTACGTTTACGTAACCCCGATCTCCGGATAGAAGCGTTCCAATTGCAGGAGCAGGTAAAAGGACTGGAACTGCTCTTCGGTTTGAAACATGACCCTGAGTTCGGTCAGGTAATTGCCTGCGGAATGGGTGGAATTTATACTGAAGTATTCCGGGATATCAACAGAGAAATTGTACCTGTTGATCGCGTGCTGGCTGAAAAAATGCTGAAAACATTGAAAATTTATCCGTTATTAGCAGGAGTGCGAGGTAAAGAAGGGGTAAACATCGAATCGCTTCTCGATGTACTGGAAAGACTTTCTTTTCTGGCTACCATAATTCCTGACATTGTTGAACTGGATATCAATCCGCTGATTGCGGCAGGGGATGGCTGTAAGGCAGTGGATGCCCGGATTGTGTGGTGATATAATCGAGAAATATTTAAGGCATTTAAAAAATGAACAGCTTTATGTCGTTGGCGGGGCCATCAGGGATAGGATCTTGAAAAGACACTCCGCCGACATTGATATTGTGCTTCCTTCCCGCACACGCGAAGTGGCCGTCGATTTTGCGAATAAGACGGGAGGGGCCTATATTTTACTTGATGACGAATCTCACCGGAAAACAGAACGGGTCGTTGTTAAGTCATGTGGTGAAGCTTTCATATTCGATTTTACGAGGATGCTCGGAGCGTCTATCAAGGAAGACTTGGGGAAAAGAGACTTTACCATTAATGCTATGGCGCTTTTGCTTGAAGACTATCTGGAAGACCGGTTTGATTTACTGATTGATCCTTTTGGTGGTAAGAGAGGCATTTTCGGGAAGAAGATTAGAATACTGTCCGAAGATTCTTTCGATGATGATCCCCTTAGAATGCTCCGGGCATTACGTTTTGCCGGTCAGCTTGGTTTTTCGGTAGATATGAAAACCCGGGAAAGTATTATCCGGAATCACCATGGGTTGAAGAAGGTTTCATGGGAGAGAACCAGGGATGAATTTTTTAAAATCCTCTCTCTGTCACCTTGCAGCCCATATATTGTTGATATGGATAGTCTCGGGCTTCTTGAGGAGATTCTGCCGGAGATTTTATCCATGAAAGGGGTTCATCAGAATAATTATCACCACCTTGATGTATGGGGGCATACGCTCCTCACTCTTGAAAACGTTGATGTAGTTATAAATAATCCCCGGAATTATTTCGCCGGGTATTCTCCTAAAATTAAAGAGTATCTTAGAACCGAATTAGTTCCCGGAAGATGTAGGGAGAGCATTATAAAATTGGCTGCATTGCTTCACGATTCCGGGAAGCCTGAAACTGCAAACGGAAATGTTAATAGCCGCATCAGGTTTATTGGTCATGAGGATGCAGGAAGGAAAATAGCGGAAAAAGTCGCCCGGCGCTTGAAATTGAGCAACAGAGAAACGAGACTGGTCACAGATTTGGTCGGAGGCCATATGCGCCTGATTAACCTTTCTCTTCTTGACTCACTTTCGCATAAAGCGATCCTCCGTTTTTTCAGAAAGCATCCCGAGGAATTCTGGGCTTATTTTATATTGTTTCTCGCGGATTCCATGGCGGCTCTCGGTCCTGATGCGCGAGAGAACAGGATGTCAGAGAACAAGAAGATTGTAAGAAATATGCTCGACCAATATTATTGCCGGTTCAAACCAAGAATGGAGAAACCACGTTTGGTGACGGGAAAAGACCTGATTGATACGTTTGATCTTTACCCCGGTCCGTTATTAGGCAGGATACTTACAATAGTCGGAGAAGTTCAGGTAGAGGGTTGCGTGAGAAACAGGGAAGAAGCCCTCAGATACGTGAAGGAAATTATTGGTAGCAACTGAAAAGAAAAAATAGTCCGATTGAACTGAACAGAATGTATTAATATATTAACTTGGTCCGACCCCCCATTTGACAATTTTCAGGTCCAGGACTGCGATGGCGTAAAGGACGGGTACTAGAAGTAGGGTAATAAACGTTGCCACGGTAAGTCCCCCGATCTGGGCATAACACAGGGGCTGCCACAGAGGGCCACCGTGGATGGCCAAGGGAAAGAGGGCGGAAACAGTTGCCGCGACGGTTATCATGACAGGCCGTAAGCGGACGATCCCCGCATCCAAGAGGGCCTGCTGGAGGGGCTCTCCCTTTTCATGCATTTCCTCAATGAAATCAAAGAGCACAATGACGTGGCTGATTATGACGCCGATGAGACTCACGATACCGAGAAAGGCCATGAATCCAAAGGGGGCCCCCATGAGGGCCAGGGCCATCATCGCCCCGGCCATGCCGTAAGGGATGGCGGCGAAGACGATGAAGGGTTTCACGGCGTTTTTGAATTGGATCACCAGGGCGATGAAAATGGCGAAAATGGAGATAGCCATGACCATGGCGAGCTGTCGGAACCCTTTGGCCTGTTCCTCCTGCTCACCGCCAATTTCCAGACGGTATCCCGGAGGCAGGTCCTTTGCCAGCTCCCTTATGGCCGATTCGGCTTTCCCGATAATTTCGGAGGGAAGTATCCCCCCGGCGGGGAAGCAGGAGACGGTAAAAGTCCTGAACTGGTTCCGCCGCATTATTTTCCCTGTTTCCATGGCATAGTCAACTGTGGAAACCTGACGCAGCGGGACTTTCTGTTTTCCTTCAAGTGAATAGATGTAAAGATTCCGGATGTCCGAAAGCTGCGACCGTTCCTGCTGTCGGAGCCGGACATGGAGGGGGATCTGTTTATTTCCCTCCCGGAGAACGGAAACGGGTAAGCCGCTCATACCCGCGACGGACGACACGGCCACGTCGAGATTGCTGATCCCGGCGAGGTTTGCCTGGTCTGTATCGACCTTGAGACGGACAGTGAAACTTTCCGCTCCCCAGTCGTCCCGGATGCGCTCCGCCCCGGGGATGTCTCGAAAGATGTCTTTGACCTTCTCGGCAAACTGCCGGAGTGTGGGGATATCCTCCCCGGAAATGCGGATCGAAACGGGGATCCCCACGGGTTTGGCGTTCTCGAGTTGGCGGACATCGATGCGCGTCCCGGAGATCTCCTGGGAGAGAACATCTTGCATGGGATCGGCGAGTTTCTCGGTATCATGCTTGTTGTTTACTTGGAGGATGAGCTGGGCATAATTGAGCTGTTGTTGCTCCGGTTCCACGGAGAACCAGAAACGCGGTCCGCCGCCGCCGACAAAAGTGGTTATGGAATGGAGGACGTTAAGGCCAAAGCTTTCCGTGAAATTTTGGATGACCTTTTCTGCTTCCACGGCCGAGGCGTCCGTCGACGAAAGGGTAGCATCTTCAGGAAGCCAGACGTCCACATAAGAAAGATAACTCAGGTCCTTGGGGAAGAACTGAGTCTTTAACTGGGATATAAAAAAAACGCCGAGGGCCAGGAAAACGAAAGAGCCGACAAGGACCTTCCAGCGGTTCGCTATGGCCAGGCTTCCCAACCGGAAATAGAACCCCGTAAAACCCTTCACTCTCCGTTCCTCCAGCGAAGGCTCCTTCTTGCCGCTGGGCCTGAGTAGGTAGTATGAAATAAGGGGCGTGAAGGTTAGGGAAATGACCCAGGAGGAGATGAGGGCGCAGGTCATGACCACGGGCAGCGTGTAAAGAAATCGGCCGATATCTCCCGACAGAATCAGAAAGGGAAGGTAGGCCACGATGTTCGTCACCGTGGCGAAGAACATGGCCTTGGCGAGCGCCGTGGGACCGATCCAAGCGGCGGAGAGGGCGGGCCTTCCCGCGGATAGCTCCCTTTTGATGGCATCCCCGGCGACAACGGGAACATCGACGAGGAGTCCCAGGGCGAGGATGAGGGAGCCGATGGAGATCTGCTGGAGATCGAGACTCAGGAGATGCATCATCCCGAATGTCATGGCGAGGGCCAGCGGGATAGCCGCCGCCATGAGCAGGGCGGACCGCCATTCCCAGAATCCGATGAAGGCTACGAGGATCACAAGGGCGATGGCCTCGTAGAGGCTTTTCATGAAAAGATCAATGTTTTCTCGAACCTGGAGAGGCTGGTCTGAGGTCTTGGCGATAATCAGGTCTTCCGGGAGGCGCTGCTTCAGGTTTTCAAGGCTCGCGTCCACGGCCTTTCCGAACTCGCCGATCTGCTCGCCCGGCCGCATCTGGACGGCCAGGGTGACCGCCCGGTTACGTTGCCAGTGTCCGGTTCCATCCCGCCAGGTGTAAAAATTGAGGAAACGGGCAGGGCTTTCATATCCCCGAACGATGTCAACAAGATCCCGGAGGTAGACGGGAGCCCCCTGGGCAGTGGCGGCTATTATCACATCTCCGATTTCCTTTTCATTTTTGAATTCGCCCGATGGGTCTATTGTGAGGTTTTTCCCCGTGACCTCGATGATTCCCCCGGGCAGGGTGATGTTCCGGGCGTTCAGGATATTTCGGATCTTTCCCGGTTGTAAGCCGTACGAGGCGAGGCGCTCCTGTGAATATTCAAGGTATATCGTTTCCTGTAGGATTCCATAGCGGGAGATCTTGGATACCTGTGGAACAGTGTGGAGAGTTTTCTGGATCAGGTCGGTGAAATCGTCGAGTTCCCTGTAGGTATATTTGTCCCCGGCGGACGAGGTAAGTATTTCTTCGATCTTACCGGGATCGCGGATGAGGACTGGCTGCCATGAATCGGGGTGGAATTCCGATGCGTGAAGGCGCTCACGAATGAAACGTTCCCCATAGGCCCGGATGTCCTTATTTGTGGCATCGGAGAGGCCGTCGAGACCGATGAAACTCCGTCCCTCCAGGAGCCGTCCCTGTCTGAGAAGGCCGTCTCTCTCGATCGACCGTGCGAAGATTTCGAGGGCAGGGCGGATCAGCTTCGGGCTGATGGAGGCTGGAAAGTTGCAAATGATCGTCACAGCATCGGGATTTCGAGCCCGGCCGTAACTTTCCCGAATTTCCTCAATGGCCCGCTTTACTTGGGCGGACCGGAGGGCAATCTCCACTTCTCTCGCTCTGGGACTCGCCACCGTAAGCATGAGGGCAGCTGTGTCACCGAAGTCCTTGATAAAGGTTACGGGCCCGGCGCCCTCGGGAAGGTCCCGGATGCCATCGAGTTTCCCTTTAATGTCGTCGAATTCCTTGCCCGTTTCCGTCACGTTTTCGTCCAGGGTGACGTACACAACGGACACGCTCCCCCGGGTATTGGAGACGATTTTGTCCACCTTGGCATTCTCGGCGATCTTCTCCTCAATTTTCCGGGTTACCAGTTGTTCCATTTTTTCGGCGCTGGCACCGGGCCATGGGCAGATGGCCACGGCAACCCGGACGGGGATTTCGGGGTCTTTGCGCTTGGGCATCTCCAGGACGGCGAAGACACCCCAGAAAACAACCGCCAAGAGAAGAACCCATGAGACGTGTCGGTTCTCCACGAAAAACCGGGCGCTGTTCCAACCGCTGGAATCAGGTCTTGAATCGTGCATCTTACGGAATGATTTTTACTTTTTCGCCGTCGATAAGAAGGGGAGCGCCGGCGGTGACGATTTCTTCTCCTTCTTTCAATCCTTTCTGGATTGCTACCTGGTTGCCCAGAATGTTACCCGGCTGGACGATGCGAAGCGTGGCGATAGCGGCATTCCCCTGTCTTTCAATAACAAAGACTGCATATCCCGAGGGGTCGTTCCTGGGCCGGACGATAGCATTCAGGGGGATAGCGGGGCGTAAAGGCGTCGTTTTCGACGTGGCCATTTCGAGGGAAACGATCATCCCTGCCCGGAGGCGCCTCGCGTCGTTAGGAACAGAGATTTCCACTTCGAAAACCCGGTTCATAGGGTCTGCAGAAGGGGAGATACTCGTGATTTTCCCCTCAAAGGTTTGTCCGGGAAAGATTTCCGTCATGATTTCCTGATGTTTTCCGATTGTCAGGTTTTCCATCACTACGTCGGGAACCCCGAAAACGGCCTTCACGAAAGAAATGTCGGCCAGGACGAAAGCGGGCGATCCCGGACCGACAAGGCTTCCGATCTCGATCAGCCGTTTAAGGATTACGCCGTCCATGGGAGCCTTCAAGCGGCAGTCCCTGAGTGCCGTTTCCGCTTCTTCCAGAAAGGCCTTTGCTTTTTGAACCCGGGATTTGGCAACTTCGAAACGGGTACGGATTCCGTCGTAATCAGCCCGGGTCATGCTGTTCTCACGAAAGAGGTTTTCCGCTCGTGTCAGGTCTTCTCTGGCTTTTGAAAGGGACGATGAGGCTTCTGAAAGGCCTGCCCTTGCCTGGTTTACTTTAGCGGAGTATTCCGTGTCACGGATACGAGCCATAACACAGTTGGAAGAAACGGTATCCCCTTCCTGGATGAGGCGGTTCTCGCTGCCCGGGGGTCCTTTTCGTATTTCTTTCACATAGCCGCCCACCCGGAAGGCGAGGGTTACCTGGCGGCATGGAATGATGCTTGCGGAATAGCGGGAGATATCGCCGCCGTCTTGGGTGGAAACTTTGGTGACACGGACAGCCTTGAGAGGTTTTTGATAGTCTTCCTTTTGGTCACATCCTGAAAGGAATAGAAAAAAGGTGATCATGAATAGTGAAAGTGTTTGTTTACTGGTCATTCAGTCCTCTCCCATGGCTTTTTCCAGGTCTGCCCGGGCGGTCCAGAGATCCAGTATCGCTTTGTCGAAATTTCGGGTTTCATTCCTGTAAGAAGCTTCATCCTGGAGGACATCTTTCAAGAGGGCGGCTTGATCCCGGTAGCGGTTCATGGTGATACGGAGTCTTTCCCTGGAAGTTTTCTTCATCAGCCGTGCTGTTTCGATGGCCGACCGTCCTTCTTCCAGCTTTCGGAGCCGGAAGTGTATATCTGAAAGAATAAGGGCTTCCGTTTCCCGGAGGGTATTTTTAGTCTGAAGGATGGAGTGTTCCCGCTCTCCGAGTTCTTTCTGTTTTCTTCCCCAGTCGAAAAACTCCCAGGTGAGGACCAGCCCCACCGAGGCCGTTTCCTCCGGCAAGACTTCCACATTATGGAGTCTTCCGTAATTCAGGGAGAGGTTTAGGTCGGGGATGTATTCTGCCTTTTTCAGCTTTTTCCCGTATTCCGCCTGCTGTATCCTGAGACGGGCCTCCTCCAGTTCCGGACGGTGTTTCAATGCTCTTGCGACGGCTTGGTCTTCGTCGATTTCAAAAGATGCCGGTTCCGGGATTAAAACAACATCGAAGGCTGTTTCAATATCCCGGCCCATCAGGCGGTTAAGATTTTCCTTCCGAGACCGGATGGCGTTTTCGAGAGTGCGTTTTTCATCTTCCGCTCTGGAAAGATTTGCCTCCACCTCCATCCTGTCCACCTCAAGTGCTGTTTCCTGGAGGACAAAGTTATTCACTACCCGCCGGAGTTCTCGATAAAAAGAAACGGTTTCCCGGGCGGCTTCGAGGGTACTCTGTAAGCCCAGAATCTCAAAATAGTTATGCTTGATATCGTTAGTTACCGTGTGGCGGTTGATTCGCAGTACCTCGTGGGTCAGGTTCTTTGAAACTTTGAGATAATCGATTCCCAGGCCGATCCTGTATTGCTGGGACAAAGGCTGGGTTAGCTGGGCGAGGGCATAGGTTGTGAAACGGGGTTCAGTGTCGATAGTCGTATCCTTCGCCGGGATAGGCCCGACCCCGGAGTAGTTTCCGAACACTCCTTTATTGAATTCGAATTCCATGGTTTTCAGGAGACGGGACTCAACGACATAAAGTTCGAGAGCGGGCAAGCGTTTCGTCCGGGCGGCGGCGATCTGATCTTCTATCTTATCCACTTCCCAGGCAGCGTTTTGCGCCTGCCGATTCTTGTCCAGACCGTATCGGATCGCCTCCTCGAGAGTGAGGGTTTCGGAACAGGCCGGCGGGATTCCTTCCAATAGCAGAAACATTACTACAAAAAAGAGGATTCCCATCCATCCGGCGCCATAATTAATGTTCATGAGTGCTTCCCTATTCACGGTGGGAGTATAGGAAGAAGGAAATTGTAAGTCAAGGGGATTTTGCAGCAAAGTAGTGTTCCGAGTCTATGGTAAACGTTGGGATATAAAGGTGTTCTTCAAGATATGTGAATCCTTCTTGCCGCTTGCAAAAGAGATACGGATATGGTCATATAGTACGCTGATTGTGTGTGCCGGCAGTTGGAGGCAAGTACGAGAGTTGAGAAAAGGAATAACAGATGTTTGTGAGAGTTGCTGTAAACATACCGACTGATAAGACTTTTATATATTCTGTTCCGAGAGAGCTTAAAAGGGAAATTGCTACAGGCAAACGTGTTCTTGTACCTTTTGGAAAGAGGAGAGTGACCGGCTATATACTTGAATTGATGGATGCAGCTGATATAGAAGAGACAAAAAATATAATAGAAATACTTGATACGGAGCCGCTCTTTAACGAAAATGATCTCAATTTTTACAAATGGGCATCTGATTATTATATGTATCATCTTGGAAAATCACTCGGGGGTATCCTTCCCGGGGGAATCAATATAGAAAGCTATCTGTGGCTTTCATTTGCAAGGGAAAGTGTCAAAGATGCAGGAGGACTCAGCTTGTCTCCGGTGCGGAACAGAATCATTGAAATACTGAGAGACAATATGAAGGGGCTTCCTCTGGACAAATTAAAAAAGATACTCGGTGGAAAACAGGTATATCGGGATTTGAAAGTGCTCCAAAACGCAAAGCTCATAACAATAGAAGACAGACTCAAAAAACCAGCCATAAAAACAAAGAAAGAAAAATTCATAACTCTGTGTCGCGAAGATTTATCTGATGTAAAGCTGACCGAAAAACAGGGTGACGTCGTTAATTTTCTCCGCAGATATGACGAGACGTCGGTTTCTTCCCTGAACCGGGAATTTAAAAATATTTCCGGTGCTATCCGGGGTCTGGAAAAGAAAGGAATCATCGGTGTCTCCGAAAGAGAAGTTTACCGGTGCCCCGGACAGCAGCCGGAGATAGGAAGAGCCGAGACGGGACTGATTCTCAATAAGGAGCAAAAAGCTGCTGTTGAAAAAATTACCCGTAGCATAGCGGCAGGAAAATTTTCGCCGCACCTGCTTCACGGTGTTACGGGAAGCGGAAAAACAGAAGTTTATCTGAACGTCATCAGAAAGGCCCTCGACTTTGAGGGAGGGGTGATTTTCCTGGTTCCTGAAATATCCCTTACGCCGCAGCTGCTTTACAGGTTTAACAGAAGGTTGAGAGATTATGAAATAGCCGTTCTCCACAGCGGAATTTCAAGGAGTGCAAGATATGACCAGTGGAGAAGGATACAAAGAGGCGAAACGAGAATTGTTGTAGGTGCCAGATCGGCCATATTCGCGCCTGTAAGAAATTTAAAACTGATAATAGTTGATGAAGAGCATGATACGTCGTACAAGCAGGACGACCGGATGCGATATAATGCCCGTGATCTGGCGATAGTGAAGGCGAAACTGACTTCTGCGGCTGTTGTGCTTGGTTCCGCGACGCCCGCGATTCAAACTTATTACAACATAAAGAAAAAAAAATACGCATATCTGAGTTTGCCGGGGAGAGTAGAAAATAGACCCCTTCCGCAGATTGAGATAGTTGATATGAAGGATGAAAAGGAGGGCAGTGGCAGAATTCCGATAATCTCACGGCCACTGAGGCATGAGATCGGAGATACACTTAGAAATAAGAAACAGGCTCTTCTATTTTTAAACAGGAGGGGTTTCAGCACTTTTATGTGCTGTTTTGAGTGCGGCTACGTGTTTAAGTGTTTGAGATGTTCCGTTTCAATGACGCATCATGCGGTTAATGATACCCTTAAATGCCATTATTGTGATTACTTTATAAATGGTCCTTTTATCTGTCCTTCTTGTCGCGGAAGAAAAGTGAGGAGTTACGGTGTGGGAACAGAGAGAGTGGAAGAAGAAATTTCTGAGCTCTTCCCCGAGGCCAGGGTGGAGCGAATGGATAGTGACGTTACTGTTAAGAAGGGAGCTTACGAAAGATTGCTCAAGTCTTTGAACAGCGGAGACATAGATATACTTGTAGGCACTCAGATGATCACAAAAGGTCATGATTTTCCGAACATTACTCTTGTCGGAGTGGTGTCGGCCGACACATCTCTTAATATTCCCGATTTCAGGGCAGCGGAAAGGACCTTTCAACTCATGACTCAGGTTTCAGGAAGGAGCGGGAGGGGGGACTCTCCAGGCAGGGTTATTGTTCAGACATTCAATCCGGAGCATTATGCCGTAAAACGGGCAAAGGAACACGACTATCCGGGATTTTATGGAGATGAAATATCTCTGCGCCGGGAGCTTGGCTATCCGCCATTTTCCCGTATGGTGAACCTGCGTATATCGGGGACGAAAAAAGAAAAAGTGGCGGAAGATGCCAGACAACTGGGTGTTCTTGCCAGACGGCTTTCACTTGATAGCAGTGTAAGGGAGAAAGTGGAAGTCATCGGTCCGGCGGAGGCCCCGATTGCTCGGATCAAAGGAAGATACAGATGGCATCTCCTCCTGAAGGGAAAGGATATTAAAACGCTCCACACGCTTGTCGGAAATATTCTCGCGAAAACCTTGGAAGACGGCATCGATATTAAAGTGGACGCGGATCCGGTTAATTTTATGTAATATGGAAGTTGCTCCTTTTACTGATTTACGGTTACTTCCGTGCCTTCTGTCAGGCCGCCGGCACCTTCGGTTACAACTTTATCTCCCGGTTTTAGCCCATCCAAAATCCAGACCCAGCCGTCAAGTGATCCCCCCTCGTGAACATTTCGCATATGCGCCTTGCCGTTCTCGACGATCCAGACGGTGGAGCGCCCCTCATCCCTGCTGAGCGCCGCGGTTGGAATAGTCATCTGATCTTTTATTAGTGGAAGTTTGAAATTTGCGGAACAGAAGAGCCCGGCCTGAAGCTTTCCGTCGCGGTTGTCCACAGCCACCTTTATCAGAAAAGTGCGGTTTCGTGTGTCAACCTTGGGATTGACAGCGACAATCTTTCCGGTGATGGATTCGGACCGGGTGCTGAATGAAAGTAAGATGGGCAACCCCGAGGGGATCTTACCGGCATATCGCTCAGGAAGTTCCATTTCAGCATTCAGAATCGTAAGATCCATGATTTCCACAACTTTTACCCCTTTTTTCGCGTACTCACCCTCTTCTATATATCTTGCTGTCACAACACCATTATATGGGGCTGTGACGGTGCAGTCATTAAGGAATTGCCGGGCGGTTTCACGGGCAGCCTGTGCCTGTTTAAGTGTAGCTTCCGCCTCTTCGTAACCGGTGATTGATTGATCTTTCATTTGTTCCGTTGCGGAACCCGCCTCGAAAAGATTTTGCATCCTGTTTTTTTCCCGCTTCCTGTCTTTGACGAGAACTCTGGTACGGGAAAGGTTTGCTTCAGCCTGCTGAAGTTCCAAGCGATAATCAACGGTGCGTGTCTGAAAAAGAAGCTGCCCTTTACGAACCGGTTCTCCTATGTCTACCGGAAGTTTTTCGATTTTGCCGTCCACCAGGGCATGGAGTTTTGCGTAACGCTGTGGAACCAGAGTGCCTGTGCTCTGTACGGAAGGCTGAATGTCTCTTAACACGACGGCAACGGTTTTCACGGTATGCGTTCCGGTTTTTTCAATAACGGTGGTTTTACCGGAGTCTTTTTCTTTATCACATCCATTGAAAAAGAGGAGAAAGATCATAATCATCGGTATGGCGATTGTCTTGCAAAGGTTTGTGCTTTTCAAGGTTTTCCTCCTTTTGTGTCCGTAATAGCGGATCTGCGCAAATTCCTGCGGAATTTGCCGATTTTTGTGACGATCCAGACCTGGGCGTCGTCCAGCAGGATGTAGACTACCGGTACGACCAGCAAAGTGAGAAAAGTTGACGAAATCATTCCTCCTATGACCGCTATAGCCATTGGCGCTCGGGTTTCGCCACCCTCGCTCATGGCGAGAGCCACGGGAACCACGGCGATGGCGGTGGAGAAAGCAGTCATAAGAATCGGTCGAAGCCGTATGGGTCCCGCTGTAAGCATGGCATTGATGGTGTCAATGCCTTTGCGCCTCTGCTGGTTGGCGAATTCTACCAGCAGGATGCCGTTTTTAGTGACTATACCCATCAGCATTATGATTCCGATAAAAGAAAATATATTCAAGGTCTTGCCTGTGATTAGCAACGCCCCGAATACTCCGATCATGCACAAGGGCAGCGCGAGCATCATGATAAAGGGATGAATAAAGGATTCAAACTGGATACAGAGAATCATGTAGATAACGAGTATTGCGATGAACAGGGCATGCAAAAGATACTTGAACGATTCACGAAAAACCTTGGTTCTTCCTACCAGTGCCGTACTCCAGTTCCCATCCCGGGGCAGATGTTTCGCGATTGTTTGTTCGACTATTTTTAGACCCTCTCCCGCGGCTATTCCTTCAACATTCGCGAAGAGCGTCACTGAGCGCATGCGGTCGAAACGGTTTATGACGTTGGGTCCCCGGCTCACTTCATACGTGATAAGATTTGGAGTCTTAATGAGCTGTCCATCCTGCCCGCGCACCGATATGAGTTCAAGATCGGAAGGCGTTATCCTGTACTCTGGCAGAGCTTTGACTCGAATATCATACCGGTAGCCCCCTTCTTTGAACTTGCCCGCTTCCACGCCGCCGAACAGAGTATAAATCTCGTTGGATATAGACCGTACGTCAACGCCAAGATCATTGGCCATACCCCGGCTGATCTGAACCTTGACATCCGGCTTTGTGATGCGCAGATCAGTATCCACATCAACAAATCCCCCATAAGACTGAATGGTGGTTACTACCTGGTCGCCGACCCGCGCAATCTGATTTACGGTAGGGCCTTGAATAGCTAATTGGATATCCGCGTGTCTTTTTCCTCCTCCCACGATGGCCATGTATTCAATAGCGACAACCATATCTTTGTAAGTCTGAAATGATTTGCGAAGACGTCGCATTATATCCTCCTGAGTTGCTTTCCTCAGGTGCTTGGGAACAAGGATCACAACCATAACTCCCTTGTTGACTTCTTTGCTGGAACCCACTCCGATAGCCGTAAACGCATGGTCTACCTCGGGCTGGGAAAAGAGGATTTTATTTAATTCACGAAGTCGCAGGTTGGTCTGTTCAATCGAGGTGCCCGTGGGGAGCTCGAAATTTACCACGAAACGACCTTCATCGGCATGTGTCAGAAATTCGGTTCCAATAAACGGGAGGAGAAAAATGCTAAATACGAAAAGAATTACGGCAACACCTACTACTATCCAGCGGTGAGAAACCGCCCATTCCAGAGCTTTACGGTACGCCCGCTCGACCGCCTGAAAGGCATTTTCAAGAATTAAATAGATTCTTTTGTGGGAGGTCTCGTGGTGAAGCATACGTGAGCAGAGAAAAGGGGTCAGCGTCAGGGAAACGAATGCCGAAATAATTATGGTGAGTGCGACACCAAGGCCGAACTGGTAGAAAAATCGGCCGATGATTCCTTTCATGAAAGCGACAGGGATAAAAACGGCAGCGATTGAAGATGTTGCGGCCAGAACAGCAAGACCAACCTCATCGGTGCCCGTACGGGCGGCCTGAATCCTTTCCTCACCTTTTTCAACATGACGGAAAACATTTTCCAGTACAACTATAGCGTCATCGATAACCATACCTACTGCTAAGGACATGGCCAGCATCGTCAGGTTGTTGATAGTAAAGCCGAGCGCATTCATAAGGACGAATCCGCCGATCAGGGAGATGGGAATCGCTACCACACTGATAAAAGTGATCCGAATATTCCTCAGAAACAGGTACATAATCAGCGCCGTGAGAAATATACCGAGGATAATATCAAACTGGACGCCGCGCATCGACTCTTTTATGAAAGCGGATGTGTCGAAGGCAATCTCAACTGAAATGCCCTCAGGGGTATGTTTTTTGAGTTCCTTCAGCTTTTCCTTAACGGCGTCGGCAACAGCCGTTGTGTTTGTGCCCGACTGTTTCCGGATGCCCAGGCCTATGGTCGGAACACCGTTGAAATAAGCAATACTTCTCAGGTCCTCGAAACCGTCGTCTACCTGCCCTACATCTTTAAGGGTAACAATAGCGCCGTTCCGTTCTGCGACAACCAGATCGTTAAGGGCAGCGACAGAGGCATATTCTCCTTCAACTTTTACACTGTATTCTTTGAAGCCGGTTTCAATCCTGCCGCCGGGCAGTTCGACATGCTTCATTTTAATAGCCCGGACTATATCCTGGGCTGTAAGCCCCCGGCCCTCAAGTTTTTTCGGATCCAGCCATACGCGTATTTCCCTCTCACGGAGGCCACCAAGCTCTATGTTTCCGACACCGCTTACCGATTGCAGCTGTTCTTTCAGAACTTTATCGGCGTAGTAAGATAATTTACCATAGTCTATGGTTCCGCTCACCGCCACCCACATGATTGCCTGTGCGGCAACGTCCAGTTTGTCCACAATCGGTTTATCCACGTCATCTGGAAGGTCTTTCTCGGCAAGGTTCACCTTGGCACGCACTTCCTGAGCGGCCACGTCAACATCTTTTTCAAGCTCGAACTCGATTCTGATTTGTGAATTGCCCTCAAAACTCTGTGACATGAGACTCCTGATGCCGCCGATGGTCTTAATCTGTTCTTCCAGAACGTCCGTCACTTCCTGATCCATAATTTCGGGGCTTGCTCCGGTCAGTTCAGTCGACACTGTCACAATAGGTAGATCAACCTCCGGGTAAAGGTCAATGCCCATGTTCTTGAAGGCAATCCACCCGAAAATAACAATGGCGGCCATAATTGTCAGGGTGGTAACGGGACGACGTATGGAAATATCGGAAATCAGCATGTTAAATTACCTTTACAGGCGCTTAACCGGCGGTTTTTGTTTTCTCGCCGTTAGTCAGAATTTAAGCACCGGTTTAAAGACCAGCTTTTTATTGCTTACCCCATTTTGGATTCAGTATACCCATGGCCTTTTGCAGGTCGAGCCTTGCGATAGCATGGTCGTACAGGCTCCTGTAATATAAAAGTTGTGCATTGGTGAGAGCGGCACGGGCATCGAGAACAGATACCTGGTCAAGTGTTCCTTCCCGGTATCCCACTTCAGCTAATTTTAACCCCTCTTTTGCCTTTTCAAGGGTCAACTTTTGAGCGTCCACGGATTCGGCTGCGTCCCTGATATCCAGAATAGCGTTACGGGCCTCGAAAAGAGCCTGTTCCTGTTTGTCCAGAAGTTCAATATGTTTTTGTTTAAGGGTGGCGCGTTCCTGGGCCACGTTCCCCTCGCGTTTCAAACCGTCAAAGATGGGCATATTCATCTCGATGCCGGCTTTCCATGCGTCTCCCCACTCATTCTTTGTGGCGAGAGACGGATCGGGTTTCTCAAGGGAGTAACCGTAAAATGCGTCGATCTCCGGCCAGTATTTGCCGTATGCCTTTTTAAGGGATTCTTCTTGTAATTTTAAGTTCAGTTCGGCACCGGAAAGATCAGGTCGGTTGAGGAAAGCTTTACGTACTACCTCTTCTTCCTTTACCGAAACGGGCTTGTAAATCAGGTGGTCGGTAAGTTCGATCCTGCTTTCCTGGGAAACTCCGATAGTTTTCAGAAGAGAGGTGGTAGCCTGATGGAGTTTGTTTTTATAGCTGATCAGTTCTGCTCTCGCGTTGGACAGTTCAACCTGAGACCTCAGAACGTTGAAATCTGACGCGACCCCGAATTTCCGTTTCATCTGAACATCTTTCAGGTGGGCTTCGGCGAGGTCGGCGTATGTTTGAGTGACACCATATTGCTCCTGAGTGAGCGAAACCTGGTAGTAATCTTTGATGGTTTTGTAGATTGTGTTCTGAACAGCTAAACGCACGTTTTCATCCACCAACACATTATAATATTTTGAAGCTCTCAAAGCCGCGGTTGCCGCTCCACCACGAAATATGGGCTGGGTGACGGAGAGCCCTCCATCATAGTTGTCATGTTGCCCGACTTCTTTTTTTGTTCCGTCAATGTCTACGTTGTCCGTATTCGTATGAGTATATACTCCGGTCAGGGAAACCTTTGGGAGCACTTCACCGTAAGACTCAAGGATAATGCCTTTTGAGACGTTTTTCTCTTCCATAGCGATCTGTAAGGTTCGATTATGGGCAAGGGCAAGCTTCAGAGCATCCTCAAGTGAGAGTTTCCCATGGATGACGGTTTCATCTCTCGACTTCTGCAGCTTCTGCGCGGACCACTGCCGGAAGGCACGTTCGCGGGAAGCGGTAATGTCTTTCTGAATGGCATCCTTATTCAGGCAGCCCCCGAACAGTACAGAAAAAATAAAAATGAAACAGACAATAAATAATCGTACCACTAAACTATCCTCAGGCTTGTTTCGTCTTGTTCTGTAATTGATTGGAAGAAAATGCGGCAATACCGTGTAGAAAAACTTCGGATATCAACTCAACATCTTTCTCAATGTTTTCTGGGTCCTCGCTCCAGAGGCGATGGAAAACTATCGCAATGTTTGCTTCAATGAACATGGCGGCTATTTTTGATGAGTCAAGAGAGCGGAAGAGACCTGCTTGAATGCCTTCATCTAAAACCTTGGCTGTTTTTTCAACAAAAAACCAATACCTGCCGGTAGTCTGATAACGTCTCCTCTCGAGATGAGACCGATGGCGGTCATAAAGGAGAATGCGGAACAGGTCCTTATGTGTGTCGAAGAACCTGAACAGATAGTGCGAAAAATTTTCGAGTTTTTTGTCTGGGGCTAAGTCACTGTCAAACAAATCCACCAATTCTTTTGTCAGGGGTTCTATACTTATATCAATCGCCGCTTCAAGTATCCGTTCCTTGTTTTTAAAATAGGTGTAAAGAGTGCCCTTGGCAACACCCGCTTCCATTGCAACCTTATCCATTGTAAGGCCTTGGACGCCGTCGCGGGTAAGTGTATTAACGACCGCTTCCAGAATATCCCGTTTTGTAACGGCTTCTATTATTTTTTTGCGTTCGTGTTTTTTGTTAATCATTTTAATTACCTGGTAAGACTAATGGTCAAAATTAATACTGAACAGTCAAAGTAAGAACTTCAAGGTCGAAAGTCAAGCTAAAAAATAAAAATACGCGGGAAACATGTTTCTGAACGCATGCTTTGGAATCGGCGAACCGATATGAAAAATTATTTCTTGACAGTTCTGTAAAAGTCTTTATTTATTACCCGGAATTTATGGAGTCGTCGCAGAATGTCTGATGTTGTGAGAGGGGAGATTGTTTGCGGGAGTGACGCATGATGAGATCCATGGGTTTTCGCACACGTTTTCATTATAATCACTGTTGACAATTAGATATGTATTAACTACTATAGATTAGATAAGCGAGAGTGGCGGAATTGGCAGACGCACTGGACTTAGGATCCAGCCCGCTTAGGCGGATAGGGGTTCAACTCCCCTCTCTCGCACCATTGCTGTTTATAAAGGAGTTAAAATAGTGGAAGAGATTAACGTTAAAGTTGAGGAAGTTAGTTCAGTAGAAAAGAAATTATTATTTGATATTCCATGGAGCGATGTAAAAAAAGAACTGGATTTTGTATATAAGGATGTTGGCAGAAAGGCCAAAATCAAGGGGTTCAGGCCGGGTAAAACTCCGAGAAAGATGCTGGAAGTACATTATAAAGATCAGGCAGAAAGTCAGACGATATCTAATCTTGTGAATAGGTTCTACGGAGAGACTTTGAAGAAAAATGATATAATTCCGGTATCTGAGCCGGTTATAGATGATAGCGGAATCGAAAAAGATAAGAATTTTACGTTTTCAGCGATTGTTGAAGTCGAACCTTTAATTGAACCAAAGAATTATGTTGGTCTTGAACTTGAAAAAGAAGAAATAGAAATTACGGAGGAAGATATACAGGTAAGACTTGAGGGACTTCGTAATATTTACAGTACTCTTGATGATATTGATGGCGACAGGGGTATTATCGAAGGAGATTTTGTATACATAGATTTTGAGGGGAAAATTGACGGTCAAACTATTGCAGAACTAACGCAGAAAAATTATCTGCTTGAAATGGGTTCTAAAAGGTTTTTTTTAGGATTTGAAGAACAATTAATCGGTTTAAAAAAGGGAGAAACAAAAGAAATTACCGTAAAAATTCCGGACGATTATTTTTCAAAAAAAATTGCCGGGAAAGACGTTTCTTTTTCGGTTACGGTAATAAACATTAAAAATAAGATATTACCGGAATTGGATGAGGACTTTGTGAAAAATTTCGAAAAATATGAATCTCTGGATGAGCTTAAGGAAGACATAAAAAAATCCCTTAAAGAAGAAAATGAAGTTAAGGCCGATGCGGAATTAAAAGCTCGTATTATTGATAAACTGTTAGAGAAAAATGAATTTCAGGTTCCTCCTTCATTTGTGGAAAAACAGGTTTTCTCAATGATGATGGATACTCACCGGAGAATGGTCCTCGGAGGTATGGATTCTGAGAAGGCTGCTGAGATCAGTTCAAATTTACGCGACAAGTTAAAAGTTGATGCGGAGAAAACGGTAAAATCAGTTTTGCTTATTAACAGTATTGCCAAGAAAGAGTCCATTACAATTGATGAAGAAGATGTTGAAAAAAAATTGAAAGATTTTGCCGAAAAATATGATCAGGATTATGAATCGTTGAAGAAATCTTATGAAGAGGGCAACAGAATGGAAAGCTTCAAGGTAAAAGTTTTTGAAGAAAAGATACTTGATTTTATAAAGGAGAAGTCTAAAATAAACCTTGCAAAAAAAACGGAGGAAAAGTAAATGGCTTTGATTCCGATGGTAGTTGAACAAGATGGCAGAGGAGAGAGAGCTTTCGATATATATTCAAGGCTCTTAAAGGACAGGATTATATTCCTGGGAGCTGCCATTGATGATGAAGTGGCCAATTTGATAATAGCCCAGATGCTCTATCTGGAATCGGAAGACCCTGATAAAGATATTTTTTTCTATCTTAATACTCCGGGTGGTCTTGTTAGTTCGGGACTGGCCATCTATGATACAATGCAGTATATAAAACCGGCAGTTTGTACCGTTTGTATGGGACAGGCCGCAAGTATGGGGGCTTTAATTCTTGCCGCGGGAGAAAAAGGAAAAAGGTACGCTCTCCCCCACTCAAGAATACTCATTCATCAACCGCTTGGTGGTTTTCAAGGTCAGGCTACCGATATAGATATTCAGGCCAAAGAGATATTGAGATTGAAAGATGAGTTAAATAATATTCTGGCAAAGATTACCGGTCAGCCCTTTGATAAAATCGTGGAAGATACGGAAAGAGATTATTTTATGACCGGGGAGCAGGCGAAAGAATATGGAGTAATTGATGATGTTATAGCGAGAAGAGAGGTATTTGGAGACAGTTAGAAGGGAGAATTTCAATGACTAAAAAAAATAGCGGCGATCAGGAAAGACAGGGAATGCTTTACTGCTCGTTTTGCAGCAAAACCCAGAATGAAGTAAAGAAGCTGGTTGCCGGTCCCTCCGCGTATATATGTGATGAATGTATAGAACTTTGCAAATCTATAATACAGGAAGAGTCCGAAGAGCAGATTGCAAAAGATTATGAGAAAGGAATTCCTGAACCTAAGAAAATAAAGAAATTTTTGGATCAGTATGTTGTGGGACAGGAAAAGCCCAAAAAGATACTTTCGGTAGCGGTATATAACCATTACAAAAGGTTGTTTCCGCATGTAGATATGGACGGGATTGAACTTCAAAAAAGCAATGTTTTACTGATCGGTCCAACCGGTTCCGGGAAGACCCTTCTTGCCAAGACCCTCGCAAGAGTCCTGGATGTTCCTTTTACCATTGCCGACGCAACAACCCTTACCGAGGCAGGATACGTGGGGGAAGATGTGGAGAACATTATTCTGAGTCTTCTCCAGAATTCTGATTATGATGTGGAAAAGGCATCGAGAGGGATTGTTTATATAGATGAAATTGATAAAATATCAAAGAAATCCGGGAATCCTTCAATAACAAGAGATGTTTCCGGTGAAGGTGTACAACAGGCTCTCTTGAAGATAATAGAAGGAACACTTGCGAATATACCGCCCAAGGGTGGGAGAAAACATCCACAGCAGGAATTTATTCAGGTGGATACAACCAATATATTATTTATTTGTGGTGGCGCCTTTAACGATCTGGAAGATATTATCGAAAAAAGGATTGGTGTAAATTTAGTTGGCTTTGGTGCCGATATAAAGAGTAAGAGAGAGAAAAAAATTGGAGAAATATTGTCGGAGGTTCAACCTGAAGACCTTTTGAAATATGGATTAATACCTGAATTTGTTGGCCGGCTGCCGGTTATTGCGACTCTGGATGAACTGGACGAAAATGGTCTG
Organism: uncultured Syntrophales bacterium; assembly: GCA_964652795.1. Taxonomy (GTDB): domain Bacteria; phylum Desulfobacterota; class Syntrophia; order Syntrophales; family JADFWA01; genus JAUSPI01. Next base: position 3,071 of record CAZZBF010000035.1, on the reverse strand, counting down.
GTAAAAATACTCGTGGAACCGAAAGATTCTCTTGTAAGGCAATATGGAAAAATGTTTGAACTTGAGGATGTAAAGCTTAAATTTACAGATGACGCATTGAGGGCTGTGGCAAAGTTGTCCGTGGAAAGGAAGTCCGGGGCAAGAGGACTTAGAGCGGTAATGGAAAATACAATGCTTGATGTTATGTATGATATACCTTCGAGAAATGATATCAAGGAGTGTATTATTAATGAAGATGTGGTTATGAACAGGGAAAAACCTATTTTACTTTTTGAAACAGAATCAGAGACAGCATGAAGTGAGAGTAAACATTAAGTTATCAGCCGTAAGCAACAACAGCGGTTTAGATAAAATGCCTTTTAAGAATGGCGCTGTATTTTAATTTACTTTACTAAGTGCTTATAGCTTATAAAATAACAGATAAGGAATGACGATTATGTTTAATTTTGGAAGAGACAATAAAAAGGAAAATGAGGGATTGGTAATTCCCCTTATTCCGTTGAGGGATGTCGTAGTATTTCCCCATATGATTGTGCCTCTTTTTGTCGGAAGAGAAAAATCTATAAACGCTCTCGAATATGCCATGAAGCATGAAAAAGGAATATTTCTGTCGGCACAAAAAAGCGCTCAGAAAGATGATCCGACGGAAGACGATATTTACATGTTTGGCACTGTGGGAATTATTATTCAGCTTTTAAGGCTTCCGGATGGAACTGTGAAGGTGCTTGTTGAAGGGAAGAGGAGAGGAAGAATAAAACAGTATATTTCTAATGCTGATTTTTACCTGGTCGATGTCGATGAGATGGAGGATAACGATGAAACTGTATCCGTCAAGGCAGAAGCACTGACGAGGAATGTTGTTGAGACGTTTGAAGTCTATGCAAAATTGAACAGAAAGATACATGCCGAAGTGAATGTAACCTTATCAACTATAGACAGCCCATCAAAATTGGCGGATGTGGTGGCTTCTCATCTTAATGTCAAGTTGGAAAATAAGCAGAAGATTTTAGAGATTGTTGACGTAATTGAGAGACTTGAAGCTATATATGAATCAATGCTCTCTGAAATAGAAATTCTTGAGGTTGAAGAAAAGATAAGAAAGCGTGTCAAGAAGCAGATGGAGAAGACCCAGAAGGACTACTATCTGAATGAACAGATGAGAGCAATTCAGAAAGAGATGGGAGAAAAAGATGATTTCAAAAGTGAAGTGGAAGATCTCGAAAAGAGATTAAAGAACAAGAAATTATCTGAAGAGGCTCGCAAAAAGGTTAAACACGAAATAAAAAAAATAAAAATGATGGCACCTATGTCCGCTGAAGCAACGGTAGTCAGAAATTATATAGACTGGTTGTTGGATATGCCTTGGAGTGAAAGGACTGAAAACAGATACAGCCTTAAGGAATCAGAGGCAATATTAGAAGAGGATCATTACGGACTGAAAAAAGTTAAAGAGAGGATTCTTGAGTATCTTGCGGTTCAAACGCTGGTGAAAAAAAATAAAGGTTCCATACTCTGTCTGGTTGGTCCGCCCGGTGTCGGCAAAACGTCTGTGGCCAAATCGGTCGCAAGGGCTACCAACAGAAAATTTGTCAGGTTTTCTCTTGGCGGTATCAGGGATGAAGCTGAGATAAGAGGTCATAGAAGAACATATATAGGGGCTATGCCTGGAAAGATAATTCAGTTGTTGAAAAAGGCGGGCTCAAATAATCCGGTGTTCTGTCTTGATGAAGTTGATAAGTTGAGCTCAGATTACAGGGGGGACCCGTCCGCGGCCCTTTTAGAGGTGCTTGATCCGGAGCAGAACATCGCATTTAATGATAATTATCTCGAGGTTGACTATGACCTTTCCGATATAATGTTTATAACAACCGCCAATATACTGGAAACGATACCCGCTCCTCTTCAGGACAGAATGGAAGTTATCCGTATTGCAGGATATACGGAGCAGGAAAAGCTGAGCATCGCAAAGAAGTTTCTCGTTGACAAGGAAATGGAAGCCAATGGCCTTACAAATGAGAACATAAGCTTTTCTGACGGTGCCTTGTTGTCTATTATAAGGCAGTTTACCAGAGAGTCCGGAGTGAGGAACCTGGAGAGAGAAATAGCCTCGATATGTAGAAAAGTTGCCAGAGAAATTGTTGCTGATGGGAGTAACAAGCAGCTTAAGATATCATCAAAGTCCATCCAAAAATACCTGGGTGTTCCTAAATTCAGGCATGGAGAGACCGAGGGGAAAGACGCGGTCGGGTTGTCCATAGGTCTGGCCTGGACAGAAGTGGGAGGAGAGCTTCTTATTATAGAAACATCGCTTATGCGTGGCAAAGGCAAGCCAAGCTGGACCGGAAAACTGGGAGATGTGATGCAGGAGTCTGCACATGCTGCCCTTACTTACGTTCGTGCGAGGGCGGATATTCTTGGTCTTCAAAAAGATTTCTATGAGGAAACGGATATTCATGTGCATGTTCCTGAGGGGGCTATCCCCAAAGATGGACCATCTGCGGGAATAGCTATAGCGGTATCCATAGCTTCCGCTTTCTTGAATAGAAAGGTCAGGGGTGATCTGGCCATGACCGGTGAGATTACCCTGAGAGGGCGTGTTTTGCCTGTAGGCGGTATTAAGGAAAAATTACTGGCGGCCCATCGTGGAAATATAAAAACTGTAATAATTCCAAAAGATAATGAGAAAGACATGGTCGATATTCCCAAAAATATCTTAAAGACACTTGAAATTGTTTTTGTTGAAAATGTGGATGAGGTTTTAAAAGTTGCTCTTCTTCCCGACGACGATATGAAAGAGAAAATAGAGTATGAGAAAAGAGATTTTATAGGTGCTCAGGAGCAGGAGGTCCGTATGGATGTGAAGAAAAGTGAAAATGACTTATCGAACACATCTCAAGTACATTAAGGGGATATATTCTGCGTATTTTCATTTATTTCTTGACAAGTAAAGTAAGAGTTGTTACGAAGCGCAACTTGCCATGTAAAGAATTTATGGGCGGATAGCTCAGCTGGGAGAGCGCCACGTTTACACCGTGGATGTCACAGGTTCAAGTCCTGTTCCGCCTACCATT
>CAZZBF010000034.1:8986-29085 GCA_964652795.1 uncultured Syntrophales bacterium | reverse complement strand
ACTTTTTACAAACTTGTCAAATATTTTTCTTGACAATACGATTTTGTTTGTGAGATAAAGTTTTAATAGTTTTAGAGGATTGAGATAAAAGATGAAAAAGATCGAAGGTGCCATTACCAGGATTGAAAATGCCGTTATAATTATAGGCGTAATTATACCCTTCTACATGGAGGCCGGGTGATGGTTTGATTTTTCCATAAATACTTTATTTTAAAAAACCGTTACCAAGGCTGGTAACGGTTTTTTAGTATATAAACAAACCCAAAGGAGATACTCAGATGAAGTTAAAAGGACCACAAATTTTCACAAAAACCTTGATTGAAGAAGGTGTAGAAATAATCTTCGGTTTCCCCGGCGGCGCTGTCCTCGATATTTACGACCAGATCCATAAAGAAAATTTTCCGCATATCCTTGTCCGTCACGAACAGGGTGCGGCACACGCGGCGGACGGTTATGCGAGATCATCAGGTAAGGTGGGTGTCTGTCTCGTTACCTCCGGACCGGGGGCTACGAACACGGTAACCGGTATAGCCACAGCATATATGGACTCTATACCGATGGTTATATTTACCGGACAGGTTACGTCACCAACCATCGGTACCGATGCGTTCCAGGAGGCCGACATCACGGGAATTACAAGACCCTGTACGAAGCATAATTTCCTGGTTAGAAATATTGAAGATCTGGCAAAAACGATCAAAGAAGCATTTTACATCGCCAAGTCAGGTCGCCCGGGTCCGGTGCTGGTAGATCTTCCCAAAGACATCATGCAGTCCGAAACAGAATATAAGGAATCTAATTCTTTAAAATTAAGTTTCACCGAACCTAAATATCTTCCTGACGCTAAACAGCTTCAACAGGTTCTGAAACTTATAAAGAAAGCTAAAAGGCCACTTCTGCTCGTAGGTGGCGGAATTGCACTTGGAAGAGCATCCAGTGAACTGAAAGAATTCGCCGAAAAGACCAAAATTCCTGTTACCGCAACTTTGATGGGTCTTGGTGCTTTTCCCGGAACTCACCCGCTATGGCTCGGCATGCCGGGTATGCACGGCACCTATTATGCGAACACAGCAATATGTAACTGTGATCTTATGATAACCATAGGAACTCGCTTCTCTGACCGCGTTACGGGAAAAACATCCACATTCGCATCAAATGCGAAGATTGTTCACATCGATATTGATGCCGCTTCAATCAACAAAAATATCCTTGCGGACATACCGATTATAAGCGACGCCAAATCCGCACTGCAGCAGCTAAACGAAATCTTAGACCAAAACCATTTTACCGTCCATGAAGAAAAAAACAAAAAATGGCTTAATCAGATAGCAGAGTGGAAAGCGTATGCACCCTTAACCTCCTATACTGAAGGTGATAAGATCAAGCCTCAGAAAGTCATTGAAATACTGTACAAGCTCACTAAGGGGGAGGCCATCGTAGCAACCGAAGTGGGGCAAAACCAGATGTGGTCGGCTCTGTATTACCACTTCGACCGCCCCAACACCTTTCTCTCTTCGGGAGGACTGGGCACCATGGGTTACGGTTTCCCCGCCGCCATCGGCGCGCAGGTCGCGTTTCCCGATAAAACGGTCGTTGATATCGCCGGGGATGGGAGCATACAGATGAATATTCAGGAACTGGCTACTGCCGTAAATTATAACCTCCCCGTTAAGATTGTAATACTGAACAACGGGTATCTCGGCATGGTGCGCCAGTGGCAGGAACTCTTCTACGAAAAGCGGTATTCCCATAGTGACATAAGCCATAACCCGGATTTTTTAAAACTGGCTGAAGCTTATGGGGCCGTTGGTTTGAGAGCCACAAAGCCGGAAGAAGTGGAACCCACACTAAAAAAAGGCTTGAATATCCCAAGAACCGTTGTAATGGATTTCCATATTGAGCCGGAAGAAGGTGTTTTTCCTATGGTGAAACCGGGCACTTCCCTGACCGAAACGAAACTGAAAAAAGAAGAATTACTTTAATTGAAGAAAGGAAAATCAGGCTATGGAGAGAAAGGATCAAACAATTACATTTCTGGTCAATAATAGACCGGATGTTCTCGCCAGGATTGCTGGAGTATTTAGTGCGCGGGGCTTTAATATAGAAAGCATCAGCGCAAACATAACGATGAATCCCGAAATTACGAAAATTATTATTGTAACAAGGGGTGACACGGCAACGGTCACAAAAATCAAAAATCAGACAAAAAAACTGGTTGATATTCTCGAGGTTTCTCATTTAAAGGAAAAAACGTCTCTTCAAAGAGAGATGATACTGGTTAAAGTGAATCTAACGAATGAGAATAGAGGCAAGGTAATGGAAATTATAAAAGATTATCATTGCAGGTTAATTACCGTGGAAGCGGATCACTGTGTCCTGGAGGCAACAGGAAATAAAAACGAAATCAAGAATATCTTGAAACGACTTGAACGGCTTGGTATAGAAGACCTGAGCAGATCAGGACTCTTAGCACTATAAAAATAAAGGAGTGATAACATGGCAAAGATTGATTTTGGCGGTAGTATAGAAGAAGTAGTTACTTCGGAAGAATTTTCCCTGGAAAAAGCAAGGGATGTCCTGGCGAATGAAACGATCGCCGTCCTCGGATACGGCGTTCAAGGTCCCGCACAGGCCCTAAATATGAAAGATAACGGCATAAATGTCATCGTGGGGCAGTGGGAACAGGACAAAGTATTTTGGGACAAAGCGGTAAATGACGGTTTCAAACCGGGAGAGACCCTTTTTTCACTGGAAGAAGCGGCAGAAAGAGGAACAATTGTCGCAATGTTAATTTCCGATGCGGCACAGATGGCTGTGTGGCCGAGGATCAAGGGTTCCATGAAAGAAGGCGATGCACTCTATTTTTCTCACGGTTTCTCCATCGTATACAAAGATCAGACGAAAGTTATTCCTCCGGACAACATTGACGTAATTATGGTGGCACCCAAAGGTTCCGGAACCACAGTAAGGTCTAATTTTCTTGAGGGCAGCGGGATAAATTCCAGTTATGCCGTTTTTCAGGATTTTACCGGAAGAGCCGAAGAAAGGACTCTGGCGATGGGAATAGGTGTAGGGTCCGGATACCTCTTTCCGACAACTTTTGAAAAAGAGGTACACAGTGATCTGACCGGTGAGCGAGGCGTATTGATGGGATGTCTGGCGGGTGTCATGGAAGCCCAGTATAATTTGTTCAGAAAGCACGGTCATAGCCCGAGTGAAGCATTTAATGAAACAGTCGAAGAACTTACCCAGAGTCTGATACGCCTGGTAGGCGAAAATGGGATGGACTGGATGTACGCCAACTGCAGTACTACAGCACAGCGCGGAGCCCTCGACTGGAAACCCAAGTTCAGAGATGCCGTGGCACCACTGTTTGATGAACTTTATGACAGAGTGGTTTCCGGTGAAGAAACAAGTATAGTGCTTGAAGCAAACAGCAGACCTAACTATATGGAAGGTCTCCAGAAAGAGCTGGCGGAAATCCGGAATTCCGAAATGTGGAGAGCCGGAGCTGCAGTTCGCGCGCTCAGACCGGAAAAACGCAAAAAGAAGTAAGGGGAGCTACCGACCATCAGCCATAAGCTTTAAGCAAAATACATTTAGACGGGAGACTGCTACATTTATTTTGCTGATGTCCCAATGCTGACCGTTAAACACTTATATAGGAGGAATATATGCGAAGTGACCTAATGAAAAAAGGCCTCGAAAGAGCACCCCACCGATCTCTGTTCAAGGCCATGGGATATACAGATGAAGAACTCTCATGCCCGCTGATCGGCGTTGTAAATTCCGCTAATGAGATAGTTCCTGGCCATATCCACCTTGATACGATTACTGAAGATGCCAAGGCAGGTATTAGAATGGCAGGGGGAACCCCGATAGAATTTCCTACCATAGGGGTGTGCGACGGGATAGCTATGGGCCATACAGGAATGAAATATTCCCTTGCGAGTAGAGAGCTGATTGCTGATTCCATTGAAATTATGGCAACGGCACATCCTTTTGACGGATTAGTTATGATCACCAATTGTGATAAGATTATACCGGGAATGCTCATGGTGGCTCTACGATTAAATATTCCTACAATTGTCGTCAGTGGAGGCCCCATGCTGGCCGGTTATTTAGATGGGAATACAATCGATCTGATCAGCGTTTTCGAAGGTGTTGGGAAAGTAAAATCCGGCAAAATGACAAAAAAAACACTGAACGCTATTGAGAACTTTGCATGTCCGGGCTGCGGTTCCTGTTCCGGAATGTTTACGGCAAATTCCATGAATTGCGTGACCGAGGCCCTCGGTCTTGGTCTTCCGGGAAACGGAACTATTCCAGCCATACATGCTGCACGCAGACGTCTCGCAAAGACCGCCGGGATGGAAATCATGAACCTTGTAAAAAAGGATATCAAACCGAGAGATATAGCAACACTTGAAGCCTTCAAAAATGCAATTGTAGTAGATATGGCGCTTGGCTGTTCCACCAACACCGTCCTCCATATCCCTGCCATTGCTCACGAGGCGGGGATAAAACTGGATCTTGACCTGTTTAATGAAATAAGCGAAAAAACTCCCAATCTATGCTATCTCAGTCCCGCAGGACCTCACCACCTTGAAGATCTTGACATGGCAGGAGGCATTCAAAGTGTCATGCAAGAAATCAGCAAATTGGGCGTAATACACCTTGAATCTTTAACGGTTACAGGAAAAACGGTTGGAGAAAATTTAAAGGGAAGCAAGATCAAGAATCATGAAGTGATACGACCTGTTGAAAATCCTTACAACTCTGAAGGTGGTATCGCCATACTCAGAGGTAATCTGGCCCCGGATGGCGGCGTGGTTAAACAATCGGCTGTAGCGCCTGATATGCTGGTAAACGAGGGTACTGCCCGTGTCTTTGATTCGGAAGAAGATAGCATTAAAGCCATCCTTGGCGGGGAAATCCGGCCCGGGGATGTTGTCGTGATCCGTTATGAAGGACCGAAAGGCGGTCCCGGGATGAGGGAAATGCTTTCCCCCACATCGGCAATCGTCGGTATGGGTCTCGACAAATCGGTAGCGCTTATCACCGACGGCAGATTCAGCGGAGGTACGAGAGGTGCTGCCATAGGGCATATCTCTCCGGAAGCGGCCGAGGGTGGTCCCATAGGCCTGGTAGAGGAAGGTGATATTATCGCGATAGATATCCCAAAGAAAAAGATTTCCCTTAAGATAAGCCAAAAAGAAATAGATAAAAGGAAAAAGGCTTTTAAACCAAAACCACCGACAATAAAGAGCGGGTATCTCGGCAGGTATGCCAAACTGGTCACATCGGCAAATACCGGGGCCATCTTTAAAGAATAGCGTAATGAAAAAACTTTTTCTTTTCGACTTTGACGGAGTTGTTGTCGACTCGCTGGAACTATATGAAAAAGCCGTTAATCTATGTCTGGAAAAAATCGGGAGCCCAATCATAAGAAATCATTCCGATTTTATGGCACTTTTTGAGGAAAACTTTTACGACTCCATTCGTAAGAAGGGGGTTAATGTGGAAGAATTTGTTAAAATGTCGGCGCTCATCGCGCCGACATTGAATTATGACGAGGTCTTCCCGCATTATGATCTGGCACCCGTCCTGGCAAAACTCAAAAACGACAACTTTCTGGTAATCGTTTCATCCAATTCGAACTACGCCATAAACCTGATGCTATCGAAGTATAAGTTTGACTTTTATTTTCAGAATGTTATGGGATATGAACACACATTCAGCAAGAGCGAAAAGATTAAAGAGTCTATAAACTCGTTAAAGGTAGCAAAGGAAAAAGCCTATTACATAGGAGATACTGTGGGAGATATCAAGGAAGGAAAAGAGGCCAAGGTTAAAACTGTCGCGGTGACATGGGGATGGCATTCAAGGGAAAGACTGAAATCAACGGGCCCGGATTATATTATCGATACTCCCGAAGAACTCCTGCGAATTTGAAAATGCACAGTGAATGTTCGCGTTCTATACCGCAAGTTTTGAATCAAAAGGGGACAGATCAGCTGATCTGTCCCCTTTTGATTCAGGTTGTCTAAACCAATTACGGTTCTGCCCTTGACATACATAAAATAGATCAATATATTATTGGCAACGAACAACCCCGTAACGCTCCTGTAAAAAACAGGAGCTGACTTTATAAAAGCAGCGTAAAGCTTTTTGTGAATAAGTTATTTTGTCATGGGTTATGGAAGATCATATAATAAAAATATTTAAAGAAAGCAGCCAACTCAAAGAGGCCTTCATTAATGAAAACCTTATTGGGACTGTAAAAATTATTGAAGTTATAACTGAAGTCCTAAAGGGAGGGAACAAAATACTTATCTTCGGCAACGGGGGAAGCGCTGCTGATGCTCAGCATCTGGCAGCAGAATTTGTAAACAGATTTGTGATAGAAAGACCTCCCCTCCCGGCACTTGCTCTAAGTACGGACACCTCTGTAATAACAAGTATCGGCAATGATTATGATTTTTCAGATATTTTCGCCAAGCAGATCAGGGCAATAGGAAAATCCGGAGATGTGGCCTGGGGTATAAGCACCAGCGGCAATGCCCCTAACGTCGTAAAAGCCCTGGAGACCGCAAAAAAAATGAACCTTATCACAATCGGTTTTACGGGAAAAGATGGAGGCGACATACTTAAATTAGTCGATTATTCTTTGAATGTTTCTTCGAATAGTGTCCCTCGAATTCAAGAAGTTCATATTACAGCGGGACACGTCATCTGCGAAATGGTGGACTACAAGTTATTTCAAAAACCGGAGGATAAATAGTGAGAGATAACCAAAGTGACACCGGGGGGAAAACCAGGGAAAACAGCAAGAAAAAAAAAGAGTCTAAATATATAGACACAATAGATCTTCAGGAAAAGCCAACAGAAGAAAACGACAGAGATCCCCTGACGAATCTTGATGAAAAAGGAAAAGAAGCCGCGGAAAATTATGATAAATTTTTACGCGCGGCTGCTGAACTTGACAATTATAAGAAACGCATTGCAAAAGAACGAACCGATTTCATAAAGTACGGCAATGAAGCTCTCGTTAAAGATATGCTGCCGATAGTCGACAGTCTAGACAGGGCACTGGAACATGCCGCCGGCAGCCAGGAGGATTTTGAAGCATTTATAAGTGGTTTCAAGCTTATCCAGGAACAATTTCTCGGTTGTCTGGAAAAACATGGCGTGGAGAAGGTCAAATCAATCGGAGAGGATTTTGATCCGAACATCCATGAAGCGGTGCTTCAGGTAGAGAGCGAAGAGATCGGAGGAAACAAAGTTGTCGAGGAATTTGAAAAGGGATATCTTTTAAATGGAAGGTTGTTGAGACCCGCAAAGGTCTCCGTTTCGAAAAGTTTGAAAAAATCAGAAGAATAATTTAGACGATAAATAGGAAATATTAAGGAGGTTTACTTTAAAATGGGAAAAATAATAGGTATTGATTTAGGAACGACAAATTCGTGTGTCGCCGTGATGGAAGGAGGAGATCCTGTTGTTATAGCCAATCAGGAAGGAAACAGAACAACACCTTCCACGGTTGCCTTTACCGATAGTGGCGAGAGGCTGGTGGGACAAACCGCTAAAAGACAAGCGATAACCAATCCTGAAAATACCGTTTATGCCATAAAGAGACTTATTGGAAGAAAATTTTCCTCCAAAGAAGTTCAGCATGATATAACTATCAGCCCCTTCAAGATTACCGAGGCTAAAAACGGAGACGCGCAAGTTACCATAAAGGACAAAAATTACAGCACACCGGAAATATCTTCAATGGTTTTGGTAAAGATGAAACAGACTGCTGAAGATTATCTCGGTGAAAAGGTTACCGACGCGGTAATCACCGTGCCCGCGTATTTTAACGATTCCCAGAGGCAGGCAACAAAGGATGCGGGTAAGATTGCCGGTCTGAACGTTCTGCGAATTATCAATGAACCGACCGCCGCATCTCTCGCTTACGGTCTTGACAAGAAAAAGGATGAAAAGATCGCGGTATTCGACCTTGGAGGAGGAACCTTTGACATATCCATTCTGGAGCTGGGTGATGGTGTTTTTGAAGTTAAGTCAACAAATGGTGACACCCACCTGGGAGGGGAAGACTTTGATCAGAAGGTAATAGATTATCTGGCCGACGAATTCAAGAAAGATCAGGGTATAGACCTGAGAAATGATAAAATGGCTCTTCAGCGAATCAAGGAAGCGGCGGAAAAGGCGAAAATGGAACTCTCCACCTCGATGGAAACCGATGTTAACCTTCCCTTTGTTACCGCCGACGCGTCAGGCCCGAAACATATGAATATAAAACTTACCAGAGCTAAACTGGAAATGCTGGTTGATGACCTGATAGCAAAAGTGGAAGCTCCCTGCAAAACTGCCCTCAAAGACGCCGGCCTTACGACCAAAGACATAGATGAGATTATACTGGTCGGGGGAATGACCCGAATGCCGGCAGTTCAGCAGAAGGTCAAGCAGATATTCGGAAAAGAACCAAACAGGGGGGTTAACCCCGATGAAGTCGTTGCAATAGGCGCCGCTATTCAGGCGGGAGTGTTGGCCGGTGACGTAAAAGATGTACTTTTGCTCGATGTTACTCCTCTTTCATTAGGAATAGAGACGCTGGGCGGTGTTATGACCAGGCTGATTGAAAAGAACACAACCATTCCCACAAAGAAAAGTCAGATATTTTCTACCGCCGCGGATAATCAGCCTGCCGTGAGCATCCATGTGCTCCAGGGAGAACGTTCCATGGCGGGAGATAACAGGACACTCGGAAGATTCGAACTGGTGGGTATTCCGCCGGCACCGAGAGGTGTCCCTCAAATAGATGTTACATTTGATATCGATGCCAACGGTATCGTTCATGTTTCCGCCAAGGATATGGGAACAGGGAAGGAACAGAGCATCAAGATCACCTCTTCGAGTGGTCTCTCCGAAGAAGAAATAGATAAATTAGTAAAAGAAGCTGAGTCACATTCTGAAGAGGACAAAAAGAAGAAAGAATTAATCGAAGTCAAAAATCAGGCTGACTCAATGATCTACAGTGTTGAAAAAAATCTCAAAGAGTTTGGAGATAAGGTGGATGCGGGGGAAAAGACAAAAATCGAAGAGGCCATCGCAAAAGTCAAGACGGCCATAGAGGGTGATGATATTGATGCTATAAAGGCTTCCCAGGAAGAGCTGACCCAAACATCACACAAGCTTGCTGAGGCCATGTATTCCAAGGCGGCAGCAGAACAGGCAGGCTCAGAAGCGGGCACAACCTCCGCCACGGAAGAGGAAGGAAAAGGGGAATCCGAAAAGAAAGACGATGATGTTGTAGATGCTGATTTTGAAGAGGTCAAGTAAGGGCATCTATCAGCGGTCAGCAATCGGTCGTCAACTTTAAAAATTCTATGCCCGGAAGTCATAATAATTGACTTTCGGGTATTTTTATTTTAATTCGAATGTACGGAGAAATCCGCAACAGGGGATTTTGCTTCGATGACAACACATTTTTCCATGACCCGGTACATTACAATTTGCGCGGTTGTTCTTACTCTCATCCTGCCGACCATATCTTTCAGTCAAAGTCAGGAATGTCGCGTAACGCTGCTTAAAAACAGAGATTACTTTTCGGCTCTTATAAAGGCAATCGACGGCGCTGAAAAAGAAATCGTAATGTCCTTTTTTTTATTTAAAACGAATGGATACCCTAACAACCGTCCTGATATTGTTGTGGCACATCTAATTGACGCGGTAAAAAGAGGCGTTACGGTGAAAGTTATTCTCGAAACGGACAGGGATTTAAATCTCGACAAAAATAATAGAGAGACCTCAGTTAGATTGAAAAACGGAGGAATTGACGTGCATTTTGATCACCCGGCAACAAAAACTCATACCAAGGCAGTTGTCATAGATAGAAGATATACTCTTTTGGGAAGCCATAATTTGACTAACTCCGCATTGAAATACAACAACGAGCTCTCAATTTTCATAGATTCTACAAAGGTGGCCGGAGAGACACTTAGTTACATCAATGCACTTTATAGATAGTTCAGGGTTCAAAGTTTTAAGTTTAAATCAAAATCCGGAACTCGTACTGAGGAAAAAGTTTGATTTTAACGAAGCAGCTTAAAACATTAGCGGTTTTCTGTTTTGTCCTTATCCTGCTCTCAGCGGGGTGTGCCAGAATACCCTTGGTTGAAGAAGAAAAATTGTTGAAGCCACCCGAAATTCCTGAAAAATTCCTCTTCATATTCAACAACGCCGATAAGGCATTCAATGGAGGAATGTTAGACGAAGCACTGCGTCTATATGAAGAAATTCTAAAACAACATCCTCCTAAAGATTTGGCAGCATGGGCTTATTTCAAGACAGGTGAGACACATATTATCAAAGGAGATTTTGAAAAAGCCGTTAAATCTTTTGATGTAATAGCTGAAAAATTCCCAAGAAATTCATTATACAATGAGGCCCGCTATCAACTTGCCTTCTGTTACTCCCATCTTGGGAAATATGATGTTTCCCTCAAGATAACTGAAAGGCTTCTGAAAGAAAATGTTTTGCCTTACCAAAAAGTCCGGATACTGACGCTTGCCGGTGATAATTTTGTCGGACTTGGAAAACCCTATGACGCTTTCGCGTACTACATGAACGCTCTCAAGGAAAACCCCTCTCCAGTTCTAACGGATGATATTAAAAAAAAGGTTATAGATGTTATCGATAAAAGGTCATCCATAAACGACCTTGAAAACATCTACCAGTCCCAATGGTATGGATACCCCAAGGGATATATCCTTTTTGCCTTAGCAGAGGCCCACTATCAAAACAAAGATTATAAAAACACGAAGAAATACATCGATAAATTCCTTTTTCATCATGGAGAGAGCCACCCGCGCTTCCAAAAAGCTATAAAGCTCAATCAGAGGCTTAAAGAAATTGAAACTGTAGACCGCCATGCCATAGGATGCATTCTCCCACTCACCGGAAGATATGCCCTCTATGGAAACAAAGCATTAGAAGCTATTATTCTCGCAACCGGGATATTCGACCCTGATAAAAAAAGCCCTATAAAACTTATTATTGAAGATTCTAAAAGCGATCCGTCAACGGCCAGAGAGGCGGTCGTCAAACTGGTCAAAGAGGACAATGTGATAGGCATTCTGGGCCCTCTCGGAAGCGCAACCGCTCTGGAGGCTGCCGGGGAAGCTCAAAAACTGAACGTTCCGATACTTACACTGACTCAGAGTGAAGGAATAACCAAACTTGGAGACTACATATTCCGGAATTTTCTGACCAGTCTAATGCAGGTAAGCACCCTCGTAAAATACTCCATTCAAAACCTCGGAATAACCAGCTTTGCCATACTTTATCCAAAAGATAACTATGGTATTGAAATGATGAATCTCTTCTGGAATGAGGTGCTGCGCTGGGGAGGGGAAATAAAGGGTGTGGAGTCATATGACAGCAACCAGACAGATTTCGGGAAAGAAATCAAATCATTAACCGGGCTCAATTTTCTGGAAAATAAAGAAGAAACAGGGGAGAAGCCGGAACCGATAATCGATTTCGATGCCCTTTTTATTCCCGATTCACCTGCAAAGGCAAGAATGATAGTTCCACAATTAGCATTTTATGATGTAACAGGAATTCAAATACTCGGTACCAACAGTTGGAATTCCCCGCAGCTTTTTGAGGAAGGAAGCAAATACCTTGAGGGAGCTATCTTCGTTGACGGTTTCTTCCAAGACAGTTTTTACCCCGATGTCAGGCATTTTATTGATAATTTTTATGCTACCTACGGCAGAAATCCCGATGATTTAGAAGCCCTGATATACGACGCGGCAAGCATCATGGTAAATACCCTAAGCGACAACAAAGTCGAGACAAGAGACGACTTGAAAATCAATCTTTTAAATTTAAAAGATTATCCTGGAATTACCGGAAAAACATCCTTTTCAGAAACGGGAGAAGTAGAAAAGTCACTCTTTGTTCTCACGGTAAAAGGGGAAAACTTCGTTCAGATAAATTAACAGTCAAATCTTATGAACATAAACGGTCTTAAGTTTCCTGGATTTACTTTGATCCCGTTATTTCTTTTCCGTTTAAAAGGATATTCCTCCAATCAGATCCGCGGCCCGATCTTCCTGTTCGACTTGAAAAATCAAACATATAAAAGGTAAATAAAGATTACCGATATTATGATGAATATAATCGTCATGACGCCCCCGGCTCTCATAAAATCCGCGGTACGGTATCTTCCCGGCGACATAATCAATGCGTTAACCTGATGTGTGGGAAGAATGAAAGTATTCGACGCGCACAGAGCAACAAGAAGAGCGAGACCGCGGGGATCAAGTCCGGACACATTGCCCATAATCATGACAAGTGGAACGAGTAAAACCGTGGCTGCCACGTTCGTCATGAAGAGAGAAAACATTGTGGTAAGGAGAGCAACAGCAAAAAGAATGACAATCGCGTGGGTTCCTTCGAGTAAGTGCAGCATTTGCGAAGCAATATACGCGGCGGCACCGGTGTGATCCATGGCGATGCCGAGTGGAATCAATCCCGCCAGTAAAAATACTGTCCTCCAGTTAACCGCCTTATACGCTTCATCAATCGGTACAATTCCGAGAAGTATCATGGCGAGGGCTCCTGTCAGAAGACCGAGAGATATCTGGAAGCCTGTTAGAGCGAGCATGATGGCCCCGACGAAGCACAGAGTAGCCGCAATCGGTCTTGACTTTCCTGTTGCCTCTGCCGCTTCAACGGGCGTAACAAGAACGAAATTTATATTGTCGGCCATGGCCTTTATTTGCTCCCATAGGCCGTGAACAATAATCGCGTTACCGGGTTGGAGTGCCTGATCTGAGAAATCTCCCCGCTCTTCGCCCTCACCGCTGAGAAGCATAATCGGCTCGACGGCATATGTTTTACGAAGCGCTATTTCACGCAGCGTTTTTCCTGTAAGCGGTGACCTGACAGGAATTAATAATTCCGCGAACCCGGCATGCCCTGCCGTTTCGAGGTGTTCAAAGAGTTTAATGTCTTTTCTGAACATTAATTCATACTCTGAAACAAAGTGTAAAAGGTCGGCCTGATCACCAAGGAGCGCGAGCCTCTGACCCGCAGCAAACGGAGTATGTCTCCACGGAGCGTACAGCACATCATCTCCATCAGCGAGAGCGAGAAGATTCAGCCTGTGTTTGGTCCATAATTCCGCCTCTTCTCTCGTTTTTCCCACCAGCGGACTCTTTGAGGTTATGACACACTGGTAGATGGTGGTCGGAAGGTGCCATGTATCGATCAATCGTTGCTGGATACTGACGGGTTTTTCTTCCTTTTCCTTCGCACCGGGAAGGACATACTTGCCGAAAAGCAGGAAATACACAAGCCCGGCGGAAAGAAGGGCTATTCCCGCGGGCGTAACGCTAAAAAGACTGAATGCCTGCTGCCCCCCCTGTTGCAGAAGATCATTCAGAATGAGGAGGGGGGTTGAACCGACCATACTCAGATTGCCACCCAGTATGACCGCAAAACCCATAGGCATCAAGAGACGTGACGCAGGCATCCCCGTGCTTTTGGCAACTCTCAATATGGCCGGCAGGAAAAGAGCCGCCGCTCCGATGTTTTGCATGAACGCGGAAATCAAGCCGACCGTTAACGATACCAGGCCAATCAAACGCTTTTGATTTGAGCCGGCCGCAGAAACAATGGGCTGTATGATCCGATTCATTGCACCGGAACGATCAACACCATAGCCGAGTATCATCACAGCTATAATAGCGACAACGGCATTACTGGCGAATCCGGAAAAAGTCTCAGCCGGTTTGACCAGCCCCAGCCAGGGCAGACAAACCATCACACCAATGGCGACAATATCAACCCGCAGAAATTCGGTGACAAATAGGAACACGGTCACAGCAAGTATTATAAAAACTAAAGCGATCTCAAACGTCATGACATTTCTCCGTTCCTATCATTCTTCCATTTAAAACGGCCATATGACCGGCACAAGCAAAACCGTCGCAATCCAGAAAATGATGTTCAGTGGCACTCCGATACGGGCATAGTCGGAGAATTTATACCCTCCGGGCGCATAAATCATAGTATTGGTCTGATAGCCGATGGGTGTGGCAAAGCTCGTAGAAGCGGCGAATGTGATGGCGAGCAGGAAAGGCCGGACACTAATCCCCATAATTTCCGCAATAGAGAGTGCTATGGGTGCCAGAAGAATTGCCGAAGCATTGTTTGACATTATTGACGTTAACACGGCGGTTACCAAATAAACACACGCAAGTACCGCAAGCGGCCCCAGGTTGATCAATGGCTTTATAATTATATTGGCGAGCCAGGCGGCGGTGCCTGTCTCCTGCATGGCGAGACCAAGCGGGAGGATACCTCCCAGAAGAAAAATAACTTTCCAGTCTATCGCCTTGTATGCTTCCTCGATGCTGATACAGCGGCCAAACACCATGGCTACCGCGCCGATCAATGCCGCAACGAGGATCGGCACAATGTTAAACGCGGCAAGAACTATGACAGCTATTAATATCCCCAACGCCGTTACGGCCCGATCTTTTCTGATATGCAGATCTGTAAGCTCATTGGTGACAATAAGATCGGTAGATTTCATGATTCGTTGAACTGATTCTCTGTCACATTGCAGGAGCAGTGTGTCATTGTCATCGAAGCTGATATCGGCAAGACGATCACGAAGGATTTTGCCTCGCCGCTGTATGGCCAGGACCACGCAGCCATAGCGCCTTATATAGTCGGCGCTCCGTAGCGTTCGACCGATCAGCCGTGACCGCGGCGGAACCAGTGCCTCAATAAGTTCTATCTTATCCGATTGGAGTTTCTGATCATTGATTACCGTATCCGCTCTTGTTTCAAGTTTATATTTGTCCTTTATTTTTATCAGCTCATCCGCGTTTCCGTGGAGAAGCAAATAATCGTTCTCTCTGATTTTTGTGGCCGAAGCCCGCCATGTGGCCTTGCCGTTCCTTATGATTTTTATCAGATCGATACTTTGCAGATCTTTGTTTGCCATATCCAACCACTGTTTATCGATAAGGGATGATCCGCTTTTGACCTTCATTTCCGCCAGATAACCGGCGAGTCTGTATTTATCGACCTGCTCATCCACTCCTTTTCGTTTTGGTATCAATATCTTCGAAAAGACGGCCAGGTAAAGAATTCCGATAATCGTCAAAACAATCCCCAGGGGCGCGAATTCAAACATGTGAAAACGCTTGAGACCGTTTTCCACTGCTATTGAATTGACCAGGATATTTGTTGAAGTACCAACCAGGGTACAGACACCGCCAAACTGGCTCGCGAAAGAGAGAGGTATCAAAACCCGGGACGGGGCAATCCGCCGTGTTTTCGCGAGTATGACGGCAACCGGTATCAATATGGCTACAGTCGCCGTATTCACAATAAAAGCTGAAAGGAAAGCAACCGTGAGACAGAGCACAATGATAAGTCTTCGCTCCCCTTTGCCGGCAACTATGTCGAGATTCCGGGCGAGCCATTCGACGAGACCCGTGCGCCCTAATCCCGCGCTGATTACAAACATAGCAGCGACCGTCGCCGTGGCGGGATTGGCAAATCCATACAAAGCCTGATCGGGCTTAACGAGCCTAAAAATAAGGAGCAAGACGAGGACGCTCATGGCGGTAAGGTCAACTCGTAACTTCTCCGTTACGAAAAGAACCGCGGCAACCATGGTAATAGCTAAAACGAGGATATTATCAAATGGGGGCATGACACATTACCTCGATTGAGATGATTTTATTCCTTCAAAAATTTTTTAATCGACATGATGTTACGAACCGTTAGTGTTAGATGGGAATGTTAGATTAATCGCCCTGCATCGCTTATCATAGACAAAAGAGGATTTTGATCATGATTATAATCCGGGTAGCTGAATCCTTTGTCAAGAAGAAAGATTTGACCCCTGTTTTTCGTAATACCTGTCAAGCAACTGGACAAGATTTAAAGATTCAGCGGATATTTTATGCCGATCCAATCCCTCTTTGAACTGCATGACGCATCCCGGACAGATGGAAACTATACAATCCGGCTTTAAATCCCGTATCGACTGCACCTTGAGATCAAAAATCTTTTTAGATTGTTCCGTATGCAAAAAAGTATAACCGCCCGCCCCGCCGCAGCAGCCCTCCTCTATTTCCACCACTTCTTTGGCGATTTTTTTCAGAATCTCTCTCGGCTGTCTGGTAACTCCGGCCGCAACCAGGTGGCATGAATCATGATAGGCCGCTTTCAGATCAAGCTTATCCCGTGACCCGCATTCAATGTCCTCCGAATTTTTCATCAAAAACTCGCTGATATCATAAGAGACGCCGGAGATAAATGCCGCCTTTTCGCGGTATTCATCGTCATCTTCAAAAATACGGGCATAGTCTTTAAGCCTTTCGGTACATGAACCGCAGGTGGACACGATAGCTTCAACTTTCCGGCTTTGAAAACTATCCACAACCCTGCGAGCGTTATAGAGGGCCTCTTTTTCGTAACCGTAATAACTCATCGGAAGGCCGCAACATCCCTGCTCAGGAATAAACACATCAAATCGATTTTTCTGAAGCACCCGGATAGTGGCCTCCACCACACCGTCATCGACAATCATGCTCCCGCATCCGATGAACAGGGCGACTTTCATCTTCGGATTTTTCACCGGTTTTATCATTTTTTCAGCCCTTTCCACCAAGTTGTCTCTTCTCAGGTCAGGAAGGTGTCTGTTTTTATCCCAGCGGGACCAATTCAAGGAATTATTGTAGATGAAAGGAAAATATCCCATCAAAGACCGAATGAAAGAATTGTCATAGAGCGGCTTTATTTTTGCTATAATTCTGGCAATTCTCTTGAATTTTTCAAAATTATAGGTCATAAGCCGGATAAGAAAGCGAGTATTCGAAAAAGAGCCGGGACTCCTGGCTTTTTCGCGTTCCAGCAGAAGACAAACATCCACCCCGCTGGGACATCTGACAGTACATTTTTTACAACCCAGGCAGAGAGAAATCAGTTCATTAATCTTTTTCCTGTCCTCCAGAGCAGTATCCGGGAGGTGTTTGAATCTTATCAACTGTAATAGCGACCTGCCTCCCTCTTCCCCTCCTTCGATACGAAACACGGGGCATGCCTCTTTACAGTAACCGCAATCAATACAAAAATGGTCATACTCGCTTACATAATTTAAGGGATACTTCAGATCGTCGGTTACCCTTTGTTTACCAAAAATTACCCCCGGATTTAAGATTCCCCTGGAATCAAATATCTCCTTTACCTCACGCATATATCCGAAAACCTTTTTACCCCACTCCTTTTCCAGATAATTGTTGCGAATCCGTCCTATCCCGTGTTCCGCTGTTATTGTACCCTGATACTTGAATACCGTTTCGTATACCTCATCCATCAATTTGATAAGCAGTTTCTTTGATTCCCTGTCATCGAGATTAATCAGGGGTCTCAGATGGAGATTGCCGTCGCCGGCATGTCCGTATATTCCGGCAACCAGGTCATACTTTCTGAAAATTTTTTCAAGATCACTGATAACATCCGACAGATTAGAAGCTTCAACCCCTATGTCCTCCACAAAAGCCACAGGTTTTACCTCTTTACTGTAAGTTGACAAAATAGGAACCAACGACTTTCTCGCTTCCCACAGTTGGGCCTGTCTCTCTTCGTCTTCCGTCTCCGAACGTATTTCCCGGCAGAGGCGATAGCCCTTCTTTTCGATCATCTTTTTCAGCTCATCCGTCTTTTTAAACCTCTCTTCTCCCTCAAACTCGACCAGAAGCATGTGCGCTTCTCCTTCTGGTATTCCGAGGCCGGGATACCGCTCTTTAACCAAACCGAGTGAAGTGACATTCATCAATTCAATCGCGGACGCCCCCATCTCCTTAATATAGAAAACGGCATCTCCCGCTTCCTGAAGTTCTTTAAAGTAGATAAGACTGGTCGCTTTTCCCTGAACAATCTTTTTTACTTCCAACTTCAGCCGGGTAAAAATCCCCAGTGTCCCTTCACTCCCTACCAGAAGATGAGAAATGATTTTACCGAACTCATCGTACTTGAAAAATACGTTTAGATTGTAACCGCTTGTTGTCTTGATCCCTTTCTTCACCTCAAATATTTTTTTTATCTCTCGATCTTTTCTAATCCTGTTTCCTAAATCGTTGATCTTTTTTCTTATTTCTTCAGGAATGGTCACCGGGTGGGAAGTATCTACCAGGATCCCGTCGGCGGTTACAAACTCCATCGCTTCAAGATAGTCATCCATGGAACCGTATTTTACCGACCGGGCGCCGCTGGCCTTATGGGCGATATTCCCCCCGATCATACATATTTCTCTGCTGGAAGGCTCCGGAGGCAGAAAAAGACCTTTTTCTTTAAGATAGACATTCAACCGATCATAAACCACCCCCGGTTCCACCTCTATGAAAAAATTTCCCTCCTTCTCCTCCAGCCTTATTATCCGGTTCATATTCCGGGAAAAATCGAGGATGATCCCCTCGCCCAGACAGGACCCCACGAGATTCGTTCCGGCAGTCCGAGCGGTTACGGGAATTTTATACTCATTGGCTATTTTCACGGCGGTTATTACATCCCCGTCATCCCGGGGGCAGACAATAACCGTCGGTCTTACCCGGTAAATACTGGCATCGCATGAATATTTTTCCCGGGAAACGTTATCGGAGAGGACTTGACCTTTAATCTTTTTTTCCAGGGCTTCAATAACAGCCGAGTTTGAATCTACGTTCATCTGAAACCTTATATTACTACCAACTCCCAGCCCGTCATTTCAGGCGTGAGCAGTCCACCTTTCATTATCTTACAAAATAATCCCGACAATGGCGCCCGTCATGCACGTGGCAAGCGTACCCGCCACGATGGAACGGAACCCGAGAGAAATTATTTCATCCCGCCTTTCGGGAACCATCGTTCCCATGCCGCCTATCATGATCCCCAGACTGCCGGGATTCGCGAACCCGCACATCGCGTATGTCATGATCAGCAAACTTTTGGGGCTCAAAGCGCCGTGGGGGAGATTGCTCATATCAACATAGGCTATCAGCTCGTTGAGAATGGTTTTGGTTCCCATCAGCGATCCCGCGGTCAGCGTCTCACTCCATGGAACACCCATCAGCCAGACGATGGGAGCCATGATGTATCCCAGAATTTTTTGAAGGGTTATCGGTTCTCCCCCGATATTAGGTAGAAGACCCAATATAATATTGACAAGATAGACAAGCGCCACGAGCACTATCAGCATCGCGACAATATTTATAAGAAGCTCCACTCCCTGAATCGTCCCTCTGGTAATCGCGTCCATAGAGCTCATCGTCTCTTCCCGAGAAGTCAATTCACCCGGAGTGGGAACGCCTGTTTCCGGTACCATAATCTTGGAAATGGTAATCGCCGCCGGAACACTGATAATGGAAGCCGTCAGGATATGGCCCATGACACCGGGAATGATTTTACCGAGTATGGTCGCGTAAAGCACCATCACCGTACCCGCAATTGTCGCCATACCGCAGGTCATTATTGTGAATATTTCACTGCGGGTCATGTCCTTAAGGTAAGGCCGGATTAAAAGAGGAGATTCCACCATCCCCACAAAAACGTTGGCCGAAACGCCCAATCCTTCCGCGCCCCCTATGCCCATTGTTTTCTGCAAGGCCCATGAAAAGCCCCTCACGACAACGGGAAGGACTTTCCAGTAAAACAGAAGCGCGGATAAAGCGCTCATCAGAAGTATTATGGGAAGTCCCTGGAAGGCTAAGATAAAGCTCGATCCCGGATACGCTTCAATAAAGGGAAGCTTCCCTCCTCCCAGATAGCCGAAGACGAAGGATGTTCCCGCCGTTGTGGCCTCCCCCAGCGACATAACAAGCCTGTTCAAAAAGAGAAAAACCGTCCTGAAAATGGAGAGATTCAGAAGAAGAGCCCCCACTGCTACCTGGATTCCAATGCCGATAATAATCGGTTTCAGACGAACCCGCCTGCGATTTTCACTGATAGCCCAGGCTATCAATGATGCTGGAGGAAAGACTATTTATAAAGACCTTGATTTTGATGGCGATGTGGGAGAA
>CAZZBF010000034.1:0-8976 GCA_964652795.1 uncultured Syntrophales bacterium | reverse complement strand
CTATTCATCCGGCTATGCTCTGTATAATCATTTACCGCTCCTCTTCTTACGGATACTAAGCTGCCCCATTCGCGTTTTTTTTATGTCCGACAGAGCGAATGTGTTAAATGGCAGGAAGATCAGACCCTGGCAGACGATCATACCAACCGCCAGAAAATGGTAGAGAACCGCGTAGGTCACAGCATCCGCCTTGGAAATTCCGAAAAGACCGAGTCCAAGAATACAGAAAAAATGGAAGTTTCCGACAAAACCGGGCGCCGTCGGTATTGAAATACCAACTACAATAACAACCATCACACCGAACGCGGCAAGCAGAGAAAGCTGAAAATTAAAGGCGCTGAACAGGACATAGATAGCCAGCGAACCGACAATCCATATGAGAAGCGACAGAAAGGCAACATATAAAATCAGTCCCGGACTGCCGACCATCTTAAATCCGCCGATAAAGTGATCAATTAAATTTTCCGCCTTGTCAAAATATTTTTCGGGCAGTCTGCTGATAACGGGCCTAACTATTCTGAGAAAAGCGTCCTTGTTGACCAGAAGAAGCACCACGAGGGCGATCATAAAGAAAATTATCACAAAAAAAACTATGCTTGAATTCATAAGCCATGGGGGCATCGGGGTCAAAAAGGCAACTATGAAGAACATGACCAGAATTGTCAGAATGTCGAACGCGCGCTCCAGGAAAACGGAACCCAGCGCGGAAGTCATCGTTAAGCTGCTCTTGTGGGTTATAAGATAAGGCCGTGCCAGCTCGCCTATCCTTGCCGGAATTGCAACAATGGCTAAAAATCCGACGCAAGTTACCGAGAAAAGAGAAAGCTGATCAATCCTTTCTATAGGACTTAGTATCACACCCCATCTATACGACCGGAGATATTGCACCAAGAATAAAAGGAGAAGAACAGGTATGATGTATATGTAGTGAACTGCCTTGAAACTTACGGCTACCTCCTCAAAATTTATACCCCTGAGGGAGAGGTAGATAAAAATGGAGCCGAGCAGAAGTCCTAAAATCAGTCTTTTCTTCAACGTCACCTCTCAATTAAACGCAAGTTTCATATCTTGTAATTTTTTAAATCGGTATATTATCAGTCAAGAATCGGAAAATCTACTGAAAAATCAAAAAAATCAAAGGCATCCGCTATTTTTCCGACGAAACAAATTTCTCAGTCTTCACCTTCTAACGACATTTTTTGAAGCTTGACAGAGTTTTTTCATACATGTAGTGTACATTATTCAAAAATACCCTGCTCGTCAATCTTGGCGGGAGCAAAGTATGATTACAAAAAGAACGTCAGAAATTTCCCCTTTTATCGTTATGGATGTTCTGGAACGGGCACATGAACTCGAACGGGAGGGGAAAAATATAATCCATATGGAAGTCGGCGAGCCCGATTTTGACACACCGCGGTGCATCAACGAGGCATGCTTCAGGGCGATCAGGGAGGGGAAAACGCACTACACTCACAGCCTCGGACTTATAGAACTGCGGGAAACGATATGTGAACATTATCTTACGAAATACGGTGTCACCATCTCACCGGATCAGGTTATTATCACATCCGGCACATCACCGGCCATGCTTCTCCTTTTATCGGCACTCCTTGAAAAAGGTGATGAAATTATTATCTCCAATCCCCATTACGCCTGCTACCCCAATTTTATTTCATTCCTCGACGGAGTTCCCGTAAGCGTCAACGTATACGAAGAAGAGGGGTTTCAATACACTACGGAAGCAATCAGAGAAAAGATATCCGGCAGGACCAGGGGCATCCTGATCAATTCGCCTTCAAACCCGACGGGAAACACCATCGGGGCGGGACGAATGAAGGAAATAGCCTCTCTCGGCGTCCCCGTTATCTCCGATGAAATCTACCACGGCCTCGTCTATGATGAGGAAGAGCACAGTATCCTTGAGTTTACGGACAACGCCTTCGTCTTCAACGGATTCTCAAAGGCGTACGCCATGACCGGCTGGCGGCTGGGATACCTGATCGCTCCGAAGGAATACATACGGCCTATGCAGAAAATACAGCAGAACCTCTTTATCTGCGCCAATTCGTTTGTCCAGTGGGGAGGCGTTGCCGCGTTGAAGGAAGCGGGCAATGACGTCGTCAGAATGAGAGGCATTTTCAACAAAAGAAGAAAATTTATAATCGAAAGGCTGAATGAAATCGGCATCGGCATTACTGTGGAACCTACCGGTGCTTTCTACATTCTGGGAAATATAAAAAATTATTCGATGGATTCCTACAAAACCGCGTTTGATATCCTGGAAAAGGCCCATGTCGGCGTCACGCCGGGAGTAGATTTCGGCGATAACTGTGAAGGATATCTTCGATTTTCATACGCGAATTCGATGGAAAACATAGCGGAAGGGCTCAACCGGGTAGAAAAATATTTTAAGAACTATCGGGGAAAATCCACTTAATTGCTGACAATTTAAGATCAATTCCTGTATAATGTACCGCCAAACGAGGGAGGCTTGTCAATGGATCAAACAACTGCTGTTATCGCGCTGTCCTGTCCCGACGCAAAAGGAATTGTGGCATCGATATCAAATTTCATCTTCGGTCACAAGGGTAATATTCTAGACGCCAGACAATACACAGCGCAGCCGGAAAACATATTATTTATGAGAATTGAATGGGACCTCAAGGGCTTTGAGATTCCCCGTGAAGGTGTAAGGGCCGCTTTTGAACCGCTGGCGGAAAAATTCAAGATGAAATGGAATCTATACTTTTCCGATTACGTTCCGAAGATAGCCATATTCGTGTCCAAACATGTTTATTGTTTTTACGATCTGATACTGAGACATCAGATGGGTGAATACAAAGCCGAAATACCTCTCATTATCAGTAACCACCCCGACCTGCAGCCGGTGGCGGAACAGTTCGGTTTAAACTACAGGCACTACCCGATAACTCCGGAAAACAAAGCCGAACAGGAAAAAAAAGAGCGAGA
Source organism: uncultured Syntrophales bacterium (assembly GCA_964652795.1). Lineage (GTDB taxonomy): Bacteria > Desulfobacterota > Syntrophia > Syntrophales > JADFWA01 > JAUSPI01. The sequence goes on along the minus strand of CAZZBF010000034.1, from coordinate 6,006 downwards.
GGAGCTGAAAAAACATAACATCGACCTGATTATTCTCGCGCGTTACATGCAGATACTGAGCGGTGATTTTGTCAATGAATATCAGAACCGGATAATAAACATACACCATTCCTTTTTACCCGCGTTTGCCGGGGGCAAACCTTACAGCCAGGCATATGAAAGAGGTGTCAAGATTATCGGCGCGACAAGCCACTACGTCACGGAGAAACTCGACGACGGGCCGATAATCGCCCAGGATGTTATTGAAATAACGCATCGGGATTCAATAGAAAACATGAAGCTCAAGGGGAAGGACCTGGAAAGGACCGTCTTAGCCAAAGCGGTGCGGCTTCATCTGGAAAACAAGATACTCGTCTGCGGCCAGAAAACCGTGGTATTCGATTAATCCCGAATTCGACAGAGGCTCTGCTTCGGCTCAACGGATTTTTTATTAAGAAAACAGCTGATGCTTAAAGAGCCCCGCCCACAGGACAGGTTTCGCGGGTTTGCCGCCAAGTAATCGAGCGTACCATTAACTTGCTCTTAAGAAGGAGGAAGAAATGAAGAAATCGATAGGTATTGTATTTCTTTTAATATTTTTCATGATTGCCTGTTCGCCCGCGGCAAAAGATACTCCTGGAGAAAAATTGTTCAAAGAAGCCCAAAGGCTTGAAAATAAAGCGGACTACTTTTCCGCCGATAAAGCCTACCGCCAGGCAAAACCCCTGCTGGCAGAAGAGGGTAAAAGCAAGCTTGCGGACCAGTGCCGCTACGCGTTCACACGCGTGAGAAATATCACCACCACGTACCCTTATAAAGTTGATGAAGTAAAAAAGATGATCAAGGAAAAATATCCGGAGACAACCGACGGCAGGATCAATGAAGTTATTGCCGGCGGCCGCCTGCCGCATATGACCATAGAAGGAAAGACATACTACTTTCAATATTTCATGAACACGCTCTTCCATATATATCCCGAGTTTCGCGCTTCAAAAGAAGCCGGCGCGCTGGGACATCAGAGTAAACTTATGGATGTGATGGGACAATTCATAAACGACCAGGACCCCCTCAAACCCGGTCAAACCCTGACCAGGCCTTTTTCATATTCCGCTGCCGGGGAAGCGGTTATTTCGAGGAATAAATTAGCCGAAAAAGGCCTCCTCAAAGTCTGGGTGCCTCTTCCTCTTGTAAACGCCGCCCAGCAAAACCTGAAAATCGTTTCCGTCTATCCGGAGAAATATATCAAATATCCTATTAAGAACGACGGCGATATAGGCCTTGTATATTTTGAAATCCCTCTCGAAGAAATAAAAGATGATCTTAAAATCGGCGCGAAATTCGACTTTATTCACTATGAAGAAAAATTCAAGGTCGATCCCTCAAATGTGGGCGAATACGACAAAAACAGCAAACTTTACAAACGCTATACCGCCTCACGCAAAAACATCACTATAACTCCGGCCATTGAAAAAACCGCCGGAAAGATCGCGGGGAACGAGACCAATCCCTACCTGATCGCCAAAAAATTCTATGACCACATAGTTTATAATCTCGATTACAGCTATACTCCTCATGAAGCTCTGGACGCGCTTAAAATTCCCGAATCGGTTTTCGTGCATCAGCATGGTTACGGAGACTGCGGCGCCCAAAGCATGTACTTTGCCGCTCTTTGCAGAGCCATGGGCATCCCTGCCAGAGCCCCCGGCGGGATGCAGCTTTTTCCGAATCCCAAAACCGGTTGCGGCGACCACTTCTGGGCGCAGTTCTACCTGCCGAACTACGGCTGGATACCGGTGGATACCTCTGTCGGACAGCTTGCCAAGTACGACCCAAGCATGACGGATAAAGAAAAACACGATTTCATAGAATATTTCTTCAGCAATATGGACCCCTATCGTTATCTGATTCAGGTGGATGTAGATGTCCCTCTCATTCCCCGGCCGGACGAACCGCTGGCTTTTTCCATAGTTCTGCAGGAGCCCACCGCCATCTGCGCGGAGATGGACGAAAACCCGGGTTTTCTTTCAAGCCGAAACTGGAAGATCATAGTCAAACGCAAGAAGAAATAAAAACTGAACGGCACAAAGATAGCGGCATAAAAATTCCTCAAACCGGGGGTATGGCATATATATTGTTGCCTCGTTTCTTCGGTAAATCAACATACTGCCCCTGAATATCCTGATTACAGAAAGAGGAAACAAAAAATGATCAAATCCAAATTACGAATTTCAGGCATTGTCTGCGCAATAATTTTTCTTATTTGCGCGACGGCAGGTGCGGAAGAGAAACGCTTTGACACTATGATGAGAAACGCAATGAAGCAGGGGAAAGTGACCGCCGGGGATGACACCCCGATATTAATCACTCCTTTCGAAGCCCGTGTCCTGATCGCTCCAACCCCGTTTCGCATAGAGGGAAAAACTCATCTCACCTACGAGCTGGCAATTACCAACTACTGGAAACCCAAATTTACTCTGGAAAAGGTTGAAGTCTTCGGTGAAAAGGGCAAAAAACCGCTTCTGACGTTAAAAGGTGACGGCTTTCACGGAATCATCTACCATCTGAAAGAACAGTCCAAAGGAACCGACACCCGTGAAATCGAAGGTGGAGAGACGGTAATTGTTTACATGTGGGTTACCGTTGAAAACACCGGTGTCCCCGACAGGTTGTACCATCATCTCACTTTCAGAGAGGAAGGGGCTGCCGGGGACGCAGTACTCGATCGACCCACGGTAGAGGTGAACAGAGAGGCACCTCCCATTATTTCCCCGCCGCTCCGAGGCGACAACTGGGGCGCTCTGGATGGCCCGGCCAACAGCAGAAAACTGGCGGAACACCGCTTCTGCATTATCCCCGTTCAGGGGGAACCGTACATTGTTCAGCGTTATGCCGTTGACTGGATGAAATTCGGGGAAAGCGGAAAACTCTATGAGGGTGATATTTCGAAGAACAGCAGCTGGCACTGCTACAGAGAAAAAATTTACGCCGTCGCGGACGGAATTGTAACAATGGCCAGAGGCGACCTGCCTGAAAACATACCGATGGCCGGCAAACACGCCGTCCCGCTGACCCAGGAACTCGCGTCCGGCAATTTTATTATACTCGACATCGGCAACGGACGTTACGCGTTTTACGCGCACCTTATACCGGGAAGCCTTCGTGTCAAAGTCGGAGATAAAGTGAAGCGCGGCCAGGTTATCGCCCTTCTGGGAAATTCCGGTAATTCGGAGGCACCGCATCTCCATTTTCATATCTGCGGCCCCGTAGATAAGTTTATATTAGCCGGGCAGGGTTACCCGTACGAAATAGATTCTTTTTTAAAGGCGGGACAAATCAAGGATATAGATATTGAAAATACGACCCTGGACGAGTTCATGAACGTGTCGTGGAAACCCGAACCTGGATACAGGGTAAAAAAGCGCAGTAATGAGATGCCGGAAACTTACTCTATCGTCAATTTTAGATCAGAATAAAAACCCCGGGGACTCAACGCACTGCTTTATTTCCAGACCGGGAATAATTAAAGAATTTTCCGCTGAACATGACAAATTTTACAAAGTAGGCGAACATATAACAACCGCTGATTAAAACATACTCGTTTTGTTTTCATGCACCGGATTTTCCTTGATTTTTTGATTATGTTTGCTATATTGACGGTGATTAAAAGGAGGGAAACAACTTCACGCAGACATAGCGGCGACTCTTCTCACGCACACATTCCGAACGCTCTTCCGAAAAAGATAAACGATTTAAAATTGATAACCCAAATAATCAGTTCGTTAATCCAAGGCATAATCAGAATTAGATATTTTATAGGATAAAAAATCATGACTACTCTGGCATCATTATTAACAAAAGATTCTATCGTCATGGGTTGTGATAGTTTAGCAACACAAACTAAACATCTAGTCGATCCTTTCGATCTGTTTAAGGAATATTTTGATCCTAAAAATGAATTCAAATTAAAGAAAGATAGTGCTGGGAATCCATTTTTAGAGAATTTCGATATGATCTTTAGTAAAGCACAGATTGTACCATTTAATCATATGACACATGTGACAAAGTTGTTTTCACTAGAACCACTACCAATGGGAATAATGATCACGGGGATTACATCGATTGCTGACAGGACTATAAAAAGTTTGATAAGCGAATTTAAAACTACGGAATCTCAATTCAATACTAAAAAAATCCCTAAAAACTATACAGTAAAAAGTATTGCACAGAAATTGCGTAAGTTTATTGGAGAATTTTACAACAACAAATATTCAAAATCGACCTTTAAACCAAACTTAGAGCTAATGATTGGGGGTTATGATAAAAGAAACTCCTTGCCAAGTCTCTATAGGATATTATTTGATAGTGATAAAATAGAGGATACCTTTAAACATAATTTTGGCATAGCCTTTGGTGGGCAAATGCATGAAATTCAGAGAATAGTGTTTGGTACTGATACTCCTAACAGAGTGAGATTGATACATAGAGTCAACGTATTATTCGATAAGTATCGAGATTTTCTGCAAGAATTTTTGAATAAAAAGGGCATTACGGAAAAATTGCCTACTTATGAAAAATATTCAGATGAATTGCGTTTATTCAAGGAATGGGGTCTGCAAGAGTTTGATGCTGATTGGGGTGATTTTTCTGAGCAAAACGCAATTGAATGTGTAAGTTTTTTTGTTGAAATTATGATAAAATCACAACAATTCAGTGCTAGAATGCCAACAGTTGGAGGCGATGTCCATATTGCATTGATATCGAAAAATGATGGGTTCAGGTATATATCTAAAGAAGAATATTTACATGAAGGCCATAGCACACCGAAGGGGAAATAGTCATGAAAAAATCAATGAGCTATATGAAAGTTGAAGATAAGGAATTACACGAAAAAATAGCAAAGGAATATAATATTAAAGGATATACAATGCCTATGTCGTTAACTACTTGCTACACCAGTTCAACTTCCGAATACAAAGTTCTCCAGAAGACAGTAAAAGGGGGAAAAACACAAAAGAGAAGAACATAAAATTTTGATCAAAAAAGAAAAGGATCACGACTCCTCTTGACCAATCTTTCTTTATTCCCATAAATTACATAGAGAGAATCAATATCATTACTACATAGTCAAATCGCACAGTACAGATATCTGCTATCCCTCGTCATTTGAAATGTACCTAAAACTCTTAGCTACTGGGTACCTGGTGTTGTTTTTGGGGAACGGTACAACTTCTTCGGAAAATAGTTATGGTGTAAACCTGAACGGTACAGATGTTCTTGGTTTCGTTTTTTCGGAAGCGCAGATCTATATTTTTTCACCTTTCTGGAGGGTTAGATCATGGCAAAAAAAGAACGAACCAAAGAAGGAAGAAAAGCCTATAATAAGGACAAGAAATATTCTAAGCCGTTTGTATGGTTTATACGGATACTTTTTGCAGTCATCGTTGGTAATGGTTTTCGCGCCTTCAGTGAAAATCTCCGCATTGAAGAGTTTATTCATACGCCAAATTTAATTCTTTTGACTTTTTTTGCCTATTTTTTAGCAGGATATTTCTTTGTCATCTCTGACTTTCTGTTTTATCATATTCAGATACAACGACATCCGTATCGAAAAGGACGCATATTGAGATTCCTTTTAGACATAGTAATATTCTTCCTACTATATTTACTGTTGGACCTTGCAAGTAACTGGCCGACTCCTCGAAAATTTTGGGCTTTTTTATTGTTACTAGGCACTTGGCATTTCTGTGTGATGCTTTGGCAATTTCACGTAAGCTATGAATACGATCGAAATTGGAATGAAGGCCTTGTACATCTATTAAAATCTGTAATCTATTTTTTTATTCTTCGTTTATATACCATTAGTCAGTCAGGAATTCCGGCTAAAGTGTCAACCGAAGCTCTTCTGAGAGATTCTGTGGGTGCAATTAGTATATGGATTTGGGCTGTAGTTGTACTTATAGTCATATCCAACGGTAAAAGACTACACATGATCTTGAAAAAAAATTGATACAATAGAAATCTGGGGGT
>CAZZBF010000033.1:2872-29408 GCA_964652795.1 uncultured Syntrophales bacterium | reverse complement strand
TTAGATTTTCTTAACGCCGGTCACTACCATCATCTTTTCCCCAAAATGCTTCGATTACTTACGTTGTTCTTCGAACTCGCTTTGAAAAGATTTTTTGCAAACTTGTTAATATGAAATGAATTCGCTTTTTCCATAAAGGTAAGAATGCAATAATGAATAAAAAGTATATTATCATCGCCGTTGCCGCAGTCGCGGTGCTGATCGGCTGGCAGATTTTCCAAAAAATCCTCCATTCGACAAAACCCTCGGCGCTACGGCAGAAAGTTGCCGTTGCCGTTGAGGTGACACCCGTAAAGAAGACCACAATCCGGGAGATCGGAATTTATGCGGGAACACTATTGCCTGAGTCACAATTCATAGTTGCCCCCAAAATAACAGGAAAGCTGGAAAAGATTTATGTCGATATCGGCGACGAGGTCAAACAGGGCCAGTTGATCGCTGTTCTTGATGACGATGAGTTCGTCCAGCAGGTTGATCAGGCCAGAGCCGAATTGGAAGTAGCCATGGCAAACACAGAGGAAAACCGAAGCGCCCTGAATCTTGCGCGTAGGGAATTTGAGCGGGCAAAAGCCCTTCGGGAAAAGAAAATCGTCTCTGAATCCGAACTTGATACCGCAGAAGCCCAGTATAAAGCCGCCCTTGCCAAACAGAAGGTCGCGACCGCTCAGGTTGCCCAGAAGAAGTCGGAGTTGAAAACCACCCAGGTTCGTCTGGGCTACACGCGCATCAGGGCTTCCTGGCAAAACGGCAACCAGCCCAGAGTCGTTAGTGAACGTTATATCGATGAGGGTGCTATGCTGACAGCCAATGCCCCTATTGCGTCAATTATCGATATCCGCACGCTCAAAGCGGTGATTCACGTTATCGAACGGGACTATCCGCGAGTCAAAGCGGGACAGGGAGCCGTAATTACCACCGACGCGTATCCCGACAGAATATTTACCGGCACGATTGAACGCATCGCGCCTATTTTGAAGGAAGCCGCACGTCAGGCGAGGATCGAGATTAACGTTCCCAATCCAGATAAACTTCTCAAACCGGGTATGTTTGTAAGAGTTGAGATAGAATTTGACCGTCACGATAACGCGACGGTTGTTCCGGTAAACACCCTGATAAAAAGCAATGGACTGAGAGGCGTTTACCTCGCAGATACGGAAAAAATGAGGGCAAAACTAATACCGGTGGAAGTAGGCATAATCAGCGGTGATACGGCAGAGATTATCAAGCCGGCCATTTCCGGATTGGTCGTAACAGTTGGGCAACACCTTCTTGAGGACGATTCCCGGATTACATTGCCGGAGAAAAAATAAATTTTTAATCTACCGGAACGATCGAAATAAATGTTTGATGGCATCCACTCTGAATTTTAAACTTTGGACTCTGAACTGTCCTTAATAGGTAACATTTTATGAATCTCTCCCGGTCCGCTGTCCGACGGCCTGTCTTCACCATCATGATGATGCTGATTGTGATCCTTCTGGGAAGCATCTCTCTCATTCGCCTTCCCATTGATCTGATGCCGGATATTACCTATCCCACGCTGACCATTAGAACCCTCTATGAAAACGCGAGTCCCGAAGAGATTGAAGAACTGATAACACGCCCTGTCGAAGAAGCAATGAGCGCCGTTCCCGGTGTAGAATCCGTTTATTCCACCTCTTCGGAAGGTGCAAGCAATGTCCGGGTCACTTTTTCATGGGGGACGGACCTCGACACGGCGTCCAACGACATCCGTGATCGATTGGATCGTGTCATTCCGCATCTTCCCGAGGATGCGGAGCGCCCAATGCTGCGCAAATTCGATATCGCAAATTTTCCTGTCCTTATCTTCGGCGCCTCAAGCAATCTGCCCCCCCTGCAGATGCGCAAGATTATCGACGATCAGGTTAAGTACAGAATCGAGCGGATCCCCGGCGTGGCGTCTCTCGAGGTCTGGGGTGGTTATGAGCGGGAGATTCAGGTAAACCTCAACGCCGGGAAGATTAGGTCTATGGATCTGCCACTTGATCAGATACTCAGCCGGATCAGAGAGGGCAATATTACATTGCCGGCGGGAACCATAGACAGGGGAACCTTCGAAGTAACTATGCGCACCAAGGGCGAATATACCAGTCTCGATCAGCTTGCCGGCACTGTCGTTTCGATCCGGGAGGGCGCCCCGATAAAGCTCCGGGATATAGCCAGTGTTGATGACACATGGAAAAAAATTACCCGTCTCATAACGGTAAACGGAAAGCCCGGCGTTCGTCTTGGCGTGCGAAAACAGTCAGGCAAGAATACAGTAGAGGTTGCCAGCAACGTTCTGAAAGAAGTGGAAAACATCTCCCGGGATATTCCTCAGATCACCATTACACCGATTATCGATACGTCCGATTATATCCGCAACTCTATCACGAACGTGGGATCGATGGCACTTTACGGAGGTATCCTGGCGATTCTGGTACTTCTGTTTTTCCTCCGCAACCTTATCAGCACCCTGATTATTGCAACCGCCATACCGATCTCCATCATTGCAACCTTTGCCCTCATGTATTTCGGAGGTCTAACCCTCAATATCATGACCCTCGGCGGTCTGGCGCTCGGCATCGGAATGCTCGTCGATAACGCCATCGTCGTTCTTGAAAATATCTATCGGCACCGGGAATCAGGCGAAAAAGCCGAGGACGCAACGGTAAAGGGCGCCGGAGAAGTAACCGCTGCGATTGTTGCCAGCACACTCACTACCCTTGCTGTTTTTCTACCTCTGGTCTTTGTCCGCGGCATGTCCGGAGTTATGTTCAAACAGCTCGCGTCCGTGGTGAGCTTTGCCCTTTTGTGCGCCCTCATGGTTGCACTGACACTTGTTCCGTTAATGTCCGCCAAACTTCTCCATCCGGGAACAGTTCACGTAAAAGAAACGTGGTTCGCCAAACTTTATATGATAAGCGTCCGGTTTTTTACAGGCATGGAAGACGGCTATAAGCGTCTGCTGCATTTTGCCCTTGATCGAACCGGAACGGTTGTAATCGCGGTAGTTCTCCTTTTGATAGGCAGTTTTGCCCTGGTTCCATTTGTCGGTGTGGAGTTTATGCCGACAACCGACGAAGGAGAGGTCAGGATAAACGCCGAGATGGAGGTGGGAACGAGGATGGAGGTTCTCGGGGAAAAATTCAAACTTATCGAGGCAATTGTCAAGCGCGAAGTCCCGGAAGTAAAAAACACGGTAACCAGCACCGGAGGAACAAGCTGGCGATCTCAGGGATCTCATGCGGGACAAATGCGGATCGCCCTGGTATCCGAATCGGAACGATCCCGGTCCAGTGAGCAGATCGCTTCCGTCCTCCGCCGACAGCTCAGCAATATTCCGGGCGTTACCATCCGAACCCGGGTAGGTCAGGGACTGTTCATCTTGAGAATGTTCTCCGGTGACACGGAGAGTGTTCAGATCGAAATACGGGGATATGATCTTGAGACCGCTGATGCCCTCGCGGAACGGGTAAAAAAAATTGTCGAAGATGTCGACGGCGTCACCGACGCCCAGTTGAGCAGGGAATCGGGCAGCCCCGAGGAACTTATTTTCGTTGACCGGCAGAAAGCAGCAGACATGAAATTGACGGTCTCGCAGATCGCCAACATGCTTCAAACCGTCCTGTCCGGAACCACAGCGGGCAGCTACCGGGAAGGCGGAGATGAATATGATATCCGCGTCAAGATTAAGGATGCTGAAAAGATGGACATCCGCGAAATTCTGGACCTGACCCTGGTAAGCACGGAGGGCGAGCCGGTCGTCCTCAGGAACGTTGTCAAGATGAAGCCTAAGACGGGACCTGTCCGTATTGAACGAAAAGATCAGGAACGGGTCGTAATGATCTCAGCAAATATCAGCGGGCGTGATATGGGCTCGATTTTGGCCGATATCCGTGAGCGGCTCCGCTCCATCGCCGTACCCCGGAATTTCAGTATCGTTTTCGGTGGTGATTACGAGGAGCAACAAAAATCCTTCAGAGAACTTCTTCTGAGTCTAATCCTGGCTTTGCTTTTAGTTTACATGGTCATGGCATCCCTCTACGAGTCGATCCGATATCCTATCGTGGTCATGTTTTCAGTGCCCTTTGCCGCCATCGGGGTCATCCTCATGCTTTTCATCACCGGAACCACATTCAACGTTCAGTCCTATATCGGCTGTATCATGCTGGGTGGAATTGTGGTAAATAATGCCATTTTACTGGTCGATCACATAAACCTGCTCCGCCGCCGGGACAGTATGCCGCTCAGGGAGGCAATCGAAGAAGCCGGGCGGAGGCGGCTGCGCCCAATATTGATGACAGCCATGACAACGATCCTGGCTATGGTACCCCTGGCTATTGGCCTCGGTGAGGGGGGCGAGGTTCAGGCTCCCCTGGCAAGAGCCGTTATAGGTGGACTGATAAGTTCGACATTGATTACCCTGGTGATCGTTCCCTCGGTCTACCTTTTCTTTGATACACGGTTGATTCGGAAGAAGGATACTAAAACATCACATACGGAGGATAGCGTGTAAGATATGGCAACGAAACAAGCAATAAAAAAACTCGTAACGATGACTATAATAACCGCGGTGTGTTACTCTATCGTATCCTGCGCGTCCGTCGACAAAAACACAAGTGAAGACTATGTAGGCCCGCGCTTTTCATCATCAACGGAAACCAGGTTCAAAGACGAAACCACACCGCCCGCTGACGGTGTAGCGGTGCCTACCATTACTCCTGAAGGCCCGATAGCGGTAACGGTACAGGACGCGATTCTTCTCTCCCTGGAAAATAACCGTGCCCTTAAAGTAGAAAAATTTAATCCGGCGATCAGCCGAACGGAGGAAGAAAAAGAGCGTGCCGCGTTTGATCCGGTCATGACTGCCGGATATTCCAGGGACCGCGAAAAGGCCGAAAAACCATCGCGGCCAAACCAGGCAAACCTGGATAACGAAGTAACCACCGAACTGGGTGTTTCCGAATATCTTCCAACTGGTACTGATGTCGATATTGATCTTACGACAGAACAGACATGGTCCAATCTATACAGTGACGACCTGTACAAGTCACGCGCGGGTCTCAGTGTAACCCAGTCGCTACTCAGGGGGAGCGGCATCGGTTATAATCTTGCCAGTCTCCGTCAGGCAAAGCTCGATACGCGTGCGACAAGCTATGAATTGCGCGGTTTCGCCGAGGCTCTTGTCGCCCAGGTGGAAGAAACTTATTGGAACTATGCCCTGACACAGCGGCAAATCGAGATCTTTCTCGAATCGCTTAAACTGGCAGAAAGGCAGAAACGCGAAACGGAAGAAATGATAAGGATAGGCTATTTAGCCGAATCGGAGCTGGCCGCCGCGGAGGCGGAAATAGCGCTACGGCGCGAAGGGTTAATCAACGCCCGTAGTAACCTTGAGAAGACACATCTGCAACTCCTGAGATTGCTGAATCCCACTGATACGAATCTCTGGCGGCGGAATATTGTTCTTCTTCATCAGCCCGCTGTGCCGGACGTAAAGCTGGATGACGTGGAATCTCATGTCGGAGTTGGCCTGCGTATGAGACCCGATCTTAATCAGGCCAAGTTACAGGTACAACGCGGTGACCTGGAAATCGTCAAAACAAGAAATGGATTACTTCCCAAAATGGATTTATTTATAACTCTCGGCAAATCGGGTTATTCCGGTTCTTTCGGCAACTCCGTCGACGCTATAGACGGAAAATCTTATGATATACTGGCAGGCGTATCTTTCGAATATCCGTTTATAAACCGAGAGGCGAAAGCCCTTCACCGCGAATCGATGCTCAACCGGGAACAAGCTGAAGAAGCCGTAAAAAACCTTATGCAGCTCGTACAGGTAGACATACGTTCCGCATATATCGAGGTGAACAGGGCGAAGGAACAGATAGCCGCCACGGCGGCCACCCGGGCACTCCAGGAGGAAAAGGCTCGCATCGAAGCTGAAAAATTCCGGGTAGGCAAATCGACGACTCTCCTCGTGGCACAGGCCCAGCGCGATCTTCTCTCAAGCCGGATTTCTGAAATCCAGGCCCTCACAAATTACCTCAATGACCTCATTGAATTGTACCGCCTCGAAGGATCACTGCTCGAACGCCGCGGCATCATGGCCCCCGGCCAGGAACCGGTCGAACAGTAACAACACAATTACACCTCACCTCCGGATAAAACTTCCCTGATTTTATACGACAAATCAGTAATATTGAAAGGTTTTTGAATAAAACTATCACAACCGCGCTTCAATATTTCTTGCGCTTCCCCGTTGATACTATATCCGCTGGAAAGGATTATCTTAATATCCGGCCTGATTTCCTTCAGGCGGTCATAAGTCTCTCCTCCTCCCATCTCCGGCATAATCATATCCAGTATAACTATATTAATATTAGGATGGGATTTTATGACTTCAACCGCTTCTACACCATTTTGAGCGGTTAATACTTTATAACCCAATCTTTCCAAACTCTTTCTGCCAATCTCAACAATGGTATCCTCGTCATCAACCATAAGAACCGTTTCCGTGCCCATGGAAATTTCTTTAGACAGTTCTTCCGTTTGTTCAATTTTCTCAATCGACGCGGGAAGATATATATTGAATGTAGTCCCCTCACCCTGTTCGCTATATACGTTGATAGTGCCGTTATGATTCAGAATAATTCCGTATGCGGACGCCAATCCCAATCCGGTACCGGAACCGATCTCCCTGGTTGTAAAAAAAGGCTCGAAAATCCGAGACGATGTTTCTCTATCCATGCCCATACCGGTGTCGGTAATAGATATCAATACGTACTTCCCGGGTTTAAGGTGTTGAATTATCTCATCCCCCTCACTGAAATCAATATTTTTCGTTGTAAGATAAAGTCTGCCGCCGCCGGGCATGGCATGCCAGGCATTGACGTACATATTCAACAGCACCTGTTCGATCTGTCCCTGATCAACTTTAACCGTCCAGAGGTCTTTTTCGAATTTTTGCTCAATCTTTATTTCTTTCCGAGTCCTGGCAAACATCTCCATACTTTTTTGAATAAGTTTGTTCAGGTTCGTGAGCTTTTCCTCATACTTTCCTCCTCTCGCAAAACCTAAAAGTTGCTTTGTCAGATTCGCGCCGCTTTTTACTATGTCTTCTATGTGATTGAGATACGCGAAATGTGGATGGGAAGGACCAATATCCATAAGCATAAGAGACGTTCGACCCTGGATTCCCATTAAAAGATTATTGAAATCGTGGGCAATCCCTCCGGCCAGGGTTCCGATAGCTTCCATCTTCTGGGCATGTATAAGCTGATCTTCAAGTCTTTTACGTTCAGTAATATCCTCGTATGTTACCATGTGTTTGCCGTCCGGCGTGACAATAGATCTAAAACTGATAAGCTTTTCTTGTCCGTTTTTGCACCGTACAGTAAAAATTCTATCATAAACCTTTTCATTGTTAACATTCTCAGCGAAATCATCTGTCCAGACGGAAACAACCTTTTGTCTATACTCAGGATCGGGATAAGCCTTTTCAAACCACGCATTCTTGTCGGGTAGATCGCTCAGTGTGTAACCAAAAATTTCGGTAAATATAGGATTAAAGTATTCAAAAGTCAGATCAGAGAGCATTACGGATATTCCTATTGGCACACTCTCCAAAAGCATTCTGAAGTGCTCTTCACTTTTCCTTAGCGCTTCCTGAACTTGCTTTTGATGCGTGACGTTTCGTATAATAACGACTATCTGATTCTCAAGGTAGGGAATAAGCCTTGCTTCATAGAAACTCAGGTGGTCATTCAGATTCAAATCATACTCCACGGAAACAATCGTCCGGGTTTCCTTAACCTTTGAAATCGCCTCCCTGAACCGCATTCCGACCTCCGGAACAGGGATATCATAGATATGTCTGCCTATCATCTTTTCGGGCTCGGAAAAAAGGTCGACATCTCGCCCGACCTTACAGTCGGCAATAGTTCCATCTGATTCAAGCCTGAAAATAAGATCGGGAAATGCTTGAAAGACAGCCCGTAATTCGGCATTCGCCTGAAGCATTTCCCGGGAACTCAGTTCAAGAGAACGTTCCAGCATTTCGCGATCTGTATCAAATTCACGGTATGTCCTGTCAATTGATTGTATAAGGGTCTCAAGCCCATCGGGAATTCCCTCAGTTCCTCCGAAATATTTCTTTATCTGGCGTCTCAATAGACTATGCATATGTTTCATGATTTATAGCTCTGAAAAGGTCGTAATCGTCATTGTTTGATTATGCAAATCGCTCGGGCCGCCGACTGTTGACGGCGAAATTTCGCCATATGAATAAAACCCCGTCAAAACAGTACCTTCACCGAGAATTTCGCTTACTCCTTCCACCTCTTCTTCGACCCTCTGTTTTAGAACCATTTTTCTCCCGACGCAGCTTATGAGAATGGCAAGTTCGGTTGCCTGTGATTCCATTAGTTCATGGCAAATTTTAGCTGCTCCCACCGCCCCGTCAATCAAGCGGTTGATATTGGCCTTCATGAACTGAGCGTACGCTCCTTCAGGTATATTTCCCGCAAAGATCATACTATGATCGTATTCGTTAATTGAAAGGATTGTACGAACCAGTCTTGACTCTCCTTGCTTAAAGCGAATGCTCAGAGGGAAAAGGAGACCTGTTGCCGGCAGACCTTCGGCATGTTTTCCAAGATATTGTTTATACAGGTCGAGAGCGGACTTACCGTCCAATTCATACAAAATATTCCCCTGTGATCGAGTCACCAGTCTCTCAGGACCGAATGGGTCCCAGCCACCGAGAGAACCGTAACCGATATCGAGACGATCCCCGTAAAAACCTAAAGCGGCAACCATATTCTTTTCCGGCGGTTTATCACATAAAACGAACGTTTCAGCGAAACGGCCTCCGTCCCCGGATAACCCACCGGTGATCATAACGTCACCGGGCAGATGTTCCGTCAAACCCTTTACGAGAGCGCTGCCATTTACCATGATGCCATCCGATAAAACAAAAACATGTCTCAGCCCTTTTTTTTCAATACACCTGGCGAGTTTCTGCCCCGCCACATAACTCTCTTCAATGCCTCGTATCTTCATACACGATAACGAAACATCCGTATGATCGAAACGGATCGCCGTGGTCACCAGGCTATTATCCTGTACTTCAGTTCCGCATATTTCACCGGCCGTGGAACATCCGAATATCCGCGCTTTCGGGTACGCTTCCCGTATGAGATTAAGTTTAGTTTTGTCTTTTATGATTGACACGGAACCAAATGCAAGTACAAGACCGGCAGATTTGACCAATATCGGATCCGTATCAGGTATCCATCCTTTTCGCGCGTTCCATCTTTTTTGCTCTATTTCCATACGTTGAATAACTCTCCTTAAGAGTTTTCGCAAAACCCGTTCCGTCTACCAGGACCGGCAATCTTTACAGTGATTGAACGAATTTCTTACTCAGTCGTCTCCGTTTTATCTTATTTTAAAAATGAACAAAAGGGAAGTATCACAATAATTGCTGATTGCGTTACTTGCGGTGTGATAGGTTTTTCAGAATACCTTTGAAAGTTCAGTATAGTCCAGGACAAAAAGATTACCCAATACAAGTAATGATCTTCACAACAATTGCCATGCATTGAAGTTCCACGCTGCAAGCAGCGGGTAGCAAAGTAACTCTTATAATTATTGAATCTCCCCGCAGCAAGCTGTGAGGAATGCGCTCTTTGTTCAGTTCACAATGTGAGAAATCCAGTTTCCCTATCTGTATGATCAAAGTTCAGACATTACACTTAATCCTTACTGAAATAAATGTCGTACAGACAGCTTTCCCCTTCAGTTTCTGTATGCTGGGAATTAATATAAAAAGAAATCCCCTCAACATTACGAAGTTTTCCTCCTTCAATATCAGGAAATAATTTTTTATAATCTTCTGCTATATTCCGTTTTTCCTCATACCACTTTTCAAGCTCATCGCTCTTATTTCTTAATACTATATACCTCACCTTGCCGGACAGGGGCTGAGGACTTGTAACGACGGCATCTTTGGGAGCCTCGTTATCCCAGATATATCCGATTAGCGGGGTGTTCAATTTCGCGGGCCACCCCGTTGCTTTAAAACCGACGTAGATCTGTATGGCCTGATCATCGGTATCCGCTTTTCTGACATCTCCACCCTTTGGAAGCTTTACAACCTTCCACTTCCAGTTCAGGAAAGGATATTTCGACGCATTTACCTTTATTTCTTTTTTTATTCCAAACGATGATTTGCTGTCGCTTGTCATGTGGAGACAGAATTTGTCCCCGACCTTTTCGAGCTTAATTACCGGAGTCCCATTTTTCTTTACCAGTTCCCACTCAACAGGCGCGCCATCTTTCATCTCACCGGAATTAAATCCCGCAATGACAAGCGTATCATCTCCTCCCGAAAAAACAATTCCCGAAAACCCACATATGAAAATAAATATTACTGAAAAAATTAGAAAAGCCCTGCCAATTTTCATCACTGATCTCCTTTTCCCTTATTTTCATAAATTTTCATTATATCAGTCCGAGTAAGAATTGAATCAACCCTTTTTATATACTTTTCTATATTTTCCAGGGCGCCCTCTTCTCGATCAACCAGTACAATAACTCTATCTATAACCAACCCTTCCTCTTTTGCCCTTTCTATCGCTGCTATGGTTGACGCACCGGTTGTAATCACATCATCTATAATTACAACATTTTCCCCTCGACTAACATTTCCCTCTATTTTACTTTTTGTGCCATGCCCCTTAACATTTTTCCTGACGATAAAGGATTTAATTGGTTTCCCCCGCTGATATGAAATAAGAGAAAGGGCATTGGCTATGGGGTCCGCTCCGAGGGACATACCGCCGGCCGCGGTAACCTCAGAATCCTCAAGCATATCGAAGAGAATATTGCCTATCAGATTCATACCTTCAGGATCAAGGGTTGTCGGTTTACAATTGAAGTAGAAATTGCTCCTCCTTCCCGAAGTCAATGTAAAAGGTGAATCGTCACTATATTTGAAGGATCGCCCGGCGATTATCTCGGCGAGCCTTTTCTTCATCTCATCCATTCTAAAACCACCCTTTATTATTGGTTAAGAGTATTAAAATAATCCGGGTTAAGGTGAAGAACTTCATTATACTCCGCGACCGCCATATCCGGCCATTCCTTTTTATCATAGTATAAACCTAAAGTGAAGTGTATATCGGCATTGTCCGGATCTATCATAAGCGCTTTTTGTGTCTGTTTTATAGCCTGGTCAAGGTTTCCCATACCATAGTATGCTTTGCCAAGGTAGAATCGCGTATCACGGTTGAACAGATTAACGTTGAGCGCGACAGTCAACACATTGCTGGCCTCGCTGAATTTCTTCAGCTTTACATATATTATTCCAAGATTAACAAGCGTGTCTTCATCATAAGAATTTATTTTTCTTGCTTTCTTGTAATAAGTAGCGGCTTTTTTCAAGTCTCCCTTTTTCGTGTAATGAATACCTATCTTATAAAGAGCGTCAAAGTAGCCCGGCTTTAGCTTTACGGCATTTTCATATTCTTTTACGGCTTCGTCAGCATCACCTTTTATATCACATATTTTTCCGAGCAAATAATGCACGTCACTTTCTTTCGGACATTTTTCAACGGAGATTCTATAGTATTCTATGGCCTTCTGACGTTCCCCTTTCTCAAGACAGATGTCTCCAAGCCGAGAATAAGACCAATAATAATCAGGATCAACCGTTACCGCCTTTTTATAATTGACAATCGCTTCATCCAATGAACCTTTAGTTTGATATGACTTTCCTAACATATAATAGTATTTGGCAATCTTGGGATTTTCTTCGATGGCTTTACTATATTTATCTATTGCTCTGTCAAATCTTTTCTTGTCAAAATAACGGTTCCCCTCGTAGTAATAGGTTTTAGACGTAATTCTTTGTTTAGCTGACACATTTACGGTAAAAGCGAATAATACAAAGAGAATTGGTAAAATAATTACAATTTTATTGATATGTCTTTTTTCCATATTGAATCTCCCCTCAGCAAGCTGCGGGGAACGAAGTAATTCGAAGAATAATGCGCTCGCTGTTCGGTTCAGGAATAACGCTAATTTTATTTTATTTTTAAATTTGATACACTCGTAAAAAGTCAGTTTTCTTCGCTCAGAACCATTTTGGGGATGCTGTTATTGCCCGGCTAAAAATCTAAAACTCGTGCTAACGCACTCAAACAGTTAGATTTTCTTGACGCCGGTTACTACCGGCATCTTTTTCCCAAAATGTTTCGATTCACTCCGAAAAGACTTTTTACGAACTTGGTAAATCTCGTGTTTTGATATTCGATGTTATTTGTTATTCAAAATAAATCTTACCGGGACTTCGACATACATCGTTACGGGATACCCCATTCTTCTTCCCGGTTCAAATTTCCATTTTCTGACCGTTTCCAGGGCTGATCTGTCAAGCATGCCATATCCGGATGATTTTTTTATTTTCAATTTTCCCACATTTCCATTAACAAGTATCTCCGCAGAAAGGATTACAATCCCTTCATATCCCCTTCTTCGAGCCACCGCCGGATAGACAGGAGGCGTATTTTCACCATATCGAGGTACAGCCAGAACCTCTTTCACCATCTCTGTCGGCTCAGGTGAAGGAGACACCGCGCTGACAGATGAACTGACCGGTTTATTTTCAACTTTCTCCGGGATAGTCGTTTTTTTTACTATTTCCTTTTTGGGTATCGGAGTGATATGTTTTGGGGGCTTGATTATCTCCTTCTTTTCCTTGACAACTACTTTTTTTTTCTTTTTGACCACGGGCACCACATCCGGGGTATGAGTCGTAACCATGGATATAATGAGACGGCTATATTTTTTTGCTTTAAAATGAACGGGGCGCGGAGCAGTGTAAATATGTGTGAAGGCAATTCCGGTATGAATTGCCAGTGCGATTATGACCGCGAAGAACAGGTCTTTTTCAAACATTACTTTTTCCATTTTGTCTCCAGCGACAGACTGCCAACTCCGGATTTTCTAACCACATCCATCACTGAGATGATCCGTTCATAAGAGGCCTTCTTGTCTCCCATTATAATCACTTTCATTTCCGGAAATTCGCGATAATGAGAGGTTAATATGGAAAGGAGCTTATCCAGCGTTACCTCCTCTTTTTCAAAAAATACCTTTCCATCCGCTCTTATACTTATGCTGACAAATTCCTTTTTATCGACAAGGGATGTAGAGGATTGCGGCAGGTCGATGGGTATTCCCTTGTGAACAACCATCGACATAGTCATGAATATAAAGGCAACTAAAAGGAGAAATATAACGTCTATTAACGGTATCATTTCAATTCTTGCCTTGCTGGAGTAACGCCTTTGGATTTTCATCCTGAGTTCCTTTTCTGCTCAAAGAGTATCTCCAGATTGGTGCCGTATTTTTCCATCTCAAGCGCGGCTTTTTCTGTCTTCGACACAAAATAATTGTAAGGTATAAGACTCAGAATGGCGATTGTCAGGCCGAAGGCCGTGGTTATAAGAGCCTGGGCGATACCCACTGTGACCATCTGGGGATTTTCCGCGCCAATAGTACCAAGCATGTTAAAGGAATAGATTATACCCGTGACCGTTCCGAGGATTCCCAGAAGGGGTGACAGGGTTATCATTGTGTCAAGAATAGGCAGGTAACGCCTCATTCGTGCGATTTCCTCATCTGCACTCATCTGAAGAGCGTCCCTCAGGGAAAAATCGCGGTGAACCACCCCGCAGACGATGACCCTGATAACGTAATCCCGCGCTTTCAAGGTTTTCTTCTTTGCTTCATCAAACTGCCCCTTTTCAACCAGAGACATCAATTCATTTAGAAGTATCCTGTCGCGATTTTTTTCTTCTCTGACCCAGAATATTGCCCGTTCAATGATTACCGTAAGAGATACCAAGGAACAGAGGAGAAGGGGATACATGACCGGTCCCCCTTTAAAAAAATATTCTATCATGATTCATCTTCCTGTCTTAAGTCATCATTATGAGATTCAGCACACAATTTTTGGGCAAGGCGAACCGCCCCGACTCCATCTTTAGCGTATTCCGCTCCGATCGATTGCGCATAGGATTTGCTTACCACAGCTCCCCCTATTATAAATTTGCATTCAAGCCCTTTCCTTCTCGCCATATCAACAACTTCTTTCATGTTTACCATTGTTGTGGTCATTAGCGCGGAAAGTCCCACAATAGCAGGCCGATAAACCTTTATCTCCTCTATAATCTTTTCGGAAGACACATCTTTTCCAAGATCTATAACATTAAAACCATGATTTTTTAACATGAGCAATATAATATTTTTGCCTATGTCATGGATATCTCCCTTTACCGTGGCAAGAAGAATAGAATCTTTTTCTTCACGTTTCGATACGTCTTTTTTTAGGTAAGGAGCAAGGTATGCAATTCCCTTTTTCATCGTTTCCGCGCTGGCGATAAGCTGTGGAAGAAAATACTCCTTCCTGTCAAATAAGTCCCCTACCTCAGTGATAGCCGGAATCATCATTTCATTTACAACGCTGTCGGCAGTTGTCCCAAAAGAAAGTGCTTTTTCTACAAAATCGTTTATCTCTTCCCTGTTTCCTTCCAGAACCGCCTGAAACACCTCCCGCTCCGGCGAGGCTTTTTCCCCCTCCATATCTGGACCTGTATGATCCGTTTCTGAAAAGTATGAAATAAATGAAGACGCGTCTTTATCTTTTTGAGTCAACACATCCCCCGCCATTTTAACACTCATCACCTCTTCATTAGAAGGATTGGCAATGACCATAGTCAGGCCGGAAGCCTGTGCCATCGCGAGAAAAGCCGCATTGATCCATTTTCGCCGCGGCATCCCGAAGGAAACATTGGCAAGGCCGATAATTGTGTTGCATTTAAATTTCCGGGAGGCCCACTCGATTGTCTTCAGTGTTTCCATGGCTGCCAAGGAATCAGAAGCCACCGTCATTACCAGTCCATCCACGACAATGTCATCTTTTGTAAAACCAAAATCCCCGGCATTCCCGAATACGCTTTTGATGATTTTTTTCCGTTTTTCCGCCGTCTGCGGTACCTCCCTGTCGGTCAGCGGCAGTAAAATAAACATTGCCCCGTATTTTGCCGCAACAGGAAGAAGATTTTTGAGTTTCTTCTTTTCCCCGGAGATGGAATTGATCAGGGCGCGGCCCGGATAAATTCTGAGGGCTGTCTCTATCGCTTTAATATTCGATGAATCAATAACCAGGGGAAGATCGGCAACGGTCGACAGGAGGCTGACCGCTTCATGCATGATCTTTACTTCGTCAATACCGGGGACACCCACGTTGACATCTAAAAGTCCGGCCCCATATCTTTTCTGTTCTCTGGCCATCTGCCGTATGAGAGACATTTTGCCTTCGAGGAGTTCCTGCTGAAGGGTATCTTTTCCCGTAGGATTAATGCGCTCCCCCACAATATGAAGCGGTTTGTCCTTTTCCAGAACGATAAAATTTTTCGCGGAGCTGAGGGCGCTTATCGACTTTCTAAAGGGGGGTTTAGGCTTTTCTTGTTGAATTTCCTTCCTCAGCGCGTAAATATGTTCCGGAGTTGTACCACAGCAGCCCCCCATGATATTGACGCCCGCTGAAACAAATTTCTTGGCGGAAGAGACAAACCCGGCGGGCGGCATGTCGAAAACGGTTTCATCCCCGACAAGTTTCGGGATACCGGCATTTGGTTTTGCCACGAGGGGGACTTTAGCGTACGGCTTCATCGCCTCTATATATTCAAGCATCCCTTCTGGGCCTGTGGAACAGTTACAGCCTACGGCATCGGCGCCAAGACTCTGCAGCGTAATCAGAGCGGTTACGGGGTCCGTTCCATTGAGTGTGCGGCCGTCCTGCTCAAACGTCATGGTCACCATGACAAACGAATCCGTAACCTCTTTCACGGCGATCAGTGCCGCGCGCGCCTCCTGGATATCTATCATTGTTTCAATGGCGAAGAGATCAACGCCGCCTTCAAGAAGCCCATTGACCTGTTCTTTAAATACCTCAACCGCTTCCTCAAAATTGACATTCCCAAAAGGCTCGATGAACTGCCCTGTGGGGCCGATATCACCCGCTACCATAGCCTTTTCACGCACGGCATCCTTGGCCAGTCGGGCGAGCCGGCTGTTGACCTCTCTTGTATCATGAATATTATACTGCCCTAACTCAAAGCGGTTAGCGCCGAAGGTAGATGTGTAAATAACATCGGCTCCCGATTTTTGATAATTGGAATGGATCGTCTGAATGACCCGGGGGTTTTCAAGGCACCATAGTTCGGGACATGCTCCACGAGGCATACCGAGTTTTTGTAACTCTGTTCCCCAGGCACCATCGAGGATAAGGACTCTTTTTTTGAGAATCTTGTTTATTTTATCTTTAATATTCACCATGCGTCACCCACAAAATGTTGGTCTATCAGAATAGTCTTTCAGCGGAAAAACCGTTTGCCCTGAATATTTAGAGTCTTACCCTCGGTTAACCATATTTTCAATTCCGGCGACAGCGGTAACCGACTTTTCCGGTATGAGAATAAATGTTTCGTTTATTATAACCCCGATACGGTGGAGCTGTAAAATATCGTAAATATTTTTCTGATTTTCAAGCAAAAAATCATGATAACCCGCGGAGAAGCGTTTTGATGTGAGACGCTTGTTTTCTCCGCGGAGTTCCTGATTGTAGTAGTTGGCTATCCAGCCAAGTGCCGCATCGGCAATCTCACTGGCCACCGCGTCAAAGATAACCGCGCGGGTCAGGTTATCCTCAGAGGAATCTTTACGTATAGCGTCAACGATATCGCTGCCCGCCGTGGCCCCCATCAGTACAACCTCCGTACAATTTCTGAGAAACGCTGAAAGACGCGTACTTTCAAAGATAACGCCTGTTGAAAGGATAATTTCAGAGGATTTTCTTTCCTGAACAGGAATCCGTATTCCCGCACCCTTCAAATCAATAAGATAAAGGGCGTCTTCAATGTACCGTTCAGTCTCTTCTTTCTGTTGAGCCGTGAGCCGCGTTTTGCCCTTCCGGTAACCCAGGCGTTTATATATGTTCTCTTCCGGCGTTGCGACACTTATGGAATCAAAAAAAAGTGGACGACTCATTTAATTTCCTTGCCTGCTTTCCATTTTTCCACCACACACTTATCAGAATTATCCCTTTTAGTTCAAGGGATTAATTTGTAAAGATTTATGATGTTCACGGCAGTACCGATCGATAATATCCAGAAAGAACATACCGTATTTTTTTACTTTACCGATCCGATACCGTGACTATGAAGCAAGCTTTCTCCGAACTGTGGAAAAAACGCCGCTATTTCGATCAATGTTTTATCCGGAAAAATGACATAGGGCGTAACACCGACTTTATCAGCAGGTTCCTTCCGTTTCTTACTCAGTTTTTCAAACAGAACACTATCATATTCTGTTTCTCTTCCCTTTCTCTTTCTGTCCTCTATATGTTCTTCTTCGAAAATTCTAAGAACGATTTCGAAGCCTTGCCCAAGAAATTTTCGCTCGCCCGCTCGACGAAGCTATTCTCGGACAGCCTCCCAATAATTCCTGAATAGTGCGTATATCATAAGGCAGATTAAAATGAATCACAGGTCTTCAAGCGGGCTGATCACGCCTTCGCCGCCTTGCTGTAGAACATGTGTGTAGATCATTGTCGTCCGCACATCTTTGTGGCCAAGCAAGCTCTGGATCGTACGAATGTCTGTACCTTTCCGGAGCAAATCCGTCGCAAATGAATGGCGAAATGTGTGTGCGCTAACCTGTTTTTGGACGTCGGCGGTCCGCACAGCATTGGCAATTGCATTGTTGATGGGACTGGGATCCAGATGATGTCGCCGGACGATGCCTGTGCGCGGGTCAACTGACAGTTTTTGAGCGGGAAAAACGTACTGCCAATGCCACTGTCTTGCGGCATTGGGATATTTTCTTGCAAGAGCGTGGGGCAGATAGACTTCGCCGTATCCGTTGGCAATATCTCCTTCGTGAACGATTCTGACACGCCTCAAATGAGTCTCCAACGGTGCTCGGAGACTAGGCGGAAACATCGTAACCCTGTCTTTGTCTCCTTTACCGTTGCGAACCGTCAGTGCCTTCATATCGAAGTCAATATCATGCACCCTCAACCTCAGGCATTCGATGATGCGTAACCCTGAACCGTACAAAAGCTTGACAACAAGCTGATGAATTCCGGTCATCGCACCAATGATCCGCTTCGTCTCATCCCTCGTCAAGACAACAGGAATCCTGATCTTCCTGGTTGCCCTTTCAGCATTGATTTTCTCGTCTAGTGGTTGTTTAAGTACATGTTTGTAGAAAAAGACCAGCGCATTCAATGCCTGATTCTGTGTCGATGGCGCCACATTCTTGTCGCGAGCCAGGAACGTCAGATATTTTTCGATCTTCTTCTCCCCTTCTCTCAGGTCATCGCGTGACTTCATATTGAAATGAAGGATAAAGCGTTTCACCCAATCACAGTAGCTTTTCTCTGTGCGAATCGAATAGTGTCGGCGCCGCATCACATCGCGCATATCATCCAGAATATTACTTTTACTTGACATAGTTTTCTTCCTGCTTTATCGTTTTTGCATGGTTATAGAGAATACACTATATTGAATATTGGAAACAAGCAAATTTGCCTGTTTATCCGCTCAATATCAGGATATCAGGCAAAATTGCCTTATATGTAAATGTTATGTGAAAACAATGAAACCAAAATGGAGGCACTATGATTGATTCCAATTATCTTGTATTTCTTCATAAAGAAATCCTTCCGTACATAGAAACCGTTGGGATATTTGAGATAGTAAAAATAAACAATCTCCCCTCCATCTCATGTTCTAAAGTTATCCTTTCTTCCCTTCCGGGTTTTGTTGACTTAACACCCCCGATCCTTCCAGGCCAAGATGCTCAGGCTGTGGAGTTTGTGGCCTCACTTCCAGCCGAACATATCGTTTGTATATACTGGGTTGACAATAAAACCTTGAACAAAATCCTCGGTTTCCATAGTGGGACAGGAAGTGTTGATAATATCCCGGATCAACTAAACCATTCGTAATTAAAGTGCGAGTATAAATATCATTTTGAGACATAACAAATTCACACAACCAACCGCTTCACCGGATCGCTAACGCTCCCGGTGAGCTCTGCGTTAGCGAAGGAGAATCATGGAACGGACCAAGGAATACTTGAGAGTGTGGTTTGATGCACAAGCCGTGCAAGCGATGGTTTCCGAGTTTCAGGCGATCGTTAGCGATCCGGGCAAGACGGATTTCTGGACACTAAGCATATCCAAGGAAGACGAGCAGTGGGGGTACGATACGATTGAGGAGTTCATTGCCGAACTTCGCAGTGACTGCCGGTCAGCATCCCTCCGTATACAAAACCCCGAACTCAAGCTCAATCTTCGGATGTCTCGACCGAACGATTACACGCCTGCGACTGTCGAGATCTCCTCTGACTCCCGGGAACGTATCATCCGCTTGGCAAATGAAGTAGATGCGCACGCTGAGGACTGCTTCGTTCCTCCGCCTCCCGAACCCGAACAACCACCACCACCCAAGCCAAAGTTATTCATCGGGCACGGTGGCTCCGATCAGTGGCGAGATCTGAAAGACCATCTTCACGACCACCACGGTTACGACGTCGTGGCCTACGAAACTGGTTCCCGTGCTGGTCACACAATACGTGACATCATCGCTGAAATGCTAAAGACAAGTTCCTTCGCAATCTTGGTTATGACCGGCGAAGACACTATGGAAGACGGAACCGTTAGAGCAAGACAGAATGTTATCCATGAAATCGGTCTCTTCCAGGGCCGCTTAGGATTCACCAAAGCCATTGTACTGAAGGAAGAAGGTACTGAGGAATTCTCAAACATCCACGGGGTACATCAGATCCGGTATGCCAAGGGTAATATCAAGGAGACCTTCGGAGAAGTCCTTGCGGTCTTGAGGAGAGAATTCGGAGAACGTCGCTAACAATGCCAATGCAGCGGATCGCAAAAAGCGCGCGCCCGCTGATTGGCCACGTTAGGATGGGATTTATTCAGGTAGCAGAGGATAAAGATGGGGCACCATAAACTTGATAAAGGAAAGGAGCTAATCTCCGCAATTGTTGAAATCGGAAAAGTTCTTGGCTACGTTGCAAAGAATGAATTCCCCATTGATAAAAAACGGACAAATTCGCCTGCGGTCGATATCGCATGGTTATCTGATGAAGACCATGATTTCCCTTTGATGATATTTGAGGTTGAAAGCAAAGTTATAGGAGCTATTGCTAATAATCCTGTGAAAGTTTTTGGCTTACCTAACGAAAGTTTTGAAAAGCCGCTTTTCTTTTTTCATATATTCCTGGAGCCTCTTGATAGCAGCACTAAAGTCGATAATCTTAAAAACTTATTCGGCTTATATAACTATCGGGCTTATGATCTAACAAAGAAAAATGAATATACAAGGCTATTGTGTGATATTTTTTCACAACATAGACGTCTTTATAAAAAGATAGACCTGGAATCTATTATTAAGGTTTTAAAAAAACCAATCGGGGGTTCATTGGATTTAGAAAAAATACTAGTTCATATTGAAACGAATCGTTTCTCCACAAACTTTTTAAAGACGTATGGTTCCTTTTATTTTGAAGAGCCAGATTTCAAAGCGCATTACTTACGTTTTTTAAGATCCTACATGCAAACTGACCCCAAAAAGTCAAGTTTCCAAGAATATGGAACTTATTGGGGTTATCAGTGGGTAGATCCCATACATTATGCAATCCTTATTAATTCAGACACGGCGAACCAAAAGGAATATTTAGACAAATTTATTGATTGGCAAGAAAAATCAACTTACATGTCGATGATTGGCCCTCATTTTAGGCTTTCTAGAGATTATGATGAATTCATAATTTGCCTCGCACCACCTTTTTTAGCTTTTCTTTCAACTCTTGTGAAAGGTTATCAGGACGCTATTTTATATATCTCCGAGCAATTGAAAATTATTATAGAAGAATTAGCGAATTCATCTCCAAAAATATCTTTCTTTTCTGCATTATGGTTGCTTTATATAGCAGCAGCCTGTCAATCTGAAAAATATTTCAATCTTTCAAAAAACATTATTAATGATAATGGCGGAATCTCGGAACGGTTTTTGTACTCCCCTCCTAATTCGATTCCATTGGACAGTCATGAGGGTGTTGAAGAATTTAAGGATTGGAGCGAAGGTCTCCAGAAAAATCCAATTATAGTCCCGGAATTAAAGACATTTAAAAATCAATTGGATAATATTTTTGTAGAGAATAGAACGAAGCATGAAAATGTTTTCGATTTTGCTTTGGATGTATTGATAGATCCTGGCGTTCATTCAAATTGGTCACAGAGGATTATTTATCATCTCACATCCTAACAACTGAATTCACGTGGATGTGAGTTCCGCTGGCGCTCCACTCACACCAGTGATTCAGAGCGTTATGTGAAAACAATGAAACCAAAATGGAGGCACTATGATTGATTCCAATTATCTTGTATTTCTTCATAAAGAAATCCTTCCGTACATAGAAACCGTTGGGATATTTGAGATAGTAAAAATAAACAATCTCCCCTCCATCTCATGTTCTAAAGTTATCCTTTCTTCCCTTCCGGGTTTTGTTGACTTAACACCCCCGATCCTTCCAGGCCAAGATGCTCAGGCTGTGGAGTTTGTGGCCTCACTTCCAGCCGAACATATCGTTTGTATATACTGGGTTGACAATAAAACCTTGAACAAAATCCTCGGTTTCCATAGTGGGACAGGAAGTGTTGATAATATCCCGGATCAACTAAACCATTCGTAATTAAAGTGCGAGTATAAATATCATTTTGAGACATAACAAATTCACACAACCAACCGCTTCACCGGATCGCTAACGCTCCCGGTGAGCTCTGCGTTAGCAAATAAAAAGGGAGGCGCCGCCTTCCAAATACAGCCGAAAGGAGGTATGCCATTATGGGGAAGATCACTTCCTACCTAATGGCGGGATGGCGCTTATTTACATACAAAACCGAGACTTTAGTTTTTTTTCTCTCCCTCTTGTGACCAGTCAAAACCTAAGTAAAAGGGGTCAAGTCTGCTCTTGACTCATGTTTGCTGATAGTGTAAAAACAAATCATGTCCAGGCCATTAAGAATCCAATATCCCGGTGCATGGTATCATGTCATGAACCGGGGAAGACGCGGTGATTTTATCTTTATCGATGATAGTGACTACCTGTCGTTCATTGATATCCTGCAGACATCTGTTGAACTGTGGAAGGTTAACATAGCCGCTTATTGTTTGATGTCAAATCATTACCATCTTCTGATTCAAACCCCGAAAGCAAATCTCTCCCGGTGCATGAGACACATAAATGGTGTCTATACCCAGCGATTCAACAAAACACATGCCTGTGATGGGCAGTTATTCAGAGGCAGGTATAAATCGATCCTGGTGGATTTTGACAGTTACCTATTAGAGCTGGTTCGGTATATCCATAGGAATCCAGTACGAGCGGGAATCGTTGATACGATGGATACCTATCCTTGGAGCAGTCATCAGGGCTATCTTTCTGATGCAAAGAAATGGGATTGGTTGTACAAGGATTTTGTGTTCTCACTCATTACTCCGAACAAACGAGATCGAAAACGAGAATACCGGAATTTTGTATCTGATATAGACAGTGAGGAAATAGAGGAATTTTATAGCAAGAAGACTAAAAGGGGTCAAGTCTGCTCTTGACTCATGTTTGCTGATAGTGTAAAAACAAATCATGTCCAGGCCATTAAGAATCCAATATCCCGGTGCATGGTATCATGTCATGAACCGGGGAAGACGCGGTGATTTTATCTTTATCGATGATAGTGACTACCTGTCGTTCATTGATATCCTGCAGACATCTGTTGAACTGTGGAAGGTTAACATAGCCGCTTATTGTTTGATGTCAAATCATTACCATCTTCTGATTCAAACCCCGAAAGCAAATCTCTCCCGGTGCATGAGACACATAAATGGTGTCTATACCCAGCGATTCAACAAAACACATGCCTGTGATGGGCAGTTATTCAGAGGCAGGTATAAATCGATCCTGGTGGATTTTGACAGTTACCTATTAGAGCTGGTTCGGTATATCCATAGGAATCCAGTACGAGCGGGAATCGTTGATACGATGGATACCTATCCTTGGAGCAGTCATCAGGGCTATCTTTCTGATGCAAAGAAATGGGATTGGTTGTACAAGGATTTTGTGTTCTCACTCATTACTCCGAACAAACGAGATCGAAAACGAGAATACCGGAATTTTGTATCTGATATAGACAGTGAGGAAATAGAGGAATTTTATAGCAAGAAAAAGATTCCTGTTATGTTCGGCAAAGAGCCTTTCCTTCAATGGGTGAAAAATAAATTTTCAGTAGAAAAAAGGGATGTAGAAATTCCGGAGTCACGAATATTCATTCCGGATGTAGACGTTATAAAGAAGCGGGTATGTAATATTTATGGTATCGATGAAGCCGAATTGACCAGAAGCAGGCGAGGCGCGAATAATGAACCCCGGAATGTTGCAATATATTTAACGAGATATTTGCGAGGGGATGGCCTTGAAGTTATCGGGCGAGCGTTTGGTATAGATAACTACAGTTCAGTCAGCAGTGTAATCGAAAGGACAAAAACTTCGATTGCGGGTAATACGCGAATGAAAAAACGTGTTGATATGATAAAAAGTAAAATTAACAAGAGTCAAGAGCAGACTTGACCCCTTCTGTATTTAGTTCAAGGGATTAATTGAAAAATCTACTCTTTAGGCTTTGAATATCCTGAGGCCGGCACATATTGCTGCCTCTTTTCTTTGTAAAATAGGCATGCTGATCCCTGAATTCCCGGATTAACCTTGATTTTTCGATTTTGCCTGCTATATTATCTCTAATCAAAAAGAGGGGGGATCTTCTTCACACAACTAAAGCAGCTGCACTTCTCAGGCACACATTCCGAGCGCTCTCTTGAAAAAGACAAATGATTTCAAGTTTATGCCCTCCCATACACTTTTTTGTTCCATAGAAATAGGTATAGTGTTACTTATTTACAACTCAAGAAACAATATATTGATATCCAATATTATTAATTTATTTCTTAACATTTAATGGTTCAGCAAACACCAAACAGGAGTACACAGTGTTCCGTCCAGGTACGGCAACAATGCTCATTAGTATATTGACTGTACTTCTATGCGGTTGTGTTGCGAGCCCGCACAGGACAATGCTGACTGCGGATATCGGGCCGCCTGTGTACTATAGAAGTGATGACGGCGACCAATTTGTGGCTAAATACGGATCCCTGTCTGACGGCAGTCTCTACTTTGTCAAAGTAAAGATGCCAGACGGCCAAGATTATACGCTACCTCAAGTCGTCTCTGCATCAGGCGTAAAATACACGGATGAGAGAGAAATTGTGTGGTGGACGCACCAGGGCACGGTCCGTGTTGATGTCAGGGACGCAGAAGGCAGGTGGAAAACGAGATATTCGGAACTGAGACAAGTCCAGAGGAAGAAATGATCTGCCTAACGGAAGAACGCGCCTGTGCCGACCAATAGCTTTGAGGGAAACGTCACACGATAGAACCGCCGCCCTTAGGCTTAACGTTAGGTTGCTATGTGCAACCGGGAGACACATGATGGAACAATTAAGATGTCCGAGATGCGGTAGTACGAATATAATTCCTCCCGGGGAAGAATATCCGTGTCTGACCTGTGATGATTGCGCCTTTGATTTTCCCGTCCCAGAGTTCAAGGGCCACCATTTAGGAGACCCGTGTATTTTTTGTGATACGCCACGCGACAAGGTTACACCTGGTCCATGTAGCGGGCCACCTAAATGGCTAAAACACTGAATGCAGAAATGCACCGAAAATTGGATCGTGCCAAGGAGACAGGGTTGAAATTGCGTGTTTCCGGCGGGCACCAGGTTATTTCCCTGTCTTCAGATTTCCCAAGGGTTCAGGCAATCCAGGTGAGACCCTTTGGTCGGTACGCAAATATAAATCCGACGGCAAGTTAACCCCTCGTTATATATGTAAAAAATGAATAAAAAATGTTTTCATGAACTAAACCAAACTAGAGGAATGGATATGAAAAAGCTGATACTTCTTTTCCTCGGAATAATTTTATTTTCAACGCCCTTAGTGTTTGCCGCCGAGCAGGCTCAAGACAACGCGTCCACCTATAATCCTGCGATGCTGCTTTATCAAACAGCCAACAAAATCAGGTATATCTTGCATGAGATGCACGAAAGCCTGGAAGCCGCAAAAGATGAGCTATCCGCGGTCGGCATCCAGGGAGAAAAGGCCACGGCAGTTCTTCAGAAATTGTACGAAGCCAACAAATATGCGTTTGACTGCGCGACCATTAATCCCGAAGGTGTTATTGTTGGTGTTGCTCCGAAAGAAATGTCCAACATTCTGGGGATGGATATATCGCATCAAGAACAAGTTAAACGAATGGAAAAAACACATGAACCGGTTGTCAGTACAGCGATCGACGCAGTAGAAGGGTTTGTTGGATTTGATCTGGAACATCCGGTTTTTAATCAAAAAGGACTGTATATTGGTTCTGTGAGTATTTTGACAGAGCCGGATTTTTGGGGATCCGTTATCACGCGTAAAGTGGACAACTTTCCGGTTGAGATCTGGATGATGCAAAAAGACGGACGTATTATTTATGATACGAATCCGGAAGAAATCGGGAGAAATCTTTTTACGGATAAACTTTACGCGGATTATCCGTCATTAATTGCCGTCGGCCGCGAAATGGCAAAGTCAGCGGAAGGCCAAAGTCATTACATGTTTCTCGATAAAAACCTCCGAAAAACAGTACGGAAAGAATTGATCTGGACCACGGTTGAGCTTCACGGAACAGAGTTTCGCTTAGCACTGGCCTATTTAAAAAAGGATTTCTGAAGAAATCAACAGACGTTTTACGCAAGCCGTTGTAAGCCAAATATTAGCAAATCAAATGCGCGCACCCCCTGCAAAATTTAATTTGTAAGGTGTTTGTATGATACGCGTTGCGCCTCACAACCGGTGAATGCAACCGTCAGCACGTGCAGGCAAGCAAGCTTGCCCAGCTGCCCGCAGCTGAAGAACCCTTTATGCCGCAGTAAATCAAAAACTTGTAATAAAAGAAAAGGAGGTGGAAATATGAACATCACAGGACTTATAGTGTTCTTGGCGATTGGGGCCGTAGCAGGCTGGTTAGCCGGAATTTTAATGAAAGGGCGTGGTTTTGGTCTGCTCGGCAATATCATTGTCGGTATTATAGGCGCGGTGATTGGAGGTTTTGTATTTGGGTTAATAGGCATTTCGGCGGGGGGATTACTTGGCGCGATAATTACTTCGACCGCGGGGGCGGTATTGCTGCTATTCATCGTCGGAATAATTAAGAAGGCGTGACAAGCCAATAAAGCGATTTAATTCGGACCGGCTTACCGGAAGTTTAGCTCCGGATAAACCA
>CAZZBF010000033.1:0-2772 GCA_964652795.1 uncultured Syntrophales bacterium | reverse complement strand
CATATTAGTTTAATCTTTGAAAGCGACAATATTTCAGAAAACTGGTATAGTGTTTCCGGATTTTCTTAATATTGGGAGAAAACCTTATTTCTTAATTGGAAGGAGAAACAACAAATCGGTATGGGAGAACAGAAGGAGAAACAACCTAAAAAAGATTTCAGCGAGAAGGCTGGTCCGACCTTAAAACCGCCCGGAAGAACACAGCGTATACCGGCCAATTACCGAAAGATCACCTTCGATAAAAGCTATGCCATACCGGAAGACCTGCTAAACACCTTGAAATATCAGTATCTTCACCGTGAGCACTGGGTACCGTTGGAAAAGGAGAAAGGACGGATCACCGTCGTTGTCGATGATCCGAGCAATATTTTAAAACGTGATACGATAGAAAATCTTTTGAAAACAAAGGCGGTGGATTACTGCGTGGCTTCAACGGACGACATCCTGATGTTCATAGATCACTTCTACGGGATTGACAATAATAAAGAGATACCCTCTTCTAACCGGATTGCCGAAACACCCGGCGAAGACGCGAGTTCAAAAAACCAGCCTCCCGACATTTCTGAATCGGACAGGAACATTATCAATCTTGTTAATGATCTGATCGATAAGGCATTCCTGATGCGCGCATCCGATATTCATATAGAACCGGACACGAAAGACCTCGTCGTTAACGTCCGGTTCAGAATAGACGGTGAATGCATTCACCATAGAACATTCCCCTATGATTACCGGTCTGCTATTGTTTCCCGAATCAAGATTATGTCCAATCTTGACATTACCGAGCGAAGACTCCCCCAGGACGGGAAGATCAAATTTAAACGGGATGAAGGGGAAGAGATCGAGTTGCGG
Source organism: uncultured Syntrophales bacterium (assembly GCA_964652795.1). GTDB lineage: Bacteria > Desulfobacterota > Syntrophia > Syntrophales > JADFWA01 > JAUSPI01. The sequence continues at coordinate 1,920 of CAZZBF010000033.1, read as the reverse complement.
GTTGCCGTAGTTCCCACTCACGGCTACGTGGAAGACGTAATCCTGCGGATTCTGACGCGCGGGCAAATTATGACTCTGGGTGAACTTCAAATGGAACAGGACACCCATGATCGCTTCAAAACTTTGCTGACAAAGCCCTATGGTCTGATTCTGATTGTCGGCCCCACCGGCTCCGGTAAAACCACCACTGCTCACGCGGCTTTGCATTTGCTCAATGAGCCTAACGTGAAGATATGGACCGTGGAGGATCCCGTAGAAATCACCCAGAAGGGTATCCGCCAGGTTCAGGTACATCACAAGATAGGTCTTAATTTCAGCAACGCCATGCGCGCCTTTCTCAGGTCTGATCCGGACATAATCATGGTTGGAGAGATGAGGGATTATGAAACGGCAAAAATGGGTGTAGAGGCCTCCACAACCGGGCATCTTGTATTGAGTACTCTTCATACCAATAACGCCCCCGAAACGATAATACGGCTTCTTGACATGGGAATAGACCCTTTCGCCTTTGCCGACTCTCTCTTGTGTGTTCTGGCCCAGAGGCTGGTGAGGTGCCTGTGCGGTTACTGTAAGGAAGCTTACCATCCGGGACGGCTGGAATTTGATGATTTATTACATCAATACGGCAAAGAATACTTCACCGACCTCAACGTTAAATATAATGACGAAGTGACATTTTACCGCGCGAAAGGCTGTCCCGAATGCAACGGCACTGGATACCGGGGGATGATGGGGCTATTTGAATTGCTTGTAGCCACGGACAACATAAAACAGATGATCATCAACAAAGACTCCATTGCCACTATTCGGAAGAATGCCATCACGGAGGGAATGCGTACCTTGCTCCAGTGCGGTATCCTGAAGATTATAGGAGGGGAAACCGATTTAACCGAAGTTCTGAGCGTCTGCATACGATGACCCGCTGAGGCACTTGAATTTATCGCATAACCTCCGTCGTGCCGTCACGTTGAATACCCTCGTCGCAGGGCTTTCCTCCAATAAAAGATTAAATTAATATTGTATTCCCGGATTCTGCTTTAGTTTTTCTCGCGCGTTTTTCACACCGAATAACGGACTCTCCCACAATTGAGTTGATTTTACGAGCAAACCCATGCGATATTTATCCCGGCACGGCAACGGCGGGGTTCATTGAAACGCGAAATAACTGATAGTGCAAAAAATTTGAAATGATCAAACAATATCTCGACCGTTGTTTCCGGCGCAGATTGAACTGAACAGTGAGCGAATAAAAACAACAATCTTCCTTAACAGTCGGAGATTATTCTTCGAATTACTTCGTTCCCCGCAACTTGTTGCGGGGAGCTTCAAACGAAAGTAGTGAAAAATGACATCAGCCGATAGGGTCAAACGCTCTAAAAGAAAAAAGCGGCAAATGGCGGCATATCAGTATCAGAAAGATTCTCGTTATTTTGCCGTGGTAGCCGACGGCTTAAAAGAAGCCGGCGCGGAGGAATTAGCTAAACTCGGTGCCGAAGATATCAGGCCGGAATTCAGCGGAATTTATTTCAGGGCGGACAAATCAACCCTGTATCGAATTAATTATCTGACCAGGCTTCTTTCACGGTGCCTCGCGCCGTTAATATCATTCACTTGTCATAATACCGATACTCTGTATCAGGAGGCCAAACAGATCAAATGGGAAGACTTTTTCACGGAAGGCAGTACCTTTGCCGTATCGGGGAATGTTTCCGACAGCGCGATATCGCATTCAAAGTACGCCGCCCTCCGACTCAAAGACACTGTCGCGGACTATTTCAGAGAAAAAACCGGTCATCGTCCGGATGTGTCGGTAAGAAATCCAGATATTCTGTTGAACCTTCATATCAGGCACAATAAGGCGGTAATAAGCATAGACACTTCAGGTGGCGCGCTTCACCGGAGAGGATACAGAGAGGAGAC
>CAZZBF010000032.1:28848-29492 GCA_964652795.1 uncultured Syntrophales bacterium | reverse complement strand
AGCGAAAAAAACAAAAAAATGATCATTAATGCGCTCCCCATGACGTCAATTATTGATCAGACATATGAAGAGTATGCAAAAATAATTGATCCAAATATACTCTTAAAATACCACCATCTGACAAAGACAAAAGAATATATTTTACCGGACAAGGAAAAGGAATACGAAAAGAACTTTTTCAGACAAAAAAATGACTTTATCAGTTCATCATGGGGGTTGGATCAGATTATAGTAACTACATTCAATCAGCTTTTAAATGCGATTTTCTCAAATAAAAATCGGGATTTGATAAAATTCTGGACATTGAAGGACTCTGTAATAATTTTTGATGAGATTCAGGCCGTTCCAAGAATACTGCTGAAAGATTTTTCAGAAACAATCACTTTTTTATCCAGAGAATTTAATATTGATTTTATCCTTATGTCGGCCACAATCCCGGCAATAAAAAGGTTTCTTGATTCAGGAATCGTATGTGACCTTCTCGATTTGAAGTATTATTCCATGGATTTTAACAATCGCTATGCCCTGAAGTTTATGGGAGAGATTGATACAGCAGAGAGATTGACAGAACAAATTTTAAAAAAATCTGAGAAAAACAATTCCTTGGTTTGTGTTGTTAATACAAAAAAACTCGCGCTAAAGAT
>CAZZBF010000032.1:27111-28838 GCA_964652795.1 uncultured Syntrophales bacterium | reverse complement strand
ATTATAAGCGATATAAAAATAAGGTTGGGGAAAAGGAAAAAAACAATTCTTATTTCAACTCAGGTAATTGAAGCTGGCGTGGACCTTGATTTTGACTGTGGCTTCAGAGAATTCGCGCCTCTACATAGTATTATTCAAACGGCTGGACGAATAAATCGTGAAAATAGGGATGAGATAAGGAAGAGTGCAGAACTTGTTATTACGAATAAGATTGGATACAGTCCTTACAAGCCAGCAGATTTACTATATGACGAAGTCAAAGAATTGTTACAAACAGAAATCAGGGAGAATAAAATATTACCTTTGTTAAAGGACTATTTTGAAATAGCGATAAACCAGACCTTACCAGACTCTATCTTAATTAATGATATGGAAAACCTAAATTTTGAGAAAACAGCGAAACAATTTGATAATCATTTCATGCAGACCCTCCCCAATTTGATGCCGGTATTTATTGAAATTGAAGCTGACTTATACGAGAGTCTTTGTTCTAAGAGAAACAAAATAATCCAAGAATTGAAATCGAAGGATATATCTCTTGAATATAGAATGGAACTAAAAAGCATTTTGAAGCATATCAATAAAAATATTTCAAAATATGTTATCAATATCTGTAATGATGAAGCGAATTCTTTTCCTGACTTTGAAAATCACGGGAACATGAAAATTTGCAACTATGCACATGTAAAAAATGGACTGTATTCAGATAAAACGGGATGGACAGGGTTTTCATCAAGCATTCTGTTTTGATATAAAAGTAATAATTGTCGGTAGCGTTTAGCAGATGTAATCGCAAAATTTTCTTACACATTATTTAATGTTGAGAACTTATCTTGGTATGTCACTCGTCGTCGTATCAATTTCGAAATTCCCGATTACTGGGGGATCGGGAAATCTGTGTCGAGGGGGTTTGGGACAGTGCGAAAAATTTGATTTTGTGTGGTGATTGAAGGCGTGAAGCGTTGTAGAAGGTATGCGAAATGGTCACCTATGAATCAGCAGTAAATACCGATATTGCGGAAATTGATGGCAGCGGGGTGTTTTCGATAACGGCGTCGGACATCCTTGAATATCTCTTTTGTCCGAGGTTTATTTATTTTGAAAATTATCTTGATATTCCCCAACATGAGGAAAAACGCTTCAAGGTTCAAAAGGGGCGGACGATTCATGAAGACAAAGAAGCTGTTAATCCTGATTATCTCCGGAAAAAGATCGGATGCATCGAACGGAAAAAGTCGGTCTATCTGTCGTCCCCGCGAGGGATAAGGGGCATTGTCGATGAAGTTCTGTTCCTCGATGATGGAACGGCTGCTCCGCTCGATTACAAATATGCCGAATACAAAGATCGAACTTTCAGAAATCATAAATATCAGTTGACCTTTTATGGTCGGTTAATCCGGGAATATTACGACGTACCTGTAAACAAAGGATTCATTGTATATACACGTAGCCGGAATAAATTGGTTGAGGTAACTATCACGGATAAAATGTATGGCGAGTTGGATGCTATAGTCAGCGATCTTTTCAGCGTAATTCAGAAGGGTATTTACCCGAATCCGACGAAATACAGGGCAAGGTGCAACGACTGCTGTTACGGAAATATTTGTGAAAAAGTGATTTAGTGTGAAATACATAATTATACATGAGGTTTAACTGTGCTCTGGTGGGTGGAAAAATGAGGTTTTTAGGGCTTGGAATTGGGTTTATTGGCCAAATAGAAGGGAGTG
>CAZZBF010000032.1:0-27101 GCA_964652795.1 uncultured Syntrophales bacterium | reverse complement strand
AAAAGGATTCACAGAAATTGCGATTGAGGAAGCTGATCCATTAAAACAAGGATTGAAACACTGCTTCCCGAACCAGGTACCGCTGGGCTCCTTCTTATTGAGGAAGCTGATCCATTAAAACAAGGATTGAAACCATCGAGTTTCAGTTTTCGTCAACGCACCGCTACACGATTGAGGAAGCTGATCCATTAAAACAAGGATTGAAACATATGTGAGCAGTCGTATCGTACCACCACATGCCGGATTGAGGAAGCTGATCCATTAAAACAAGGATTGAAACTTGATCATTTCAACCGGTCCACGGTGGCCTGCAGGTATTGAGGAAGCTGATCCATTAAAACAAGGATTGAAACAGGAAATCGAGGGAGGGAAAACGGCATGAGTGATAATATTGAGGAAGCTGATCCATTAAAACAAGGATTGAAACACGGACCTCGAACGGATCTACGGTAAAGGGATATGCATTGAGGAAGCTGATCCATTAAAACAAGGATTGAAACAGAAAGACGATGGTGTCGGAGATACGCCGCTGGGAAATTGAGGAAGCTGATCCATTAAAACAAGGATTGAAACAATTGACACCTGGACGGTATGAGCTAAGGAATAAAGAATTGAGGAAGCTGATCCATTAAAACAAGGATTGAAACCCACACGCCAAAGCGCACGGTATCGCCTTTCGCCGATTGAGGAAGCTGATCCATTAAAACAAGGATTGAAACTAGTAATATGCGGTTGTGGCTGCCTGACAAAATTCAATTGAGGAAGCTGATCCATTAAAACAAGGATTGAAACTCTGGAACCCGATCCGGTCATCACCTATCTTCCCGATTGAGGAAGCTGATCCATTAAAACAAGGATTGAAACATCTGATCAGGTATTTTCTGTCTTCAGCAGATTCAATTGAGGAAGCTGATCCATTAAAACAAGGATTGAAACCAACGTCACGTCATCAACTCCTCCCGTAGCTGAAAATTGAGGAAGCTGATCCATTAAAACAAGGATTGAAACCGCTAATTTAATGTTGTTAAGTTAAGCCTATGAAAGCATTGAGGAAGCTGATCCATTAAAACAAGGATTGAAACATTTTGCCGGTGTGAATTCTCAGGCTATTTTCCTGATTGAGGAAGCTGATCCATTAAAACAAGGATTGAAACCTGGCATGCGGACTGGACCGAGCGAATTGCTCGGTATTGAGGAAGCTGATCCATTAAAACAAGGATTGAAACATCTTTCAGGTATCCGTTTGAGATGCTCCATTTAAAATTGAGGAAGCTGATCCATTAAAACAAGGATTGAAACCTGAAACTGTGGAAAGAATTAAGTGCATGGGCACACATTGAGGAAGCTGATCCATTAAAACAAGGATTGAAACATAAAAGCCATCCTCTTGCCAGAGATCTGGTTGGATATTGAGGAAGCTGATCCATTAAAACAAGGATTGAAACTATATTCCATCTGGAGATCGAGCAAGATCAGCTCGAATTGAGGAAGCTGATCCATTAAAACAAGGATTGAAACTCTGACACTTTCTACGCGGCGTTCACGGGCAACGTATTGAGGAAGCTGATCCATTAAAACAAGGATTGAAACAGAATGTCTCCGACAATAGGTATGCTGGTTATCGCATTGAGGAAGCTGATCCATTAAAACAAGGATTGAAACTAACAACAGCAATATTGCCCGTGTCAACCAGCGTTGATTGAGGAAGCTGATCCATTAAAACAAGGATTGAAACCTTTCAGAAGGGCATATGATGCGGCTTTTACGCCATTGAGGAAGCTGATCCATTAAAACAAGGATTGAAACGATTAATTGCGCCGGACAACAGCCGGCGGCTAAAGCATTGAGGAAGCTGATCCATTAAAACAAGGATTGAAACCAAATATATGCGCAAAACAAAAGGAGTAATCATGAATTGAGGAAGCTGATCCATTAAAACAAGGATTGAAACCCGCGTCCTGTATATTCCGACAGAATCGGACTGGAATTGAGGAAGCTGATCCATTAAAACAAGGATTGAAACTCCATCTTTTTGACCCGGATCGTCCGGGTCAGAGATTGAGGAAGCTGATCCATTAAAACAAGGATTGAAACAAAATTTTTTCGGCATCTTCGCGACGATGTGCGATAATTGAGGAAGCTGATCCATTAAAACAAGGATTGAAACCGCTGACCAAGGGTAAATGCTGTCATATCGGCTTCAATTGAGGAAGCTGATCCATTAAAACAAGGATTGAAACCGTTAAATCTTCCTGCACTCCCTCATAATTCACTCATTGAGGAAGCTGATCCATTAAAACAAGGATTGAAACGGAGATTGGAATATGGTTTACTTAATCAGGTATTCCCTGGTTTTTAAAGAGGAGGATTTATGAGTGCGCTTGTTGATCTGGCGATTTTCCCTTTAGACAAGGGCGGCAGTGTGAGCCCGTATGTGTCCAGAATGGTGAGGATTATCAAAGACAGCGATCTATCGTATAAGCTCGGCCCCATGGGCACGAGCATAGAAGGTGAGTGGGATGAAGTCATGGCTGTGGTGAACCGCTGCTTTCACGAACTCGCGAAAGACTGTGACCGCATATACCTGACCATTAAGGCTGACTACAGAAAAGGAGCCGCCGGACGCATTGCCGGTAAGGTAAAATCTGTTGAAGAAAAATTGTAGCCTTCCCTCAGGAAAGTAATCGACATCTGTGACTTACTCTCAACTGTCTCGACGGTGGCTTGTTTTATCCTTTTTACCGAGTTTAATCGCGCAGAACTCACCGCACATGGTGCAGCCCTCTTCACTGGCGCTTTCACTCTTCTCAAGGAAAGCCCCCGCTTTGTCGGGATCAATTGATATTCTTACCTGCCCGTCCCAGTCGAACTCATTCCTGTACTTTGCCATGAGTATGTCTTTGTCGAATGCGCCGGGGATTTCTTTGGCGATATCGGCAATGTGGGCGGCGATCCTTGAGGCTATAATACCATCCTTAACGTCTTCTAAGGTCGGAAGTCTTAAGTGTTCCGCCGGAGTAACATAACAGAGAAAATCCGCGCCGGCTGATCCTGCAATGGCGCCTCCTACGGCTGCCGTTATGTGGTCATAACCGGGTGCTATATCCGTCGGGAGAGGTCCGAGCACGTAAAAGGGCGCCCCGTTGCAGAGGCTCTTTTCCAGCTGAACGTTAGCTTCAATTTCTTTAATCGGGACATGCCCCGGCCCTTCAATCATGACCTGAACTCCATGGTCCCGTGCCCTTTTTGTCAGTTCACCCAAAGAAATAAGTTCTTCAACCTGTCCCCTGTCAGTCGCGTCGGCGAGACAGCCCGGTCTCAAACCGTCACCAAGACTGAGGACCATGTCGTAGGATTTGGCAATCTCAAGCAGCCTGTCGTATTGTTCATAGAGAGGATTTTCTCTCTCATTGTATTCCATCCACTTGGATAAAATGGTTCCTCCCCTGCTGACGATTCCGAGATGGCGTCCCTGTTCCTCCAGAAGACCGACGCTTCTTTGCGTGACACCGCAGTGAACGGTGATAAAATCCACACCGTCCTCGCCGTTTTCCTCTATAACCCGGAACATGTCATCATCGCTCATTTCCACGATTGCTTTTCGGGATCCGAGCATCTGGGCGGCAGCCTGGTAAATCGGAACTGTTCCAATCGAAACTGTTGATTCTTTTATAATCGCTTTTCTTATTGCCCTTATATCGCCGCCCGTGGACAAGTCCATGATCGTGTCCGCCCCGGCGGCGACAGATATTCTAACTTTTTCAAGCTCCAGCTCAATATCAGCACGGTCTTTGGATGTTCCGATATTGGAGTTGACTTTTGTCTTTAAACCCTTACCGATAGCAAGGGGTGGAATAAAACCGTGCTTTTTGTTCCGTATAACCACGATAGTGCCGTCCTCGACACCTTTTCGGATGTATTCCGGTGCCACATTCTCATTCTTTGCGCATATCTCCATCTCCTCTGAGATTTTACCTTTACGTGCTATCTCTAATTGAGTCATTATGAACCTCGCCGAGTTTTAAGTTGTAAAATACCAGTTAAAACTCGAAAATTAAGTTTTGTCAATAATTAATTCCGCTGCCCTCTTGCCGGAGAGAAGCATTCCTCCGAATATCGGCCCCATTCTTGGCCCGCCAAAGGCGGCATTGGCCGACATTCCTGCCACGCAGACACCGGGGCATATTTCTTTCGTGTTCTCAACTGTCAGCGGTTCCGCCTTATCCGCCCACATGGAGCGTTCGCCCATTATATTTCCGGTTTCCGTGTTTAATTTTATGTCTGCCTTTCGAACAATTACACGGAGCACCTCGGTGTCATGACCGGTCGCGTCAATTATATTTTTTGTCGTGACGGTAAGTGGATCGACGTGAAGCCCTGCCATTTCAACTGGTGACCAGGTAATGACGAGACCGATTACGCGTCCCTCGCGGATCACAACATCTTCCACGCTCATACAGTTAAAAATTTTCGCGCCCGCCTTTGTAGCATGTGAGCAGATCGTCGTAACGGATTCGATCGCGTCGGCCGTATAGTACCCCGGTTCATATTCTCTGGTGTTTATGTCGAACATGTCGAGAATTCCCCTGGCTTCTTCCTGTACCACTATTTCATTGAACATCATTCCGCCACCCCACATTCCGCCGCCGATGGAAAGTTTTCGTTCGAATATTGCCACCTTGATACCGGCTTTTGCCAGAAAATATGCCGCCACCAGACCGGCGGGCCCCGCGCCTACGATGGCCGTGTCAACTTCTATATATTCCATGAATTTCTGTGAAAATCGGTCAATAATTGCTTTGGTTATTGTAATTTCGCTCAGTGCCATTTCTATTATTCCTCCTTATTATTGATTTTAGTGTTTCAAACGCATTTATTGCATTCACTTCTCTCGCAAGATAGGAGCAAGATGGTTCGTTGGCCCATGTCCCCTGCCTATCCGCAGCGAAAATCTGACAGCGGTTGTTACATATTCCTTTGCCTTTTTTACGGCGTCAAAGACAGATTTCCCTTTAGCAAGTTCCGTTGCAATGGCGGCAGAATATGTGCATCCCGTACCATGGGTATCTGAAGTATCTATCCTTTCGGAAGTAAACTCATGGAATTTTTCACCGTCGTAAAGGATATCCACGGCATCTCCCGTCAGGTGTCCACCCTTGATAACAACATTTTTAACCCCTAAACCGAAAATAATTTCCGCGGATTTTCTCATATCATTTACCGATGATATCCGGGTCTTTGATAACACCTCAGCTTCAGGAATATTGGGAGTAATAACAAGGGCTAACGGTACGAGTTCCTCCACAAGAGAACTTCGGGCCTCTTCTTCTATTAGGAAAGATCCATCCTTCGCGACCAACGCCGGATCCACGACAAGTTTGCCTATTTGGTATTTCCTCACCATTTTTATGATGGTTTTTAATATTTTACCGGTGGCAAGCATCCCGGTTTTAGCCGCATCGATTCCTATATCCGAAGCCACGGCATCAAACTGCTTTTCTATAAAATCTTCGGGGATTTCATGAACACCATGAATGCCAAGTGTGTTCTGAGCGGTAAGGGCGGTTATTACACTCATTCCGAACCCGCCTAATACCGTAATCGTCTTCAGGTCTGCCTGTATTCCGGCGCCGCCGCCGGAATCCGACCCGGCTATTGTAAGAACCCTCTTTACACTCATGATTTTTTCCAAAGCAAAAAGGCCACTATCCTCCTGGCGCGGGATATGTGGCCCTTCAAAAACTTACAACAAAACTATTAAGTTGCCGCTCCCTACGCTGGTATTACCCAGATCAGGTTTAAAGGGTATTATCTCAGCCTGAATAGCACCCCCGGATATCTATTCTCTCTTACAATAAATCTTTTGTTTAATCAAGTATATTTTAGATAATTGTCAATGGAGATTCATCACAATTTTGTACCTTAGTCGAGTTTTTCCCGGTGCTCCCGGTCATGTCGTAAAAATTTTCGCTGGATAATACCGTGAATCATCGGTATGCTTCACTACGAATAATTGATGAGTTAGCTTTTCGATTTCAGGGTTGGTGGTCGAGACTAAAAGTTGAAAAACGGTATCGGAGTAAACGGCTAAACGGCCACGGTCGGTTCGCTGTATGACAGATACGCATCAGGTGGAGGATGATTGTATGGGCAAATCTAAGAAATACTATGCCGTAGCCAGGGGTCGTAACCCGGGCGTTTATACCGCATGGTTTGGTCCTGACGGCGCCGAGGAACAGATTCGCGGATATGCCGGAGCTCATTATAAGGGATTTGCCTCTCTGGGAGAGGCGCGGAAGTGGTTGCAGAATCCGGTCTACGGTCGGTTGCCATCAGGAGAGAAGGATTCTGATACCGCCCTCGATACGGACGTTCCGCCTGGCACAATTGTTATCTATACCGATGGAGGCTGCCGCGGCAACCCGGGACCGGGAGGGTACGGCGCGGTTATCATTGACGGGGGAAAGCGTACCGAACTTTCCCGGGGCTTTCGTCTGACCACCAACAACCGTATGGAATTAACGGCCTGTATCGCGGCGCTCAAGACTTTGAAGACTGCGGACGATGTAGTCCTGTACAGCGATTCGCGCTACGTGGTTAATGGAATCAGCCGGGGATGGGCCCGTCGATGGCGTGCCAATAACTGGATGCGCACAAGAAAAGACGCCGCTGAGAATGCCGACTTGTGGGCGGAGTTGCTTGATCTGTGCGATTCTTTCCCTGTGCGGTTCATATGGGTACGTGGGCACGCGGGACACCCGGAAAATGAGCACTGTGATAAACTGGCTTTTCAAGCGGCTGACGGCGAAGACCTCAAGGAAGATCACGCCTATGTTAATGGCCTGACAAACGTCCTGTTAGGCCTCTTCGATGAGGTGGACTGAATAAAGGTCGGGAACGGCAGAATTATAAAATGACTCTGGTAATGTTAAAAAATGTGGGGCTCAGCTTCGGCGGGCCCACATTGCTCGACAAGGTTGATCTGCAAATAAAGAGGGGTGAACGGATCTGCCTTATCGGCCGTAACGGTACCGGAAAGTCCACTCTACTGAAACTGATTAATGGTGAGCTGCCTCCCGATAGTGGGACTGTCACGAAAGCCAAGGGACTGAAAACCTCTCTGTTGACGCAGGAGGTTCCTCTCGACTTAGATGGCAGTGTCTATGATATTATCGCCATAGGGCATCCTCATCAGCAGGTTCAGACGGTCATCTCACGCATGGGGCTGGATGAGAAAGCGTCATACGGGGAGCTCTCCGCCGGGCTCAAACGCCGTGTGCTCCTTGCCCGGGCTTTGGTGAACGATCCCGACATTCTACTGCTGGATGAACCGACCAATCATCTGGATATCGATGCCATTGTCTGGATGGAGCAGTTCTTGCGGCGCTTCGTAAAAACCATGATTTTCGTCACTCATGATCGTGCCTTCCTCAATCACCTGTCGACCCGCATCGTTGAAATTGATCGGGGTACTGTAACTTCCTTTACCGGCAACTACGAGTACTACCTTAACCGCAAGGAAGAGCTGCTCGAAAACGAGACCGCTCGAATAGTGGAATTTGACAAACAGTTGAGGAGCGAAGAAAACTGGTTAAGACAGGGCATTAAAGCGCGCCGAACCCGTAATGAAGGGCGGGTGAGGGCGCTGATGAAAATGCGGGCAGAGGTAAAGCAGCGCCGTGCCCGGAGCGGCAATGTGCGTCTGATGCTGGATGAAGGAGAAAAATCGGGACGGCTTGCAATAAATGCCCGTGATGTAATCTTTGCTTATGATGGACAGTCGATTCTCTCGGAGTTTTCCACTACCGTTATGAGAGGTGACAAGATTGGAATCATCGGGCCGAATGGTTGCGGCAAGACTACTCTGTTGCACGTCCTGCTGGGAAAAATCAAGCCGGACAGCGGATGCGTGCGGCACGGGACCCGTCTTGAGATAGCCTATTTTGATCAGCTTAGGGCTCAGCTCGATGAGACCAAGACCCTTCAGCAAAACGTTGCCGAAGAAGGCGATACGGTTGTTGTAAACGGTAAACAGCGCCACGTAATCGGCTATCTTCAGAACTTTCGTTTTTCACCCGACCAGGTTCGTAGCCCAATAACCGCCCTTTCCGGCGGGGAGAGGAACCGGCTCCTCATGGCCAAACTGTTCGCTCGCCCGGCCAATTTGCTTGTTCTGGATGAGCCGACCAACAATCTGGATGTGGAGACACTGGAACTGCTGGAAGCGATGCTGATCAATTATACGGGAACGGTTCTGATAGTGAGTCATGACCGGACGTTTCTTAACAATACCGTTACCTCCACCCTGGTCTTTGAAGGTGAAGGCCGGGTGAAGGAATACGTGGGCGGTTATGATGATTGGCTCCGTCAGCGGCGGCAGGAAGACAAATCCACGCCCCCCGGTGAGCAACAAAAAAAAACCAGACCCCGCAGAGTGGCCGCGGGGCCACGAAAACTTACATTTAAAGAGCGGCGCGAGCTCGAACAACTACCGGATATCATTGAAGACCTTGAGGAGCAGAGGCGCAATCTTTTTATTGCGATGGCTGATCCCGAGCTGTACAAATTTTCCGGGACGGAAGTCGTGAAACTGCAGGCCAGACTTGATGAAGTGGAGCGGGATTTGGAGAAGGCCTATTCCCGTTGGGAGCTTCTGGAAAAGATGATTCTTAATACCGGGGATAAATAGGGGAAAAGCGCTTTTGGGGAGAAGTATGAGCGTTTAGAGTATTTATTATCAACGACTGCGTTTTTTGCGCAGATGTTAGTACCAGTTCAAATGGCAAGGTTTAGTTAAAAGTGTAAAGTGAGCTAAAATGCCTAAATTAAAAAATGCGCTTTCAGCGTAGCGTGTTTCAAATTTGACCGCGCCGAAGGCGTGTACATTAACCTTAGTTCACTTTAGGTATTTTTAGGGTTAAGGTTTTGCCGTTTTAGGTAATCCCGAAAACATTCTTTGTATTCCGGGATGTTATTTCCCCAACCTCTTCGAGTGGCAGACCCTTTATTTCGGCAACCTTTTGGGCAGTCAGGATAACATTGGCCGGTTCATTTCTCCTGCCGCGCTTTGGATGAGGGGCGAGGTAGGGAGAATCTGTTTCCAAAAGTAAACTGCTGATAGAGATATTTTCAACTACTGTCCGGAGTGTCTCAGATTTTTGGAAGGTGATAGTTCCGGGTATCGATATGAAAAATCCCATATCAATGCATTTTCGGGCCATCTCATAATCACCCGAAAAACAATGAATGATACCTCTTTGATTTCCTTTCCATTTTTGAAGCATGTTCAGGGTTTCCTTGTGGGCTTCACGATCATGAATAACTATCGGAAGCCCGATTTCATCGGCGAGTTCGAGCTGTTCCTGAAATCTTTTTATCTGTACATCCCGCGGGGACAGATTACGAAAGAAATCCAGTCCGATTTCTCCGTATGCGACTACCTTATCATGAGCTGCCAGTTCTTTAAGAGAGTCGTATGTGTCATTGTTTATTTTCTTAACTTCGTGCGGGTGTATTCCGACCGCGGCATAAATGGACTCGTATTTATTTGCGAGGTAAACAGCCTTTTTACAGTCATCAAGTGTTGTTCCGACTGTGACAACATAATCTACTCCTGCTTTTGCGGCCCTCGCAATGACTTCATCTCTGTCGCGGTCAAATGCTTTCATTTCCAGATGTGCATGTGAATCAATAAACATTATATGATCCTTTATGAGTCGTCCGCATCTTCTTTGTTTATTACAATCTCTTCGGCATTATCAGACACGTCAGAAAGCTGTGCCAGGTATTTTTTTAAATTTTCTTCAGAGATCATTCCTTTTGATAATTGTTTCTCAATGATTCTTTTATCCAGGCTGCCATTGTATCCGGTTTTCTTCTTGCCCATCAAACCAACCTCCTTTTTTATACGTTATACTGTTTATTATCCTTTAAGCCTTGGGTCAAGAGAATCTCTTATCCCTTCACCCAGCAGGTTATAACCAAGTACTGTTATCAGAATAGCAAGGCCCGGGTAGAGAGAAAGCCACCAGGCAATATCTATGTTGTCCTTACCGGCGGTAAGAATATTTCCCCAGCTTGGTATGGGGGGCTGAACTCCGATTCCGAGGAAACTCAGAGCTGATTCTGTCAGTATAGCCCCCGCGACCCCGAGTGTTGCTGCCACGAGAACGGATGCCATAGCGTTGGGAAGGATGTGGAAAAATATAATCCGCCCATCGCTGGCGCCGATGGCCTTGGCGGCCTGCACGTAATCTCTCTCCTTTATTGAAATGAAATCTGCTCTGACCAGACGGGTTATTCCCATCCAGCCGGTGATGCCTATAACGATCATAATATTCCAGATAGAAGGCTCAAGAAATGCTATGACGGCTAAGATAAGGAAAAAGGCGGGAAAACAGAGCATAATATCGACAAATCTCATAATCGTGGCATCAATCCATCTTCCGTAATATCCCGCTGTGGCCCCTAAAATGGTTCCTATTAATATGGCAATACCTGTAGCTACAAACCCGACCTTGAGGGATATTCTCGAACCCCAGATCATACGGCTCAAAACATCTCGTCCCAGCTGGTCTGTTCCTAAAAGGTGATTGCCGGAAGGTGGAGAGAGAACCATCTGGAGATTGATTTCGCCTGGGTCATAGGGGGCGATCCAGGGCGCAAGCAGGGAAATTATAAACAGTAAAATCACCACTGCGCTTCCCGCAACGGCCATTTTATTTTTGGAAAATCTGCTCCAGAAATCTCTTCTGATAGTTGAGTCTGCCATGTTAAATTTTAAGTTTAAGGATTTAAATTATTTTAACTTTAGCTCACTTTAGACACTTTAGTTACGACACTCTGATCCTCGGGTCTGCAAGTGCGTAGGAAACGTCCGCTATAAGATTTCCGAGGAGTGTAAGAACCGCGCCAATTACCAGTATTCCCATAATAACCGGGTAGTCTCTCGCCATAACCGACATGTAAAAAAGCTGTCCCATGCCTGGGATCGCGAATATTGTTTCAAAGATAACGCTTCCTCCAATGAGTCCGGGAATGGAAAGTCCAAGTATGGTTATAATAGGGAGCAGCGCGTTTCGGAGAGCATGTTTATAAATTACCACTCTTTCGCTTAATCCTTTTGCTCTTGCCGTTGTTATGTAATCCTGTCTGATTACTTCCAGCATACTCGATCTCATATACCTGGACAGCCCGGCAAGGCCACCGAATGCTGATATAAGGACGGGCAGTATAAGATGTTTTATCAAATCAGTAAATGCACTAAACGGAGGAAGATATTCGTAATTTAAAGACCTGATGCCGGATATCGGGAGCCAGCCAAGAGTTATACCAAAGAGTATCATTAAAAGAAGTGCCAGCCAGAACGTGGGAATGGAAAAACCTATAAAGACAAAAATGCCGGTGGTTTTATCAAATATTGAGTCTTGATGGACGGCTGAAAGAACGCCGATCGGGATAGCCGCAATGATGATGAGGAACATTGAAAGGACGTTGATAAAAATAGTAATCGGAAGTCTTTCCAGTATCTTGTCTGCCACCGGACGGTTATCGGGAGAAAAGGATTTTCCAAGATCAAGTACGGCAAGTTTGCTTATCCATAATAAATATTGCTGATGAAGAGGTTTGTCCAGATCATACATTGCCCTGAGACGTTCCTTCATTTCGGCTCCGGCCTTTGGGTTCATCTGAGTCTGAAGATCTGTTGGGGAACCGGGTGCGAGATGCATGACGGTAAAACAAATAATGGTAATCCCGATAAGGAGAGGAACCATAAATGCCAGTCTTTTAACTACATATATCAACAAATTTCAACCTCTATATGTCGAATATCAAGACGGAAAATATAAAAGAAAAATAAATTTTAAAGTTGCCTTTTTTATTTGTACCTTGGAGTATCGGCTCCTCGATTGGGGTCGAGGACGAGTATAGCCAACAGCGAACTATTTCCGGCCTATGCAAAAATAAATGAATCCTCTTTTTTTCATCTCGCGAGGTTCATACTGGTTCCTTCCATCGAAAATTACCGGGTTCTTTAATAGCTTTTTTATCCTGTTAAAGTCCGGGTTTCGAAAAAGGTGCCACTCCGTCACCAATGCGAGAAAATCACTTCCATTCAGGGCATCGTATGCGTTCTTGAAATATCTTATATTGGGATTTGTGCCCAGTACCCTTTTTGCCTCTTCGGTTGCTTCAGGATCATAAGCGTTAATCTTTGCCCCTTCAGACAGTAAAGTCTTTATCGTATCAAGGGCAGGAGATTCTCTGACATCATTTGTGTTTGGTTTAAAAGAAAGACCCCAGATAGCGGCTGTTCTGTCTTGGAGTCCTCCTTTATCTTCAAAAAATCTTATTATCTTTTCGACAAAAACTTTTCGCTGTCTGAAATTGACCTGATCCACGGATTTTAATATCTTCGCGTCGTACTTAAAATCTTCGGCCGTTGCTATCAGCGCCCTGATATCTTTTGGAAAACATGAGCCTCCATAGCCGACACCCGGGTAAATGAAGCTGTAACCTATTCGGCTGTCCGCGCCAATTCCCTTTCTGACCATTGCGATATCAGCTCCTACTCTTTCGCAGATATTTGCCATTTCGTTGATGAAAGATATTCTTGTGGAAAGCATCGCGTTTGCCGCGTATTTTGTCAGTTCCGCACTTTTTATATCCATGACGATAAACTTTTCTCTATCCATGGCAAATGGAGAATAAAGTTCCTTCAATAGCTCGGCCGTTCTTACATTATCAGTTCCCACAATAACTCTGTCCGGTTTCATGAAATCGTTTATTGCATCACCCTCTTTCAGAAATTCCGGATTGGAGATGACGTCGAATTCTATAGATAAATTCCTTTCAACAAGTTTTTTTTCAATGATATTTTTTACTTTATCTGCCGTACCCACCGGGACGGTGGATTTATTGGCAACGATCTTATAACTTTCAATATAACGGCCGATGCCCTCAGCTACATTGAGGACATGTTTCATGTCCGCGTAACCATTCTCATCCTGTGGCGTTCCAACTGAGATAAATATGACAAGTGATTCTTTTACGGTTTCCTCCATTTCAGTAGTAAATTTGAGCCTGCCGTCGTCATGATTTTTTTTTATCATGATTTCAAGTCCGGGTTCATAAATCGGAACGACTCCTTTATTGAGATTATCAACCTTATCCTTGTCTATATCCATGCAGATCACGTCATTTCCCATATGGGCAAAACAGGTCGCGGTGACCAGACCCACATAACCGGTGCCTATAATACCGATTTTCATAAATCCTCCTTTTAAAATTTATCTCATCCGGGGAACAGAAGAAAAATTCTTGTTGTTCATTCGTGCAGGGTTAAAGTCCTTTGCTGTCGTTTAGTTCCGTATCCGTTGTTTATATTAGTTTCATTTTCTTAATGTTTTTAAGAGATTTAATCAGGTCTTCCTCAGTGTGAGGTTCAAGCGTTATTACTGGATCTTTAGATTGTTCCTCTAATATTTTAAAAAGCTCGTAAAACGGAAAATTTCCATCTCCCACAGGAAGGTGTTCATCGGCAAAACCTTTGTTATCATGTAAGTGAAGCTGTTTCAGGTAAGGCCCCAGTTTGTCCATCCACTCCTTTAAGCTTGCTTTGGAAAATGCGTTGAAGTGTCCTGTGTCAAAGCAGAAGTGGAGGTAAGGGGACTTAAGAGACTCTATAAGTGAAGCTAAATAATCAGGACTGTCTTCATAGACATTTTCGAGAGTGATAATAGTATTCATATCACGGGCGAGAGGTAAGAATTGCCGCCATGTGTCAATGCTGTTTTCAATCCACCTCTTTGAACATCCGACATAATATTTTTCATCAAAAGAAGCGTGGCATACGACAAGTCCCGGTTGGAAATAGGGGACGAGCTCAAAAAATTGCTTGAGGCGATCTATGGATACCCGTCTTATCTTAGGGTCAATTGCTCCTGGCCTGAGGTCCATAAAGGGTGCATGCATGGTGGTTGTTAATCCCGCCTCTTTAATGGCATTAGCAATCTTCTTTAAATCATTTTTCTTAAAATGATCAAGTACAAAATAATTAAAGCTGATCTCAGGGTTGATCCTCTCTTTTATGAACGTTGAAAGATGCTTTTCATGGAGAAGATACAGCGGAATATTTATTTGAACTTTCTTTATAATACTATGCATTTTAAGTACCTAAACCGGATCGGCCGGAACAGAACAAAACCTTGAAAAATCTTGCATCTGAGATTGAAATAAGCCTCCGATTGGTTTCGAGATATTTGCGGCTTCACAAACGTCTCGGGTAAGAGACCCTTGAAAAACATGGAGATAAAGCTTCTACCATAATGACCCTTTTTAAACAACTACCAATTTCGGATTGACACGATTTTTGAATTCTGTTAGTAAATATTGGTAGTTATAAAATATTAAAAAGATTAAATTATACATGTTACTATCATGTATGAATTGTGAATAAGGAGGTGATATCTGTTAGAAAACGGGAAGACACAATAAAAATGGTACTGCAGTGCGTCAATGCGGCGCTTGAAAAGAAAGCTAAAGATATTATAATCCTCGATGTAAAAGGATTATCATCCTTTACGGATTATATGATAATCTGTAGCGGAAGTTCGGATAGACAGGTTCAAGCGATTACGTCGTCTATTGAAAAAGATTTGAAAAAATCCCGGACACTCCCTCTCGGAATTGAGGGTGAAAAATTCGGGCAATGGGTTTTAATGGATTATGGTGATATAATAGTTCATATTTTTTATGAACCTACGCGAGAGTTTTACGATATTGAAAGACTTTGGTCGGATGTGCCCAGGATGGAAGTCAGAAATGGGGGACAGAAAGTGACTTCCCTTGACGAAAGCATGTTATAGACACAAATACTGTCCTGAACTGAACAGCGAGTACATTATTCTTCGAACTGAATAGCGAGTGCATTATTCTCCGAGTTACTTCGTTCCCCGCTGCTTGTGGCGGGGTTAGCGAGCGATTAAATCAACAATTCTTCAAAGAAGAATAACGTCAGTAAGTTTCCTTAAAGAGTCGGAGATTACCCGCAGCTTGCTGCGGGGAGCTTCAATACGAAACCTTATATGACTGAATAGTGATATTGAAAAACGCTCTGACAGATCTTGCCGATATTATATTTCCTTCAAGGTGTGTGATATGCGGTATAGTCCTGTATAATAATGAGATAATTTATATCTGTCCTGAGTGTCTTTCTCGGGTAAGTTTTGTTAAAACACCTTTCTGTTCGTGTTGTGGCCTTCCTTTTGTTAACTATGAGGGTACGGATCATCTTTGCGGGGAATGTGTGTCTTCAAAACAATATTTTTCTCTCGCAAGATCGTTAGGGGAATTTAAACAACCTCTTATGGATGTTATCCATCGCTTCAAGTACAAAGGGGAAATATCTGTAGGTGAAACCCTGGGGAGATTGATGGCAGAGTTCGAATACAATTCCTTTGACCCTGGAGAGTATTCGTTGATTTTACCAGTGCCCCTTCATCTGAAGAGATTAAAAGAAAGAGGATTTAACCAATCCGTTATACTGGCAAGAGAGGTTGCGAAGAAAAATTCCATCCCTTTAGATTTCAGAACACTCAAAAGAACTATTCATACAAAGCCGCAAACAGGCTTGGGAAGAAAACAAAGGAGTGCGAATGTCAAGGGATCGTTTATAGTAACGGACAGAGGAAAAATAGATGGGAAAAGTGTTGTATTGATAGACGATGTTTACACAACCGGCAGTACCGTCAGGGAATGTGCGCGGATATTGCTCGAAAATGGCGCAGAAAAAGTGGCGGTTCTTACACTTGCCAGGGCGGTATTAGGAAGTATTAATTGAAATGAACAGCGGCATTATTTTTAACTCAAAAGCAAGCGTATTATTCTTCGAGTTATCTCGTTCACCGTTGCTTGCTGCCGGGAGTTTCAAAGACTTTTGAAGCTGTCTTATCTATTGTGACGGGATATGCGCATTATGAAAGTATTCTCGAGGGAAAAACTGAAAAAAGAACTTGACAGACACAGGACCCGTGGAGAGAAAATTGTGTTTACCAATGGCTGTTTTGATATTCTCCATGTTGGACATACAAGGTATCTGCGGGAGGCAAAAAAATTGGGTGATGTGCTGGTTCTTGCCCTTAACAGCGATTCATCTGTAAGAGCGATCAAGGGTGGAAAGAGACCTCTTATTCCTGAGGATGAGAGAGCAGACGTTGTTTCCTCCCTTGAATCTGTGGATTATGTTACTATATTTAATGAACATACTCCTCTTGAACTGATTGAATATCTTAAACCTGATATTATCGTTAAGGGTGGAGACTGGTCGGAGGAAGATGTAGTCGGGCGAGAGTTTGTGAAGGGAAGGGGAGGGAGAATTGTCATTATTCCTGAGATTAAGGGGGCATCAACAACTAATATTATTGAGAAAATGAAAGATGCATAGAATTGTGATAAAAAATAGTGAACGATAATTAATTTATCACAAAACATATTTTTCTCTTTACAAAAAGGTTACGATTATATATTTATCAGTGTTCCATTTGAGATGTGCTTTGCGAAATTTATATAAAAGGCAGAATATTTGACCAATGAAACCTGAAAAGCTTGAATATTTTAGAAATCTTCTTACCAATAGAATTGAAGACCTGTTAAATGAAGCGGAGAAGACCGTTTCGGAAATGACTAATGGCAAGGAAAACTTTCCTGATGTGGCTGACAGAGCAACACTCGAATCGGAAAGAAATTTTGAACTTCGAATACGGGACAGGGAAAGAAAATTAATTATAAAAATGCAGGAAGCTATCAAGCGTATCGACGAGGGAACTTTTGGAATATGTGAGGTATGCAATGGGGAAATATCTGACAAAAGATTGATGGCAAGACCCGTGACTACCCTTTGTATAAATTGCAAAACTAAACAGGAAAAACTCGAGAAACTGAAGGGAGAGTAAATCCCTCGCCTCCTTTTAAGAAAAAATGGTATTATACTCCTCGCAACAGATGCAATGCCTTCCGGTATAGTCCTGACCAACCTGCATTAAACATGCATAAAAAGTTTTTGTTTACCTTCTTTTTTGATCGATAAAGAAAACATTTTATATTTTTTTGTGAAGTTATTGAAAGTGTGACATGAATAAAAAATTGACAGGAGTGCTGATAATATTCGCACTGCTTGTAATGTCTTATCGAGGAATTGCCTACATATTAACTGCGGAACAGATCTTACAACTCACCCTGAAAGCAAACCGAAGAGCAGATAATTTGAATATAGTATTTAAGACAACAATCTTAGATAACAGATATAACGAAGGAAAAATAGAAGTAGATGAACAGGTTTATATTAAAAAAGGAGGCATTTTCCGGTCGGAGAGGCCTCTTGCCTGTGGGGAAGAAATCATTATTAATGATGGCAGGAAATCTTTTGCTATGGTTAATGATTTAGCTGACACTGACTACAGGAAAATAGATACGGTTCTGCCGATTGTATTTTTTCAGAAATCTATTGAGAGCCTTATAAATGATCTGAGTTATTTGGGTGTAGATACGGGGACGGTTGCCTTTGACCGCATAGATGGAAAAGTTGCCTTTGTTATTGGGAAAAGAACCGGGCAAATTCCGTGCAGTCGGCTATGGACGGAAAAAGAAACAGGTTTTCCCTTAAGATTTGTTGGTATTGGAACCGCTAATGGAAAGCGGGTAACACTGAGGGCTGAATATATAGATTATACCCTTGTGAAGGGGAAAATATGGTTTCCCAAACGGATAGAAATTTACAGGGATGATATCCTCTGGGTTGTCAGTATGCCGTTGAAAATACTGATAAATGAAAAAATTTCAGACAGTTTTTTAAAAATACCGGAAGGGAAAAGTTTTTCTCCCGGCCTGAAGAATTTCTTGAACGTGAAAGAATAGGGTAAACATGAAACTCCGTGTAATCCTGATAGTTTTATCCCTGCTTGCCTTTCTGTCTACATCTATAGGGGGGTATCTATATCATGCTTCCTTAAAAGAATCCGCCTTCAAAGAGGCCAATGTACAAACCGCTTTACAGTTAGAAACGATTAGAAATCACCTGTCCTCTTTTCTTGGCGAGAACCTAAAATCTGCAAGAGCATTGGCCGGTCTTGAAGAATTACAAAAAGCTATATTGAGGCCGGATGAGGCTTCGTTGGAAAGAGCGAATACCATTCTCGACCATTTTAAAGATGCCCTCGATGTTAACGTTTGTTATTTGATAGACGGCAGCGGGAAAACCATAGCTTCGAGTAATCGCGGCGCGTCTGACAGCTTTGTTGGAAAAAATTATGCTTTTCGCCCGTATTTTCGTAAGGCCATCGAAGGTTCTACTTCCCTCTACATGGCCCTGGGGGTAACTTCGAAAAAGCGAGGTGTCTACTACAGCCACCCGGTTTACGAGAAAAACCGTGGTATCCCGATAGGGGTTGCCGTAATAAAAGCATCCATCGCTCCCCTGGAAAAGGAGTTTAAACATGTTTATGAAGGGATCGTAATGCTTGCGGACCCTCACGGTATCGTTTTTATTTCTAATCGTCAAGATTGGCTTTACAAACTTTTATGGAAACTTCCACATGATGAAATTACCCATATTGCGTCGACACGGCAATTTGGCAAAGGGCCTTGGAACTGGAGCGGTCTGAAAATGAAAAATGACCGTGCTTTTGATGAGTCAGGTGATGAATACCTGATACAACAGTTAAGCCTTGACAATTATCCGGGCTGGAATGTCATTTTCCTTCGCAGCTCCAGAACGATTTCCAAAATGGTCTTTGATCCCTTAAAGAGAAGCGTGGGCAATATAACTCTGACCATATGTGTTTTTATCGGGCTCGCAGTCTTCTTCCTCTATAATCAGGCAAGTCGTGAAATTGTAAAAAGAAGAAAGGTCGAAAAAACGCTCCGCGAGAGCGAAGAGCGATACCGTTCTTTATATCATAACACGCCAGCGATGTTGCACTCGATAGATGAAGAAGGCAAACTGGTAAGTGTAAGTGACTATTGGTCAGAAGCCCTTGGATATGAAAGCAGTGAAGTGATAGGTCGCAGTTTTACTCAATTTCTGACAGAGGATTCCCGCCGATTAGCCGAAGATAATATCCTTTCTGAATTCTTGAGGACCGGTTTTATTAAGGATATTCAATATCAATTTATCAAAAAGAACGGAGAGACTATCGATATTCTCTTATCAGCTATTGCTGAACGTGACAACAAGATGAATATAGTGCGATCTCTGGCAGTCCTTAGTGACGTCACCGAGCGTAAACGCGCGGAGGAAGAACTCAGACTTGCCAAGGAGAAGCTCAGTCTTTATTCCAGAGATCTTGAATCGCAGGTAAAAGAAAAAACAAGAGAGATTACAAGTATTCTCAAGTATATGCCTGCAGTTGTTTATATTAAAGACAAAACATATAAGTACATCATGGTCAATTCCCAGTTTGAGGAGTTGTTTGGTGTGAGAAATGAGGAGATTATCGGCAAGACCGACGAAGAGATATTTCCGGAGGAGATAGCCGCTCAGTTTCGTAAGAACGAGGCGCGAGTTTTCAATGAAAGACGTTCGATACAGGTAGAAGAAGGCGTTTCTCAAAAAGATGGTACTCATGTTTATTTTTCGGTGAAGTTTCCCCTATACGACGAGAAGGAATCTGTTCGTGGTTTATGTGGAATAGCAATGGACATAACGGTAATCAAAAAAGCGCAGGATCAGTTGAGGCGTCTTTCCGGAGGTATTATAGCCAGCCAGGAGAAAGAACGCGCTGTTATAGCCCGGGAGCTGCATGATGAGCTGGGTCAGATGCTTACCGCGCTGCGAATGGACTGTGTTTGGATCAAGGAGGGTTTGGGTGGAAACAACCCCAAAATGGTAGAACGGACATTGACGATGTGTAGCCTTATTGATAAAACTATCGATGAGGTCAAAGACATGTCGACACGACTTCGCCCGGGAGTGCTCGATCACCTGGGATTAATCGATGCACTGGAGTGGTACACAGCAGATTTTGAGAAACGTACGGGACTTGTCTGTTTTTTTGAGTATGAGAATGTGCCGCATATAAATGACGTTATGTCAATAGCAACTTATCGTATTGTTCAGGAAGCTTTGACTAATGTGGCTCGTCACGCTTCCGCCACTCATGTGGACATTACAATGGAAACAGAAAATGGAATGTTAACCCTTTCAGTAGAAGATAACGGCCGCGGCTTTGATGTAGAGGAGATTTCGGAGTCTACCTGTCTGGGAATAATAGGGATGCGTGAGCGTGCTAATCTGATTGGCGGCGTTCTGGAGATTAAATCGGGATACAACAAAGGTACGCAGGTTCATTTCAGAGCACCGATTCATGCATAAGGAGGAGCCCTCATTTGATTAAAGTTCTGTTGGCGGATGATCATAGCATTGTTAGAGAAGGCCTTCGACGTATTGTTGAAGAAAGTGGCGAAATGGTAGTAATCGCTGAAGCATCCGATGGCAATGAAGCCATTAAACAGGTACATAAAACAATGCCTGACGTGGCGGTGATCGATATTTCCATGCCAGGCATGGATGGGCTGGAGGTTGTCAGCCAGCTTCATTCTTATTATCCGGAGCTGCCCATTCTCATCCTTACCATGCATGAAGAGGAACAGTATGTTGTCCGGGCGATAGGCGCGGGAGCCAGAGGATATATCACCAAACGATCGGCGCCGGAAGAACTCGTCAATGCAATTAGAAAGGTTCATGGCGGTGGGCGCTACCTCAGTGCTTCGGCAGCGGAATCATTAGCACTCCGTTTGGGTAGGGGAACGAGCGGCATGTCTTTGCTGGATACTCTTTCCAACAGGGAAATTCAAGTATTAAGGTGTCTTTCTCTCGGAAAGACGAATAGTGAGATTGCGGAAATTTATCATATCAGCGTAAAGACAGTGGATACTTACCGCTCTCGCCTTCTCAGAAAGCTCAATCTACGGAACAATGCAGAGCTGTCACGCTTTGCCATACAGAACAAGCTTATCGAACCATGATTTTCCCCGTGTAAGAAAATATCTGACAAAAAAATCAGAAACTGCCTGATTTTCAACTTACTTCTCATGTGTTAGTGTCATATCAAAATTTAACCTCACTACTCTTATTGATTTTACTTAAGTTATACATTAGAATGAAAACTGGATTTTGAGGAGCTTAGAGGAAAATGTTAAACTAATTTGCTTAACCCTAAAAGGAGGAGGTAGTTATGAGAGTTTTGAGAATTTTGATGGTATTATTTTTATCAGTAACCTTGTGTTTTACTTTCGGGGCGTCATCTTCTATGGCTGCCGGTTCGGTTAAGGTGGGTATTGTTCTCCCTCTTACCGGTCCTCAGGCTAAATTCGGAGAGGTTGAAAAGCTTTCTTTCGATCTTGCCCTGGAAGAGATCAATGCGGCAGGTGGCATTAACGGAAAGAATTTGGAACTGCTCATAGAAGACGATACGGGACGTCCGGAGGTTGGCCGTTCTGTCGTTGAAAAACTTATCACCAAAGACAAGGTTGTGATGATTGGCGGTGGATACAGCAGTTCGGTAACCTACGCTGTGGCTGGGGTCTGCCAGCAAAACGCGATGCCTTTTCTTGTTAATACAGGTTCTGCGGATAAGATTACCACTTCAGGATGGGATTGGATTTATCGTTTGAATCCTCCTGTAAGCCATTACGCGGATGCGGTTGAATCACTTCTTGTGGAAAAGATAAAGCCTAAAACGGTTGCGATCCTTCATGAGAATTCTCTCTTCGGTTCAAAGGGAGCTTCGTCTTTTGAGAAAACCTGTAAGAAATTGGGAGTCAAGGTAGTTTTGAAGCAGGGTTATGAGCATGGTGGAATCGATTATAAGCCGGTTTTGACCCAGATTAAACGACTCAATCCCGATATCGTTTATATGGTGTCCTATATTATGGATGCTTCTCTTCTTATGAAGCAGTCGAGAGAAATGAAATTGACACCGAAGATGTTTATTGGCGGTGCAGCCGGATTTACCCTGCCGGAGTTTGTTGAGAATGCGGGGAAAGCTTCCGATAAAGTTATTTCAGCCACACTCTGGCATCAGGTTCTTCCGTGGCCAGGTGCCATGGATTATTACAACAAGTTTGTAGCGAAATATAACAGACCGACTGAGTATCACGGGGCAGAGGCATATGCTGCGTGTTATGTGATCGCTGACGTTCTGAAAAGGACCAAATCGCTCAAGAATACCGATATCAAGAAGGCGCTTTCTGAGACAGATATGATGACGGTTTTTGGACCGGTTAAATTTGTCGACTGGGGTAAGATGAAAAACCAGAACAAGGCAGCCACCTATGTCGTTCAGTGGATCGGTGGAAAACTGGAGATGGTCTGGCCTGAAAAGAGTGCAACGAAAAAATTCGAATATCCTGTGGACTGGTTGAAGGTCTGGGGATACTAAATTAAAACAAATTAAGGAAGTGGGCTGCCATCGGAGATGGCCGATGGCGGCTCACTTACGACAAGAATTTTAAAGAGAGGAACATTAAATGGATGTTTTGATCCAGACGTTAGTAGCGGGGGTTCTTATAGGGGGTATTTACTGCCTTATCGGAATAGGTATGTCGCTTATTATGGGTGTTATGGGAATTATAAACCTCGCCCATGGTCAATTGATGATGGTCGCCATGTATGTTACCTTTGTCTTATCTACTTATATGCATGTTGATCCCTATTTTTCGCTCATTGTCGCAATGCCGGCCTTGTTTCTCCTTGGCTGTTTTCTGCAAAAATATCTGTTGAATCCACTGATGAAAGTCGATTCTATCCTTCCTGAAAATCAGGTTCTGATGACCGTTGGAATTGGTATGGTCATTGCTGAGATATGCAGGTTTATTTTTACTTCAGATTACAAGACAGTTAAAACATCGTACGGTGGTGAAGCTTTTTTTATCGGTAATATTTCTTTTAATCTGCCGATGTGTATAGCCTTTATCTTCGCGGTTATTATTACGTTGATACTTTTCTGGTTCCTTGCCAAGACGGATACCGGTCGTTCTATCCGTGCCACTGCGCAGGATAAAGAAGCGGCGACTCTGATGGGGGTGAACAGTACCCGTATTACAATTATAACCTTTGGCCTGGGTTCGGCATTGGTAGCGTCTGCTGGAAGTTTATTGATACCGATCTTTTATCTTTTCCCGGACATCGGAGGCCCGTTTACACTGAAGGCTTTCGTTATTTGCATACTGGGAGGCCTGGGAAGTACTGTGGGGGCAATTTTTGGCGGGCTCACGTTGGGTCTTGCGGAATCTCTCGGTGCAACGTATGTCGGCATGGGCTATAAAGAGATGGTTGGTTTTGTAATTTTCATAATTGCCCTTGTATTCTTACCTGGTGGTTTGGTCGGTATAAAACGTCTTATTAAATCATAAGAGGGGACGGAACTGTGATGAAAAAAAATTTGACATTAATTATTCTGGGAATTGTTTGTGTGGTTTTTCCGCTGGTTGTCCGCTCTGATTATTATCAGCATCTGGCCATCATTGCCTTTATATGGGTTGTCGTCGGTTCTTCATGGAACCTGCTGGCAGGTTACACAGGCCAGGTATCTTTTGGACATGCCATATTTTTCGGTGTCGGAGCATATACCGCAGGTATACTTGCTACGAAACTGGGGATATCTGCTTGGTGGGGTATGATGTTCGGGGGCATCGTAGCCATGTTGATCGGGCTTTTTGTGGGGTGGGTCTGTTTCAGATTGAGAGGCCCTTATTTTGCCCTGGGTACTCTCGCCGGAGGCGAAGTTTTTAGGCTCATTGCAACCAACTGGGAAAGCCTGACAGAAGGGATGGTGGGGATTCTCATTATCCAGAGCTTCAGAAGCAAGCTTCCTTATTATTATATCGCGCTACTATTAGCTTTTGCATGTGTTTATGCCATTCATCTGATTATGAAGTCCAAATGGGGATATTATTTCGTTTCCATAAGGGAGGATCAGGACGCGGCAGAATCCCTGGGTATAAATACAACGCTTTATAAAAATGTATCCCTTTTGGTAAGTTCCTTTTTCACAGGGATGGCCGGGGCTTTTTACATGAATTATATGGCATTCATTGACCCTGAAGTGGTGTTTTCCTTACACTACATATCGATTATGGCGATTCTGGTCGGTATAGTGGGCGGAGTCGGCACCATCATGGGACCTGCTGTAGGTGCCTTTATTATGGTAGGAGTTCAGGAAACATTCAGAAGCTCGTTCTTTGGCCTGGCTCCGGCATGGATAAGCCAGGGACATGCGATGGCTTTCGGCCTGCTGGTCGTATTTGTGATAATGTTTTTAGCAAATGGTGTAGTGGGCGATTGGTCGAAAATTAAACGGTATGTTTTTAGAATTAAACCATCATCTGTCTCATAAGGAAGTGGAGGGTAAATTATATGGCACTCCTTGAAATAAAAAATCTTGTTAAAGCCTTCGGAGGGCTTAAAGCGGTTAATGATGTTACTTTTCATGTAGACGAAGGTGAGATATTCGGTCTTATCGGACCGAACGGGTCCGGAAAAACCACCACCTTCAATTGTATCAATAATTATTATCCCATTACGTCCGGAGATGTCTCTTTTAAAGGTAAAAGTATAAAGGGGTTGAAGACTCATAAAATCTGCCACCTTGGCATAGGCCGGACCTTCCAGGTTGTGAAACCCCTTGCTAGGATGACGGTTATGGAAAATGTAACAGCATCTGCCTTTTGCCGGGTCAATGCCATAGGAGCAGCCGAAGAAGCAGCGCTAGAGGTGTTGGAATTCACTAATCTTATAGGGGAAAAGGATAAACAGGCAAAAAGTCTTCCTATAGGGGGAAGAAAGAGACTTGAGATTGCCCGTGCTCTTGCTACAAAACCGGAACTTATACTTCTTGACGAGACCGCGGCAGGGTTAAATCCTGGAGAGTTGGATGAGGCTATTGATCTGATTAAAAAGATGAGGGATAGCGGGATTACCATCTTGATTATAGAACATATAATGAAGGTAATCATGACCATATCGGATCGTATCCATGCTATCAATTTCGGCCAGACCATTGCCCAAGGCACCCCTCAAGAGGTTGCCAATAATCCGGCGGTCATAGAAGCATATTTGGGGGTTGAATAATGTTAAAAGTTAACGGTATAAATGTTTTCTATGGAGATCTTCAGGTTATCTGGGATGTTACCTTTCATGTAAAGGAAAAAGAGATTGTAGTTCTGGTTGGGGCTAATGGAGCCGGGAAATCCACCACGCTCAAGACAGTATCCTCCATGCTGACGCCGCAGAAGGGAACAATAGAGTTTGATGGTATTCGCCTCGATCAGTTACCGGCCAGCAAGATTATTGAGCATGGTCTCGTGCATGTTCCCGAGGCGAGACGCCTATTCCCCGATATGAGCGTAGAGGAAAACCTTATTATGGGTTCACTCACTCCCGAGGCGAAGGCCAAGCGCAATGAAACGATGGAACATGTCTACGGGCTTTTCCCGATACTCGGTGAAAGAAAAAAACAAATGGCAGGGACCCTTTCAGGAGGGGAGCAGCAAATGCTGGCTATAGGCAGAGGACTGATGGGTCATCCAAAGATGATGATGTTTGATGAACCCTCCTTGGGCCTTTCGCCGCTTCTGACGCAGCAGATCTTCGGTATGATAAAAAAGATCAATGGAGAGGGCCTTACGATTCTTCTCGTTGAGCAGAATGTCAGGCAGACTCTGGCCATGTGTCATCGTGCCTATGTCCTGGAGAATGGAAGGACAGTTCTCGAAGGGACAGGTCAGGAGTTGATGCATAACGAGCATGTGAAAGAAGCTTTTTTGGGGATATAAAGCTTTTATGTCAGGTTTCTTGCTCGTTGATATGACACACTTCAAAACAGAGTCTTTGGTATGAAAAATTGAATACTTCGGGGGCTTTGAAAGATGGGTTTTTCCCTTGAATGACACGCAGGGTAAGCCCATTTTTCAAAGCCTTCGCTTTCTCTGCGGAATAACTTCTGTAACGTACCGGTTTGCTTAATTGCCAGATGTGGCTTAAACGCGAGAGAGGGAAAAATAAAAATAGAAGGAGTTAGAAAGATGGGCGAAGACGAGAGGGTTGAGTTAAAGGATGTTTATCCTGTGCCTGAGGCTGTGAGGTCGGGGGCCTACATAAAGAGCAGGGAGGAGTACGAGACTTTATACAGGCTTTCTTTAGAGGATTCTGACAATTTTTGGAGTGGCATTGCCTCGGAATATGTTTCATGGTTCAAGAAGTGGGACATTGTTGAGGACTATAATTTTGATATGCGCAAGGGTCCCATATACGTGAAGTATTTTGAGGGCGGCAAGCTCAATGTTTCCTACAACTGTCTTGACAGGCACCTTGACACGAGGGGTGATAAGGTAGCCATTCAGTGGGAGGGCAACGAGCCTGGTGAGGACAGGGCGTATACGTACAGGGAGCTGTACTGTGAGGTTTGCAGGTTTGCCAATGTTTTGAAGTCACACGGTATCGGGAAGGGTGATCGGGTTTGTATTTATCTTCCCATGATTCCCGAGCTTGCGATAGCGATGCTTGCCTGCACGCGTATCGGTGCCATTCACAGCATTGTTTTCGGCGGATTCAGTGCCGATTCTCTGAGGGACAGGATACAGGACAGTGAGTCGAAGATGTTAATTGTTTGCGACGGCACATTTCGCGGAGCCAAGGCTGTTCCGCAGAAGGCGAACGGAGACAAGGCGATTGCGGATTGTCCTTCTGTTGAGAAGGTGATCGTTGTGGAGAGGGTCGGCGACAAGATTGAGTGTGACTGGAATGAAGGTAAGGATTTCTGGTGGCACGAGGAGATGTCGAAGGTTGACGCGGATTGCGAGCCGGAATGGATGGACGCCGAGGACCCGCTTTTTATTCTCTATACGTCAGGTTCAACGGGGAAGCCGAAAGGTGTTATGCACACCACGGGCGGTTATCTTGTTTACGTGGCGTACACGCACAAGATGATTTTTGATTATCATGAGGATGACATTTTCTGGTGTACGGCGGACATCGGCTGGGTCACCGGTCACAGCTACATTGTTTACGGTCCGCTCTGCAACGGTGCCACCTCGGTAATGTTCGA
>CAZZBF010000031.1:0-30776 GCA_964652795.1 uncultured Syntrophales bacterium | reverse complement strand
AAAACCCCATCTCTCCATTTGAGAAACGGGGTTTTGTTTGCAATCAGACCATTATGCCCTCTTTCTTTGAGATAAAAGGGTTAATCTTATTTGTTATAGTTTCAGTGAACTGAACAGCAAGCGCATTCCTCGCAGCTTGCTGCGGGGAGCTTCAATTCTGTATTTACAATACGTACTTGGAATTTTTTGTCAAGGGTTTTCTATATTTGCCGTTTTAATAACGTCTGAAATTTTAGGTTGAAAAAGTTTCTTGACAAAGTGAGGCGGTTTTCTGTATTGTGCATCATAAGTTTGAGAGATAAGGAATTTGAGAATGAGAAAACTTACAGGGAATAAAAATTATTTTTGGTGCTGGTGGTTTAATAATGCCTTGAGGGAGTGGACCGTCGGGATCTGATTATACAAAATAATAGTATTTCAAAGACCGTGGCCATTCCTGGCCACGGTTTTTTTTTCATGTTGAAAAGGGGCTGTGGGAAATACCTGCATCCCCTTTTTTTATTATCGGGATATATTAAAAAGAAAAGGAGCAAACCATGTTAGTTGTAATGAGTCAGAAGGCAAAACCGGAAGAGATTGACGCTGTAATTGCGGCAATCCAGGGAAAAGGATATACGGCACGCCCGATTCCTGGAGGAGAGAGAACGGCCATCGGTGTCCTGCATAATGAAGGAGCCGTTGATGCCTCTTATTTTCTGGGACTGCCCGGTGTCAAGGACGTCATCCCCGTCACGCGTCCATATAAACTTGTAAGCCGTGAATTCCAGCCTGAAGATACCATTGTGCAGGTGGGAGATATTAAGATAGGC
This sequence comes from uncultured Syntrophales bacterium, assembly GCA_964652795.1. Taxonomy (GTDB): domain Bacteria; phylum Desulfobacterota; class Syntrophia; order Syntrophales; family JADFWA01; genus JAUSPI01. The sequence continues at coordinate 29,967 of CAZZBF010000031.1, read as the reverse complement.
AACGCTTATCTGACCATCATCGCCGGCCCCTGCGCGGTTGAAAGCGAGGAACAGTGCTTAATCATCGCGCGGATAGTTAAACAGGCCGGGGCGCAAATATTCAGGGGAGGAGCCTTCAAACCGAGAACGTCGCCCTATTCATTCCAGGGTCTCGGTAAAAAAGGGCTGCAAATTCTGGCTAAGGTGCGGGAGGAGACGGGAATGCCCGTTGTCACGGAGGTTTTGGACAAGGAAACATTTGACCTGGTTGAGGCGTATGCCGATGTGGTTCAGATCGGAGCACGGAACATGCAGAACTTCAGCCTGCTCAGACGGGCGGGCCAGTCGCGAAAGCCGGTTCTTCTCAAGCGCGGCATGGCCGCCACTATTGAAGAATGGCTCATGGCGGCGGAATACATCATGGAAGGCGGAAACACGCAGGTTATTTTGTGTGAGCGGGGAGTCCGTACCTTTGCCCACCACAGCCGGAACACACTTGACCTTTCGGCTGTCGCCGCGGTGAAACTGGAAAGCCATTTGCCCGTCATAGTCGATCCCAGCCATGCCGCCGGACGCCGGGATCAGGTGATTCCGTTAAGCCGTGCCGCTGTCGCCGTGGGTGCGCACGGGCTGATGGTGGAGGTGCACCACGCTCCGGAAGAAGCTCTGAGTGACGGGGCGCAGTCCCTTTATCCGGAAGGTTTTGAGTTTCTGTGTAATCAGATTAAACCCATTTTCGATATTTTTTAAGAAGTTTGTATTGCGTCGGGGAATCTTTGAGCCGGAGGAACAAGGGGAAAATTCTGTTGATAAAGGAATTCTTTAGTGATATTAAACGCTCCTTTCATATCATCGACCGTCAGGAACTGTGACCCTTCCGGTCAGTGAACTCAGCCGATTTTATTGAGGACAGCCACCAATAATTGATCGTTTCTAAAAAGTCCAGGAATCCTTCCCCCGTCAATGAGGAGGGAATTTTGGGCTTTTTAACAGACAATCAAGGATAAAAGAATTTAATGGAAAATATACGTAACTTCAGTATTATAGCCCACATCGACCACGGGAAATCGACCCTTGCCGACCGGCTGATACAGTATACGGGTGTTTCAGATGCCCGGACGTTCAAGGACCAGATCTTAGACAACATGGATATCGAGCGGGAAAGAGGCATTACCATCAAAAGCCAGGCGATTTCCCTTCCCTACGTGGGGCGGGACGGCAAGTCATACACGCTCAATCTCATCGATACCCCCGGCCATGTGGATTTTTCTTATGAAGTTTCACGTTCCTTAGCTTCCTGCGAAGGGGTGCTTCTTCTGATCGATGCGGCCCAGGGGGTGCAGGCACAGACACTTGCCAATCTCTACTTAGCGATGGAACACGACCTCGAAATCATTCCCGTCATTAATAAGATTGATCTCCCGTCAGCGGACGTTGAGCGGGTTCTGGAGCAGATAGACCGGGAGCTTGGACTCGATCCGGACAGCCATCTTCAATGTTCGGCGAAAGAGGGGACGGGAATAGAAAGCATTCTTGAGGCCATCGTGGAGAGGATTCCGCCTCCGGCTGGTGATCCAGAAAGCCCGCTTGCCGCACTTATTTTCGATGCTCAATACGATTCCTTCCGCGGCACGGTGATCCACTGCCGTATAGTCGACGGGACGGTAAAAAACGGGGATATTATCCATTTTATGCACAACGATGCCGTTTACAAGGTCGAGGAGGTCGGCCGATTCCTGCTTTCCCGTCAGAAGCGAGGCAGCCTCTCCGCCGGTGATGTCGGCTATATTATTGCCGGCGTCAAAACAGTGTCCGATGTACGAACCGGGGATACAATTACACTTGATAGTAGACCCTGCAGCAAGCCGCTGCCGGGTTTCAGGGAAGTAAAACCGGTGGTCTTCGCCTCCATTTATCCCATCGACTCCGACGACTATCAGGATCTGGCCGATTCGCTCGAAAAATATATATTGAATGATGCCTCCTTTGTTTATCAGAAGGATGCCTCGGTGGCACTGGGACAGGGTTTTCGCTGCGGCTTTCTGGGGCTTCTGCACCTCGAAATTGTTCAGGGAAGGCTCGAAAGGGAATATGGCCTTTCCATCATTCTTTCCATACCGAGCGTGCGCTATCGGTTCACGCTGAAAAACGGGAAAACCGTGGATGTGGATAATCCGTCATACTATCCTGATCCCGGATCAATCGCCGGATCGGAAGAACCTTATATCCGTGCCTCCATGATGCTCCCCGAAAGGTACCTTGGATCTGTCATGAAACTGTGCATGGAAAAACGCGGTGTTAACTCGACGCTCAATTACATCACCACGGAGCGAGTCGAACTCACCTACGAAATGCCCTTAGCCGAGGTGATCTTTGATTTCTACGATAAATTCAAATCAGTCACCCAGGGCTACGGATCGTTTGATTACGACCTGATCGATTACCGTCCGAGCAACCTGGTGCTGGTAGACATCCTCGTGAACGGGGAGAAGGTGGATGCCTTATCACAGATAGCCCACCGTGATCGCGCCCGTGCCCGTGCTCTTAATGCCTGCGAACGGCTCAAGGAAGAGATCCCCCGACAGATGTTCAAAATTGCCATACAGGGGGTAATCGGCGGCGAGATCATCGCGCGGACGACCATTTCCGCCTTCAGGAAGGATGTCACGGCAAAGTGTTACGGCGGAGATATCACGAGAAAACGGAAACTTCTGGAAAAACAGAAGAAGGGCAAGAAACGCATGAAAATGATCGGTTCGGTAAGCATTCCCCAGAATGCTTTCCTTGCTGTCCTTCGCTCCGACACCGATTAGAAATACCGCCTTCGTAAAAGGAAAAAAATATGTATACGCCGGGTCTATACATCCACATCCCTTTCTGCCGCGGCAAGTGCCGCTATTGCGGGTTCTATTCGATAGAATCCCTCGACCTTGCGAAAGATTTTCTCGATGCCCTCCGCCGGGAAATGGATATTTACCGTACGGAATTTTCCGGTTTCGATACCATCTACATCGGCGGCGGTACGCCTTCCGTACTGTCGGTAAAAGATATCGGAGCTATTTTTGACTCGGCGGCAGGCAGATTCAACGTCGATTCCGGGGCGGAAATCACATTGGAGGTCAATCCGGCGGATATAGATGTTTCCGGCTTCAAGACACTGCGCGGCCTGGGAATCAACCGCATAAACATCGGTGTCCAATCCTTTGACGATGATGTCCTGAAATTTCTGGGAAGGAGGCATAACAGCCGTCAGGCAAAATCAGCGCTGGAGTCCTCCGAAAGAGCGGGATTTGACAATATAGGCATGGATCTTATCTACGGTGTACCGGGGCAGGAAGTCGCCTCATGGGCGGATACCCTTCACCGCGCCCTCTCCTTTAAACCGGCGCACATCAGTTGTTACCAGCTTACCGTTGAATCAGACACACCTTTAGGCATCGAACAGGCAAAGGGGGAAATCTCGATGCCGGAAGAGGAAACCCTTGCCGACCTTTTCTTCCAGACATCGGTGATCATCGAGAATGCCGGCTATATCCACTACGAAGTGTCCAGTTTCGCAGGAAATGAGGAGCTTCAATCGAGGCATAACCGGAAATACTGGAATCATACGTCTTATCTTGGTCTGGGACCCGCGGCGCACTCGTTTGACGGAAGCAGACGGTGGTCAAATCACCGATCTGTTGGAACCTATATCGAAAATTTGAAAAAAGAAACACCGCCGGTGGCGGTTTCGGAGACGCTGACCGATGAACAGTTGCGCCTGGAAGCCTTTTTTTTAGGATTACGGACGAGGAACGGTATCTGCTTTGAGGAGTTCAGGATGCGCTACGGGTACGATCTCTTATGGAAAAAGGCTGATATGATATTCCTGTTCGCGGAAAAAGGACTTGTCAGGATAGAAGACGGATGCCTGAAACCGACCCTGGCCGGTATGGCCGTTGCCGACAGTTTGGCATTGATATAGATAAATTATACAAATTACCTCCGTTCTATTTCAAAATATTTTGCTTCAATAGTTGCATGGTTAATATATTTTGTATTCAATCGCTTTGGCATGTATTATGGTTTTAATATAAAAAGAACCGATTTAAGGATGGTTATTGAAAGATCGTTCTTTATATCTTAACTGTTCTTTGCGGATCTTAAAAGAGCTTCATGACTTTTACCGGAGGCGACACATTGAATATAATATTTCTGGGTACAAACGGATGGTATGACACGGGCACGGGAAATACGATCTGTGTGCTGATACAGTCTCAGAATTACAATATTATTCTGGATGCCGGTACCGGGCTGTATAAAGCCGACAGGTATAATACGGAGAAAAGTGAAAAGCCGCTATACCTTTTTCTAAGTCATTTTCACCTGGATCATATCATAGGATTACACATACTCGCCAAATTCAATTTTTCTCAGGGATTGACTATCTGCGGATCGGAAGGTTCCGGGAAAATTATTAATAATATTATTAACGAACCCTTTACAATGCCTCTTTCACAGCTTCCATACAATGTCGGAATTCTCGAATTACCACGGCAGAAGCGAGAGCTTCCATTTGAAGTTGATGTCAAACCGCTGCTTCACACATCGTTAACTCTGGGGTACAGAATTGAAATAGATGGAAAAGTAATCAGTTATTGTCCCGATACGGGTTACTGCCAAAATGCCGTCGAACTGTCACGATCGGCTGATATTCTGATTGCCGAATGTGCTTTAAGGAGCGGGGAATCAGATGAAAACTGGCCTCATCTGAATCCGGAAACTGCCGCGAAAATTGCTAATGAGGCGAAAGCAAAAAAGTTGGTACTTGTTCATTTCGATGCCCATAATTACAAGACATTGGAAGATAGAAAGCAGGCTGAAAAAGCCGCCCGGAGATTCTTTCATAATACAATGGCTGCCGCCGACGACATGCAAATCGAGATATGATCAGAAGAAACAACAAAAAAAGAGGCAAAAATGTCAAGCCCGCGTTCGACTTATCCATGCCGAAATACAGTACGATATAGACACTCCCCCCCGATGGCCTTTTTAAATATATAACCCGAAAATAACCGATACCATTATAATTTTACTTCTTGATATAATGTCGGATCATAATCTTTTCCTATGACCGGCGGTGAACGCTTTGTGAAATACCGGATAAATAAAATAAGGGGGAACAAAAGCTTTGTTCGACTGAACCTGTTAGCAATTTTCAAGCCGGACATTTTACTCACTGTGAAAACAAAACATATTGAAATGCTGTCGATAAATGGTCATTATTACATTGACACATAATGCCTTTTTTTTTATACTTCCTTAACAAAAAATAAGTTCTAATCAAAAGCGATTAAGTCTTATGATTCATTTTGGGAAATCAGCATGAACCCTGTAAATAGATGAAGGGGGTAAGAAGTGAATAAAAAAACCTGGCTGTTCCTTATCATCACTTTTGGTTTGACCATCGTCCTTGACATTATTCTTCGTCTCATCTCAGCCAGTATCTCAGCCCATACTCAGACAATTTTGCTTGAACTGCAGATGCTTATTCCGGCCTCGGTGGCTATGGCCATCTTGGTAAGGGAGACCCGCGCCGGCTACAGCCGTACTTTCTTCTTTTTTTTCTTGGGCTATGCGGTTGTCTTCGCAGTCCTGGCTCTGACTGCCGCCTTCGTGCCGCGGATGGCCGGCCCGGCGGCTTCAGCCGCCATGTACCTTACTTACGCCGGCCTGGCCGTGATCGTCGTCCTCAATCTCTTGGCCAGGGAAGATATGACCGGTGTCGGTTTGGGCTTTGGCCAGCCAAAATTCTATTTGCTGGGACTGGCACTGGTCGTTTTTTACCTGGTGGGAATGTGCATGGATCTGCTGTTCGGTCTCGGGAAAATGGCTACCAGCCAGATAAACTGGCCACTGGCCGGTAACGGTCTGTACAGGATTACAATTATGCCTTTTCTGGGCATCATGCTCTATCTGGGAGAAGAGTATGGCTGGCGAGGCTTGTTGCAAACGGAGCTGATCAAAAGTTTCGGCCGGATCAAAGGCCTACTGGTGGGCGGCATTATCTGGGGGCTGTGGCATGTCCCGATCATTGTCATGCTTGGCTATAATTACCCCGGCCACCCCGTTCTGGGGTCAGTCTTGATGACAGTCTTTTGTGTCGTGTTCGGCTTCTTTCTTGGTTACTCAGTGCTGGTTTCAGGCAGTATCATCTTGTCTTCGTTCCTCCACGGGGTCAATAATCTCTTTATGCCGTTTTTGGCCAGCAAACTCTATGTGCCTAACAGTGAGCTCTATAACTTTACCTTTGGCGTGTTCGGTCTAGTGTTGGGTGCCCTGGTTTTGCTGGTGCTGGTGAGCAGAAGCCGGCTCTTTAAATAAACGGCCTTTTACAGCCCTGACACGGCCCGCAATGTACCGAAATGAACTATCCGAATAAAAAGGCTATACCTCCAAAGCGGACCCGTGCATCAATTAGTTATCTGCTTAACTCGTTCTCAATTATCTCCAGGATTACTTTGCTTATAGGTGGTGCCGGGTAATCATGCGGGTTATTATCCTGATAAGTTGAGTGCAAAAACACATTTCCTTGATGATCATCGGCTCACCACTCCATGTGATGTGGTTATTATTAAATTGACACACAATGCCCTTTTTTTTATACTCTTTTCACGAAAAAGAAAATTCTTATCGGATATCAGTAATATAAGAGGGGAAAACACTATGAAGATAAAGATAAGTTTGGGATCGATGTTTTTAGCAATTTTATCGTGTTTAATCATGACGGGATGCTCTCTTGGACCGAAGGCCCTCAAGGGGAACCGCCTTGCCTATAACATAAGTATTCAGAAGAGCAACAATGAGGAGTTGCTGATCAATCTTATCCGGGCAAAATACTTCGAACCGCTGTTTTTCCTTCAGGTGGGTTCCATCTCATCATCGTTCAGCTACACGGTCAATGCGTCCCTCTCCGGAGCTTTTTACGAAACAAGAAGTGCCGCGTATGCTAACGCTTTAAGTCCGACCCTTGGCGCCGATTATGGTGAAAAACCTACTATTACGTATACCCCTGTTCAGGGAGAGCAGGCGCTAAAACAGCTTATGGAGGAAATCAATCTGGATCGTTTTCTACTCCTTACGCGAGTGGGTTGGAGTATCAACTCTATTATGTGGACCATCGTGGACCGGATCGGTGAACTTCATAATTTCGAACCTGACTCGATAAAGGGTAGAGCCGAGCCCTATCGTAAATTTCTCGATCTCGCGGATATTTTCCGCCAGATGCAATCGCGCGGTGATATTGAGTTAGTTGGGTCCGATAAGGAAGGGAAAGGCATTCTGCAATTACGATATGCCGGACCGGAAGAGGCTGACGAAGTCGAAAAGCTTCTTGACATCAATCCCGAGAGGATCAGTGCTCCTGATGGTAAAATCATCTCAAGCATCAAACTTACACCGGTGAGAGATCTTACTGCTAACCTTGAGAAAAATAAACGGCGCGACGAAGTTACCATCAAGTTTAAAAGTTGTTTTGGAGTCCTTTACGATCTTTCCCGAAATGTGGAGGTGCCCGAAGATGATATAGAGGGGGGCCTCACACAGAAACATGGACTTTTCAAAGATGACATTATGAACAGGAAAGGCTTACATCAGGGTCTCATTGCCGTGAAAAACAGTACAACTAGGCCGGAGAACGCTTACACGGCAGTTTTCTATCGCAACAGGTGGTACTACATTGCCGATGATGATGCCAGATCCAAAGCATACTTCGTGCTGGTGGGATCGCTCTTTTCACTGCAGTCGGGAGAACTCAAAACGGCTCAGCCGCTTCTCACGCTGCCGGTAAACCAGTAACTCTATCAATTGAGAAAGGAGCCAACCATGCGTTGTGCAAAAAAGATATCTGTCTCAATAATAATCGGTATACTTATCGCATTTCCTGTAATTCTTCACGCCGGGACGAAACTCTCTCAAGACATTAAATCCCTCATCACAACCGCCAGGTACAAACATTCTCACTGGGGGATTTTGGTTTCCGATCTCAAGTCCGGGGAAACGATCTATGAGCTCAATAGCGACAAACTTTTCGGCCCCGCATCGACGACGAAACTGTTTTCTGTGGCCGCTGGGCTGGACGCCCTGGGAGCCGGTTACAGATTTGAAACACCGGTCTATCGCACGGGATCCATCGACAGCAAGGGAGTAATGAAAGGCGACCTGATACTCGTTGCGAGCGGCGATCTGACAATGGGAGGACGAACGGATGCCGAAGGACACATCGCGTACACTTCAATGGATCACACAGATGCCGGAATGGACGGATCGCTGGCGGCGGTTCTCACCAGACAGGACCCTCTGGCGGGGATCAACAATCTGGCCCGGCAGGTGGCGGCTTCCGGTATCAAAAAAGTGAACGGGGATGTGATAATCGACGACCGTCTGTTTGAAATCAGCTCGGACGGAAAGGAATTCATCAGGACCCCCATTACAATCAACGATAACCTGATTGACTTCGTGATTACACCGACCACTCCCGGCATGGCCGCAAACGTTGACTGGCGGCCACAAACCGCTTTCTATACGGTTAAATCCCGGGTAAAAACGGTTTCCAAAACAGAAGCCCCGCAGATTGCAATCACCTCCGGCGGACCGCACGGCATTACCGTGGAAGGATCCGTGCCGGCTGAAGGAACCCCTTTCATCCGCGTATGGCAGGTGAAAGATCCTTCTTCGTTCGCGCGAGCACTTCTTATTGAGGCACTGAAGCGAGAAGGGATTACCATTAATGCGAACCTTCTCGGAAAGAATTCCTCAGAACGTCTTCCGGCGATAAATGCATACACGTCGATGAACCGGGTTGCGCTTTTCAAATCACCACCCTATTCGGAACAGATTAAACTGATCCTTAAGGTAAGCCACAACCTCGGTGCCGACGAAACACCGCTTTTAGTGGCGGCCAAAAACGGCAAGCGAACCTTCGAGGAGGGGATGGCCCTGGAACGGGGTTTCCTGGAACGGGCAGGGGTAAACGTTAAGACAATTTCTTTTTCCGACGGAGAAGGGGGCGATCGGAGCGATCTTGTAACACCTAGGGCCGCCGTTCAGCTTCTTCGATATATGAAGGGGAATCGCGATTTTTCCGCCTACCATGACGCGCTCCCCATACTCGGCGTAGACGGCTCACTGGCACACAATGTGCCTCCAGACAGTCCCGCCAGGGGCAAGGTGTGTGCCAAAACCGGTACGATAATCACGGGAGATCTTCTGAATTTCCGTCCCCTGCTCCTCGTCAAGGGGCTGGCTGGGTACATGACCGCCGCGAGCGGCCGGAAGCTCGTCTTTGCCTTCTATGTTAACAATGTTCCCATAAAGGAATTGAATGGCATGATACAGGTCGGGAACGACCTGGGAACGCTTGCCGAAATCGTATACCTGGCGGAATAGGAAAGACCGGATAGATAACCGGTATTATTTTTTATTAGACGCTCCAGGAGGATAATGGATGAACATCTGTTTTGATGCACAAGGAAAATCGGTGCATGGCGGAAGGCGGGGATACCTGATTCTTGCGGCGCTTTTATTCCTCATTTTATTCGTAGGGAATATTCCGCCTGTCGAATCCGCCGGTGTAAATACTGAACGGGTGTCCAATATTCTGCCCCAGTTTCACGCATACGCGGAAAAAACATTCAACCGGAGCGGCGTCCCGGGTGTGGCTATCGCCATCGTGACCGGCGATACAATTCCCTACATCAAATGCTTTGGTGTTAAAAAGTCGGGGTCGTCAGACCCCGTCGACGCCGAGACTGTATTTCAACTTGCTTCAATATCAAAGGCGTTCACGGCAACAACCCTTGCATCCCTGGTGGGCGACGGACTCCTTTCGTGGGATGACCGGGTCATCGATCATTTTCCGGATTTTCGACTTTACGATCCCTGGGTAACGGATCAGATGACCATTCGAGATCTCATGTCCCACAGGAGCGGACTGCCCGAACATACCGGTGACGTCCTCCAGAACGGGTTCGGCTACACACGGAAGGACATCCTCTATCGCCTGCGCTATCAAAAGCCGGTAACGGGGTTTAGAACAACCTTTGGGTATCAGAATTATCTCATCACGGTAGCGGCGGAAACGGCATCCCGGGCGATGGGGGAACAATGGCCCGATCTGATTTCTAAAAGAATATTCAAGCCCCTGGGCATGACCTCCGCGAGTTCCCGCTTTGACGATTTTGAAAAGAGGCAAAACAGGATTTCTACCCATACCCCGGTGAACGGTAGAATGACCCCCCATGAACTCTTCAATGACGACGCATGTTCACCCGCCGGCGGTGTCAGCGCTTCCATCAACGACATGGTCAAGTGGACACGAATGCTTCTGAACGGCGGCGAGTTCGAGGGAAAACGAATTATTGCCGCCGAAGCTCTCGAGGAAACCCGTAAGCCCCATACTATCAAGGGATCGTCAACCGGTGAAATTGCCTGTTACGGCTTGGGCTGGTTCGTAACGCAGGCAGAAGGTCGTATGACGGTGAGCCATGGCGGTGATTTCGAGTCCGGTGTCAGTACCATTGTTTCGATGGTCCCTTCCGAGAAAGTTGGCATTATTATTTTAACCAATGCCTTTCAGGAGGGTCACATTTTACATGCGGCACTTACAAAGGTGTTTTATGAACTCTACTTTACAGGAAAAAGTGAGACCGACTGGTGGCCCGTCATCAAAGAAAAGTTTAAAAAAGCGATTGCCGGTTCTATTCTCGACCCCTTTGAACACCTGCCTAAGAAGCCGCCGCATAAAAGTTCGGGTCTGCCTAAATCCAGTTACGTGGGAGAATACGCGAACAGCTACTACGGAACGATCAAGATCACATCAAAAGGCAAAGATCTCAACTTGTATCTGGGAAATAAAAAAGTTCTCCGGATCCTCACCCACTGGAGCGGAAACATTTATAAAGATGAAGAAACCAACTCGGGGGTGATTTTTGCCATCGGCAGTGACAACAAGGCGTTTGAGGTTCTCGTGAAGTGTCTTGATTTCAACGGAAGAAACGGACGTTTTATTCGTAGACAGTAAATAGGAAAAACAGGAGAGTATCATGAATAAAATTTTGCGTCGAAGCATAATCGGGTTAATTTTTCTACTCTTTATTACATGGGTCCTGATACCGGCATCGGTACATGCACAGGTGGCTGGAGTCCCGGAACTTGATGCCTATATCAAAAAAACCATGAAACAATGGCAGGTTCCCGGTCTCGCGGTAGCCCTCGTAAAAGGTAATAAAGTGGTCTATATGAAAGGGTACGGCGTCCGGGAAATCGGTAAAAATCAGAAGGTCGACGAAAATACAATCTTCCCCATCGGTTCCGCTTCAAAAGCCTTTACATCCGCTTCCATAGGCCTTCTGGTGCAGGATGGGAAAATTTCCTGGGATGACCCGGTTGTCGACCGCCTGAAGGGCTTTCGGATGTATGATCCCTGGGTGACTCGTGAGATTACTATTCGAGATCTCCTCTGCAACCGGGGCGGCCTGTCGGAAGTGAGTGAATTTCTCTGGTATGCTACCGACAATGACCGGGATGAGATTGTCCGAAGGCTTCGCTACATCAAGCCGGAATCCAGTTTTCGATCAAAATATGCCTATCGCAACTGCATGTTTCTTACGGCCGGTCAGGTTATTCCCGCCGTAACGGGGATGAGCTGGGATGCCTTTTTGAAAGAGCGCATTTTCAACCCTCTCGGCATGACCCGCAGTTCCACCAGCGTGGTGGGTTTACAAAAACTCGGCAATGTGGCCGCACCTCACTTGGAGATGAACGGCAAGATTGTCCCTGTTCCCTTCAGGAACATTGACAATATCGGGCCTGCCGGGTCGGTCAATGCGAGCATCAGTGATATGTCCAAATGGCTCCGGTTTCAGCTCAATAATGGGAAGCTGAGCGGCAAAGAAATTGCTGAGGCGGCGGTAATTGAAGAGACACACAGACCTCATACTCCCATTCCGTTTTTACCCGGTTTCAAGGGCGTCTTTCCCTGGGGACGGCAATTCAGCTATTGTCTGAGCTGGGTTTTCATCGATTACGACGGTGAACCCTGCGTATATCATAACGGCCAGATCGACGGAATATATGCTGTCATTGGATTTCTTCCTGAAAAAAAGGTAGGCGCCGTTGTTCTTACGAACCGCGAGGGTCATCACCTCTCCGATGTGGTGTTCCTGAGGGTTCTGGACGTGTTGCTCGAGCGTGCGCCGAAGGACTGGAACGCCATTTACATGGAAAATCAAAAAAAGCAGGAAGAAAAATTGGCGAAAGCCCTGAGAGAACTGGAGGCATCCCGTGTTAAGGGAACAAAACCGTCACTCCCGCTCAACGCTTATGCAGGCATGTATGAGAACGAGGTTTATGGCAAAATAAGGATTTCCCTGGAAAAAAACCGCCTTGTTCTGCGTTTAAGTTCAATACTTGTAAACGATCTGTCACACTGGAACTACGACACATTTCGGGCCGCCTGCCGTGATCGTGTCGCCGGAGCGAGATTAGGGCCGACCTTCTTTACCTTCGGGATCAACAGCCAGGGCAAGGTGTCCGAAATGAAGCTGAATGACGTGATGATATTCAAACGGCTGACTGATTCAACGACCGGCAAAGCGGAGTAGCTTCTGCGCCAGAGAATTTAGTGATGACATATAAAACGGTAATCGAATTTACCCCGTCAATGTAATTACAATGCGTCGAGAACCACAACGAAGGAAACGGGAAATATCGAAAAAATTAGTCGTCCGTCCTGTCCCGTCATTAAATAATGACCGTTTACCTTTTTGGGGGATGTACTTTCCATGAGGAAGGAGGATGTTATGTTTTATTTGGTCAGAATTTTTATTTGCACGCTATTTGTCTTTCTTTTTGCAATTCCGGGATCATTATATGGCGGCGAAAAACTCTCTCCCGGCATACGTTCCGTAATCGATGGTGACCGCTATAAGCATTCTTTTTGGGGAATCCTTGTTTCGGATCTTAAAACCGGTAAACCGATCTATGAACTCAATGCCGACAAATTGTTCGTGCCGGCATCCACCACAAAACTCTTTACCGTCGCGACGGCCCTGGAAGTCCTGGGAACCGGCTATAGAATCGAAACGCCCGTTTACGGAAACGGAAAGCTCACACAGGCGGGTGAGCTGAAAGGTGATCTCATCCTCGTTGCCAGGGGAGATCAGACCCTGGACGGTCGTACAACGGCTGATGGACGCATCGCGTTCTGTAATATCGATCATCACAATGCCAACAACTTTGATGCCGGTTTGACCGACCCTGATCCATTGCAGGGTCTCAACAAACTGGCCCGCCAGGTGGCCCGTTCGGGCATCAAGCGCGTACGGGGAGAAATTATCATCGATGACCGTTTATTCGGAGAGTATAAATCAACTTTTCATGTCGTCAATGATAAAGTTACCCCCATCGTGGTCAACGACAACCTGATCGACCTCGTCATCAAACCGACAAAGAAAGGCGCGCCCGCAACAGTTGTATGGCGGCCTGAAACCTCCGCCTATACAATGGAAACCAGGGTGAGAACCGTTTCACACGGCAACGCGCCGGAGATTCAGGTTCTTTCACAAAAGCCCGGTACGATCACCATACGGGGCGTCATTCCGGAGGGACATAAACCGATTATCCGGGTGTTTGATGTAAAAGATCCCGCCTCATTCGCGCGCGTGCTATTTATAGAGGCGCTCGAGCGGGCCGGGGTGAAGGTCGACGCTTCGCCCCGTGCCGGAAATCCTTCCGACAGGCTGCCGGCGCGGAGTGAATATAGCAAACTCCCCCGTGTCGCCCTGTTGACCCCCCCGCCTTTTTCCGAAACCGCCCGTCTCATCCTCAAAGTCAGCCATTGGGGTGCCGAGATGCTCCCGCTCCTTGTGGCCATCAAGGAAGGAAAACAAACCTTCGGTGAGGGCATGCAAATTGAGGGTGTGTTTCTGAAGAGCATCGGGGTAGATATAGGCGAGGTATCCATAAACAACGGAGACGGCGGTGATCCCGGTAACAACATCAGTCCTAAGGTAATGGTCCAGTTACTGCGCGCGATGACCGGCCGCCCCTGCTTCGCGGCCTTCTATGCCGCCCTCCCCATTCTTGGGGTGGACGGCACCCTTGCCCATGATGTCAAACCGGACAGTCCCGTACGCGGAAAGGTCAGAGCAAAAACGGGAACCTTGATCACAGATGACAAAGCGAACAATCGCCTTTTTTTCATTTCCAAGGCTTGGGCAGGCTACATGACTACCAAGGGGAACCGAGAGATAGTCTTTTCCATAGTAATGAATCGTTGTTCGATGAACACGCTGGACGACATGTGGGACGTCGGCAGTGATTTCGGCAAAATATGCGAAGCCATTTACAAGGCTCAATAAACATTAACGCTGGGAATTCTCAAAGAAAAGGAGGCACAGTATGCGCAAAATAGCCATAATCATTTGCGGTGTATTGTTTTTTGCACTGATGGTTCCGGCATCATCTATGTCTGCCGATACACTGTCGGACAGGATAGATGCCTTTATTAATGCCCCCCGCTATCAGCATTCCCACTGGGGCATTCTTGTGGCCGATCTCAAATCCGGTAAAACAATCTACGAACACAATGCCGACAGATTATTTACCCCCGCGTCAACGACAAAATTATTTACCATGGCCACGGCCCTGGATACTTTCGGAGCGGATTACCGGTTCAAAACTCCCGTTTACCTCCGGGGATCTGTTGATCCTAAAGGAACATTAAAGGGGGATCTAATCCTCGTGGCGAGTGGTGATCTGACTTTTGGAGGACGAACAGATGCCGACGGCAGAATCCCTTTTACCGTTGTGGATCATCTGGCGGCGGGTCGGGACGGAGCGATGTCGGCGGTATTAACCGAACAGGACCCTCTCGCGGGAATCAACAGCCTGGCAAAGCAGGTAGCCGCTTCAGGCATCAAAGACGTTACCGGTGAAGTGATTGTCGACGATCGTTTTTTTGAAACCAGCCAGACCTGGTATGGCCTTGTGAGAACACCCATTCCCGTTAACGAAGATGTCTTTGACTTCGTCATCACACCGACCAGACCTGGAAAGGCGGCATCCGTCACGTGGCGGCCCCGGACTTCGGCATACCGTATAGAGACCAATGTAAAAACGGTTGCCGCGACGGAATCTCCACAAATTTCAATTACATCGGAGGGACCGGAACGCATCATTGTTGCCGGGCGGATGCCGGCACAACACAAACCTTCGATTCGCATCTGGCATGTCGATAAAGAACGGGCTTCCTTTGCCCGAACACTGTTCATCGAGGCACTCCAGCGCACGGGTGTTAAAATAAAAGCCGCACCCCTCGGCAAAAATCCATCGGAACTGTTACCGGATACGGACGCGTACAGGAAAATGTCCCGGGTGGCATTGTTTACGTCGCCTCCCTATTCGGAAACAGTCAAATTGATTCTTAAGGTCAGTCACAATCTGGGTGCCGATAGTACACCGCTCCTGGTTGCCGCAAAACACGGCAAACGGACATTCGACGATGGCATGGTCATGGAACGGATCTTTCTGGAGAAGGCCGGACTGGATGTTAAAGTTATCTCGTTGTCTGACGGCGCGGGCGGAGATCCGGCAGATCTTGTTACCCCGAAGGCAACGGTTCAACTTCTCAGATATGTGGCGACCCGTCCCTATTTCAAAGCTTTCTACGAAGCATTGCCCATACTCGGCGTTGACGGGACGCTGGCTCACACAGTTCCCCCTGACAGTCCCGCCCGGGGTAAACTACACGCAAAAACGGGAACTTTCCCCATTGTGGACCTCCTTACTCAAAAGTTAACACTTCGGGCGAAGGGACTGGCAGGGTACCTGACGGCATCGAGCGGCCGCGAACTGGTTGTTGCTTTCTTAGTCAACAATGTGCCCCTAATGGAAGACTCCGACGATTTCGCGCAGATGATGCGTGTCGGTGACGACCTGGGGAAACTCGCGGAAATTATATATCTTGCGGAATAGGAAATAAATACTTGATATTATCAAACTTAAAAATGGAGTCTTAAAAAACCGTCCCGGGACTTTTTCATATATTTGGTCACCGAAATCGGCCGCACTTATATTTATATATAAACGGGAAGAGGAACAAAAAATAAAAGAAAGAGAAGTCGGGAATGAAGTCTTAAACTTTCTGTGCTGAAATAGGGTATATACATACACTTCAGAGAAAAGCTTTTAACATATAACCATAAAATATCAGTTATTTCTGTTTGTTGTGCTTCATGCGTAACTTAAAATCAACATGAACCTCCATGACTTTTCTTTTGACATTGTTTGTTTTTTTATGTTATTTTTAACATAAACTTACAATTTCCTCATGCGTACTTTAATAATTGTCCATGAGTATATGAACCCTGTCATTAATTAATATATTCTCACCATACGGCGGTTCATTTGAAGGGAGGTGAAGAGGGAAAAATCTAAAATAATGTAAAGATGAAGTATCGTAAGGTTTAATCGTTAGACCATGACATCAGAATCACATAAAGGAGGGATAGTCATGTGGATTTTAAGAATTAATATGAACGATGCCAGCTACCGACTTGAGAAATCACCTCCGGAATACGAAACCCTCGCTGGGCGAGCAATGACATCGACTTTGGTCTCCGATGAGATTTCCCCACTTTGCCATCCACTTGGTCCTAATAACAAGCTTGTATTTTCATCTGGAATCGTAACCGGTACTGTCGCGCCAACTTCGTCTCGCGTATCGGTGGGTGCAAAATCACCGCTTACCGGTGGTATAAAAGAATCTAACGCGGGCACCTCATGGGCATCAGATCTCGCGAGAATGCAAATCAAGGCTTTGGTGGTTGAAGGCAAACCCAAGAAAAACAAGAAATTTTTGGGAACCCACGTTACATGGGATACCGCTGCCGAAAAACCGAAAGTGGAATTCTTTAATGCCTCCAAATACACCGGAAATGATCTCTACAAAGTATTTCCGAAGATTTATAAACAATTTGGCAAAGGGATTTCCATTGCCGGTTGCGGTATGGCCGGAGAACACGGATATGGCAACGCGGGAGTTGTATTCAATGACCTGGCAAAGCGCCCAAGCAGATATGCGGGGCGTGGAGGGCTGGGTTCCGTAATGGGCAGCAAGGCCCTCAAGTTTATCGTACTCGATTCGGCCGGTGCCCCGGGCGTGAATATTGTCGATAAAGCACTCTTTGATAAAGGCCGTAAAAAGATGTTGGATGCATTGCAGACCCATGACATTACAAAACCCAAAGGAGCCCTTAACACTTACGGAACGGCTATTCTCATTAACATTTTGAACGAAGCGGGAGGATTGCCGACCCGTAATTTCTCCAGCGGGCGTTTCGAAGGTGCAGCGAAAATCAGTGGTGAATCAATCTTTGAAAGTAATAAAAAGTTTCTTGGAAAGGAAATTTACAACCACGCATGCAGTCCGGGATGTACCATCCAGTGTTCCAATACATTGTATAGAGCCGATGGGACTGAACATGCATCGTGCGTAGAGTACGAGTCTGACTGGGCATTAGGTGCCAACTGCGGTATCGACAACCTGGATGATATCGCGACGATGGTTCATCTTTGCAACGCGTACGGACTGGATACGATAGAAACCGGCGATACGATCGCTGTCGCGATGGAAGCGGGAGTCATCTCCTTTGGAGACAGTAAGGGCGCCATTAAATTGATCAATGAAATGGGCAAAGGTGTCGGTCTGGGGCCCGCGCTTGGCGGCGGTACTGGATTGGCCGGCAAGGCGTTCGGTGTTTACCGTGTTCCGGCAGTAAAGGGACAGGGCATGCCGGCTTACGAACCGCGGGCGGTTAAAGGCATAGGCATTACCTATGTTACCAGCACAATGGGTGCGGACCATACCGCGGGATATACTATTGCGCCGGAGATTCTCGGGGTGATGGGTAAGCAGGATCCGCTTTCGACGGAAGGCAAAGCAGCCTTGAGCAGGGCTTTTCAAGCATCAACCGCCTTTATTGATTCTTCAGGTCATTGCCTGTTTACCGCATTTGCGGTTCTCGACATCGCTTCTGGATTCGAGGGCATGATCGAAGAGTGTAATGGAGTTCTCGGGACAAAGTGGTCGGCGGACGATGTCGTAGCGTATGGCGCGGAAGTTCTGAAGAAGGAACGGGCGTTCAATGAAGCGGCCGGTTTCGGCAAAGAAGCTGACCGTATACCGGAGTTCATGAAATATGAACCTTTGCCCCCGCACAATGTCGTCTTTGATGTACCTGAAAGCGAACTTGACTCGGTATATGGAGAAATGTAAATCACTCGAAAGCTGGACAGGAAAATTGCGACCTGTCCAGCTTTTTTTGTCTGTGAGGACTATGCGGGTCAACGTGAGAACATACGCAACATTGTATCGCTATGTTCCCGGGATGTCTGCGGGGGTACCCCGGTTGAGATTAAATTGCCCGATGGTCCCTCTGTGTTAGGCTTAATTGAAGAGCTGAAAATACCCGCGAGAGAAGTGAAGATAGCTTTTGTCAATGGACGGATTCGGCCGCCGGATTGGCTACTCGGAGAGGAAGACGAAATAGGTGTTTTCCCCCCGATTGGTGGTTAATACATGGAAAGTATAACTGTCGATGTCTGGCTATACGGTGACCTGGCACGATTTGCGGGAGAGGCCTCTCGGAGCAGCTATGCTTATTTGCAACTTGACGTTCCGGCGGGAACTACAGTGGGCGACCTCCTGGCGAAATTGAACATGAAATCAAAGGAAAGAGGTATTACTTTTATCAATGGCAAATTGAGCGCCATGCCGGGGATTCAGCCGGACCTGAAAACCACCCTTAAAAATAAAGACCGCGTCGCGTTCTTTCACCAGCAAAGTATGTGGCCTTTCCAATACAGGCACGGTGCATCCGTAACGGAAGAAATGAAAGATGCACTGGACACGCATAAAGATAACGGTCTTCACCATTCATATAAAAAGTAGTCTATATTTTCCACCGCAGACAGAGGGCGTATCGATATCATGAGCCCCGAAACGGTGGACATCACCATCACGAAAATTTTTTATTGATAATGAAGTGTGATGATGATATTAAACTCCCTCTTAAAAAGATGAATTTCTTATTCATATAAATCACTGACACAAGATACTGGGAGATCGTTCAACGGCAGGACAACGGACTCTGACTCCGTGAATCCAGGTTCGAATCCTGGTCTCCCAGCCATTAGAAGAATAGGGTTTTGCTCATGTGAGCTAAACCCTATTATTTTGGTCATTTGAAGGGAAACAAACGCAAACAACGCCCACAGCCTATTTATTTTCCTTGCCGGTTATCTTTGCCCATGAGTCCCGCAGTGTTATTGTTCGGTTGAATACAAGAGCGTCAGCGGATGAGTCAACAGTGTCCACACAGAAATAACCAAGCCTCTCAAATTGGAACCGACTTCCCGGTGTCACATCCTTAAGGCTTGGCTCTAATCGGCATGACCTGAGTATCTTTAACGATTTTGGATTGAGATAATCCGTATAATTGCCACTTCCCTCCAGAGGGTTTGCCACGTGAAAAAGGCGGTCATAAAGGCGCACTTCCGCCGGAATAGAATGGGCTGCCGATACCCAGTGGATCGTTGCTTTGACTTTACGGCCGTCGGGGGCAAATCCGCTTCGCGTTTCCGGGTCATAGGTACATCGGACTTCGACCACTTCTCCCGTGTCAGGGTCTTTGACGACGCCTGTACACTTTATAAAATATCCATAACGGAGGCGCACTTCCCTGCCGGGAGTTAGCCGATAAAACTTTTTCGGGGGATCTTCCATGAAATCGTCTCGCTCGACATAGAGTACCTGTGAGAAGGGCACTTTCCGGGAGCCCATTTCGGGATTCTTGGGGTGATAAGGGCAATCTAACTTCTCAACCTGGGTTTCCGGGTAGTTATCGATGACCACACGGAGCGGCCGGAGTACGGCCATAACGCGCGGAGCCTTTTCATTTAGATCTTCCCTGACGCAATTTTCAAGCAGAGCCGTATCCACAAGACTGTCATTCTTGGCCACTCCGATTCGGTTACAGAAGTCGCGGATAGCTTCGGGGGTGAACCCCCGTCTCCGCATACCAGCGATGGTGGGCATCAGCGGATCATCCCATCCTCTGACAACCCCTCTTTCCACCAATTCAATAAGCAGGCGCTTGCTCATAATAGTAAAACTGAGATTAAGACGGGCAAACTCGATCTGCTGTGGGTGGTATTCCACGTTCAATTCTTCCAGAAACCAATCATAAAGAGGCCGGTTGTTTTCAAACTCCAGAGTACAGATAGAGTGGGTGATTCCCTCGATGGAATCCGAGAGACAGTGGGTAAAATCGTACATAGGATATATGCACCAACGATCACCGGTTCTGTAGTGAGTCTCTTTTTTGATACGGTACATGACGGGGTCCCGCAAGGTAATATTGGGAGAAGTCATGTCAATTTTTGCCCGAAGTACGTGGGCACCTTCTTCGAACTCTCCGGCCCGCATGCGTTCGAACAGATCGAGATTTTCTTCCACCGATCTTCCGCGGTAAGGACTTTCTCTGCCCGGTTCGGTAAAAGAACCTCGGTGTTCGCGAATCTCATCCGGACTTAAACTGCAAACAAAGGCCTTACCCTTCTTGATCAACTGAACAGCGTACTGGTAAAGTTTTTCATAATAATCAGAGGCGTAATATAGACGGTCTTTCCAGTCAAACCCCAGCCATTTCACGTCTCGAATAATAGAATCAACGTATTCCATGCTCTCCCCGCTCGGATCAGTGTCATCCATACGCAGATTACAAGTCCCCCCATATTGGCCGGCGATACCAAAATTGAGGCACACGGACTTGGCGTGTCCGATATGGAGGTATCCATTCGGCTCCGGTGGAAATCGGGTGGCCACACGCCCTTGATGCTTATTGGTTCTAAAGTCATCCTCGATAATATCCCGGATGAAATCAGATGGGGTAGAAACATTGTTTTGTGCCATATGTGTAAAATCCTTTCTACTATCAACAGTTAATTCAAAAAATACAATCCATCAGGATTAAACTTCATAAAAACTAACCCATTTTTTATCACATTTTAACTCAGAATTCTGCCATTTTTCTTATTCAAAACAGAATGTCTCTGGTGATGTGGGGCGCTTCATGTGAAGATGCCGGTAAGGTGTTGCGTAGTCTAAACAAGGGAAAATAGAGGGTGGAGAGTTCCGGAAGATCTCCTGATGGTAAATAGTAATTTAAACATCTATGAATCAATAAAACAGAATGGGTCTCGTTCCTCAAATATATCAAGACCGTACCCGTGGACGACGGCAAGACACCCTCCGCAGACGGGACGGATCGAACATAAACGGCATGCATTTGTACCTGAACGATAGCGGCGAGCGATTTCAGAATCATAAATTTCTGTAAAACTATTTTCAAAAATATTCCCGATGAGAGAGGGAAACTTCCGACAGGCGTGGACTTCACCATCTGGAAGAATAGCAAGAAAATTGAACGCGGCACTGCAACCATGCCCGGCACAGCCGCCAAACAACTCTAATCCCTTCCGGGTGCGAATGATGTTGATCAAATTATCCTTGATACCCATAATCGGGTTATGTTCAGCCGTATTGAGATATTCCTCGAGAAAAGAAATATACTCGTCACGTGTGGGAAGACAAAGATTAACACCCTCACCGACCTGAGAAAGTCTATTGAAGTTAAAGGTATCCGTCAGATGCCTAAGCTTTTCGGCAAGGGGCAATACCTGATTCATGTTATCTTTCGTCAGGGTGAGCATCACCAGAGACGGAATACTGAAATCGCGAAGAATCGGGAGGAATTCGACCACCCTGTCAAAGGTTCCCGGTCCCCTGATGTAATCATTATGTTCCCGTAATCCCTCAAGGCTGACCTGATAAAAGGCCGGTTTCTGTATTTCACATAGTGCTTCGATAGTTTTCCTCGATGTCGGATTACCCAGGATCGCGACGACAAGGCCCCGGTCGGTCGCAGCTTGGTAAATCTCGAAGAAATGGGGATATAAGAGAGGATTACCTCCGGAAAAAGATACCTGACCCATGACATGTCTGCTGCGGCAGAAGATTCTAAGGTCATCAAGAATTCCAATTGCCTGATCCGGTTCCAGCGGTGATCGGTTGCTTCTGTCGTAGCAGTGCTTGCAATGAAGATCACATGCCTGCGTTATGTGCCATTGTATAGTAAAAAATGAAGACTCCAGAAAGGTTTGATCTGTTACTTCACCTACTGGGAAGCTACTATCAAGGTCACGGCGAATAAGCGACCGGGGGGCGAGGATCAGCCCACTGTCGGCAGCACGATCAATTGCCCGATCGACAGCTCCTACGGGCAGATTACCTTCTGCTGCCACCTCGTCAGGGGAGATTTCCTCAAATACCATCTTGAGAACAAGAAGTTCTTCGTCGGTTGCGGGATTGACCAATGCTTCACCGGTTTTAGGATGGCGCCAGATAAGAATCTTTTCCTCACCAGGTTCAGGGACATTAAGAGGCAAAACGTTATCAGAATTGACTAATAAATTGAGATTTTTCCAGGTAAGTTCGAGAAGATGGACACTCGGATTTACTTCTAAGCAGTCAACTTCAGATGGAAATTTAATCTTTTTATTCCTTACTTTATTAATGAATAATTCCAGGCGGGCAAGCTCGGGCAGAAATGCCGGCAAGCCGAGCTTGCCCATGTGAAATGTCAGTACCCGCAGAACAGTTTCAGGTTCGGGACTCCCGTCACACCTGGCGATTACCTCGTTCCAGATTTCAACATCCAGAACAGCGTGACATGCTGGAAATACTTTCTCAAGTTTTATCTTGTAGGTTAAGTCCATGCGACAATTCTTCCCCTTTTCCTGGGCAGGAAAGAAGTAATTCGCTGTCAAGGCGAGTTCTTGAGATTAACTAATGGAGTTTCTTCAGGGATAACGTGAACAGGGGAGATAGAGATTGAATTCTTGCCTGGTTACTTCTTGTTCCGATTTTCGTTTCCGGTGCTACCTGCACCGTTTGTTTTATTTTCAACTACTTCCGCCACTTTTTTGAATGTCACCGACACCCGGTTTTCCGCTTCAGCTAGTTTGTCCAGCCGGTTGCTACTGCTGGGTGCCACCGGCACCCGGCTTTCCACTTCAGCTGGTCACTCCTTGCTTTTCACAACCAGTAATAGTGAGGCCAGCACCTGATAATAGGCTGGCAACACAACATCCTATCAGGAACTTCCTAAGGTTAGTCGTATCCATTACCCACCTCCTTATTGGTTGAATGAGGGAGGTTTGTCTCCCTGCCCAGGTTAAGGAGATCACATAAACCCCCAACTCAATAGAAGAATTACCAGCCATTTCCAAAATTGTCAACGGATTATAACAGAAAATTATAGTTAACCTCGTATTATAGGAAAAAGTTATAGTTATCTTCATAAAAACTGACCTGTCCTTCTGCACATTTTAAGTCAGTATTCTGTTGTTTTTATTCTTCAGTGAAGAACTGTCTCCGCAACCGTAATTACTAGCTACTGCAAACGATTCTTAACCAATCATTAAATGTTTCGAATATAAACTTTGATGTAGCATGGATTCCGCCCGACTATAAACTTATCAATCAAGATCTGTCAAAAGATGTTGCCAACAGTTGTATAATTACTTCAATAACAGGAGAATTTATATTATGGAAGGTAATACTGAAAACATGCTGGAATTAAAATAGTTTAAGGTCCTTGACCCGGACGTACCCGCAGGCCCTATTCTGTGAGGGCGTCACATTGTGTTTTTACCGGTAGATCTATCCTGCACGATGACCTTGAAGGTGGTGACCAGGGCAACCAGAGCGTTAAAATTGGGGATTCTTTGTATCTATCACTACGGCGCACGACATCTTTGAGATTATTTATATACTTAAGGGTACGGAAACTAAACTGCCTTTCCCTTATTCACTTCCCGAAGGCTTGCTATCTTTCATCGGCCATTCCCCCTTGGCCAGTTTTCCTACTGTTTCTTTACACTCCTCGGGAATGTCATCGCCCCTGCTTGTCCGCTCAACAAATTCAGCTAAGGCTTTAGGGTCATTGCTCTTTACGGCTCGTTCAAATTGCTTGTCATCCCGTATTTCTTCATAAACCTGTCTGTCCGTTTTACGTATGGAAAAGGGAGAAAAAACTCGCTCAAGACTCTTATTCCCACAGTTCGGACAGGAGTGGGAGATGTTAGAAAAACCTTGTTGATATATGTCAAAATTTTTCCCGCAAGAACTGCACCGGAACTCATAAATCGGCATCTTTACCTCCCTTCGGCTTAAGAACCAATTTTTGCCCATCTGTTGGATCCAATCCGCGTCCATACTTTATAAAACAATCTTCACAAAGATAACACCAGAGGTCAGCTTGGGTCCTGGCATTAAACCGGGCTTCCTTACCGCAGAAAATACAATTTGGGAACTTATCAACTTCAAATTCCTCAGCATAATCTTTAAAACGATTTTTCATAATATTAAATCCCCTGATTTATTTGATAGTTCTATAAAAATTCTTTTTGACTGTAAAAAGTATACGGAGATTATACTTCAATGTCAACAATGTTATGTGAAACTGTTGATAGAATTTCGATAAAGAACTTTACACTACCCGACAAACTTGATAATGATGCCTCATCAATACTAATGTCCATAAAAGGATAATGGAAACATGGGGATGGGTTTATTATCCAAGTTTATTGCGGAGTCCGAAAGGATTGTGGTCTTCATCGGCGCCGGGGTGAGCCTGGAATCGGGTATAGATCTGCGCGCGATGTGGAGCGAGGAAGATCTCTACGATTTCAACGATAAAAACTTTCTCAACAATCCCGAGTCCCGCGAGAAGCAATGGAAATTATTGAGCGAAAATGAACAGATAATCGAAGGAACACCGAACCAGACTCATTATGCTATTTCGGAAATGGATAAGTTGGGCAAGCTGGATTGTGTCATCACGGAAAATATAGATAATCTACTCCGGAGAGCGGGTGTTTCTGAAAGTAAGATAATCGAGCTCTACGGCAACTTGAGCCGGGCAAAATGTTTGAACTGCGGCAAAAAAGCCTCCATCAAAGAGATATTGCAAAAGGTAAAGAAAAGAATCGATGTGCCCGATTGTCCTGATTGCTCCGGTCTGCTGAAACCCGATGCCATTTTCTTTCCCGATGAACTACCTGAAGAAGTGTTAAAGACGGCTATAGACCGATCGCGAAACTGCGATCTTTTTATCAGCCTCGGTTCTTCTCTGGCTGCTTACCCCTCGGTTTACCTGATAGAGTATGCCAAAACCGGAGGAGCAAAACTGGCTATTGTTGGCGTAATTCCCACCCTGTTTAACGGCGACGCGGTTGTTGTCATTCAAAAGAATGCGGGAGAAACAATGGCTGGACTTATTGAAAAGCTTAAAGAAAAAATACCGTCCTGAAGGTTCTGAGCTTATCCAAAAAATAGTGGCACGCCAAACGGCGTGCCACTAAAAATCACAGTTAAATTGAAGTACCTATTACGCTACCGTTTTACCAAGGAAATATCTTTCCGGATCAACCGCGGTAACCATAAGATGCAGATCATCCTGTGTGGGTAACGGCGTGGGTTTTACGTCCGGAGAAATAAGCAGCTCCAGTTCGCACCTCTCCTGAATAGCTTCCACCGAAAGATCAGGGTGGTATTCCAGAAGCATCATTCTGTTTGTATTACCGACATCGTATCCAAATGTTGCCACATCGGTTACCACTCTGTATGGTCCCCTGCCGTGGACGCCGGATTTCCACCTGTAATCGGGTGAACCGTCACCAAAGCCGAGGCTGGTAATAAAATAAACCTTGTCACGGAACCTGCGTTTTTCCAGCGCCATTATGGCAATTATCCTATCGCTGTTTGCCGCCATGGCTCCGGCGCCACCGCTTCCGGGAAATCTGACTTTAGGTTTTTCATATTCACCGAAGCAGGTGGAGTTTATGTTACCGTATTTGTCTATCTCAGCACCGCCAATGAAGGCATAATCGGAATATCCCCTTTGCTGGCTTTCAAAGGCGAAGCACAAACCCTTTATAATACAGGATCGAGTGGATGCCCTGGTGTCTCCCACGGAAAGGGGCAGGCCCATCCACATCTGTACACCCAGTGATCCTGCTTCAAATATTATATTCATGTCCGGTGCCCAGGTACGCTGAGCGAAAAGGCACGCCAGCATAGGCAGTCCCGTTCCCGCAAAGGTAATAGTTTTATCCTCCAACGCTCTTGCACCAGCGTAACAAATCTGTTCATAAGGACCCATCTTTATTTTCTCTTCAGCCATGCTTCAACACCTCCTTCTAAGAGTTCTTAGATTATAACTGCCTGACCCATGTCTAATCGTTTCAGTTCCGCAAGTTTCTTATACCCTCTCTTAGCCAGGAAATCATCAAAGGTGTCGCAACTGTAGAAGTTTTCATCGTAATACTTCTTAAGAGGGTCAATGTTTCCTTTCAGTCTCAATTCCAGACCGGTTTCTCTCCACTGGCGGAAGTGGTCCATGTCAAACCAGTAGTTACCCCATACAGCGCCGGGATATCCTCCATATCTCTGCTGGGTTACTGTAGAGACGGCTGGAAAAGGTATCTCGGTGAGATTCGGGTATTTACGAATTTCATCGGTGGAAATCAGCTCCTCACAGGTCACGATGGCTGCTGTGGCTGCCCCGATAATCTCCGGACAGGTGTTCAGGAATCCGAAGATTCTGCAATTACCGTACATATCCGCCGCCGTAACATGTCCCACTGCGACATCGGGATGACAGGCCGGAAGACAATACACATTCCTTCCCGTGAAGGGGCATTTCAACATAACGCCTCTGTTGACTACCTCCATGTCTGAGCCGCCGTGGTCTCTCACCGGTATGAAAGGTATTCCCATGGCCCCTGCCTTGAACCGTACCGACATGCCGTAATTGGTATAATCATCAACCTCGATCATTCCATTCTGAACCATGTGAGTCCAGATTGGGCCTGATCCGATAACTTCAAAGGCCTGCCAGGCCAGCTCCACCCTCTTCACCTGTACTCTGCTTTCATCCAGCATCTGGGCGCCTAAAAGCCATTCAACATCAAGAGATTGAGATTGAAAGGATAAAGTCAGATTAGTTGCCTCGACGGTTTTGTTGCAAAGGGCTTCCTTTACTATTTGCCAGCAAATGGCGAAGGGGTTTCTTGTGTTAACAAATCCACAAACTCCAATGTTTATCCCCGGTCTGATAAACCGTTTTACTGCATCGCTTACAGTCGTCCTCTTATCATAGAGAAACTTATTCTCCTTTACCTTCAGAGCCCTGGCTTCGTCGGGATCGGGTCCCCACCAGGTCATAGGTCTTTCCTTATACTGCACCTCAGAAATTTTGTAGATGTCGGAATGTATTGCCTCTTTCGGATCCGTCACCTCTTTTCCCGATGCACGATGCTTGGATTTATAGGGAACCTGTCCTTCGACCTTATGAATATAGGGCAGCTTATCTTCCGCATCCTTCTCCCCTAAAGGCACACCCACTTCAGCGTATCTCTTTTCTAAATCCATATTTTCCTCCTTCCACTGTTAGAACCGTTACCTTTTCTGCTACTTTACCTTGTTTATACCGCCGGCCGGCGGCAAACAGTTCATGTTAAATCCCCCCTTATACCAGCTAACCATCCATAATTTATATTACCTCCTATTTTAGATTTAAAATGCAAAAAAAGCGCAGTACTCATCACTGAAAATATATTTTCTGATTTGAGAACCTTGCACAACTTGTGGAAAATCCCGAGAATGTGACCCTTCGGTAGTCGAAATATTTTCAAGAATTCCAAAATCGTTCCACTGTAAATTTAAAACTCTTCTTCAGGACTCGCACACCTGACTGTATTTTAGGAACATACAGGTAGCAGGAAGTTCAAAATTTAGTATATGTACAGCGGCAGTTGTTCCTGTGACACATGATATTAAAGCACAGGCGGCTATAGGAGGGTAAAAGATGCAATTTATTTTACTTCTCCGCGCCGGGTGGCCTGTGAGCTTCATGGTTGTTGGTACTACTGCCGCTGCGGGTGTAGTTAATAATGATGTTTCGATATCTCCTGACAAGTATCATTCTCTAACAAGTATCGTGCCAGCCCGGGTTAACTCTACATAAACTTAATGAAAACAATTATTTGTCAAGTATGATGGAAAACTGAATGGATGACCTTGCCCTGTTACGTTGCAATCCTGAAACATAATTGGTGAACAATCTTAAATTTGAATAGAAAAATGGAGGGGTTACTTAAAATGAATAATTATAGCAAAATGTTGCATGGTTGAAACTATCCTGGCGACAAAAGACCGTGCTTTTTCATTTTTCTCCACAATGTAGAGCGATTCATGTTCAGAACCTTTGCCGTTTCATGCCGATTCCATCCATGCGCCGTCAGAGCGTCAATGATAAATTCCTTTTCTTTTTTGAATATCGAATCGCTTATGGAAAAGGGATTTCTTGATTTCGCTTCCGGACTTGAAGTGACGTTTCTTTTTAAGAGATATTCGGGCAGGTCGCCGGTTTCTATCTTCTGTTTCTGGCAGAGAATTGTTGAGT
The DNA here is from genome assembly GCA_964652795.1 of uncultured Syntrophales bacterium. Taxonomy (GTDB): domain Bacteria; phylum Desulfobacterota; class Syntrophia; order Syntrophales; family JADFWA01; genus JAUSPI01. The sequence continues at coordinate 1,357 of CAZZBF010000031.1, read as the reverse complement.
GTTCAATAATGTGTTTCAATTCACGGACATTTCCCGGATAAGAATAGGCAGTGAGAATCTTCAAGGCATCGGGGCTGATGCTGTAGCGCTTCTTCCCCAGAATGCGGGCCTGATTAGCGAGGAAATAATCAATTAGCAGAGGCACATCTGAACACCTTTCCCTTAAATGCGGAATGTTCAATTCAACCACTTTCAGACGATAATATAAATCTTCCCGAAAATTTCCGGCCTGCACCATTTTGAACAGATCTTTATTGGTAGAAGCGATAACCCGTACATCCACCTTAATAGGCGTGGTAGCCCCTAAAGGGTAGAATTCTTTTTCGTCTAATACCTGAAATAGTTTGGCCTGAAGGTCTATGGAGAGGTCACCAATTTCATCGAGAAATATGGTTCCCCCATCGGCCATCTTGAACCTGCCGTGTTTGCTTTGTTTCGCGTCGGTAAAGGCTCCTTTCGTATAACCGAAGAGTTCTGATTCCAGAAGATTATCGGGCAGAGCCGGACAGTTCACCTTGACAAAAGGTCCTTTTGCCCTGAGACTTTCGTTGTGGATGGCCCGGGCAAGGAGGTCCTTCCCGCTTCCCGTCTCACCAAGTATAAGGACGTTGGCATTTGTCGGGGCAACGACAGAAATAATTTCAAATAGGCTAATATTTTTTTTGTCTTTATTTATAACATTATTCCTTTGTTGAGGGTGCAATCGTTATTACATCAGTTAGGATATTACTAAAGAGAGGTGTTGTGAATTGGTCACCGGTAGCTCACTTGTTACTTTAGCTATACCGCCGTGACCGGGAGTGCACCCGCAAATCCCGTTTTGTAGGCGGGGTAAGAGGTTTAATGTAAAACAAACATATTGTTCGCGATAACTCACTATCTCCAATTATTTGCTTAGATAATGAATCTTCGATTGATTCGCCTTCGGCTCATGAATCTTCGATTTCATTACCGGGAAGCGTTATTTGTTACTATACGTTTAGTGCTATTCCTATCTCAAGCCTTTCAACTCGGATTATGGTTGGGCGCCTTCTTTTGCCGATCCGTTCATTAAAAATAAGTCCACTCGGCAGGAAACAAAACGCAGGGTACAGTGTACGTAAACTCTCACATTAGGTAGCTTATGAGTCTTATGATTGTTGGTACTACTGCTGCTGTAGGTGTCGCCAATTCTGTTTTAAGAATCATTTAACAAGTATCGTGCCAGCCCGGGTTAACTCTACACAAACTCAATTAAAACAATTATTTGTCAAATATCATACTAAAGTGGGTGGATTGCTTTTTCTTGTTGCATTGCAACGATGAAACATAATTGGTGAACAATCTTAAATTTGAATAGAAAAATGGAGGGGTTACT
>CAZZBF010000030.1:21337-32104 GCA_964652795.1 uncultured Syntrophales bacterium | reverse complement strand
GGCAGATAGAGCAGCAGCGCCGGCTTGAGGCTCAGAAGAGACAGAGGCAGATAGAACAGCAGCGTCAGCTCCAGGTTGAAAGAAGGAGGAGGCAGATAGAACGACAGCGTCTGATACAGGCTGAAATTGCCCGCAGGGCATTGGAGCGCCAACGACATCTGGAAGCGGAAAGATGGCGATTGGCGGGTGAGCGCGAGAGACGCCTTGAAGAGGAAAGGCTTAAGAGAGAAGAAGAGCGCCAGATGCGTCTCGAAGAGGAAAAATGGCAAAAGGAAGAGGAGCGCAGAAGCCGCCTTGACGAAGAGAGGCTTAAGAAAGAAGAAGAGCGTCAGATGCGTCTTGAAGAGGAAAAATGGCAAAGAGAGATGGAGCGGGAGGAGCGTCTTGAAAGGGAAAAGTGGAGAAGGGAAGAAGAACGTGAAAGACGTCAGGAAGCTGCAAGACTAAAGCTCGAAGAAGAGAAATGGAAGAAGGAGGAAGAGCATCAGATACAATTGGAAGAAAAAAAATGGCGCAGAGAAGAAGCGCTTAAAGAACGCTTAAAGGCGGAAGAGCAGACAGGAAAGGAATCTGAAAAGAAAGTTGTCAAGAAGCAATCTAATAGTTTCTCTCTGTTCCCAAAAACAAAAGTTTCTTCTTCTTGGCGAGCAGCCAAAAACACAAGGATACTGGCAGTGGCAGTTGGTAATTTTAAAGATAACTCTATTCAGCAGGCAAGCAATGCTGCTACAGACGCAAAATATTTTGCATCTTTCGCCAATTCTTCCGGTATCCCAAAAGAAAACATAACCTGTCTTACTGATGACAAAGCCACACGTAATGAAATAACCGATGCTTTGATCAAACTTAAAATGGCCACGACAGAGAAAACGGAAACGGCCATTGTATACTTTTCCGGACACGGGGCGCCGATTATGAAAAACGGTAAAATTGTTGATTCTGTCATTGTTCCCTATGATGCTAAGGGAAGCAGCATGAAGCTGACTGGAATAAAAATGTCAACACTTCGGGAAATCCTTTCCGATGTGAGGGGTAAATGGATTGTAATTCTTGACTCCTGTTTCAGCGGCAAGTCAGGCCGCAGTCTGATGCCTGAAGGAGTGAAAGCACTTGCTGTTGTTCCCAAGGATTTCAATATTGTTCCAAAATCGGCGAAAAACACATGGTGGGTAACGGCGACAAGCGGTGACAATTATGCCAATAGTTTCCCGAAAAAGAACCTCGGTCTGTTTACATATTATTTTATGGAAGCTCTAAACGGTAAAAAAGAAGCAGACAGTAACGGGGATGGACTCATCAGCCTGAGAGAAGCCTTTACGTGGACCGATTCCGAAGTTAAATCCGTATCACGTAAGTCGCTTGGCCGCCCCCAAGACCCTGAAATAATTGGAGAGGGAGATACTGTGCTGACAATACTTAAGTGAAGCGATACTCGTCCTCACGAGTGTAAGTCTTCAAGTTTATTTTATCGTATATTCTAATACTGTGGAGCAGAACGTTCAAAATACGCTTCGTGTCTGGCCAATCACGCCAAGAAACATCTTCCCGGAACATTCTTAAAGCTTTTCATAAGGGAAAAACCCTTTTGGGATACCTCTTTGAAGCGCTTCCGGCGGTTTGTGAAAAATACCACTATCAAAAATATGTCTCAGCAGTATATCTCTGATCTCGGGTTTCGCTAAATGGGCGATCCCGATAGCATGCTCGGTAATACTCAAACCTCTCGGGTTAAAAGCGCCGTATTCCGTAACAATAACGACAGGGTCGGCGGCAATAGCGGTGGTTGTAATTCCTGCAGGACACTGATCTATAATCTTGGAGACGCCGTTTTGTGTCGTTGATTTCATGGCAATTATCGGAGTGCCTCCTTCGGACAGGTAGGCTCCCCTCAAGAAATCGGATTGTCCACCGACACCGCTATAAATTTGATTGGCATACATTGAATCGGCCCATATATTACCATGCAGGTCAACGCCGACGGCACTGTTTATAGCTACCATGTTCGGCTGCTTGGCAATGTTCAGGATGTTGTTTGTCTGATCCGAAGGCCTGCTTTGCACAGAACTGTTATAGTCGAACCAGACATATCCACCAAGTTTTCCCGATAAAAAGAGTGTGGCAATCGAAAAACTGTTATTCACGTACCTGTTAGTTACTATTCCCTTTTCGACGAGTTTTATCATGGCATCGGCAAGCAATTCCGTATGGATCCCCAGATCTTTAACGCCTTTTTCAATGATCGAATCCGTAACCGCCTCCGGTACCTCCCCGATTCCATACTGCAATGTGCTCCCATCCTTGATGTACAATTGCGCGATCAGATCGGCGATCTTTTTCGCCCGATCATCCGGGATTTTTACCGGGCTTAGAGGCATAATGTAATCACAGTCGATAAGATAATCGATAGACTCCTCATTAATTGTCGTGCCCAGAACAAAAGGCATCCTCGCATTTCTCTCGGCGATTACTGTTCCGTTATTTTTTTTCGCGATTTGAATTGCGGCGAGCACTCCCTCAACCGATGTTCCAAGGCTGAAATTTCCTCCGTTGTCAGGACCACTGACGGAGACGAAAACCATATCGGGTTTGAGATATTCTCTCACTTGTCTGGGGATATCGGACAGGTGGAGTAATTGGTAATTTGCCCATCCGCTGTTTACGGCGTGCCTTGAGAGGGGACCATTAAAGATAACCCTGTGGTTGATCCTCGAACAGGTTTCTTCACTGAACAACTGATCGATTTCCCCGAGAAGAAGAACGCTGATCATATCGATATCTCTGATGGATGTGTCTTCGCATATATATTTCAATAAGACCTGCGGAGTTGCAGCATTGCCGGAACAGTAAATTCTTGTTCCGGGGGTTATGATAGATGAATTGATCACTTCCCTGGGATTTGCGATTTTTTTCATTTTGTGATTACTCCTTAAATAAAGTGTTTGTGCCACGCAAAGTCAAGCTCCCCGCCCATGAGGCGGGGCTTCCCGGTAAGGAACATGTTTTTTTATTGCGCCCCTTACCTCACCTACCTGTCTGCCGTGTCCGGCACACAAAGGCAAATTGAGGCTTGCGGGTGCGTTCCCAGTCATTTGCCTCGATCTTAAGGCCGAATATTTTGGTTGGGCACCCCCATCACTCCGGAGGGTCATTTGTATGATAATTTATTATTGAGAGCGCCGCCTGCAAGGAGGATTTTTTTCTGTTTTTCCGAAAGATTGTAGATTACTTCGAATGACACTTCTTTTGTTACATTTTTCACAATCATCTTTCCGTTCGATTCCAATACCTTTCTGATAGATTGTATCTCCAGTACGTCTCCCTTATCTACCGAATCGTATGTTTTCCGATCTTTAAAGGTAAGAGGAATTATCCCGAAGTTTATCAGATTCGCCGTATGAATCCTTTCGAATGATTTTGCGATTACCGCCTTTATCCCGATGAACGTTAGACATAATGCCGCATGTTCTCGTGATGATCCCTGGCCGTATGAAAGTCCCGCGACGATGATATTGTGCCGACCGCTGTCCTGTATCTCCTTTGCGCGTTCAAAGAAATTTTTATCGAGCATCTCGAAGAGAAACTGTGAATATTTTGGTATATTGGAACGGTACTTCATCCTTGCGCCGGCCGGGATAATATGGTCTGTCGTTATCTTATCTCCGACTTTAATCGTAACCTCTGACGAGATATAGTCCGGAAACGGATCGGTTGCTGTAAGAACTCCGATATTCGGTCCCCTGTGTATCTTGATTTTTGACGCATCGATGGTATTTTCAGGTTTAATAATCATTCCGTCGTCAACGTGAAATTGTTCAGGCATGCTTACTTCCGGATATTTCATGCCGAGATCACGCGGGTCCGTGAATTTGCCCGTAATAACTGCGGCCGCGGCCGCCTCGGGACTGACAAGATAGACTTGGGCATCCTTAGTTCCCGATCTTCCCAGAAAGTTTCTGTTGGATGTTCTAAGGGAGACGGCTTTGCTCCGGGGGCTGTGACTGTTGCCGATGCAAAATCCACATGCGCATTCCGCCAGACGTGCGCCGGAGGCTATGAGATCTGCAAGATAGCTGTCTTTTGTCAGATTTTCCAATATCTGTTTTGATCCTGGTGCCAGAACGAAACTGACTCCGGGAGGGGCAATCTTCCCCTTGAGAATCCTGGCGACCGTTGCGAGATCTTTGTAAGAGGAGTTGGTGCAGCTTCCGATACAGACCTGATTGACTTCAATTTCTCCCATATCTTTGATGGTGCTGATATTATCCGGACTGTGAGGTTTTGCGGTAAGTGGAACAATTTCGGAAAGGTTAATATCGACAACCCTGTCATATTTCGCACCCTTATCCGCGTTGATCTCAGTCCAGTCTTTTTCCCGATGTTGGGCCTTTAAAAAAACCCTTGTAATTTCATCACTTGGAAAAACTGATGTGGTCACACCGCATTCCGCCCCCATATTCGCGATTGTTGCTCTTTCCGGTACGGATAGTGTTGTTACGCCCTCTCCGCCGTATTCGAACACACAGTCCACGTTTCCATTTGTGGTAAATATTTCAAGAACCTTAAGAACAACATCCTTCGCGGAGACCCATGGCGAAAGTTTCCCGGTAAGGTTGATCTTTATTACCTCGGGACAAATAAGAGTAAAAGGTTCACCCGCTATTGCGAGGGCTACATCGAGGCCGCCGGCGCCTATGGCAATCATAGCGAGTCCCCCGCATGTCGGCGTGTGGCTGTCGGAACCGAGCAGTGTTTTTCCCGGTTTTCCAAATCTTTCAATGTGGATCTGGTGACATATACCGTTTCCCGCCCGTGACAGGAAGATGCCGTATTTCCTCGCGATATCAAGAAGGTATTGATGATCATCCGCATTCTCAGATCCGATTTGAATGGTGTTGTGGTCTATATAACTTACCGAAAGTTCAGTTTTTATTCGGGGAACTTTCATGGCCTCCAACTGAAGATAGACCATGGTTCCGGTAGCGTCCTGTGTTAATGTCTGATCTATCTTTATTGCTATTTCTGTGCCGGGCGTGAAGCTGCCGGAAACAAGATGTTCTTCAATAATTTTCTGGGTGACTGTTTTGGCCATCAGCTTTTCTTAGTTCCGAATTACCTTGATATTTGAAGATATATCAATATCATATTGCGCCAGGTGTTACAATTATTTCCTGAGAGTTTCTCCATTATCGACATCGGAAAGAACTTTCGAGACGGACCTACGCTTCCATATAAGACAAAAAGCGTCACACTCAAAAATATTTTACCTGCAATGCCTTCTTTTGTGAGTAGGAATCCTTAGTTAGAAGGCTTGACAATTCGTAATGCGATAATGTATTTTATTTCATGTAAGAGTTTTATTGAAGTATATTTTTAAAATCAGAAGAGGAGGAGAGCCATGAAAAAACGATTAGATGCACTGCAGGTTGCCCTTGACAATGAGATGAAGGAACGTGAATTTTATCTTAAAAACGCCGAAAGAACCGGTAACCCTGTTGGCAAGGCGATGTTTCAGCAAATAGCTGCAGAGGAACTTGAGCATTATGAGCGCTTGAAACAGCTTGCTGAGAATTGGGAAAAGCAGCAGAAGTGGCCTGAAACAGTTCCCCTTGAAGTAAAGGGTACAAAGGTGAAAGATGTCCTGAAAAAAGCGGCAGAAAAGGCACCGAAGACGGCGAAGGGAGATGCCGATGATCTGGAGGCTATTCGTACAGCAATAGAATTTGAGGCCAAAGGCACGGAATATTATGCAAAACTTAGCGAAGAGACCTCCGATCCGAAAGAAAAGGCATTTTTTAACCTTCTTGCTGATATTGAACGCGAGCACTATTTGTCGCTCAAAGACACTGAGGAATACATGATTGATCCGGTCTCGTGGTTTAGAATTAAAGAAAAAGGTATTCTGGACGGTGCCTGAAAGTGCGACTGGTCTTGTTACTTCAACTGCTTCCGCACTTTGATAAAACTTCCTTTTAACGCCTCCACCTAAACACACTGAATCTAAGCATATTTTCAAGCTGCGACAGTTACGACGAACTTCTTCAAAAATACTGGTTGCTACATTACATTCGCCCCCTATTATATTCTGATTTTCTTGTGAATCGGTGTCTTGCGCTTACTGAATTTGTTCCCGATTTATCATCTTTTTTAAGCCGGCGATAGATGGCGTGCTATCTTCTGCCATCTATCGCCGTGTTAATTACATGTAGCGTTAGGAAGCAGCACCAGTCGTATCCGATTCGAAAAACGGGGCGCCAGGAAGAAGAAAAGCACGACAAGGTAGTGTCCTGTATCGTTCCATTGAAGCGGTGACGGGGAGAGCGCACGCAAACCCCTCCTTAACGGTCGGATATTGTTCTTAGAATTACTTATCGAAGTACTTTGTTCTCCGCAGCTTGCTGCGGGGAGCTTTAATAATATATATTTTTCAGTAGTATAGCTAAAAAAATTTATTATTGAAAATTCTTCTGGAATGGTATATTTACACCAACTTTATTAAGAAGGAATCCATACCTTACTAAATTAAACGGAAAAGGGGAAATAAAATGGGCGAGTTGTTCGGTACCGATGGAGTACGTGGTGTAGCTAACGAATACCCGATGACATCGGAAATGGCATTAAATATAGGAAGAGCCACAGCGTATCTCTTTAAAAGAACGGGACACACTCCCAGAATTATCATTGGGAAAGATACTCGAATTTCCGGTTATATGCTTGAAAATGCCCTCGTGTCAGGAATCTGTTCAATGGGAGTTAACGCGATACTGGTAGGTCCCATGCCGACACCGGGGATTGCCTTTCTGACTTCAAGCATGAGAGCTGATGCGGGTATCGTAATATCCGCCTCTCATAATCCCTTTCAGGATAACGGCATTAAGATATTTTCGAATGACGGATACAAATTACCCGATGAAAAAGAACTTGAGATTGAAAAATTGATCTTTTCAAACAATATGCAATCACTTCATCCTTCACCCACCGAACTGGGCAAAGCATATCGGATCGATGATGCCAGGGGACGGTATATTGTTTTCTTGAAAAATACTTTTCCCAAGGAATATACGCTGGAAGGAACAAAAGTCGTGCTTGATTGCTCGCACGGGGCTACCTATCGAGTGGCACCGGAGACATTTTTTGAATTAGGAGCTGATGTAACTTCAATCTTTGCCGATCCGAATGGGCATAACATTAATGATAAGTGCGGATCCCAACATCCGGAGACGCTTGCCGAAGAGGTTGTAAAGCAGAAGGCCACTGTCGGTTTTGCCTTTGACGGGGATGGTGATCGCCTGATCGCTGTTGATGAAAAAGGAGGGGTACTGACAGGAGATCAAATTATGGCCATCTGTGGTAAGGTTATGAAGGATGAAGGTACGCTTACCAATAATCTGGTCGTCTGTACCGTCATGAGCAATATCGGTCTCAGAGTGGCCCTCAAGAAACTTGGAATCGACCAGGTAACCACACAGGTCGGGGACAGATATGTTCTCGAAGAAATGAGGGCAAGAGGAGCCGCCATTGGAGGTGAAGATTCGGGACATCTGATCTTTCTGCAGCATCATACCACGGGGGACGGTATCATTACGGCACTTAGGTTAACGGCAGCAATGATGAAGGAACAGAAACCCCTGTCTGAACTGGCTAAAATCATGACGGTATTTCCTCAAAAATTGATTAATATCGATGTGAAATCAAAACCGGAAATATCCACAGTACCGGAAATTGTCAAGGCCGTTGAGGCCGTGGAAGAAGAATTGGGTGACAAAGGGAGAGTTCTTATTCGCTACTCGGGAACTCAAAACATGTGTCGGGTTATGGTAGAAGGGCCGACCGATGAAGAAACCGAAAAGTATTGTACACAGATTGCGGACATCGTTAAAGAAAAACTGGCATAAGTTTCAAGTTTGACAAGTGCATCAAGTTTACTGCTTAAAAATTTGGGTTGCGATTTTGAAGTGATCCCCGAAATGGAACGCAGATAAAAAGAGGAGTCAAATAATGCCTTTTAAAGTTATCATAACGAGCGATTTTGATCACATGAGTGAAGTAGCCGCCCGAATTGTTATCGGCACCATTAAGAAAACACTGAGTAATAAGGATAATTTCGTTCTTGGTTTAGCAACTGGTAACACACCGACCGGTCTTTACAAACACTTTGCCAAAGTTGCCAATGATGGGGAGTTTGATTCCTCTAAAATCGAAAGTTTCAATCTCGATGAATACATTGGTTTGCCCGGTGAAAACGCTCAGCAAAGGTCTCTTCACCCCGAAAGCTACAGCTTTTTCATGATTCAGGAGCTTTTCGGATTGCTTCAGAGAAAGTTCCGGGAAGTAAATGTTCCCTGGGGCACGTTGATCGATCAGACAAAACTCGACGCGGAACTAAAGGCTAATACCGGTGATTGGGAGGAACAGGGCGTTGATAAAGGGAAGGCAATCGTTATCAGGGAAGATGCCCGATCGGAATATCTCCGCTGGATTCGAAGAGAAATACTGGATGCGTATGGTGAAAAGATCCGGCAAAAGGGAGGCATTGACTTACATATCGTAGGGGTTGGGGGAAAGGGCCATGTTGCTTTTCATGAGTCGGGCATACCATTTGAAAATAATGAAATGCTTCTCGTAAAGCTTGATGATAATACAGTGGAAAACGCCGTAGAGGACGGCCATTTCGCAAGCAAGGAAAAAAGTCCCTGGTACGCTATATCCATGGGGGCTGAGCTGGTTTATCAGGCTAAAACCGTAGTCCTTCTTGCCAATGGGAATCGTAAGTCCGAGTCGGTAGCGGCGTCTCTTTTGAATGATCCCACTCCCATAATTCCCATATCGTATGGTCAGATATTTGCCAGGGCCGGAGGGAACATGATTTATGTCATCGATAAAGCGGCATCCGAATACGTTCTAAAAAATGCAGACCATATAACCGACAGGGGAATTGAAATAGAAGATATAAGTAATCGATGAACTGCACAAAAAATCGAGAATTTACACTTTTCAGACATCCCGGCACATCTATCATGAAGGAAAGTAATTTACTGACATTACCGGCAAGAGAATCCTTCTCTAAAATGTAAATTAAATTGCCTCGATAGTAGAAGGCGGTTTTTTTGCGATATTGTAGGTGATGCTGACAATTCCCTCACCTTCCGCGATAATTCTGTCGGCTATTTTTTCCAGGGTCTTATAAGGAAGTCTCGTTGGTGATCCGGTTACCGCGTCTTTACTATCCCAGCACCTTATTTCTATTTGAAAGCCGAAACTTCTTTTTCCTTCTATTATCCCGGTCACCTTATCTTCATGAAGAATTGCAAGGTACTGGAAGGCCCTGGTATTATATAATTCTTCTTCAACAATTGTTGTCGCTTTTCTTACAATTTCGACCCTCTCCGGTGTAACTTCTCCGACTACCCTGGCGGCCAGGGCGGGTCCCGGAAACGGAGGTCTTTCATATATTTCTTCCGGCAGGCCGGCTACTTTTCCAACTTCTCTTATTGCCGGTTTTCTCAACTGAATTAAAGGTTCTATCACCTTATAGCCATACATTGCTTCCGGATCGATTCCAAGCTGCTCTAGGACATTGTGCTGTCTTTTTATTCCCGCGACGGTTTCTTCTATATCTGTGTAGTTAGTTCCCTGGAGAAGACATTTTGCGCCGCTCTCTCTGGCAAGTTTACCAAAAACGTCTTTGTAAAACGTTTGGGTAATGGCTTCTCTTTTCTCTTCCGGATCTGTCAGGTTCTTCAGTGCGCCGAAGAACTGATCCTGCGCATCTATTAAATCCACATAAATTCCCAATTCCTTAAACCACGAGACAATCTTTTGAGGTTCATCCTGCCTCATTAAGCCCGTATCTATGAAGTACGATTTAAGACGGCTTCCAAGCGCTTTGTGAGCCAGCATCGTAACGACCGAAGAATCGACACCGCCGGACAATGCGTTAACTGCCAGACCATTTCCCACAATAGAAGAAATTTCATCAGCCTTCTGTTCAATAAATATTTTAGCATCCAAGTCCGTAAATTTTATTTCTTGAATTTCCATTAAGACACTCCTTCTTTTTTATGATTTCCGATAGTAAATTCACTCCACATAAGACAGACTTAATTATCCGGCTCAACTAATATTTTGTATAGTTCCGGTGGATCCTTGATGTTTTTTAAAATTTCTTTGCCAAGACTTAATACTTTGATATCGATCAGTTTTTTCACGATATTATAAACATCTGCAGAAATACATATTCCTCCAGGCTCTGCTATCGATTCAATCCTGGAAGCGATATTGACCCCATTTCCGAAAACATCATTATTAACAATGAATATATCTCCAATATGTATTCCGATACGTACCAATATTTGATCATCTTTCTTTTTGTCTTTATTGTATTTCAAAAATTCCTTCTGGATGCGAATACCAGCTTTGACGGCATTTACGGCACTTTTGAATTGCACCATAAATGCGTCTCCAACAGTTTTTATCTCCGATCCCTTATTATTGGCAATGTTTTTTCGTATTATTTCATTATGGATCAAGAGCTTTGAGTAAGTATGTTTCTCGTTATTTTCCATTTCACTGCTGAACCCCGCAATATCTGTTACCATTATAGCAACAAGTTCTCGATCAGGGTTTTCCATTTGTAATTGTTTTTCATGTGTGTCTAATAAATTTTTAATCTTGGCATGCAATGCTTCAAATTTGTAAGGTTTTACAACGTAATCGTCCCCACCGGCTGTCATTCCTTTTATTACGTCCTTTTTTTGGGCTTTTGCGGTT
>CAZZBF010000030.1:1205-21327 GCA_964652795.1 uncultured Syntrophales bacterium | reverse complement strand
TTACCGGTATATTTTTTGTTGTATTTGTTTCTTTCAGTCGTCTCATTACTTCATATCCATCCATTTTAGGCATCATGATATCCAGGACAATCAAATCGGGTATGGTTTCACCCAAAGTGTCAAGGGCCGCTTTTCCACTATCGGCGCCTATAACGTTATAACCTTTTTTCTTGAGGTTAAAGTGCAGAATGGATCTCATATTAGCCGCATCATCGACGATCATAATAGTCTTTTTTTTATTCATTTGTTATTTCCATACTTTTCGGTGACTCTAAAGGCAATAATACTGAAAAAATTGATCCTTTGCCCCGTTTGCTTTTTACAGATATTTTCCCGTTGTGAGATTCAATAATATGCCTGACTATTGATAATCCTAATCCGGTTCCCGATATTTCATATCTGTCTGAATTATCGACTCTATAAAATTTTTCGAAAATATAAGGAATTTCTTCCTCATTAATTCCTATTCCCTGATCCGCAATATCGCATTTAATATTTTTCCCCTTAACCACGGCCTTGATCGATACCTTGCCTCCATCAGGTGAAAATTTAATGGCATTATCGATAATGTTAAAAAATACCTGGATTATTTTATCTCTGTCCACGAATAATTCAGGCAAGTTTGAGGGAATGTCGATTATAATTTTGTGGATGCTGCTCCTGTTTTCAAGGTTTCCGGATACCAGGCAAACAATGTCTGACAGACTTACAGGAGCTAAATCTATTTCAAATCTTCCTGATTCAATTTTGGAAATATCCAGAAGATCACTTACAAGATCACTCAATCTATCGGCTTCATTATCAACTACAGCAAGAAATTTTTGCCTGGTATCATGGTCGTCAGGTTCTACTTGCTCCCGTAAGGCTTCAACATATGATTTAATGACGCTTAGCGGTGTACGCAACTCGTGAGAAACATTTGAAACAAATTCACTTTTTAATTCATCAACCTGCCTTAGTCTTTCAATTTCTTTCAAAGCCAGCATATCCATAAAGACGAATATTACTCCGATACGATTTCCTGAGTGGTCAACCAGTACTGAAGCGTTTATTCCTAAGGGGATATTTAGATCATTAGCAGTAAAGAAGTCAAACATCGTTTCGAATGTAAAACCCTTATGTAAAGCCTTTTGCTTTATTTTATCGATTATATTGACCAGATTTTCAGATAATACTTCTTTATAGTTAAATCCGACAATATCGACGGATGAAATTCCAAGCATCGCAGTCGCATTCATGTTTATCTGAGTAATTCTATCGGCCATATCTATTGTGATTATTCCATTATTTATGCTTTCTAAAATATTCTTTATGTAGTCGGTTGAATGACTCAATTTTGAATACAAATCCTGGTTTTCCAAAGCTATACCAGTCTGTCGTGCCACAAATGAAAGACGTTTCATGTTTGCCTGGTTAAAAATATCATTTTCAGGGTCAGATGACATCAGCAAAAATCCCAAGTTGTTTTTAGCACCTTGTACTGGCAGTACGGTAAAAAAAACGCTATCTTGTGCATTGATCTGCTTGGGTAATATATGAGTCCACCTTCTCTCTTTCAAAGCCCACTTGATGATTTCGTCATCAAGATCATAGTTTTTTAAATCTTTTTCTGTAATATTACGAGAGGTTACAATTTGATATGAATTGGAGTCATCATGGTAAAGGTATAGAATGCATGATTTATAGTTAACAATTTCTTTAACCAGATCGAGGAACATATTGACGATTTTGTCGAAGTCAAATTCAGAAATTATCTGAATACTTGTGTCCTGCAGAGTAGATAAAAGCTCTATTTGTTCGGTTAAATCGGAAACAGTTTTTTCAAGAATAAAGATATCATCTTCGATGGGTGTAACATTCATTTTTTATCACCATTGCTTATTATTCGGTTGGTATAAAATCGTCGGCAATTGAGACCTGCTGCTCCATTTCTAAGAATAGACGTTTCAGAGCTTGTTTGTTAAATTCCAGTAATTTCCATGACTCCTCATCTATACGGGGCACCTTTCTGTCGCCCCCATTTCCTATTCCTATCGTTCTGCAAAGCACATCCGCCACATGCACGATGGCCACTATTCTCATTGATTCGTTGGCGAAAGAAGGATTATGATGAAATTTGATAGCTTTTGTCAATGTTGGTGTTAAGTTCCACTTCTCCGCCACAAAACCACCAACTAAAGAGTGGTCTAAGCTCATAATTTGGGTTTCCGCATTTTTTAAGAGGATTCCTTTTTCGTTTGCCAGTTTGACCGCGTTTGTGAATTCATCGTTAAGATAAGTATCAAGGACTATCTTTCCTATATCATGCAGCATGCCGCAAATGAAAATCTCTTCAAGGTTCTGCATTCCCAGTCTTCTCGCAATGAGATCCGCTGTAATAGCACACGCAAGAGAATGCTTCCAGAATTCGTGCCGATCGAAAACTTCATTCTTGCCTTTTGATGGAAACATGTCCATGATTGATGTGGTAAGGACAATATTTTTAATATGAGCAAAACCGAGGATAACTATCGCGTGAGTAATGGTGGATATTTTTTTTGGAAATCCGAAATATGAGGAGTTTGCGGTTTTTAAAACTTTTGTTGTAAGAGACTGATCATGTGAAATAGCCTTTCCTACGTCACCAGCAGAGGACTTGGGATTCTGGGTAATCCTAATAACGTTATTTGCTGTAGTCGAAAGAGAAGGAAGATCGTCAATTTTCGCAAAATTTTGTTCAAGTTTAACCTGATTCATTACTATCGCCTTTTTCTTTCAAATATTCTTTGGCAGCATCCATCACCATTGCCATGATTTTATTACCCCTCACTGCGGAAAATTTACTTTCTAAAGCTTTTATTTCCTCAGCTATTGAAGAAATGTTGTCTTGACTTTCACTTGTTTTTTTCATGAAACGGCCCGTATTTTTTAAGGATTATTTTAATATGCCCGTTAAAATTAGGTGCTGAATATCGAAAATCAATATCCGAAAATTTAGAAACGGATCTGATTATTCCTTCGTTTTTTTCTTCATCGCTTTTCTTAATTTTTCGCCCAGGATTCCCGTGCCGGAAACTGTTATATCTTGATCCTTACCGTATTCATACACTACTCGGCTTTCTTTTGCGCTGTAAGCTCCGTCAAGGTAATCTCCAAGTAGTTCCCTGCTGTGGACATTTTCATGACAGTAAACGCAGAGGTTTTCCCAGTTACTTCCATCAGGCGGATTATTATGATGATTACCATCTTTGTGATGTACCGTCAAAAGATGACGATTAGAATGCTCGAATTCCCTGCCGCAGCAAGCACATATCAGACCATGAATAGCCAGTGACTGTTCCCTGTAATCTTCACCGGGTGGTTTTTGCATCCCTTTTTTTATTTCTCTGACGACGTCTTCAACCTGTCTTGAACTCTTTTTTCTATCGATGACAACTGTCGATCGAACGCGCCTTCCCTTACCGCTAAAAGTTGTCCTTGCCACAACTTATATTCCCCTTTTCAAGTTTAATAAATCAATGATAAGTTATGATATCAGAAAGTAAGAACAGATAAAACAGTAAATTTATTGATAGGCAAATCCAAAAACCTTGACATTTTTGGGTTCCAGACTTATTATCCCATTGCAATTACGGTAAGATTTTTACTGATTGATATTATTATCAGAAAGGATATTTATGCGCGTCATGAACGTGACGACAGATGGAAGAAAAAAATGTACTTAAGCGAAATGAAAGAGGGACAGGTCGGTATAATTGTGCGTGTGGGTGGTAATGCCTCTTTTCGACGAAGGCTCCTTGAGATGGGATTTTTAAAGGGATCAGAGGTTTATATAGAAAAATATGCCCCTTTGAAGGATCCTATTGAACTAGTCATTAAAGGCTATCATGTATCGCTTCGTGTTGAAGAGGCTTCGCAGATAACAGTTGAGGACGTTAGAAAAGGACAAGAATGACATCTCCCAAGGCCTTGACCATAGCGTTAACAGGAAATCCAAATTCTGGAAAGACGACGATCTTTAATAATCTTACCGGTACACGTCAGAAAGTGGGAAATTGGCCTGGTGTTACAGTGGAAAAGAAAGAAGGGCATTTCCACAGGTATGGATACGATTTGAAGATCATAGATCTTCCCGGCACGTATAGTCTCACGGCCTTTTCCATTGAAGAGGTCATAGCCCGTAACTTTATCCTTGATGAAAATCCCGATGTGGTGGTTGATATTATTGACGCGACTAACCTGGAACGGAGTCTTTATCTGGCAACCCAGCTTCGTGAGCTTGATACCAAGGTCATTTTTGCGCTGAACATGTCCGACATGGTAGTCGCGCGTGATATTCAGATTGACAGTGAAAAGCTTTCGGAGCTCCTGGATGTACCGGTGGTATATACGGTGGGAAACAAAGGTGAGGGTACCGATGATCTTTTAAAAAAGGCGATTGAAGTGGCCGAATCTTCCGAAAAACCCTCGATAAAACGACGGGTTAAATATAACAAAGACATAGAAAAAGCCATTAGCCAATTGTCTGATTTTATTAAAGATAAGATTGGAAAGAACTTTTCCTACGATGTCAGGTGGATTACAATAAAACTTCTCGAAGGGGATGAAGTTGTTAAAAAGCGCATGCTCGAAAGCGCAAACGACCAGGGGCAAGTCATACTTGAAGAGGCTGAACAGCACCGAGAGCGTCTTGCCAGACTTTACAATGATGAGCCCGGCATTTTGATGACTGAGGAGAGGTACGGTTTTATTGCGGGAATTATCAAAGAGATACTTAGACTTCCCAGGAAGAGGCGTGCGGATGTATCACGGAATATTGATCTTGTTCTTACAAACAGATTTTTGGGATTTCCCATCTTCATATTTTTCGTCTGGGCAATGTTTCAACTGACCTTTACCGTCGGTGCCTATCCGATGGAGCTGATAGGAAGCGGGATCGGATCAGTTTCCAGTATCATGAGCAATCTTTTACCTGAGGGCTTATTCAGTGATCTTATCATAAACGGCATTATTGCCGGAGTGGGAAGTGTGGCCATATTCCTTCCTAATATATTGATACTTTTTCTGTGTATTGCCATTTTTGAAGACACCGGTTACATGGCGCGGGCAGCGTTCCTTATGGATAAGATAATGCATCTCGTGGGATTGCATGGGAAGTCCTTTATTCCCATGCTAATGGGTTTTGGCTGTAATGTGCCCGCAATTATGGCTACTCGCACGCTGGAAAGTGAAAAAGACCGCATTCTCACAATTTTGATAAATCCGTTTATGTCGTGTTCCGCCCGACTCCCCATTTATATCCTGTTAGCAGGCACTTTTTTTGTGGGCAGAGCAGGAAATGTTGTATTTTCAATTTACGTGATTGGTATTGTAATTGCCATAGTTGTAGGTCGTCTTATTCGATCGACACTCCTTAAGGGAGACACGGCTCCATTTGTGATGGAGCTTCCTCCTTATAGAATGCCCATGTTCAACAGTCTGATGATTCATATGTGGGATAGAAGTGTGATATTTATTAAAAAGATGGGCGGAATCATATTGATCGGTTCGGTCGTTGTCTGGGCTCTTTCAGCCTTTCCTCAGAATATGCAGTTTTCCCGTGATTACGATGCCCAGATCCTCAGCATTAAGAACTCGTACCAGGCAAAAGAGTTAAGCGTAACCGGGCAGGAACGGGATGAATTAAAGAAGATCACTAATCAAGCAATTGCGGAACTTGAAAGAGCTCGATCTGCTGAAAAGGTTGAAAAATCGTATATGGGCCGTATTGGAAAGGCTATAGCACCTATTTTTGCTCCCATAGGTATTGACTGGCGGGGAAGCGTCGCCCTTTTAACGGGATTTGTCGCCAAGGAGATTGTTCTGAGCACTATGGGAGTCCTGTATGCGGCAGGTGACAAAGAAGAGCACGAGACCCTTAAAGAAAACCTGAAAGTTTCAGGAATGACATCCCTGTCCGCCTACGCCATGATGGTGTTTGTTTTGCTGTATGTTCCTTGTCTGGCCACGGTAGCAGCCATAAGAAGGGAAACAAACTCCTGGAAATGGGCATCATTTAGTGTCGTGTTTAATTTTTCTCTTGCCTGGATAATGGCTTTTGTTATTTATCAGGGAGGGAGGATATTTATTTTGCATTTTATATGAGATTACGGTTGAAATTTATAATAATTTTGTCTATATAATCCTTTAACTGTTATGCCATATTATATTTATAGTAATTGAACCAGAAAGGAGAGTAAGATGACACTTACAAAAGCTAGTATCGTGGAGGAACTTTATTCTGCAACTGACTTTCCAAAAGGGAAGTGTACGGAGCTTGTTGAAAGCGTATTCGAGCTGATTAAAGACGAACTGAAAAAAGGAAATGACGTTCGTATTTCAGGCTTCGGAAAGTGGTCTGTCAGGCAGAAAAACTCGAGGAGGGGTAGAAATCCTCAGACAGGTGAAACCATTATGCTGGATGCCAGAACGGTTGTCACTTTCAAGTGTTCGGGCAAGCTGAAAAAGGTGATAAATGAGGAATAAAACCCGTATTTAGTCCTTATTTACAAGTTATTTCTTTATAAACTTTCTGAAAAATATATGCGGTTTCATTGGCCTTGATTCTGATTCTACGTGAAACCGGCATCTAAAAAACTGCGGAGGGTTTTTGATTTTTACTGTTTCCGCCGGATGTGCATTCGGTTATATCCCGCTATTGAATAACCCTTTTCGAGTGAGCAAATTTTAAAATCGGTGTTTTGTTTATAGCGATAACAGTTTCTTTCTGTTATCTTTTTTCGCCGGATGGATCGCATGAAAAGGGTTATTTTTCCACTTTCTCTAATTCTTTTTGTCTTTCTTTTGTTAGGTCAACTTTATAAAATTCACTGTGTTCCGGCAATACCATAAAAAACTTGGAAGTATAATCGATTTCAATGTTTACATTTTGCATCTGACATTCAAGTATGTGTCCGCCCGCTTTTTTGTCTTCAGTGATAAAGTGAAGATGATACCCCGGAACATTTATTCCTTTAACATAAACCGGACACCTGAACCCCACGATTGTTCCTTTTACATCACGAAATTCAAATATTGTCTGGTGCTTCACGACGTCAACAAGAGGAGGATAAGGTTTGGTTTGTCCGGGAACGCTTCTTGTCTTAACATATTTAAAAACTCCTTCTATTTTAACCGCGTAGAAAATATTTTTTGTCGGCAGTGAATTGTCTAAGAAATTTTTAAGCTGGTCGCAGTCATTGGCCTTTTCTAACGCGACAGTTTTATCAGGTTCAAAAAAAGTCACCACGGCAAAGGGGGTTTTGGTCGAATCCCCGACACGGTACGCTACGCCATCCGTCTTTACCTGATAGAATATACCATCCAATACAACCATCTCTCCTTCAAGAGCGTTAAAAGTACCCAACCCGAAGGTGCCATGCTGTCTCAATTCTCCGCAGGTTGTTTCACCGTCATAGATTCCTTCTAAAAGAGCATCAATCGTTGACGTTTGAAATAATACATCGGTGTCTTTTTGCAGATGCGAGCAACCGCATACCGCTACCGCCATAAATACCAATAGCAATAAATAACGAATGGTTTTCATAACTTCTCCTTAATGTTTGATTTTGTACCGGATTCTGACTCCTCAACAGTTATATTCTATTTGTGTGAGGGAATGGTTTGAAGCGCCCTGCTTATTATATGAGTTACTATGTCCTGAAGCCAGGCCGTACCGATGGATGAATTTTCAGCACTTATACTTTTAATGGTTTTTATGTAGTCCGGTGATTCGTCCAACCTGTCATGGATAATCTTGATAAAGGAATCTCGTTTGTTAAGATCAATTTCCTCCTCATATCCTCCGGTGAAACATTCTTCCAGTTTCGGCCAGTTTTCAAGTAGTTCTCTTTTCTGTCTGGAGAGAGTTTCCCATTCAGTTCCGCTGAATTTTCTGGCACCGATTTTAATGGATTGTTCCATTTTTTCGGAAACAACCCGGAAACGGGTCAATCTTTCTTTAATTAACAGGTTAAGGTTTTCCAATGCCCCGGAATAAAGTTCCGAACCAAAGTCATCGGCTTGAAAGAAAAGCCGGCGAACATGGATATACCACTGCCTGAGGGCAAGTAAATTAGCTAAATAGCAGATGTTGTTATAGACTTTCCTTTTAACGTTTCTGTAAAAACCTACTTCAAAATCTCCTTCGGAGGGCAGATTGTCGCTTCCCGTTAAAAGTTTATTCCCTTCAGGACAATCTTCACGGCAGACAATACCTGCAGCTATAATCGTGCCGTAACCAATCCTCGCCGGACCTACCAATCCTCCCTGGCCTCCGAGAAAGATAGGTGGCTGGTTCAGCATGACACCTCTGGGAACGTCTCCGATCAGAGAAGCAGTCGCTTTATCCTGATTCGGTGTGTAATTAAAATGTATATAGGAACTTCCCACCTCGCTGTGATTTTTTCTGTCGGTGCCTCCGGCCATGAAACAATCACAGAAATTTATCAGACTGCCGAGTGTCACAAAGGGGAAAAGGATGGTCTGTTTTAAGCCTACGGTGTGACTTCCATTGGACTGCTCCTCAAGAATGCAGCATTCCCTGACATGAGCGCCGTATGATATATTTGCTTTTTCCAGAAAAACAGACTCTTTAAAAAACCCACCCTTCAATTCCACCTCGGGACCGATCCGGCAATCAACGATTGTTACCGGCGATTCGTATCCCAATTTTGTTCCGGAACAAATTAAGGTTTTTGCACCATATATCCTGGTTCCGCTGTAGAGTGTGACGTCGCTCCCTGAAATTCTGTCAATATCCACCTCATCTCCGACTTCAACGGAAAAAGGAGTCGGGATGTTTACTCCTTTTCTCATCAATTCGATTACTCTGTCCGGAAACTCCGTTTCCATTTTCATTGTTATCTCCCTATTGTGATTGCCGGGTCAAACTTTCCCGAGATAGTGGGACTCTGGGCATTTCTCGTTTCCCGCCTTACCTGTTCAGAAAGGAAAGGGATTAACTCCCCTAACGTGATACTGCCGTCCTTGCTGTAATCCGCATTTCCTTTAAGGCCTTCGAGCAGGAAATAAGTAAATACACCGTGACCGCCGCCCCATTTTCTGTCTTCCTGTGAAAATTGCTTATCATCGCTCGCGCTTATAACACACACTCCATCTCCCATCTTTGAAAGATTTTGCAGGCTTGAACTGATAGGATTTACATTTATTGCCCTTGCGGCTCTTCTCACGACATCAAAGGATTGTCCCACGCCTCCGGAGTGACAGGCGTCCGCTATAACGATTACTTTTCTGGCCTTGATGAACCTTTTCAACGCTGTCTCTATATCCCACATGGGAAATCCGGTTGTGGCGATGTTGTCGTACTGTGTATCATAGGGTAGCAGAAAAAGATTACCGGGAGAATCGGGTGATTCGGGTGATCCATGACCCGCGAAATAAATGGTGACAAGATCCTCTTCGATTGCCTGCTTGAGCCAGACAAAAAGGGCGTTTTTGATATTTTTACCCGTTGCTTTTTCATTAAGGAGCAGTTTTACCCTTGAAGGCGCATATCGGCCGCCCTGGGGGGATATTAACCACTTATAAAATGATTTTGCGTCCGAGGCCGCGTATCGCAGAGACGGGACGCGGGAATCATTATAGTCCGATATTCCGACAATAACCGCCCATCTTTGTGAAACGGTCGTTTCTTTCTGTCCTTCTTTATGCTGCTCAATTTTTGGGGGCTTTGGCTTTACAATGGCAGGTTCTTTCTTAGGTTTGACCCTTGCCACCGACACGGAACTTCTCGCAAGCTTCCTTACAGTTGTATTCCTTGAGATTTCCTTTCCGATTTTTTTCAATGTGTAAACCAGGGCGTCCGAAGCTGCTTCACCTATCCCTTGCTCAGGTTGCAGATAGGGTCCTTTCTTCTGCTCGGGCGATTCAAGACTTTCTTCCCAGATTTTCGTTCCCTTACTGACAAGAGTCACATGAACTTTTATTCTACTGCTGGCGATGAAACCAAAATTGTCATAATGGAAATGGAAGTCTTCTATTTCGGGTTCGATGACAACTTTGTATTGACCAGCCTCAGAAGGTGTTCGAACTAATTCAACTTTCTGGAATATCTGAGGAAAAATCTTTATGGACGCCTGCTCCAAAGCCTTTCCCAACGGAAATTCGTGCGGTCTCGCTGACATCGCTAAGCTTTCAGGATTTCCTTTGAAAACATAGTTTCTCGTATCCTCTGTGATCAAAAGAGCCGCATTTACGGGCAGCTTTTCATTGACTCCCAGGTGACCAACATCGGGTGTCATCGGAACTTTAACGGTACAACCCGAACAGAGAAAAATTATCACTAAAGAAAATAAAACCAATACGGCTATCGGATATTTCGTATGGCTCATTTTAATATCTCCCGTTGGTTAGGTGGGCCAACTTAAAGTTTTTCCTTAACTTTATCCAGTATACTTTTCATTGTTTCACCGGCCTTGCTGTTGATACATATATCGGCACTGCTGTCGTAGGGGGTTTTATCGAGGTTGATTATGACCAGTTTGGCACCTGCCTCCTTTGCGTATCCGGGTATATAGGCGGCAGGGTAAACAACCAGCGAAGAACCGATTGAGATTAAAAGGTCACAGTTGCTGGAGTGATATATCGCGTTTTGCAAGGCTTTCGCCGGCAATGCCTCACCGAATAAAACAACGTCTGGCTTCAGTATACCATGACAATTCTTACAGTCGGGAACTTTCTCTTCTTTTTTCAATTGCCGCACAATATCTTCTATCGGGTAGCGTTGATGGCACTTGGTACACACCACAAAATTCATATTACCATGCAGCTCAAATATTTTCTCAGGAGAGTTTCCCGCCTTTTGGTGAAGGTTATCTATGTTTTGCGTGATGACACAATCTAACTTGTCAAGTTCTTCTAATGCCGCGATAGAAAGATGAGCACTGTTCGGTTTTGCGTTTACTATGAGGCCGCTTTCAACGAGAATGTGCCACTGCTTTTCTCGTGTTTCAGGGCTGTGTAGAAATTTTTCTATGGTGAAATCATCGGGATCAAATCTGCTCCAGATTCCTCCGGGACTGCGAAAGTCAGGTATGCCTGATTCGGTGCTGATTCCGGCTCCTGTAAACACCACCAGTTTCCTTGAGTTAATAATCATATTCGCTGTTGCGTCGATTTTTTCTTGCAGGTTACCGGTTGTCATTTATTTTTCACTTTAAGCTGTACTGTGTATCAGGAATACATTAAATGTTATGGTGTGTCAAGCCTTGCGGTACCTTGTTGCGCGGGTGAACAATTTGATAATATTTTAGAAATAATAGCTTAACCAGATGAAAGCACTGTCGGAAGGTTCACTACGTAAACTGGTGTCCGGAATGGTAAAACCTCCGTATTCCGTATCTCCTCCGCCGTAATAAACGTTACCGCCAATCGTAAGCTGGGTATTTTGCGTCATATCCCAGACCGCCCGGGGCTGTAATGATCCTGAAGGGTCTTCCACATTATTAATTGCCGTTAGGTAAATTGTAAATAAAGGATGTAATTCCACCTTGATATGGCCGGACAAGTAATGCCGGCCGAGCGTGAATAATTCTCCGCGGTAGATACGGTCGGTAATGTTCGGATCATTGTATTCTGCGGTATACCGGTCATGACATAAACCGTTAAAAAAATATTCCACGTATCCGTAAAAATTTTTCTTCCACCACACCCAGGAATAGTCGATATTGGCAACAAGAGAAAGATAATCGTTTTCTGTATTTTTTTCATCAAGGAATGTCCAAGTGGCATCAAGCCGCCAGGCGGTGTCTCCAAAATATCCCCTGCTGCCGAATCCGGCCACGGTGTCTTTATAATGTTTCGCGGCCATAATATCGAATTCGGTTACGTCACGGGTAATATGAAGCTTTCCTGCCAGGGATGATTGATTCCATTCCACATCTCCGGTGTCGGGTTCGCGCCGCGGCACATACAGAAACTGGAAGTCTCCTATTGTATCCGAAGAGAACTGGACATTCGCCATATCATCGCCGGTTTTGTATTCGCGCTCAATATCCGATGGAGCGAACGGATTGAAAAGATCCATAGGATTAAACAACATGCCGTTTCCCCAGGTGATGGCCTGTCTGCCGATGCGAATACTGCCCCATTCGGGCATTACCGAAAGATAAAGCCTGTCCAGGCGGTGGTAAAAAATATAGTTGTCATCTTCATCTATTGTTTTTGTCAGGTCCATGAGACGCCGCTTGTCGCTCATGGAACTGTTAGTGTATAAACCGCTACCAAAGACATCGGGGTAAAGATGTTCGAGGGCTTTTTCTTTCCGCCGTGTGTCACCGCCTGAAAAAACCGCCTCATAATGGGTAACGAAATCCACCGTCTCACCGTAAGAAAGCTTGCTTTTGAGGCGTACCTCTGAGCGGCCGTCATAATATGACCCGGTGCCTACTTCCTTATAACACGATTCATTATCGGGAAATAAAACACTTCCCCGGACTTTGAGATGACCTCCCCATTCTTTGCCGATAGATTTATACAGGGAATAAACCGATGACGGATGGTTGTCTACCCCGCCATTCGTGTTTTGAGATGTTTCATGGCGTGCAGCCCATGAAGGAACGTGTATGATTAGGATTAAAGAAAGAGAGAGGAGAAGAACGAGCAATTTTGACGTTTGCATACTCACAACCATTCATATTCGAAAGTCAGAAAACATTATCTAAACCCTTTGCATAACTCGTTTGAAACTTTTGAAAATATAATTTCTCGAAGCTCAAAATATTTTTTCGACAGTTCTAAATCTTGCTTCACCGCAAATCCAAAACTCGCTCTTCGAGCTCAAACATTGGATTTGCGGTCGTTTCGCTGCGATTTGAACCGTTACCGTAAAAAATCTTGATTCGCTCCTCAAAATCACATTTTCAAAATCTACGCGCTATGTGGAGGTTTTGAAAGGCTCTCTATCTATAAAAATAGTCCCTCTCCTTATTACGGCTTCTGGCGTCCTGTTATTCTTTCTTTGAGTCACCGGCCACCTGACCGTCCCTGATATGAATCAGGCGGCGCGCGTAATCCATAACCATCTGATCATGGGTGGAAAAAATAAATGTAACGTTTTTCTCCTCGTTCATTTTCCGCATCATCTCCAGCAGGCCTTTTCCTGTGTTGGAATCCAGGTTGGCCGTCGGTTCATCGGCCAGGACTATGGATGGATCGGATACGATAGCCCTCGCCACAGCCACGCGCTGCTGCTGTCCGCCTGACAGTTCCGAGGGCCGCCGATTATGCATACCGGTCAACCCCACATCATCCAGCATGGCTTGAGCTCTTTCCCGCCGTTCATTTGCCGGTACACCCTGGAGCAGCATGACGAATTCGACATTTTCCAGAGCAGACAATACGGGTATAAGATTATAGGCCTGAAATATAAAACCTACATTATGCAAACGCATATTTGCCAGTTCGGACTGGCTCATTTCATTCAGGAGATTATCATTAACTTTAATACTGCCCGAATCAGCGGAATCCAGTCCGCCGATAATATTCAGCATGGTGCTCTTACCCGAACCGGAGGGACCTGCCAGAGCGACAAATCCTCCCTCCTGTATGGAAAGACTAACACCGCTAAGAGCCGTGACTTCCATCTTGCCCTGCTGGTATGTTTTTTTAACGTCTGCGCATTCCACGATGTTCATGGTTGTCTCCTGTAGTGGAAGTTGGTTTTTCAATTAAAATTAGATACTTGCCTGATATAAATATCCATCATTTGTGAGCCAGCGCCTCTATCGGTGTGAACCGGGCGGCTTTTATAGCCGGATAAAGACTGACAACAATTCCCAGAACGAATACGACAATGTTAGCGCCGATCAAGTCCTTCCAATGAAGAACCGGATAAATTACCCTGGACATACCGAAAAATTCGGATCCCGCGGCAAGAGAAGACAGATCAATACCGGTGCTGGAAAGAGCAAAAATACACAGAAAGCTAACAATGTTTCCGATGGCCATTCCGATCAGCAGAATAAAAAATGATTCTGCGAGGACTTCTTTGATAATCCACCATGGCTTCATACCCAGTGATTTCAAGAGGCCAAACTCTCGTATCCGCTCGAAAACCGCCATCAGAGTGGTGTTGACAATACCGAAGCCCATGGCGATGAACACAACGACAAACCATATATGGATAAATCCGTCGTAAATGCCCAAATAAGCGGTAATCAGGGGTAACAGTTCTCGCCATGTTTGAACTTCATAATCGTTAGAGGGCAGAGCCTTCCGCAATGAATCCGTTACCACGCCGACCTCTTTGCTGTCGGGCAGTACAACGGATATTTCGGAAATTGCGTTTTCCATCTTGAGCATATCCTGTGCCGCCGTCCTGGTAACAAAAACGTATTGTTTTTCTGTCGCTTCCATTTCGGCTCTGAAGATTCCCACGATACGAAATGATCGAGAAGCAATTGTTCGTTCCTTATCCTGAGACATGACAAGTATTTTCCGGCCCATTTTCGTTTCAAATTTGTCCACGAGGGCTTTGCCGACAACTATTCCGTATTTATCATCCGGCTTGAGGTAATGCCCTTCGGCGACCGCGCCGCCTATAAATGAAACTTTTGCTTCCCGGGAAGGATCAATGCCGATAAAAGTAACACCCGCCGTATGCCTCGCATTGCAAGCAACAGCGTTGACTCGCACTCTGGATGTCCACAGGGAACCGGCCGGAAGAACTTTATCCAGAACGGTTTCTACAACTTGGGGATTAGTCATGCTGTTTTCTATGACGGGATCATTTCGGTACCCATTATGATGTACCTGGACATGTCCTGTCAGGGTGGCTATGCCGTTTCGAACCATTTCGTCGGCAATTCCTCTCATGAGCGCGCCGAGAAAGATCATGCTCCAGACCCCTATAATTATAGCGGTCATAATAACCGCCGTTCGTCTCGGGTTTCGCCAGATATTTCGCCATCCTAAGCGGACAAACATGAATAAACCTCCGATAGTCAGTAGTCAGAATTTATTTTTCTCTATTTTCATTCTTTTTACTGACTTCGTTCCCTCACACTGCCGTCATTGCCTCCACCGGAACGATACGCCTCACCTTGAGCGCCGGGTAAAGAGCGGTTAAGGAGGTGATGACAAGCACAGCCCCCGGACCGATTAATACTGAACGGAGTGAAAGTCTCGGATATAGCCTGTCAGGCATTCCGAACTGGCTTAACAAATCGGAAGTTCCCGAAATAGCAAATCCGTGAACTTGAAAATACCAGGTGACCAATATTCCGAGTATAATACCGACAGCGATTCCCACCAGTGTCATGCTTATTGATTCGATCAGGAGAAGTTTGGTCAATCGTCCCGGAGTTGTTCCTATTGCCATAAGAACACCAAACTCTTTCATCCGTTCAAAGACCGACATTAAAAAGGTATTTAAAATGCTGAAGGCGACGACAATGATAAGGATTAAGTAAAAAATTAACCCGCTGTAAAGATCCATCTTGATAGCTTCCACCAGGCCGGGCATCAGTTCCGTCCAGTCAAGAGCCACCAGATTGTGCGCTTTATCTGTATTATTAATATCGGCTGTGGCAGTCTTTTTTATTTTCTGAACATCATTTAGCGAGTTGCCGACAACCACGACCTCGTGAACCGCTCCACGCATATAATATATGTCCTGAAAGTATTGAATGGGAATCTGAATTGATGATCGGTCAAAATCGTCCTGGCCGGAACGGTAAATTCCTTTTACCTTTACCACGGTGGCCGCGACAGAACCATCCCTTCCCTGACCTAAAACAACCAGTTCATCACCGAGGTCTACCTGCAGGTTTTTTGCGAGAAGATTTCCGACAATAGCTTGATCTGTGTCTTTTTCGGATAGGTACTTCCCTTTTTGAATCAGCTGTCTGATCGTGGAAACCCGGCCTTCCTTCTCCGGATCGATTCCTATGACGACAACGCCATACGTCCTGTCTTTGGAAGACACGAGCGAAAAAGCGTTTGTCCTGAATGTGTAAGCGGCTACTTCCGGTATCGTGTCGAGAAGACCGCCTATTTTCGCCGGATCGGGAACAACCATGCGGATGCCCCTTTTATCATTGTACCCTTTAGCCTGTACCTGAAGATGGCCGGTATGAATTTTTACCGCCGAATTTATCATGACATCATACGAACCGAATTGCCAGGACAGCATGAACACAAGCAGTAAACAGGCGAACGCGATTGCGGATATGGTCAAAATTGACCGCCTCGGATTGCGCCAGATATTGCGCCATGCCATTTTAAAATCTATGGACATAGGATAAAGCTACCTCGGTGGAGTCCTTAAAGATGAAATAGAAAATAACCTGTCCGCTATGGGTCCATCGAAGGAGATCTTCGCGTATTCTACAACGGTATACTCATCCTTTACACCGTTTTTCTGCATAGTCCAGATGACGGGAAAAAGTTTCCCCCCCATCATCTGTATTCTGGAAGTGACCAGTGTCTTTACCGGTTGAAGATCCTCGTCAAAAAATGCCTGTTCAAGAACAATATTGTCTTCCCTGATCCTGAGCTTCTGCATACCCCATATTACAGGTGCTTCCGGTTTAGGTATAGATTTGATCAGGTACACTTTTTTCCCTTCATGGGTTTCCGTACCGACGATAGTGTGAGTATAATCTTTGATAAGGCTGTCGGTCTTTGAAAGGTCGTTGTTGGAAAAGTCCGATCCCTGCCAGGCCTGAGACATCATGGATGGCGGAAGCTTGATTATTCTGTTGACTTTGGGATTATACATCCACATCTCATTTTTTTTCTTAAGTGTGCCGTTGCCTTTGTCCTTTGGGGGGGCAGTGATCCAGAAGATGCTTTCTTTGTCTCCCTTGGTACGGGCTTTGATTGTCATCTTTCTATGCCAGTCCGGACGATGAATGGTCATTTCTATGGTGGAAACAGACGTTTTACCGCGCATATATTTAAAACTCTCATTTACCACTGACTGCGCGTCCTGGGCATGTATGTTTGTTCCCGTGATACCGAAAGAGATTACACACAGCGAAAGGATTAGGATAAATTTTCTTATCATGGCGGCACCCTCCAGAGAAATTCTTTCCGTAATAATTTGTGAAGAGATCGTTGAAAACCGCATCTCCTATAACACTTTATCCCGCTCGTATCAAGACTTTATTTCCGGAACACTTTATGTTTCAGACAGTTACATTATCCGTTGGAATGAAATGTCGGCGAGGTGTGTGAAAAGGATACAGCAGACGATTTTTTTCTTTGGCGATTTACCACAAGAAGGTTTTTGCACCGGCGTATCGGTTTTTGAAGTATCTGCTTGAAAGAGAGGAAACGCGGATTTTTTTGCCCTTTCCCGGCGCGTGAATGAATTTGTTGTCACCCGTATATATGCCGACATGCGAGACTCTTTTGCTTTTGGAAGTGGCAAAGAAGACGAGATCGCCCCTCTTCAGCTCATTTTTCTCGACGGGAATACCTGACTGGTATTGTTCTCTTGATGAACGCGGCAGATTCAGGCCGTTCAGCTGATAAACGGCCATAGTTAATCCACTGCAATCGAACCCTTCTTCCACTGAAGAACAGCCCCATCGATAAGGAAGACCGATGAAGCTCCGAGCTGTTTCTACCAGTTCTTCCCTGAGATTCCCGCTGGCATATTGTCGATCTCTAACTATTGCATAGTCGCCGGGACTGACGATGTAATACTCTTCTATAATTCCCGTCGCGCGTAGACTTTCGGCTTTCCTAAGGGCGGTTTCTCTTGAAGAGAAATTACCGAAACGCACTTTGTAGAGTCCTGTTTTGTGAACAAAATAATAGGCATTTAATTCATTATTATCCAAGGCTTTGGTAAGCCGTACAGCATTGTCCAGATTTGAAAAGGCGCCTATCTGAATGGAATAACCCATTCGGGACAATCCCTGTTTAGGGATTTCCGGGCGCAGGCGGGAAGAGACAACAGATATTTTTCCACAACCTGTTATAAAAAGGATTAACGAGAGGACTCCAAGAAAAGAGACCCATTTCAACGTACGTTTTATGGTCCGGGTTTCCTTTAGCAACATTTTTGTGACACAACCATTACTGGGCTTTGTAATCTCATAATACCATCGCAACGCTTATAAAAAAACCCCGTTTTACCGAAAATTGCACTGTATTCTTGATGCGTTTGTAAAAAGTCGCTTTTCACGAGGCTATAATTCTTGGAATATCAACAATTCTCTGTTATATTTCCGGCAGAGTCAATGCGTTAATGGGTGAATGAGAATGGGATACGACTATCTTGAACAGATACGCGATTATAATATCCGTCAGGCAATGCCTTTAGCTGAAAAAACAGCGATTCTGGTCATTGACGTTCAGGAATATTTCCGAACGATGGTTGAACCGATTAAGGAAAACCTTCTCGGCCTGATTGAGATAGGACGGGAAAAGGGTATAAGAATTTTTTTTACCCGTCATGGTCATTCCCAACCCGATAAAGATGGAGGCATGTTGGGAAAGTGGTGGGGAGGCTTGATTGAATACGGATCGCCGGAATGGGCATTGCTCGGAGAACTCAATCCTTCTGAAAAAGAACCCGTTATAGACAAGAATCGCTACAGTGCTTTTTTTAACACGGACCTGGATGATCGTTTAAGCGGTTTAGGAATTGAGGATCTGATAATATGCGGCGTCATGACGAATTGCTGTTGTGAAACAACTGCCCGCGACGCCTTCGTCCGCGATTACCGGGTTTTCTTCACGGCCGACGCCACGGCTACCGCCAATCTTGAACTCCACTTAGCCTCCCTGAAAAACCTCGCCTTCGGTTTTGCGCATGTAGTTAACACCAAACAGATATGCAGGTCCTTAAATAGAGACCATGCACTGTAGACGTCCGAGTTTGTCCTGTTTGAGGAAAACATGGATATACTAAAAAAACTCATTACAATCCTGATTCCCCTGATAATTATCATGGATCCTCTGGGCAACCTGCCTTTTTTTCTGCTCTTTACCAGATTGAACAGCCTTTCGGAGCGGCGCAAAGTTGCCGCCATTGCGTCTCTGACCGCCTGTCTCATCCTCATTTTTTTCGGACTGACCGGTGATTTTGTTTTGCGTTTTTTCAGCATCAGCCTTCCCGCCTTTCAAGTGGCCGGCGGCCTCATTTTTTTTATTTATGCACTCCAGATGCTTCAGTTGATTCCCCACGGCTTAAAGACCAGCCTGGAGGAGGAACAGGAGGGTATTGAAAAAGAAAATGTGGCCTTGGTTCCCCTCGCCACACCTCTGCTGGCCGGTCCGGGAGCCATTACGGCTGTTCTGGTTTGGCGAGAGGCTCCTGTGCATCCTATTGACACACTTTTGCTGTCAACGGCGATTATCATTGCCTGCCTCGTTGTTTACTCTGTTTTTCACTTTGGATTGAGAATCAACCGGCTTTTGGGCGTGGGGGGAATTCGAGTGGTGACACGTCTCACGGGGTTGTTACTCGCGGTGATCGCGGTTCAATTTATAGTCAGCGGATTTAAACAAATAATGTAAAATGTTTTTCACTCGCCTGTTTGTTCCAGCCAGTGCATGGTCATAAAGAGGCCGCAGATGGTCTTGCTATCCTGGATTTCTCCCCGGTGAATCATCTTGATTGCGTCGTTAAATTTGATTTCATGGACATCGAGCAGTTCGTCTTTGTCAAGGTTTTGCTTTGCAGGAACAAGGTCATTGGCGACGAAGAGGTGAATCCGTTCGTCCGAATATCCGGGTACCGGTATAATCTCCCCCATTTTTTGCCAGTTCTTAGCTGAATAACCAGTCTCTTCGATCAATTCTCTTTTTGCGCATTCGATAGGTGGTTCATCATCGTCGATCTTCCCGGCGGGAATCTCCCAGATGTATTTTTCTATTGCGTGACGATACTGTTTAATCAGAATGAGGGTGTTTTTGTCGGATAGTGGAATTATCGCCGAAGCACCGGGATGACGTATAATGTCAATATCAGAGAACACTCCATTGGAGAAAGTGATATTTTCAGTCACTATTTTGAATATTTTACCCTGATGTATCGTGGCAGTTTTGTTGACCTTTGCGGACATATCTTACTCCTTTAATTCATCTTACCAATAAAAACATATTGCAGAATTGAAATTTAGGCAAG
>CAZZBF010000030.1:0-1195 GCA_964652795.1 uncultured Syntrophales bacterium | reverse complement strand
AAAATACGGCAATTATGCATGATGAAGAAGTGTCCACGGGTTATGTTTTTTGTTGCTATCAGATTGTTTAAGCAGGTATTATGAACAATATTCACAAAAATGTAGTGAGGATAAACTATGGAAAAGCAAAAATATATCTCCGAAAAGGATATAAAGTATTTTGAAGGTTTTATGGAAAAAGAAAGAATTTCCCAGGGGATATCCAACTGTGAATTACACTCTCACGATGAATCTTTCCATTCACCATGTTTGCCTGAGGTGGTGCTGTGGCCCCATAGTACGGATGAGGTAAGCCAAATAGTGCGATATGCCTTTGAAAACGATATCCCGATAACACCCTGGGGCGCGGGGACAAGTCTCGAAGGAAATCCTATACCTGTTAAAGGTGGAATTGTTCTTGATTTTCAGGAAATGAATAAAACACTTGCCGTTCGCCCGGAAGACTTTCAGGTGGATGTTCAGGCCGGTGTTATTTATAAAGAACTCAATAAAGACCTGGGCCGCCTGGGATTATTTTTTCCTCCTGATCCGGGAGCCGCCGCAACCATAGGAGGAATGATCGCAAACAATTCAAGCGGCATCCGTACAGTGAAATATGGTGCCACAAAAGACTGTGTAATGAGATTGGTGGTCGTAATGCCTGACGGAGATGTCTTAAGAATAGGAAACAGGGCGCGGAAAAGCTCTTCTGGGTATGACCTTGTTCACCTTTTTATCGGTTCTGAAGGAACGTTGGGGATAGTAACCGAAGCAACCCTGAAACTGGTGGGACTGCCGGTCAATTTCATGGCTGTCAGGGCCACTTTTCCTACAATTAAGGATGCAACGACCACGGTTTTCCAAATTATGTCTTCAGGTCTTACGCCTTCCGCAATGGAATTTCTCGATTCCGAAGTTGTGAAAGTTATAAACGAGGACCGCGATCTTGCCCTCGAAGAAAAGCCCACACTTCTCATGGAGTTTGACGGATACAGTGAACGCGGGCTCGAAGAAGAGATGAACTTTGCTGAAGATATATGTCGGGAGAATAACTGCTTGTTTTTAGATAAAGGCCTTGGTCTGGAAGAACGGAATCGGTTATGGGAAATTCGGCACCTGGTTGTGGAATCGATAAAAAGGGCTCACCCCGGTCTTGAAATGTTAATTATGGATGTTGCAGTACCTCTTTCCCGTTACAGCGATATGGTGTTATTTA
>CAZZBF010000029.1:15821-32127 GCA_964652795.1 uncultured Syntrophales bacterium | reverse complement strand
AAGGTCGAATAAGTGTCGGACAGTGGACGAAGAACCATCCTGACGGGCATTCCGTAATAGTGGTACAACTTATTTTATAATATTAAAATAAACGTTTAACAAAGGGAGGTCAATATAGAATAATATGCTATCAAATATATAGATAAAATCTATATCATGATATGGACGTCAGGTAGGAAGGAGTGATATATTATTTAGAAAATGGGGAATAATGGCTTTATGATTAGATCCGATAATATTTAAATGGCATTTGCTTCTTTCATCTATTAATTCAGAATGCGCTTCAAACAGAGCATCAACCCCAGACATGTCGGGCATTACGATCAAAGGCCGTCAACACTTAAAGGCACCCTTAGATTCAAGCCTTATTTTCACAAGACAAAAAAGGTCTGCCTCATCGAAGACGATGAAAACTTTACCGACATAGCGAAATTCCTTGTGCCGGGCATTTCCCCGATGGTTTAGTTTATTTCTGACAATGATCTATTGCGGAACTCAGTTTCTTTTCAATTTCCTTTAATCCGAAGGGTTTGAGAATATAATCATCCGCTCCTGATAGGTGCGCCAGCCGGGTTATCCCTTCGTCTAAAACGGCCGTTATGATAATAACCGCTGTCTGGGGGCTGAAGCTCTTTATTTCCTTCAATATCTCGATTCCTCCTATACCGGGCATGATAAGGTCAAGTAATACGGCGTCGGGCCGGAGGACTTTCATTTTTCCCATTACCTCCTTTCCGTCGGTAGCCGTGGAGACGTCATAACCCCTGGAATCCAAGAATCTTCCCAGCAGTCGTACTATTTCGGCTTCATCATCAACAATAAGAATCTTTTTCATACTTACTTCTCCTGGCGATTATTTTGTTGTCTCTGTTACGCTGTTCAGTGGGAGTTCGATAAAAAAGGAACTTCCTCCCCATTCGTTGTTCTCCGCCCAGATTCTGCCGCCGTGCTGATTAATGATTCCATGGGATATGGATAAACCCATGCCTGTTCCCACCCCCTGACCCCTGTTGGTATAGAAGGGTTCGAATATGCGTTGTAAATTCTTTTTCTTGATACCGGTTCCCGTATCAGAAACCACGATCCTCACATACTCGTCGGCGTCCACCGATATTTTTTTCGTCTCTATAATTAAAAACTTGTCTTTTATTCCCTCCATGGCGGCAAGGGCGTTTGACAATAGATTAATGAGTACCTGCTCGATTTTATTTCTGTCCAGCGGAAGAGCCGGCAATGAAGAATCATAGCGCACATCAGTCACCACGCCTTCTATTCTCAGTTGCATGTCGTACATCCGCAGGACCTGGGCGATAATGTCGTTGATATCATCAGGAACCATCTCGTTCCGGGTGGAGCGCGAAAGTTGTTTGAGATTATCGGAGATTGCCACAATGCGATCAATCTGTTTCATGCAGCCGTCCAGTTCTTCCTGAACCTTCGACGGCAGATTTTCCATGCTTTTCAGGAACTGCAAAGATATGGAAATGATGCTCAGGGGATTCAGTATTTCGTGGGCCACCCCAGCCGATATGCGGCTCAGGGAAGTCATCTTTTCCATCTGATTAAGCCGCTCCTCCAGGTTACTTCGTTCTCTCTCCGCCTTTTTCAACTCCGTTATCTCCTGGGAAATGCTTCCAACGGATCTGAGCCCACCCCGGCTATCGAAGATGGGAAACAGCACGGTACTGAAACTCCTCTGGTTGCCATCGACGTTAATGATATCTTCAACGGTCATGGACGACCGGCTTTCGTAGATTTTTGAAATTCTCTCCATAAAAATATCTGTTGTATCGGGCGGAAGCAGTTCGTGAAAAGATTTTCCCACTATCTCCGATTCTGCCTTCCCGTAGAGATTACAGGTGGCACTGTTAACCCTTTCATAACGGCCGTCCCTGTTGAACTCACTAATCAGAAGAGGGCTGTTGTCGAGGATGCTCTGCAGTTCCCGTTCTGAAATCCGCAATTTTTCAAGGGCGTCCTTGCGCTCCAATTCAGCTCGCCTGCGCTTGGTTATGTCAAGATAGATGACCTGATAATGTCTTGTGCCGTTCCACAGAACCCTCTTGCGTTGAACCAAAAGGTGACGGATGATCTTGTCCCGAGCAACGATTTCGATTTCATACTCTCCCAATGTGTCCTTACCCTGCCGACGCTGTTCTTTTCGAAGTATATGCTCACGTAAGCTCTTCGCAGTATAGCGATCTTTTATCTGCGACGTCTTTTCTTCGTCTATTCCATTGTATTCAAAGATATCGAGAAATGCTCGATTAGCATACAGCGTCTTACCTTCCTGTGACACGATGCGTATGCCCAGTGGGGAGTCATCCAGAGACCGGTGAAAATTTTCCTCGCTGGTCTTGAGGGCCTCTTCCATTTGCTTGCGCCCAGTGATGTCCGTGTTGAATCCATGCCATATTATGCTGCCGTCAGTCAGTTTTTCGGGTGTCGATTGACCAAGCATCCATCTGACCGGCCTGCCGGGGATATGTACTCGATATTCACATTTCCATGTAGTCATGTGTTCAGCGGAATATTTAATTGAGTCCAAAAATTTATTCAAATCCTCGGGAAATATTACTCTGGTTATTGGAGAGAAATCCTCGCGTACATCTTGAGGTGAACAATCAAAAGCGTCTTTGATGGTGTCTGTGGAAAACGGGATGCAATAGGTTCCGTCAGGCTTCCTCAAAAACTGATAAATGATTCCGGGAACATGGGAGGAAAGTTTTCTGAATTGGATGTCACGTTCTTCCAATGCTTCCTCAGCCTGTTTACGCTCGGTGATTTCATGTGCAAATATGGCTACTCCGGACACCTTTTCCTCCTCGTCAAAGACAGGATAGCACCGCTGTTCGAAAATTTTCCCTGATCGGGTTTCATTAAAAGAAATCGGTTTGCCTGTGGCAACCACTCTGTCGTACTGTTCCTTTCTGACTGATGCCACTTCCGGCGGAAAATGATCATAAAGACATGTTGCTATGAATTCCCGCACAGTTTTGCCTAATCTTTGGGCCCCCGTCATGTTTGATAATATCACAGTGCCTTTTGTGTCGATTAACACCATGCTTTCATGAACAGCGTCGAAAAATGCCTGGAGTGTTTCTTCTTTTTCCCGTAAAGCCTCCTTGACCAGTTTGCTGTCGGTAATGTCGGAAAAGAAACTTTGATAATATATGATTTCCCCCTTTTTATCCCTTACCGCCCGGGCGTTGTTCAATGCCCAGAACAGGGACCCGTCCTTGCGGACAAAGCGGCACTCTATATTCAGCCCTTCGTCATGCTTTTCCAGAAATCGCCTAATTTCTTTCCTGTCTTCGGGATCGGCATAGAGCTGTTGGCCAATGTCTTCTGTCGAGTCTATCAGTTCCCGTGGTGATTCATAGCCAAACATTCGGGCCGTGGCCGTATTCACGTCAAGAAATCTGCCCTCCGGCGTTGAAAAGGATATTCCTATTGGAGCGTTAACCATAATGTTCTGGTACTCTTGAGGCGTGAGTTGGAAAGATTGACTGTGGGTATTTGAGGATTGTTTTTGCGACATGATTATTTCCTCCATATATTATGGCAAGGAAGTGTTCCCATGTCAGAGTATCTTCAGCCTTCGTTAACTTATGAATGCGTTGAGATGAGGGTCATAGGTGTCGGCAGTAAAAAATCCATCCATTTTTAAAAGCAGGAAGAAGTATTCCGTCCGGTACATATTTCTCTTCAGATCGGCCACAGAGCGTGAAACGTGTTCAATAAGTTCTCATATACATCTTCAATAAGACATGTCTTCTTTATAGTGAGAGTATAGGAAGAGAAAATATATGTGTCAAGAGGATTTTAGCTGTTTTGTCAATAACATTTTAAACTTATGGTATTGACATCTGGAACAAAAGGCTTGATGTTGTATTCTTCGCGAAGTGTTTTTTCGAACCACGGAGGTATTTGTATTTGATAATTATGTGTTCTATTTTCTTCCTCCTTTTTTTTGACAAATTCCCTAAATTCCGCGATTTAACAACCACTTCAAGCAACTGGGCGGCAGTGATAGTGCTGTCCGTTATCTTGAACATTATTTCTATTTTAAGATGATATCTGGACATAAGACAAGGCAGATATTCGAACGCTATAACATTGTCAGTGATAAAGACTTACAAATGGCTGCAGTGCGGCATTCTCAATATTTAGAAGCACAGGATGATGGTTACGAAACAGTTACAATTAGAGGTTTTCTTTAAAAAAGGGTCAGCCATAATAGCTACCTCCTTGTTTTTGTTGGTAACGGGGGCCGGATTCAAACCAGCGACCTTTGAACTAAACAGCGAGCGCATTCCTCGCAGCTTGCTGCGGGGTTAGCGAGCGAATAAAATTAACAAATTTCTTTAACAGTAGGAGATTATTCTTCGAATTACTTCGTTCCCCGCAGCTTGCTGCGGGGAGCTTCAATTATGAGTTAAATAAACAATTTAAGACGATTTTCCATCAAATTTAATGGCTTATATATCAGTTACTTGCAAGCACAACTTTTGATTATGTATGAGAATCACGGCTTCGTCTGACAGTTATGATACTCATAGATGATTGACACCAACCCCTCCTTTGAGTATATACTGCATCCTTAAATATCGTTCATTTAGGATAAAAAATGTGTGATAAGAATTTATCCACAAGATTTTCTGTTTTCGTTGCATGATATAGTTTTTCAAAAAGAAACCGTTTTGCTTAGTGAATGGACATATGCGAATCGTTCTCGTCAACCCGAATCCCATGAAACCGCCGGTAACTCCGGTATCTCTGGACTATCTCGGTGCTGCATGCCGTCATGCGGGGATAGAAGCCGATTTGGTGGATTGTTCCAGAGAACCGGATTGGCGGAAAAAACTTTCTGATGTTTTGACAGATCAGCCGGTTCTCGTCGGTGTTACTCTCCGAAATATAGATGATTCCTATTTCGCGAGTCAGGATTTTTCTCTTCTTCGAGCAATCCCGGTACTTGAAATAATTAAGCGTTCAACCAATGCACCGATTTGTCTTGGTGGTGTCGGTTTTTCTATTTTTCCCGAGGAAGTTCTAAAATTTTGCGATGTGTCTTATGGTATATGTGGAGAAGGGGAACAAAGTCTGGTTAAACTGGCAATGGCATTCAGGGACAACACTGAATTGGATAAGGTGCCGGGACTGATTTGGGTGGAAAACGGTAACATAAAACACAACGCCATATTGCCTGTTCCTCTTGAAAAAATGGATTTGTCCTCAAGAACTTTGATTGACAATCCATATTATTTACAAAACGGCGGGCAGGTCGGATTTGAATCCAAACGCGGCTGTTCAATGAAGTGTATCTATTGCCCGGAGCCGTTTATTAAAGGTAATACTATAAGAATGCGTCCGCCACAAAATGTGGTGTCGGAATTAACCAACCTTT
Organism: uncultured Syntrophales bacterium; assembly: GCA_964652795.1. GTDB lineage: Bacteria > Desulfobacterota > Syntrophia > Syntrophales > JADFWA01 > JAUSPI01. The sequence continues at coordinate 26,717 of CAZZBF010000029.1, read as the reverse complement.
ATCACCGTGGTGTCAATGTTTTTCATACGTGTGACTGCGAGTTTAATTTGCCTTTCTCCCATGCGCTTGAAATGTCCAAATCAATCATCGATTCAGGTTTGGGAAGTAAAATTAAATGGTATGCTTATTGCTCTCCGGAATATTTTACTGAAGAGTTGGCCCATGCAATGCGTAAAGCCGGATGTGTTGGAATTGATTTCGGTGCCGACCATGGTGATGATCGTATGCTGCGTCAACTTGGCCACAATTATAGTCCGGATGATTTAACCCGAATTCGAGAAATTTGCCTCAACCATGATATTATTTGCATGTTCGACCTAATCCTTGGATCTCCCGGCGAAACAAGAAAGTCCATTGAAACAACGATTCACCTTATGAAAGAGATCAAACCGGATCGTGTGGGCATCAGTTTTGGTGTAAGACTTTATCCAATGACATCCCTCGGACGACAAATCATGGAAGCATCAAAAGGAACATTATCAAAAAATCCCAGCCTCTTCGGGGTCTTGAAAAATAATGAGTCTTTTCTTCGCCCGATATATTACTGCGACATAAATTTGGGTGATGATGTGGAAGACTGGCTGCGCGGTATCGTGGGTGATGATCCGAGATTTCTTTTAGGCAGGCGAACCGAAGCAAAGCCGGATTACAATTATAATGACAATCCTGAATTGACCGAAGCGATTAAATCCGGACACCGCGGCGCGTATTGGGATATTCTCCGAAGAGTATCTGACGGAATTCCGCCTTTATCAACGTGAAAGCGATTGTCGTCTGCGGGTTTCCCTTAGTAGCAGTTATCTCGAAATTAGGTAAATTTTCTAAAGAGACATAAAAACAGAAAAAATACGTGGGAATGGTAGCAATAAAGTAGCAAGGAAAAATCAAAGGGATTAAGCAATCTGCCTAACCCCTTGATTTATTTGGTAGCGGGGGCTGGATTCGAACCAGCGACCTTTGGGTTATGAGCCCAACGAGCTACCAGACTGCTCCACCCCGCGTCATTTACCTGTTTGGGAAACAAGTACTAAATCAATGCCCGTTAAATGTCAAGAGTTTTTCTGCAATTCTTCTATTACGTTAAAAACATTTATTTTTCTTTCTATGCCCTTTATGACGAAAGTGTCCATATTTTCTACCTTTACAAAATCTTGAACTTTTTCGAAGGTCTCGTCACATATCAGTATCTGATCTTTTTGGGCGTGACGTTCAAGTCTTGCCGCCAGATTGACCGAGGAACCGAAAACAGTGTATTCTTTCTTCTTGGGTGAACCGAATATACCCACCATTACTTCTCCAGTGCTTATACCGATCCCCACAGAAATTTTTTTATCGATCTTGGAGAAGTTTTTGTTGATTTTTGCCATTTCTTCTCTCATCCTTATCGCACACATAACTGCTCTTAGCGCGTCGTCATCATATGATATCGGCGCTCCAAATATACCCATGATGCTATCCCCTATGTGTTTATCCAGAGTGCCGTTATATTCAAAAATTATATTGTCAAGAGGTGAGAAATAATAAGAATTCAGCATCTCGGAAAGTTCCATAGGACTCAGCTTTTCGGATATTTCCGTAAAACCGCGGATGTCACTGAAAAGTATACTGACCTTTTGCTTTTTAGGAACTATATTTCTTCCTTCCTTCTGCAGTTCGGTAAATATCTGTTCTGATACAAACTGCTTTAACCTTTTTTTGATATTGTATTCTCGAACTTTTGCTCTTAATTCGATGTTTTCAAAAGGTTTGGTTAAGAATCCGTCTATACCTGCATTGACAGAATGGATAGCACTTTCCATCGTCGCGTATCCCGTAAGCATAATTCTGGTAATTTCGGGGTTAATGATGCCTATTTCAATCAATGTTTCAAGACCGTCAATGCCGGGCATCTTAAAATCCGATATTACCGTTTCTATATCCCGCCAGTTATCCCGGACGATATTAATAGCTTCCGTGCCATTCTCCGCCAGGTGGATTCTGTAACCATCTTTTGCGAGAACTTTCTTCAGGGATCTTCTGACCCCCTCTTCATCATCTACTATTAATAATCCTGTCATTGTTCTCTCCTCTTACAGGGAAGCTCTATTGTGACAGTAGAGCCTGTACCTGTTTCGCTTTTGATGTAAATATTACCTTTGTGCCTCTTTATGATTTCATAAGATATATACAGGCCCAAGCCCGTACCTTTTCCAACCCCTTTGGTTGTAAAAAAAGGCTTGAAAATATCCTTGATTGTTTCGGGGGGAATTCCATTTCCGGTATCATTACATTCTGCTATTACACTATTCGTATCTTTTTTGTAACGAGTGTTTAGTGATATCTTACCTTTGCCTTCGGGCAGTGCCTGAATGGCGTTTTTTATAATATTAATAAAGACCTGTCCAAGGTTTGCAAAATTGCCTTCAATTTCGGGAAGGGTTTCGTCGTAATCTTTTTCGATTCTTACACTGATGTGTTTGTATTGGTTGTATAAAACCCTCAGCGCGTCGTCTATCACCACGTTGATATTCACGGGTTCAACGTACGTCTGTGTCTGTCGGGAGAGATCGAGCAGACTTTTTACTATATCCCTTGCTCTTCTCAACTCCGTCAGGCTAAATTTAAGATCATCTATTATCTCGTTTTCCTCGTCACTCTTTTCTTCCGGTTTGTCCATGGATTCTATGCTTGTCTGGATAAGGCTTGAAGCGCTCGATAGTGGATTGTTCAGTTCATGTGCTGTTCCCGCGACAAGCTGCCCAATAGCCGCGAGGCTTTCAGACTGAATTAGCTGTTTTTGTGTTTTGTCTTTTTCTTCTAAGGTACGTTTAAGGTCTGCCGTTCTTTCTTCAACCTTCCTTTCCAGCTCAATATTCAGGTTTTCAAGCTTTTCATAGTTCCTTGCATTCTCTATAGCTATTGCACTTTGATTTGCGACGGTTGCTAATAGTTCCAGATCTTCGTGAACAAACAGTTCCTCCGATTTTTTCTCTCCCAGCAATATCATACCCGTCAGTTTTTCCCTTGAAATCATGGGGATAACAAGGGACGCCTTAAATGTATTAAAAATATTGACGATTGAATTTCTGTCTTCTTCGGGAATAGAAACATTGTCAAAGGCAGCCTGATTCAAGGATTCCCTGTTTTGCTCAAGAAATTTAACTATCGGATGTTTTTTCTCTACGCCGTCGGGCAGCTTACTCTGATACGAATATGAATGGAAAAAATCCTTTTCATCATTACATATTAGAAGCGTTACGTGATTTACCTGCAATGCCTCCGAAATAGAGTCCAGCAGAAAGTTTGTAATTTCATCAAATCTAAGCAGAGAGGTCATTTTCCAGCTTATTTCTTTGAGTGTTTTTTGATAATCGTATTTTCCCCTGAAGAAAAGCTTATCAATGAATTCCTGAACTTTTATTTTTATTGGGTTGAACAGAAAGACTATCAATAAAGCGAGCGAAAAAGAAAGTATGACAGGATTGCTATACCCGGACCACATAAACAATACGTTAAACAGGTATATCATGAAGATGTAAAGCACTGTCAATATGGCAGTCAGAGAAAAATAGACAGTTCCCTTTCGTATTACCGTGCCGATATCAAGAAGGTCGTATTTAAGCACTCCGAATGCCAATATAATTGCGGGAATGAAGCTGAAGTTACCCATTGGATAAACATTGAAACCGCTAACGGGAAGATAATTTAATGAAATAAGAATAGTGCTCAAGCCCATGCCGGCCAGTACATATTTTATCCTGTTTTTCTCCTGGTTATCGCTGGCATTCTTCATGCCCATAAACAGGGTTATAATACAGTATAATACCGTTGAGATAGCGACAAGTGAAAAGAGATGATAAACAGGACCCGCTCTGGCAATCGTTCCAAATTGATATTCATTAAATCCGCTTATGAAAAGGTCTGTCTGTGTGAAAAATAGAAAAATTAAACTTAGAAGACAGGCAATGTACACAAGCCATTTTCTCCGGGAAATTCCAAGGAAAGAGTGAACAAATTGGATGTACGCGGGCAGAATAAAAACTAAAAATAAATAGGCAAACTTGTCAATTTTAAGGGCAAGATCTTTGTCTGGTATAATGGAAACTAAGGCAACATCAATGTTAATTACCGCTATCAAAAAACAGATACCCGCGAATAAAATATTTGCCGGGTTTTTTCTGCCTTTTAAAAGAGAAATCAGCACAAGACATACAAAAACGACAAAGCCTAAAAAAGGGGTGATACTGTATGTGTGCGACTCTCTCAGATAGTCAAAAAACATGTCATACCGCCGCCTTTCTCATAAAACAGAAAGTTCCTAAAAAACAAATACCGCGGCCGCCAGTACCGTGGTATATCCGCCGTCCTTTACGATACTCGATTGGGTGATGTCACGTGTTCTTACAATCTTGCCGCTTATTTTAAAAATCTCCCTTTTCTCGTCCCAGCTTTCATCTACATCGAAGTCTATTCCCAGAGTGGATGCCAGCATAGCGGCCGCCAGGTCCTCCGCGTATTCTCCTACTTCCGTTCCTTTTCGTCCGAAGGCGTGATATTCGCTGATATATCCGTACGCCGATTTATCGGCCGGAATAGCGCACCCCACGGAAGCGGCTAAAAGCCTCCTCGGTTCATTGCTGCAGCAGCGACTCATTACACAGTAAGTTATCGCGCCGGGAATGAGCTCTTTTAAACCCTGCTCTTTAGAAATCATTTTGCAGCCGGGCGGGAATATGCTCGATACCTTAACTATATTGTACTTCTCTATACCGGCGTTTCTGAGAGCCAGCTCAAAAGAATGGAGTTCCTCCTTATGATGACCTACACCTTTTGTGAAAAACATTTTTTTAGGGACGAATATTTTCAATTTGCATCTCCTTCCGCTATATAACCCATTAATCTGTATGTGAGTTTTGCCGCCAGAAAATCAGGCGCGACCATTCCGGGAATGGGTGTAAGTTCAACTATATCAAATCCTCTGATCCTGCATACACCGGACACCTCTTTAATCAATCCGAGGAGGTCATTCCAGTAAATACCTCCTGGTTCGGGTGTGCCCGTTGCCGGCATTACAGAGGGGTCAAGTACGTCGAGATCAATTGTTATATAAATATCACCCGACAGATTTTCACAGATCCGTTTTATCCATTCAGGATTTTCATTTATGAAACCCATCGGAAACATCTTTACATCGCTTTTAGCCAAAAAGTCAGCCTCTTCTTTGCTGATACTTCGCACTCCCGCCTGGACAAGAGGACACAACTCGGATATTCTGCGGCCCACGGATGCGTGACTGTAAGGGCTGCCCTGGTAGGTATCTCTCAAATCCGCGTGAGCATCAAGCTGGAGCACCGAAATGGCAGGGTATTTCTTCTTCACTGCCCTGACGGCTCCGAATGAAATGCTGTGTTCTCCTCCCAGCATGACCGGTGTCTTGTTGAAGGATAAGATGTGACTTATCCTTTCATCTACCGTTTCGATCATTCTTTCCGGCCCGCGGGCATCAGTTTCTAAGGGTAATAGAGTGTGAATCCCTTCAAGATAGGTTTCCCTGCGGAGTTCTTCATCATAAAGTTCCATGTTGCTGGAAGCGTCCAGTAAGGCCGCCGGGCCCCTTCTTGACCCGGACTGATAGGTTGAGGTCAGATCGTATGGAACAGGCACAACGACAAACTTTGAATTTTCAAAAGAAGAAAAATCAGAAACTATTCCTCCAAAATTCATAAAAAGTTTACCCCCTACTTACTGTCTACTGTCTGTTCACTATCTACTATAATTACGGCTTGTAAGCGGAGAGGGTAAATTTGCCGTTTTCATATAAAAGATAGGAGTAATGGCTGATCCAGTCGCCGAGAGTCACAAAAGTTTTTTCCCTTCCGCCGATGTTATACCGTTTTATTGTCGGTGTGTGGCAATGTCCCAGGATTACCGCATCGAATCCTTCTTTAAATTTCTCGATGGTAAAGGCCTCCATTTTTTCGACAAGGCCATCCGGAGACTTTGCTAAATGCTCATTGCTTATTTTTGAGCTCGTACGGGCAATCTTCCAGAGGAGAGCAAGGGGGATTTTTCCCTGTATTTTGTAAAATGCCCTGCTCCTCAAAAGTTTTCTTAACATGAGATATCTGGTATTAGACGTATCGATGGTGTCTCCGTGTGAAACAAACGTTAAGATGCCGTCGAGATTTATAGTTCCCCAATCTGGAAAGACCTCCATCCCGTGTCTTTCAGTAAAAAAATTTTTGAGAAAGAAATCATGGTTTCCTTCACATAAATGTATCTGAACTCCGCTGTTTTTCAGTTCTATCAGTTTATCAACAATTGTTCTGAAATCGGGATATAGTTTCTCCTCCCTGCAAAACCAGAAATCGAAAAAATCACCGACAATAAAAAGATGATCGATTTTCTTTTTCAGAGTGTCGAGGAAATTCGACAGAAGGCTATAATTCGCATCCTCTCTGCTTTGCAGATGGGCATCAGACAAGAAAAGCGCTTTCATTATTTCAGGGTTTTTTTAACCAGACTCTTCGAATTTTCAAACATTGTGTGAATCTCTTTCTCACTCATCCCTGCCCCGGCAGCAACTCTTTGAGCCATCTCTTTACCCACAAGATCATGAGGAGCGTGGGTATCGGTGTTGAGGACGAGGCCGGCACCGAATTTACGGGCCAGTTTTGCGACATGTCCATTAGTAAGACTGTGTCCGTGCCTGGTGGAAATTTCTAAAAACACCGATTTCTCGGAGCATAATCTGACCTCTTCTTCCGTTATTAAACCGGGATGAGCAAGAATGTCTATAGGTGATTTAATCGCGGCAAGATTAGTTCCGGAAATAACCGGTTCTACGATGGTTTCTCCATGTACGACGACAATCTTTGCTCCCATTTTTCTCGCTTCCAGCGCCAGTTCGTGGATGCTTTCCGGTGGAACATGGGTGATCTCAATTCCCGGAATAACTCTGATATCGTACGCGTCTGATATTTTCTTACAGACCTTCACAATACGCGGAATAATAAAATCTATATTTGAGTGGTCCGCGTGGTCAGTTATCGCGATTGCTTGATATCCGGCTACCGACGCTCTTCTTACCAGCTCCGATGGAACTAATTCTCCGTCGCTGAAAATTGAATGAGTGTGAAGGTCAATCATGCGAATTCTCCTGTAAATAGCCGAGGGTAGTTTCTTTAACTGAGTTTCCATAGCAGACTTTACAATTAAGTTCAATAAAGATTAACCTTTCGAAACCTGAGATAGATTCCGGAAATTGTTTTCTTGTCAATCAACTTGAAAATACCCTTCGATTAGTATAAATAAAATACTGAGGATGTAGAAAGTACATTCCCGAACATCAAGTTACTATAATACTTTCAAGTGGGAGGAAAACAGATATGACTGAAATAATCGACGTATATTCAAGGGAAATACTTGATTCGAGAGGAAACCCGACAGTAGAAGTGGAGGTCACGCTGAGTTCAGGGATCGTCGGCAGGGCATCAGTACCATCCGGCGCGTCAACGGGAGAACATGAAATGGTTGAGCTCAGGGATGGTGACGAGGAAAGATATCACGGTTTGGGTGTTCAAAAAGCCGTTGAAAATGTAACCTATAAAATTGCTCCTGAAATAATAGGAATGGACTGTTGTGACCAGAGAAAGATTGACTACACCATGATTGAACTGGATGGAACAGACAACAAAGGAGCCCTCGGTGCGAACGCTATCCTCGGCGTGTCCCTTGCCTGTGCCAAGGCAGCGGCGGAGGCGGTAGGTCTTCCGCTTTACAGATATATCGGAGGCGTTTCCGCCAAGGAAATTCCTGTACCGATGACCAATATTCTGAATGGGGGACAACATGCGGACAACAATGTTGATATCCAGGAATTTATGATTATGCCGGTCGGCGCGGAGAACTTTAAAGAAGGTCTGCGAATGTGCAGTGAGGTCTTTCATGGTTTAAAAAAAGTGCTTAAAGGAAAAGGCTATAACACTGCTGTCGGGGATGAAGGAGGGTTTGCACCCAATCTGAAATCCAATGAAGAGGCGTTTTCTCTTATAACGGAAGCTATTGAGAGAGAAGGTTATAAACCGGGGGAAGACATATTTATAGCCATTGATTCAGCGGCAAGTTCATTTTATTCCGGCGGCAAGTATGTTCTGTCCGCCGAGAAAAGCCCCAATAATAGCGCTGAGGAGATGGTGAGATTCTACAGTGACCTGGTCGGAAAATATCCGATCATATCAATCGAAGACGGGCTTGACGAAAACGACTGGAATGGATGGAAATTACTGACAGATGTGCTGGGTTCTAAAATCCAGATTGTGGGTGACGATATTTTCGTGACAAATAAAAAAATACTTGAAAGGGGAATATCGCTCGGTGTCGCCAATTCCATCCTTATCAAGCTCAACCAGATAGGTACTCTGACGGAAACCCTTGAAACCATCGAGAGGGCAAAGGAAGCGGGATATACCACTGTAATCTCCCACAGATCGGGAGAGACGGAAGACAGCTTTATGGCGGACGTTGCGGTTGCGGCCAATTGCGGGCAGATAAAAAGCGGTTCCGTTTCCCGGAGTGAGCGGCTGGCGAAATACAATCAGTTACTGAGAATAGAAGAAGAGCTTGGTGACGCGGCAGTATACAGGGCTAAATCGGCTCTTTACTCGATCGGTGCTTAATAAAAACTGAAGTATCTAAAATGAATTAAAATGAGTTAAAGCGCATAAAGTAAAAAAGTGCTTTCAGCACGATAAGATTAAACGTGCGGTATGCGTGTGTGTTAACTTTAGATCACTTCAGGTAATAAGTGTAGTTTAGACACTTTTGGCGGTTTCCCGCCACGGGTGAAACGTGATTGAGAAATTTGTTGACTATGTTTTTTTCATGTATTAAGTTTATTATGTGATGTGAAATCTTTGAATAATATAGGTATTTTGAAATTTTGAAACAAAAATATCTCTATCTTCGGACTTTCGGATGTCAGATGAATGTCCATGATTCAGAGCAAATAATAACACTGCTTAAGAGTTCGGGATATGAAACAACGAAGGATGTAAATAAGGCTGATCTTGTTATAATAAATACGTGCAGTATCAGGGAAAAGGCCGAGCAGAAGGCACACAGTGAATTAGGAAGATTCAAGGAATTAAAATTAAAGAAACCTGACCTGATAATAGGCATAGGCGGGTGTCTTGCTCAACAACTGGGACCAAAGTTTCTTAGAAAGGCGCCGCATCTGGATCTGGTTTTCGGCACCCATAATATACATCGCCTTCCCGAAATGGTAAGGGATATCAAAAGTAACGGACCCCGGGTCGTGCAAACCTCATTTCACGAATCCGTGCAATCCTTGGGTATACTCGCATTGCCGCTAAATGGAAGTGTAAGCGCCTTTGTTACGGTTACGCAGGGTTGCGATAATTTCTGCGCCTATTGTGTGGTTCCCTTTCTGAGAGGGAGGGAGGAGAGCAGAAAACCTCAGGACATTATTAGTGAAATAGGCATCCTTGCCGATCATGGTGTGAAGGAAGTAACCCTGCTCGGTCAGAATGTAAATTCTTATGGCAGGACAATAGGTGGAAGCCATGATTTTTCCACATTATTGAGGGAGGTAGGCAGTATAGAAGGGATAGAGAGGATAAGGTTTACAACTTCTCATCCAAAGGATATATCGGAAAATATTATAGTATGTTTTGCTGAGGTTGATAAGCTGTGCGAGCATATTCACCTGCCCGTTCAATCAGGTTCGAATAATATCCTTAAAAGAATGAACAGACATTATACAAGAGAAGATTACCTGAACAAAATCAACAGATTAAAGGAAGTTTGCCCCGGTATAAGTATTACTTCGGATATTATTGTGGGTTTTCCCGGAGAGACCGAGAAGAATTTTCAACAAACTCTTGATCTTATGGAAGAAATCAGATTTGACAGCGTTTTTTCTTTCAAGTATTCTGAAAGAGAAGGTACGGCAGCTATACATTTTGATAATAAAGTGGACGAAGATGTTAAAAATAGGAGACTACAAGCAGTTCAATCTCTTCAGAAAACACATTCACTTAAAAAAAACCGAGTTCTTGAAGGTGGCGTAGAGGATGTTCTTGTGGAAGGAGTTAGTAAAAATTGTCGTGATGACGTAATGGGAAGAACAAGATCTAACAAAATCGTCAATTTTAAAGGAGGAGCCGACATTATCGGGGAAACCGTTTCGGTGAATATTGTTAAGGCCTTTCTCCACTCCTTGAGAGGCGAATTGGTATAAAAAAGTAAGCTTTCAGCTATCAGCCGTCAGCTTTCAGCTTAGTTTGATTATTTGTGTTCTTTATTTTTATCGCGCTGATAGCTATTTGCTGACTGCTGAGCGCTTATTTAAAAGGGGGTTTCGAAATGTTAATAGAAATGAAGGTATCCGGTTTGGCTATAGATCCTTTGACGAATACACCCATAGTCATTCTAAAGGATGTGGAGGAAAAGATGGCCGTTCCGATATGGATAGGGCTTTTTGAAGCGAGTGCCATAGCGACGGAATTGGAGAAAGTAAGTTTTTCCAGACCTATGACCCATGATCTGTTACATAATATATTGGTGAGCCTTGACGTTAAGCTGACCAAGATCGAGATTAACGACTTAAAGGACAACACATTTTTTGCCAATATTTATTTTATGAAAGACGGGTCGAATATTATTGTTGATTCCCGCCCAAGTGATGCGATTGCCATTGCTTTGAGGGAAAACGCTCCTATATTCGTGGAAGAGAAAGTTGTTGAAAAATCAAGGAAATTGGATCTGGGTGATAAAAAGACAATAAGCCTGGATAAATTAAAAGAAGAAAATTTGGAAGAATTTTTGGAAAATCTATCTCCGGAGGATTTTGGAAAATACAAGATGTGACAAAATCTTTGAACTGAACAGCGAGCG
>CAZZBF010000029.1:0-15721 GCA_964652795.1 uncultured Syntrophales bacterium | reverse complement strand
CGCAGCTTGCTGCGGGGAGCTTCAATGTTTAAGGTTTTTGATGACAGGTAGCGCACCCGCAATTCCCCCCTCGCCCTGTGGGCGGAGGGCTTCACAAATGATAAATAGACGGGCAGTGTGGGGTTGTCATGAATGAGGAAATTAGGCGGCTTTATCTTCAAGTCGGTGATCAGGTAATCCATCTTCGCTTTCCCGAATGGGGTCATGGTGTTGTAGTTGAGGAAAGTAATTCCCATATACTTGGAGGGTGCTCTTTTGTCAGGATAGCCTTCAGAGACGGCCGTACGAGAGTATTTGATAATAACTTTGACAATTCCTGTTGTTGCTATCATTCTGGAATAAGGCGGTGTTAATGGTCGCTTCTGTAAAGAGTTGCATCTTTACTTCGTTGAAAATATTGCGGATTATGACTTTCTCGGATGATTGTTCTTCGCCATGAAAACACAGATTATACGTTTTCATGGCTGTTATTTTTTTAGACTGAAGTAATGGCAGGATAAGTTCATGGAGAAAGCAATAAGAGATTTTGAAGTTCACATGAAGGTTGTAAGGAATCTTTCTCCGCATACCAGAAGGAATTATCTGGCCGATTTAAGGCAATTCAAAGAATATCTGGAGAAAAACAAAATACTTACAGGAGAAGGCGGCAAGGGGCTTGCCGGCATTGATCATCTGGTCATAAGGGCATTTTTAGGGTCTCTCTACCGGGGAAAGATTAAGAAAGTTACTATATCGAGAAAGGTCGCGACACTAAAATCGTTTTTTAAATATCTGCTTCGAGAGGGAAAAATCAGGAATAATCCCGCCGAAATGGTTCAAACACCTCAGGCCGATAAATACTTACCTGTCTTTCTTCCGGTGGATGAGATGTTTTCTCTTCTGAATGTGAAATTTAAACAGGACCCACTAGGACTCCGGGACAGGGCGATGATGGAGCTGTTATATTCTTCAGGTGTACGTGTCGGTGAACTTACCGGATTAAACATCGATGACATAGATTTTACACAATCCCAGATGTTGGTCAGAGGAAAGGGAAAGAAGGAAAGGATAGTTCCCGTGGGTACCCCCGCGTTAACTGCCGTTAATGCCTATATTGAGAGAAGGAGTGAAATGACAAAGAAAAAAGTCGAGGCTCATATTAAAAAACCGCTTTTTGTCAGCAGGATCGGCACAAGATTGACGCCGAGAAGTGTGGGAAGAATTATAGATAAGTATGTCCGTATGAGCGGAATTAACAGAAAAATTGGCCCTCATACGTTAAGGCATACATTTGCCACTCACCTGATGGATGCGGGTGCTGATCTCAGAATTATTCAGGAACTTCTTGGTCATGAGAGCCTTTCCACAACACAGAAATACACGTCCGCGAGTATAAACAGGCTGATGGAAGTGTACGACAAAGCTCATCCCAAGGCCAGAGGAGGGTAAATGAACATAAGAGGAACTACAATTATAGCGTTGAGACATAAGGGAAAAGTAACGGTTGCCGGAGATGGGCAGGTTACTTTAGATACTACTATAATGAAACATGGCGCCAGAAAGGTTCGCAGGTTGTTTAATGATAAGGTTATTGTTGGATTTGCCGGGGCGACTGCCGACGCGTTTACTCTTTTTGACAGATTTGATCAAAAGCTGGAACAGTACAACGGGAATCTCTTGAGAGCGGCGGTTGAGTTAACTAAAGACTGGAGAACGGACCGGGTTCTCAGGCATCTGGAAGCACTGATGATAGCGGTGAGCGAAAAACATTTTCTGATTATATCCGGTAATGGAGATGTCATTGAATCTGATGATAATGTAATGGCGATCGGTTCCGGTGGACCTTACGCGCTGGCAGCGGCTCGCGCGCTTATAAAATATTCTGATCTGAGTGCGACGGAAATAGCCGGAGAGGCGATGAAGATTGCTGCCGGTATATGCATCTACACGAATGATAATGTAACAATTGAAGAGATTGATATTTTAGAGGAAGAAGAAACCGTAAACAAAAAATAGATTAAAACGCGTGGCACTTGCGTTTCGACTTTTGAACTGAACAGCGAGCGCATTATTCTCCGAACTGAATAGCGAGCGAATGAAATCAACATATTTCCTTAACAGTAGGAGCTCCCTGCAGCTTGCTGCGGGGAGATTCAATTACTTCGTTCCTCGCAGCTTGCTGCGGGGAGCTTCAATTATTAACTTTAAACGTAGGGCATGAAACTTTAAGCTCGGATAAAAGAGGGGAAATAGATGCCATCAAAAATATTAACACCAAGGGAAATTGTTTCAGAGCTGGATAGATATATAATTGGCCAGGGTGATGCCAAGAGGGCCGTTGCCATAGCACTGCGTAGCAGATGGAGACGTCAAAATGTTCCCGAAGAACTGGGGGAAGAAATATTCCCTAAAAATATTATAATGATAGGACCAACCGGAGTTGGGAAAACAGAAATAGCTCGAAGGTTGGCCAAACTTGACAAATCTCCATTTTTGAAGATTGAAGCCTCAAAATTTACGGAAGTGGGTTATGTCGGAAGAGATGTTGAGTCAATGATTCGCGACCTTGCGGAGCTGGCCGTGAACATGGTTAAGGTGGAGGAACAGGAGAGCGTTCAAACCAAAGCGGCAGAAGTTGCTGAAGAAAGAATTCTCGATATTCTTCTGCCACGAAAACCGGTGGAAAAGAGCGTTGAGGATATTCTTCCCGGTGATGATTCAAAGCCTCATGAGTACAGGCAGATAGAACAAGAAGATACCACCCGTGAGAAGCTTCGTCAGCTACTTCGAAGAGGCAGCCTGGATGATCGTACTGTCGATTTAGAAGTGTCCGAAAGCAAGAGCGGGCCGGTTATTGAAGTGTTTTCATCTTCGGGAGTTGAGGATATGGGTTTCAACATAAAAGAGATGTTCGGAAACATATTTCCCCAGAAGAAGAAAAAAAGAAACGTTAAGGTTCCGGAGGCATTAGAGATTCTGGCTCAGGAAGAGGCTCAGAGGATGGTGGATATGGACAAGGTCACCAAAACGGCTATAGAGAGAGTCGAACAATCCGGCATCATATTTTTAGATGAGATCGATAAAATTGTCGGCAGGGACTCCGCACATGGTCCCGATGTTTCAAGAGAGGGTGTTCAAAGGGATCTTCTCCCGATTGTGGAGGGATCCACTGTAAATACCAGATATGGCATGGTGAAGACGGATCATATTCTTTTTATTGCCGCGGGGGCCTTCAGCGCTTCCAAGCCATCTGATCTTGTTCCGGAACTTCAGGGACGATTCCCTATAAGGGTGGAACTGGATTCTCTCGGTAAGGAGGATTTGATAAAAATACTTACTGAACCTCATAATGCCCTTGTGAAACAATATGTTGAGATGATGGCAACGGAGGGCGTAAAGATTATTTTTAAGGATGAAGCTGTTGCTGAGATTGCTGAGATTGCCGCCATGGTCAATGAAAGAACAGAGGATATAGGAGCCAGAAGGCTTTATACTATTATGGAAACTCTTCTTGATGAAATTTCTTTTGATGCCCCTGATATAAGTGATAAAAAAGTTATCATTGACGCGGATTACGTCAATAAGAAGTTGGATGATATAGTGGAAGATGAGGACCTGAGCAGATATATACTTTAGAAATTTAAAGTTCAAAGTTAGAATGTGAAAAGGTGAAAAATGGACAGCGTTAAAAAATCAATGGAGAGGGCCACTACTCTTTTAGAGGCACTGCCTTATATCCGCCGTTTTTATGATAAGACCGTTGTCATTAAATATGGTGGTCATGCCATGGTGGATGAGTCATTAAAAGAGATGTTTGCCATGGATGTTGTTATGATGAAATATGTGGGGATAAAACCTGTTATTGTGCATGGTGGAGGTCCTCAGATAGGGAATCTTTTAAAAAAGATTGGCAAAAACTCGAAATTTATCCAGGGAATGAGAGTAACGGACGAGGAAACCATGAGTGTCGTGGAAATGGTTCTTGCCGGCAGTGTGAATAAAGAAATTGTGGGCCTTATCAATCATCACGGAGGTAATGCTGTTGGTCTTACCGGCAAAGACGGTAATCTTATTCAGGCGGAGAAATATTTTTTGAGTAACGAAAAGGCAAAGGATACGCCGCCCGAAATTATTGATCTGGGACTCGTGGGTAAGGTTAAGAAACTCAATACTAATCTCATCGTATCACTGGCGAATGAAGGATTCATTCCTGTTATAGCGCCTATAGGTGTGGGGGATGGTGGTGAAACCTATAACATCAATGCCGATATCGTTGCCGGAGAAGTCGCTTCAGCCTTACAGTCGGAAAAGCTTGTTTTGCTGACTGATGTACAAGGTGTCCTGAATACGGAAGGTCAACTTATAAATACTATGAGCGGTGATGAGGTAGAGCAATTAATAGAGACGGGTGCTATTGAGGGAGGTATGTATCCAAAGGTTAAATGCTGTCTGAAAGCGCTGAAGGGTGGGACAAAAAAAGCTCATATTATTGATGGACGTCTGAAACATTCCATACTTCTGGAAATTTTTACCGATGAGGGTATAGGAACAGAGATACTTTTGTAGACGCGGATTTTATATAAAGGGAGATAACGGGATGACAACCAAAGAACTGATAGCACTCTCGGATAAAAATATAATGGAGACTTACAGGCGTATTCCGATAGTTTTGGTAAAGGGTTCGGGAGCGAAGGTCTGGGACAGTGACGGGAACGAGTATCTCGATTTTGTTGCCGGGATTGCTGTTTGCAGTCTTGGCCATTCAAATTTCGAGGTAGTAGAAGCAATCAAAAAACAGGTAGAGATACTTACCCATGTTTCAAATCTCTATTATATTGAACCACAAATTGGTCTTGCCGGACTCCTGGTTGAAAACTCCTTTGCTGACAAGGTCTTTTTCTGTAATAGCGGCGCGGAGGCAAATGAGGCGGCGATTAAACTTGCCCGAAAATATGCCCATGAAAATATGAGCGGGGACAGGTATGAAATAATTACCATGATTGATTCCTTTCATGGCCGAACGCTGGCGACTGTTGCGGCAACTGGACAGGAAAAATTTCAGAAGGGATTTGCGCCGCTGCCGGGAGGGTTCAAGTACGTTCCTTTTAACGATCTTTCCGCCCTCGAACATGCCATAACGGAAAAGACATGCGGGATTATGTTGGAGCCGATCCAGGCAGAGGGAGGAATACGGATTCCCGATGACGATTACCTCCGGGGAGTCAGAAAAATCTGCGACGATAATGATCTTCTTTTAATACTGGATGAGGTTCAGGTGGGTATAGGACGTACGGGGAGTTTGTTCGCTTATGAAAATTACGGTATTGAGCCGGATATTATGACACTGGCAAAGGCCATGGGAAACGGGTATCCTGTGGGAGCAATGCTGGCGACAGACAGGGTTGCCGCCGCTTTCGTGCCGGGAAGCCATGCTTCCACCTTTGGAGGCAATCCGCTGGGAATGGCCGCCGGACTCAAAGTAATGGAGATACTGCTTAAAAAAGATGTGCTTGAAAATTGCAGAAAAACAGGGTCTTACTTATTGGAAAAATTGAGTGAACTTAAAAAAAACCACTCAATAATCAAGGAAGTGAGAGGAAAAGGTTTAATAATCGGCATGGAGCTTTCCGTCGAGGGCGAAGATATTGTGAAAAAATGCATGGACAAAGGGTTGTTGATAAATTGCACATGTGGAAACATATTGAGATTTGTGCCTCCGTTGATTGTAACAGCGGAGGATATTGACATGGCCGTTAATGTGCTTGATGAAGTGATGGGGGATTGATGGAAAAAGACCTTTTAAGTATTTACGATTTAGAGAAGGCTGCTTTCGATGAAATATTTGAAAGGGCCAAGATATTAAAAAGGATGCTCATTCACGGGGAGCCGCATAGACCTTTGCGGGGGAAGACCCTTGGTATGATATTTGAGAAACCGTCTACGAGGACGAGACTTTCTTTTGAGGTTGGCATGTATCAGTTGGGAGGGATGGCCATATTTCTCAATATTAACGACATACAGCTGGGAAGAGGCGAGCCGGTTGCTGATACCGCAAGGATAATATCCAGATATCTAAATGGCGTTATGATAAGAACTTTTTCTCAGGAACTGGTTGAAGAATTTGCGAGATGCGCGACTATCCCTGTCATAAATGGGTTGACGGACCTTCTGCATCCATGTCAGATATTGAGCGACCTTTTTACGCTTGTAGAAAAAAAGAAAAGATACGAAGGTCTGAAGATCGCTTATATAGGCGACGGAAACAATATCGCGAATTCCTGGATAAATGCCGCCGCAAAACTGCCCTTCCGGCTCACTCTTGCCTGTCCCGCAGGATATGAACCTGACGGGACTGTTCTTCAGAGGGGAGTGAGGGAAGGGGATGTGACTCTTTGCCGGGATCCATATGAAGCCGTCAAGGATGCGGATGTGATTTATACGGATGTGTGGGCCAGTATGGGACAGGAAGATGAACATGAAAAAAGGGTGAAGGAATTTAAAAATTATCAGGTAAATGAAGCATTGGTCGGTTGTGCCAGGAATGATGTTATTATAATGCATTGTCTTCCCGCTCATCGGGGAGAAGAGATAACCGGCGGTGTAATAGACAGCGCTCTCTCGGTGGTGATAGACCAGGCGGAAAACCGCCTTCATGCGCAAAAGGCGATTATGGAAATATTGATGTAAAAATGTAGTACAAAGATTTGGAAATATGATTCTTCGATACTCAAAATATTTTTCCGACAGTTCTAAATCTCGCTCCACTGCAAATCCAAAACTCTCCGTCTACGACGGATCAGACAGTTGGATTTGCGGTCGTTTCGCTGCGATTTGAACCGTTACCGGAAAAATCTTGATTCGCCTTCAGAATAATATTTCCTTATTCTTCAAAGCACAGCTAATTAATCTTGTTTTAAGACTTTTATAGAAAAATAGGGGGAATAGAATATTGATTGGGGATATAAAAAAAGTAGTTCTTGCTTATTCCGGAGGATTGGACACCTCGGTTATTCTGAAGTGGTTGATTGAGACTTACGGCTGTGAAGTTGTCGCATTTGCGGCCGATCTTGGTCAGGGAGAGGAATTGTACGGGCTGGAAGAGAAGGCGAAAAACACCGGAGCCGGCAAGGTATACATTGAGGATCTACGGGAAGAATTTGTAAGAGATTTTGTATTTCCCGCTCTTCGGGCCAATGCAGAATATGAAGGGTCGTATCTGTTGGGAACTTCACTGGCCAGGCCGCTCATAGCGAAGAAGCAGATTGAAATTGCGGAAAGAGAGGGAGCTGATGCGGTATGCCATGGCGGCACGGGGAAGGGTAATGATCAGGTTAGATTTGAACTGACCTATATGGCCCTCAATCCGGGCATAAAGATAATAGCAGCCTGGAGGGATGACAACTGGACTTTTGATTCGAGAAAATCGATGATTGATTATTCCGACAAGCATAATATTCCGATTACCATGACGAAAGAAAAACCATACAGTGAAGACAGAAACCTTATGCATATCTCTCATGAGGGAGGAATTCTGGAAGATCCCTGGCTTGAGCCTGATGAGGACATGTTTGTTTTGACTGTGTCTCCGGAGGCCGCCCCTGACAAACCGACCTATGTGGAGATAAATTTTGAGAAGGGAAACCCTGTTGCCGTTGACGGGGAGAAGATGAGTCCGGCGAAACTCCTGGATTATATGAACAGACTGGCGGGTGCCAACGGTATAGGCAGAGTGGATATGGTTGAAAACCGCTTTGTGGGGATGAAATCAAGAGGGGTTTATGAAACGCCTGGAGGGACCGTTTTATGGGCTGCTCATCGCGCGGTGGAATCTATTACACTGGACAGAGAAGTCATGTTTATGAGGGATTCACTTATTCCCAAGTATGCCCAGCTTGTGTACAACGGTTTCTGGTATTCGCCCGAGATGAAGATGATGCAAAGGATAATTGATGATACGCAGGAAAACGTCACCGGAGTGGCCCGTCTTAAATTATATAAGGGTAACTGCATTGTGGTGGGCAGGAAATCGCCAAAATCTCTATACAGAGAGGATGTCGTTACCTTTGACGAAGATGAGGTTTTCAACCAGCAGGACGCCACCGGATTTATCAAGCTCAACGCGTTGAGATTAAAAATACAGCAGTTAACAAAAGATTAAATGTTCTGTTCCTTAGCAGGTCATTTTCTGATAGCCATTGATGTTGACTATTTTAATCGTATGGTATATCGCATAACGTAAACTTTTCGGCTGTAACTTGTATTTACAAGGCAAGAATACGGATACAGAACGATCACCGGGAACGTATCCTGTGAACCTCGTCCCGTGGGCGGAGTAATTCACTTTGAAAAGATAACCGGAATCAAATATTTTCTCAATGAAGTGGAAGATTGAGAGGTATATCAAATGTCAGAATTTGATGAAAAGCCTTGGGGAGGCAGGTTTAATCAGCCCACCGATAAACTGGTAGAGGAATTTACCGCTTCCATCATGTTTGATAAACGTCTTTATCGATATGATATTGAAGGCAGCGTTGCTCATTGTAAGATGCTTGCCAGGCAGGATATTATTTCTAATGAAGAAGAAAAGAAGATAATAGAGGGTCTGGAGGGTATTCTGAATGATATCGAAGCTGGAAATTTCACATGGACTCCGGATCTTGAAGACGTGCACATGGCCGTTGAAAAGGCGCTTATTGCACGTGTTGGAAAGGCGGGAGAGAAGCTCCACACCGGCAGAAGCAGAAATGATCAAGTTTCCCTCGATATGAGGCTTTACCTCAGGGATGAAGTTAATGCAATACTTGGTTTGATTTCCAATCTTAAATCTTCTGTCCTTGTCACGGCAAAGAACGAAATTGATACCATCTTGCCCGGTTACACCCACCTGCAGAAGGCGCAGCCGGTACTTTTATCCTATCATCTCCTTGCTTACCGGGAGATGCTGGATCGGGATGAGACGAGACTGAAAGAGTGTTACAACAGAATAAATATTATGCCTTTAGGTTCTGCCGCCCTGGCCGGTACCGGTCTTCCGATTGACCGGGATTATGTGGCTGAACTGTTAAAGTTTCCCAAAATTACCGAAAACGGAATGGACGCTGTTTCAGATCGGGATTTTGTGGCTGAGTTTATATTTGACGCGTCTCTTTTGATGATGCATATGAGCCGCTTTTGCGAAGACCTTGTAATCTGGTCAAGCAGTGAATTCGATTTTGTGGAGATATCCGATTCCTTCGCCACGGGCAGCAGTATAATGCCTCAGAAGAAGAACCCCGATGTAGCGGAACTGATAAGGGGGAAGACCGGCCGTGTTTACGGAAACCTGGTTTCCCTTCTGACTGTGATGAAGGGTCTTCCCATGTCTTATAACAGGGACATGCAGGAAGACAAGGAACCGCTCTTTGATACCGTTGATACGGTTAAGGGATGTCTGCGAATCCTGTCGGAGATGACCGGAAACCTGAAGTTCAAAAAAGAAAAAATGCGGGATGGAGCAGACGGGGGATTTTCAACAGCGACGGAAATTGCCGACTACCTGGTGATGAAAGATGTTCCATTCAGGGAATCACACGGTATAGTTGGACGTATCGTGGGGTACTGCCTTGAGAATGACAAAGAACTGTCCGACCTTACCATTGAAGAATTCAGGAAATTCTGGCCTGGTTTTGATAAGGATATTTATGGATGTTTAACTGCGGAAGGTTCCGTCAATTCAAAAAAAAGTTATGGCGGCACAGCGAGAGAAGTTGTTCTGAAGAGAATTGAAGAGCTTCAAAAAGAGGGGTGAAATACGGAAATTTAATTGAACAGCGAGTGAGTAGCCTGCGGCTTGCCGCGGAAGGCTTGAAAATTAACAATGATCTGTCGAGGGAGAACCTTTGAGCATTAAAAATAGAAAATTGGAAAACGTTTTATTGATGGCAGTAATCTTTTTTCTTACGGTATTCTATCTCGGTTGCGGTAAAAAGGGAAATCCTGTTCCGCCGGAAATTAAAATTCCGAAGGCGGTTAATAATCTCGGTGTTAAAATTACCGAAGGGAAAATTATTCTTGCCTGGACTGTTCCTGAAAGCGACACCGATGTTGCCGAATTTAAGATACACAGAAGCGCGCTGGAAATAGAAGGCGACAGTTGTGTCGGCTGCCCGCGAAATTTTTTGCTTATTGTCGAGCTTTCTTCCGGTGATCCAAAATTGCTTAAGAAAGCAAAGGGAGAAATAAATTATTTTGATTCAAAGATAAAGAAAGGATTTTTATATTCTTATAAGATTGAGATATGTAATTCCGATGGGTATTGCAGTAGCGATTCGAACATCGCGGAGATCAAGTATTGAGAACCGTTAATTTTTAATATCTTAATAACGCGGCTATGAATTATTTCAATTATGTGGACAATAAACTATGGTGTGAAGAAGTGCCGGTGGATGATATTGCCGGAAAGGTTGGCACGCCGTTTTATTTATACAGCCACGGATCTATGACGCGTCATTTTCGCGCCTTTGATGCGGCCTTTGCCGATGTTCCGCATATCATCTGTTTTTCCGTCAAGTCCAACTCTAATATCGCTATACTTAAAGTATTCGTGAATGAAGGCGGAGGGATGGATGTTGTTTCGGGGGGAGAGCTGTACCGGGCGCTCACGGCAGGCACTGACCCCGGAAAAGTAGTCTATTCCGGCGTCGGGAAGAGAGTCGATGAGATAGAGAGCGCTCTCAAGGCCGGAATACTGATGTTCAATATTGAATCTTCCCAGGAACTTGAATTGATAAATAATTGTGCGGGGAATATTGGTAAAAAAGCCGGAATTGCCTTGCGAATAAACCCGGATATTGATCCGATGACACATCCTCATATAGCAACCGGCCTTAAAGAGAGCAAATTCGGTATAGATGTTGAAAAATCTCTGAACGAATACCGTAAGGCAAAGAAATTAAAGCATATTGATATTATAGGGGTGGATTGCCATATAGGTTCGCAGGTGACGGAGATTTCTCCGTTTCTGGATGCCGTCGACCGTTTAAAAAATTTGATATTCCTTCTGAGGGAAGAGGACATTGACATAAAGTATCTCGACCTCGGGGGCGGTCTCGGAATTACATACGACAATGAAACTCCACCTGATCCCGAAGAGTATGCAAAGGCGATTATCGATGCCTCGAATGGAATCGGGTGCACTTTCATACTTGAACCCGGACGGGTGATTGTCGGCAATGCCGGGATACTGGTTTCCAAAGTGCTTTACACCAAGAGCAATGTTGATAAAAATTTTATTGTAGTCGATGCGGGGATGAACGATTTGATACGCCCCAGTCTTTACGATTCATATCATGACATTCAGCCTGTAATATTGAACAACAGGGAGAATTTTCTCGCGGATGTTGTCGGGCCGATCTGTGAATCGGGAGATTTTCTCGCGAGAGGGAGAATGCTTCCCGGGTTCAATAAAGAGGAGCTCATTGCGGTAATGAGCGCTGGTGCTTACGGTTTTACAATGGCATCAAATTATAATTCGAGACCTAAAATACCTGAGGTTCTTGTCAAGGGTAATCGATATTATATTATAAGAAAAAGAGAAGAATATTCTGATTTGATAAGGGGTGAGGAGATACCGGAATTTCTGAGAGGATAAGAATCGGCCCTCTCCCTTTAAATGAATTTTTTCGAATAATGAAAAAAGCAAAATAGGAGGAGTAATTTATGTTTAAGGGTGCGATAGTGGCAATTGTCACGCCTTTCAAGGATGGAAAGGTGGACGAGGAGTCGTTCAGGGAACTTATCGAGTTCCAGATAGAGAATGGAACCGATGGCATAGTTCCCTGCGGGACTACGGGTGAATCCGCTACACTGTCACATGAAGAACATGACAGGGTTATTGAAATCGCCGTGGAGGCGGTCAAAAAGAGAGTGCCCGTTATTGCCGGTACGGGATCTAACAGCACCGAGGAAGCTGTAAGGTTAACCAAGCATGCTTATGATGCGGGGGTAGACGGAGTATTGATGATAACACCTTATTACAACAGGCCGACACAGGAAGGTCTGTATCAGCATTATAAAATGATTGCTGAAAAAGTTCCTATTCCAATAATCCCGTACAACGTTCCGAGCAGAACGGGGACCAATCTTTTGCCGGAAACGGTTGGCAAATTATCCCGGATCGACAATATTGTGGGAATAAAGGAAGCAACCGGATCACTTGGTCAGGTAAGTGAAGTTATCGGTTGCTGCGGCGACGATTTTACTGTTCTGTCCGGTGATGATTTTACCGTTCTTCCGCTCCTCGCCGTTGGAGGAAAAGGGGTTATTTCTGTTACTTCGAATGTGGTACCGGCTGATATGGCGGGCATGATTGATGCTTTTGAGGCCGGCGATTTACTGAGAGCGAGAGAATTGCATTATAAAATGTTTCCTCTGATGGGCGCGCTCTTTTTTGAAACAAATCCAATTCCCGTAAAAGCGGCGCTTGCGATGATGGGAAAGATTGAGTATGAACTGAGACTTCCCCTGTCGAAGATGTCCGATGCCAATTATGAAAGGTTGAGAAAAGTTGTGTCGGATTACGGATTGATTTAGAGGATAATTGCCATGGTCAGAGTTATCGTTGCCGGTGCTGCGGGCAGGATGGGGAGCAGGATAACAAGCTTCATTTCCGAAACTGAAGGAATAGAAATAGCCGGTGCAGTAGAAATGAGAGGACATCCGTCTGTTGGTAAGGATGTCGGGGAGAGGCTCGGTTTGGGTAAAACCGGCATAATAATAGAAAATGATATTCAAAAATGTATACGGAATGGGGATGTCATAATAGATTTTACAAATCATGAGACATCTCTTGTCCATCTTGGTGTTGCGGCTGAAAATAATAAGGCTATCGTGATTGGAAGCACGGGATTCACTCCGGATGAAATTGGAAAGGTAAAAAAATTAGCTGAAAAAACAAGATGCGTTCTTGCTCCTAATATGAGTATTGGTGTGAATGTAATGTTTAAAGTGCTGGAAGATGTGGCCGGTATCCTGGGAGATGACTTCGATGTGGAAATAGTGGAAGCGCATCATAACTTAAAAAAGGACGCGCCCAGCGGGACGGCTGTAAAGATGGCTCAGGTCATCGCTGCTTCCCTCGACCGTGATCTGGATAAGGTTGGTGTTTATGAAAGAAAAGGCATGATCGGGGCACGGACAAAAGATGAAATAGGTGTTCAGACTATAAGGGCTGGTGATATTGTTGGCGAACATACCGTTATTTTCGGCGGTACCGGTGAACGACTGGAATTTATCCATAAAGCTCACAGCCGGGACAACTTTGCCAAAGGCGCGATCAGAGCGGCGATGTGGATCGTAGGTCAGAAAAATGGGCTTTACGATATGCAGGACGTCCTGGAATTAAGGAATAAATAACGGGTATTTGATGGGGGAGATTCAGGGAAGATTTGCGAGGCATTGTCAGTTTTGTGGGTGTGGGTTCCAATCTGGGTAATCCCATTGGTAATTGCCTTCGGGTTGTTGAGCTTATCTCATCTCTCGGTGAGGTGAAGGTTCTCCGGAGGTCTTCTTTATACAGGACGGAACCCGTCGGTTTTTCGGAACAGGATCCGTTTGTCAATTGTGTTATTGAAGCGAGAACAACTTTTTCCGCGCATTTTCTCTTGAAGAGCCTTCGGCAGATCGAAAATGACATGGGCAGGATAAGAGCGGAAAAATGGGGTCCGAGGACAATAGATCTGGACATTCTTTTTTATGGACAGAATATTATAAGTGATGAGACGCTTTTGATACCTCATCCCGAGCTTCATAAAAGGCGGTTTGTCCTCGTGCCGTTATGCGAAATTGCCCCTGATTTTATTCATCCCGCCTTTGGAGTTTCCGTAAAGGAACTGCTGGACGGTCTTGAGGATAGAAGCGGAGTTAAAATAATAAACATGCAGTCGGCAGACAGCCATAAGTAAAATAAATAAAAGTTGTTTTACCTTTAATCTCTTTTTGCGAAACGTTAATAGTTGAGCGCTCATAAAAATAGGAGTAATATGTTTCTTCGTCTTTTAGTTACGGCTGGGATTATTTATTTAGTTTATAGATTGGCCAAAGGGTTTTTTCTTCCTTCATCGAGGCCTCCCGATAAATTTCCTGAAGGAGTGGCGCCCATTGAAAAGGAAGATTTGGTGATGGACCCTTACTGCCATACTTATGTGCCGATAAGCGATGCTTACAGGGCATCTATAAACGGCAAAACGGTTTACTTCTGTAGTGAGGAATGTTTTAAAAAATATAAAGCGGAGGGGAAAACTCCGGTCAATGATGTTGAGTAACTGTCAGGAGGTTGCATGAAATTCTTTATAGACACCGCGAATATTGATGAAATTAAAGAAGGCATAAGTATGGGAATGGTCGATGGCGTGACTACCAATCCGTCGCTTGTAGCAAGGGAAAACAAAGGATTTCAGGCTGTTATTAAGGATATTTTGGCGGTAGTCGAAGGTCCTGTGAGCCTGGAAGCAATCAGTCTGGATGCGGATGGAATTGTCGCGGAAGGGAATAAACTGGCAGAACTGGGTGATAATGTGGTTGTGAAAGTCCCTATGACTACCGAGGGACTGAAGGCGACCAGAAGACTTTCAGATTCCGGGATTCGTGTCAATCAAACGCTTGTATTTTCTCCTATTCAGGCCCTGATGGCGGCCAAGGCAGGTGCCGCTTATGTGAGCCCGTTTGTGGGAAGGCTCGATGATATTTCCCATAACGGCATGGATCTTGTGGAACAGATAATGGTTATTTTCAGCAATTATGATTTTGAAACCGAGGTTATTGTTGCCAGCGTGAGACACCCCGTACACGTGCTTGAAGCGGCGATGATGGGAGCCGATATCGCGACTATTCCTTTTAAGGTGATAGCTCAGTTGTCGAAACATCCGCTTACCGACATAGGAATAGAAAGATTTCTGGCAGACTGGAAAAAGGTTCCGGGAAAAAAGAGATAGAGTGATAATCCATGATCTTCGATTGTTTAAAAAAATCATTTGACAAACTTCCCATAGAGGCGGAGAAGAAAGAGACGCTTAATCTTCCCAACACCATAACATTGTTGAGAATTAGTGTTATTCCCGTGCTGTTTCTGATCCTCCTTTCCCCGGGTAGGACGTTAAGCTTATTTATAGCGGTTTTTTTTATCCTTGCGGCGCTGACTGACCTGGTTGACGGCTATATAGCCAGAAGATACGGGATTGTAACCAAGATGGGAAAATTGCTGGATCCCGTGGCAGACAAGATAATTGTGAACACGGCTATGGTATTGATGATACCCATAGGTCATATTCCGGCATGGATTGTGGCTTTAATTATCATACGTGATATTGTTGTAGAAGGGACAAGAAATATTGCCTTATCAGAGGGTATTGTTATTTCTGCCAGCAAGCTGGGGAAGAGAAAGACCCTGTCTCAAAATATCGCCGTATCAGCTCTTATAATTCACTATCCGCTGTTTGGGATTGATGCCCATCTTGTAGGTATGATTACCCTCTATGTCGCCCTCATTTTGACAATCTGGTCAGGCGTGGACTATTTTATAAAATTTTACAAGGGAACAATCGAAGAGTGACATCGGGAAAAAACATTTAACGTAAAATTTTTTATTGACAATACACTGATTTTAACATAATTTTCTATACGTAAAATAGACGCGGGCGTAACTCAGTGGTAGAGTGCCACCTTGCCAAGGTGGACGTCGACGGTTCAAATCCGTTCGCCCGCTCCA
>CAZZBF010000028.1:26419-33065 GCA_964652795.1 uncultured Syntrophales bacterium | reverse complement strand
AACGCCGGCCTGTCACGCCGGAGGCCGTGGGTTCGAGTCCCATCGACCCCGCCAGTGATTTAAGGGGATTAGCTAATATAGGCTAACCCCCTTTTATTTTACTAAGTGAAAAACTGAGTGAATTTCAATTCCACTATTTAAGCGTCTCCCTCTCTACTTCCATCATACGTTCCGTCAACCACTGGAGCATTTAATACAAAGGATCTGCTTCTCCCATAAAATGCAGTAGTAATTTCTTGTACGTCGGGGTATCATACTTCCGGGCCATCACTCTTTTTCCTTTAATAAGTGTTATCGCTAACACCTTTTTAGGAGATATCGATGACCTATTGCAATAACTCAAATTGCGAACATTTTTTTACACCACTAGGGAAAATCAAGTGATATTAAATAATTTTCAATTTGACACATGTAATACTTGTTGAACGAAAAGGCTTTTTGAGGCATATTAAATTTCTTCGCTGGGATTGCGAAAATTAAGATTTGATTGATAGAAGTATGACGGAAAAAATGAAAAAACGAACACTCTATCTCGTCGACGGCAATAATTACATCTATCGTGCCTTTTACGCGATCAGGGAACTTTCCAATTCGAAGGGGTTTCCCACGAATGCCATTTACGGATTTACCAAGATGCTGATGAAACTCTGCCGCGATCATGAACCGGATTATATCGCCGTCGCGTTTGACGTTAAGGGCCCCACGTTTCGTGATGAGGCCTATGACCAGTATAAGGCAACGCGGAAACCGATGCCCGACACGCTCATTCCACAGGTGCCGATTATAAAAGATATCGTGAGAGGTCTTTCGATTACCGTTCTGGAAAAGAAAGGTCTGGAAGCCGATGATGTTATAGGGACGCTTGCTAAAATCCACAGCGGGAAGGGGACAAAGACGGTAATCGTCTCCGGTGACAAGGATTTTATGCAGCTTGTATCGGATGACATTATAATAATTGATACGATGAAGGACATTACCTACGATATCGATGGAGTCAGAGAATTTTTCGGGGTTGCCCCCGAGAAGGTGGTGGAAATACTCGGTTTGATGGGAGATATGTCCGACAACATCCCCGGCGTTCCCGGTGTGGGGAAGAAAACCGCGCAGAAGTTGATTGAAGAATTTGGCTCGATTGAAGAGGTTTTAAAGAATACCGATAAGGTTAAGAACAAACGGCTTAAGGAAAATCTCAAGGAATTCGCGGAACAGGCGAGAATGAGCCGGGAGCTTGCCACTATAAAAACCGATGCTGAGGTTGAATTCGATCTTGTGCGTTCAAACTGTACAGAACCGGATACTGATTTCTTGAAAGAGATATTCAGGGAACTCGAATTTTCATCTCTTATACAGGAACTGAAGGTTAGGGAAGAGCAAAACGGTGAAAAGGAATATAACCTTATCCTGAAAATAGATCAGTTTGGAGCCCTGATGAATAAACTTCGGGACATCAAGGAATTTTCCTTCGATCTTGAAGTGACGTCGGATATGCCGATGTTAGCCGAAATAGTCGGAATTTCTATCTGTCCGGCGGAAGCGGAGGCATATTATATTCCCGTTGCCCATTCCTATGAAGGAATGCCACGGCAGCTTGAATCGGGATATGTGCTGGAAAGTCTTGCATCGCTCCTTTCCGACGAAAATATTAAAAAGCACGGACACGACATCAAAAACTCTCTCATTGTGCTATCGAGGAAGGGAATAGAGATTTCGGGGATAGGCTGTGATACTATGATAGCGTCCTATGTTCTCAATCCATCAAGGCGAGGCCACGATCTGACCGATGTCGTAAGGGATCATATAGGTCATGAACTTATTTTTAGAAAAGATTTGGTCGGGAGCGGGTCAAAGGCGATAGGTTTCGATGCCGTCGCGCTGGATAAGGCCGTTACCTATTCATGCCAGAGGGCGGATTTTATTTTTCGTCTTTCGTCGGTCCTTTCCGATAAAATTAAGAGCGGGGGATTAGGGGAGCTCTTTTATAATATAGAGATGCCCCTGGTTGAGATTCTGGCTTCGATGGACGGAAAGGGAGTCCTGATTGATGTGAATGCGCTCGGTGAGATGTCGCTTCAGCTTGGAAATCTAATGTCCATTTCAGCGGAAAAGATTTATCGACTGGCCGGCGAGAAATTCAACATAAACTCTCCCAAACAGTTGCAGGTTATCCTCTTCGATAAACTCGGGCTTCCCAGGGGCAAAAAGACCAAAGAAGGCTATTCTACCGGCGTTGATGTTTTGACCAATCTTGCCCTGTCCCATGAACTTCCCGCGGAGATTTTAGCGTACAGGAGCCTGGCTAAGCTGAAATCTACCTATGTTGATACACTGCCGATGCTTGTCAATAAAGAGACGGGCAGGGTTCATACGTCATATAACCAGGCCGTCACCGCCACCGGGAGACTCTCCAGCAGCAATCCGAATCTGCAGAATATTCCCGTACGGACTGTTGAGGGAAGGAAGATTCGGCAGGCATTTATCGCTCCTAAGGGATGTGAGATTGTCTCCGCGGATTATTCCCAGATAGAACTCCGTGTTTTAGCCCATATTGCCGGAGATGAGACCCTGGTAAACGCTTTCAAGTCCGGTAAGGACATTCATGCCAGAACCGCTTCAGATATCTTCGGGATATTTCCAGAGATGATCAACGCCGATATGAGACGGCAGGCAAAGGTGATCAATTTTGGTATAATTTACGGGATGAGTCCCTTCGGATTATCGAGGGAACTGAGGATAAGCCAGAAGCAGGCAAGAACATACATTGATGCGTATTTTCGCAGATATCACAAGGTCAAGGAATATCTGGACAGGATTCTGAAAAACGCGAGAAGGGATGGATTTGTGACGACACTCTTCAACCGCCGTAGGTACCTTCCCGAAATAAACAGCGCTAATGCTTCTGTTCGACAGTTTGCCGAGCGTACGGCCATAAATGCCCCGATACAGGGAACGGCCGCGGACTTGATTAAAGTGGCGATGCTCAATATCGCGGAGCGCCTGAGGCAAGAAAAGTTGTCGACAAGTATGATCATGCAGGTTCATGACGAGCTTGTCTTTGAAGTTCCACTGGGAGAAAAAGACAGAATTGTAAATTTAGTAAGGAAAGAAATGGAAGGGGTTATCGAACTTACCGTACCTCTCAGGGTAGACATATCTTCCGGCAAAAACTGGGACGAAGCTCATTGATGGAAAAGGGTCTTTACCTACCGTAAAAATGTGACATTTCCGTTCAGAATTCCGCCTTCTTCAATTGCCAGCTTGTTGCATTTTATCTGTGCTTTAACGTTACCGGTTCCCAAGATTGTAAGAGTTTCCGTGACAGTCAGTTCTCCTTCAAAATACCCGGCTATGGTCATTGAGTTTACGTTTGTCGTGGCCAGGACACGACTGTTTTCCTCTGTAACTATGGTTTCGGCGTTTAATGTTCCGTTAATTGTTCCCGCCACGATCATATAGCCTTTAAAATCGAATGTTCCTTCAAGGTTGCAATCCTTGTTAATGATGGAAACATTTTCCCGCTTGGCTTTCACCTGATTTCTCCTTTATGAGTTTTGCGGCGGTTTTTCTTGTCCTGTTACGGTTTCTGCTGCGACTTGCGGGTTAACCGTGTCTTTTTTATGTTAAGCAATATGGAACCCAGGGAAATGTTTGCTCTGTTAATAATAATTTTTTTAACGGATGAAATTTCTCCGGCAGAGATTGTGTTCCCTATGGGAAAGGGGATTTTGATCCCAGACCCGTTCAGAGACGCGATAACATTTGAATTTCTTGGAACGTTCGTTTTAATGTCGATAAGCTTAATTATATCGTCATGACATATTGAAAGTACATCATCACGGAAGAAGCACCGCTTTTCCATGTCATTTAACTGAATTACTATATATTCAAAAGTGGGCTCTTCTATATCTATGAATAGACGACCTATCGCGTCGTTGTTTTTGGTAACGATGACCTGGTATAGTCGGCCGTTATTGTAAAGAGAGTAACGTTTCCATAGATCTTTATCAGTATGAATAATATAACCCCGGTCCTCTCCTGTGTTGACATTGTCGTTGCCTACAAAACCTTTGAAATTGACGACAATACCGGCGGACATTGATTCGGGTATTGTTCCGACATCAACCAGTTCAACAGTATCTCCTCTAATTATATTTACGTGAGCGCCATTTGGTAAGTATTTTTCCTCTCCATTAATCTTGATTTTAAAATAAACAACATGGAGGTCTGCTGTAGTTATTGTTTTTGGCGTCTTGTTGCTGTCAGTGAGAGCGATATTGATTTTACCGCATTTTAAGTGATCTTTACGGATCAATATTTGAGTTGGATGGTTGATGGCAATGGATTTATTGATGTCATTTATCGTTCCGTAGTCCACTATGTCGGCGCTGAGTCCGCGTTCATAATTGGATTCTAAATGTATAACCTTGACGACGTCTCCGGGAGATATATTAAGAGTTTCCCTGTTGGCGACAACAATCGGTGCCTGATCATTCACCTTGACAACCACATACTTTATAATTGGGGGATTCAGGATAATCCCGGGAACCTCGGGTTTTATGCCGTACATTTTCATAAAGGCATTAATTGCAAGGTTGTGATGGTAGATTCTATGTTCTAATGTTAGCGATTTGCTGGTTTCAATACCGAAAGCCGGGATTCCGCATTTATAAAGGGCGTAATAGGTAGCAGATTTACGCTGTTCCGGATGCGGAGTGTCCGGAGCATTGGTCCGGTGATTGTTAAAATGAAAAAGATGGTCGGTATTTTTAATATGAGGATTTATTTCATTGATTATTTTTTCTGCCGTTTCTTTCAGCTTCAGAATTTTACATGTTTTCGGGTCGGTGTAAGTTTCGCAGTCGGCAATGATGGATTGGCCGAATCGCATCGGATTTCTCCAAGAATTTAGCCAGGTGTCTGAATAGAACCCGGAACCGTCGTGGAGGTTCAGAAGACAATCACTTTCAGCAATCAATTGTTTTAAGATAGATACAACCTGTGCCTCATAATTTTTCTTGGATGGTTCCGAAAATTTCCTGTTCATGTCTTCGTTAACCTGACGTCGATTAAGTAAGATAGAATAAAAATTGGCTCTCGGTACTACTATCAGGTTACCCTTTTCTAATTTCATGTCGGCATACAGATCTGCAGACATGAATCCACCAGGCTCATTGCCCTGAATTCCTCCTATAATAAGGATTGTTTTTCCAGGTGATTTGCCGCGGATTTTGTAGACATTAAGTTCGTAATCCGTTCCCGCGAAGTGTGTTTCAAAGATATTCCCGCACCAACCGGGGCTTGGGTTAATCAAGATACAAAAAAGAATACCTAAAAAGGTTAACCGGAGGTATGAAGTTGAGTGTATGTATCGAAAAAAAATCATTTCACAATCACTCTGTAAGATTTTTAAAATCAATATTTTCTTCCAAGATCAAATCGCCCTCTTCGGAAAAGACCAATATCGTAACTAAATCGTAGCTTTCTTGCGCGGGTATTTTCCTGATTTTACCTTTTATATCTCTAAATCTGGAGATGGAAAAACGTTCACCCACTCTGAAATTCTGCGGCCTTCCATCTTTAAGAGACGTTTTTGGATAAGTGCGCCACGATTCTATATCTGAAATATCAGATTTTAAGATAACGAAAACATATCCGGAGATTGTAACGTTGCTCTCGGCTTTATTCCTCAATGTAAAATTGAAATTAAAGGTACTGGTTATTTTATCAATGATCGCCTCTAAATCATCAATAGATACCACATAAGGTTCAGGAACCGAGGGCTTTTCTTCTGCCCGCAAAGCGACGGTTTTTTCATCAGTTGATGGTAAGACTTCCGGAGATTTTGTTGTCTGGATAGCATTTTCCAATTTTTGTTTTGTTAAGGTTAACTCATCGTTCAAGGTTTGAATTTTGACTTCAAACCTTCTATTTTCTTCTTTTATGATTTTTAATTCACTCTGAGTGTTTTTAAGTTTTTCAACGAGTTCGGTTTCAGTTGGAAAATTCACTCTGTCGAGGAACCAAAAGGTAGCGGGCACGCCTGCCATGAACCCGAGAATGATTACGATCAGGGTAACAATAAGCTTTTTTGTAATTTCAAAGGAACGGATTCGTTCTTTGTCTCCTATTACGAGAACGGTCCAGCTTTTGGAATCACTTTTTTTCTTTTGTTCCATTATTCTATATTTGCCGTCCATATTTCGCGATAGATTTTCCATTCACCGGCGACCTTTTGCATGCGGAGTCTTTTAGTTCCAACAGCGTTATATCTTGATGAATTGTATTTTTGTTTAAATGCCGCGAGGCCCTGGTTCCGTCCTGAAGAGATTTTAAGATCACCAATATCGACGCTGATATTTTTGTTACGCTTTTTCAGCCCGGTTTTGTAAGATATCCATCTGTCTAAATTCATTCTTCGGGCTTTAAAATCCGGTGAGTAACAGGATCGGTAGACTTCCATGTTTCCATTTTCCCACGATTCGACCCAGCTTACAATCAGCTCTTTAATCGCCTTATGATCCGAAGCGGTCCTGTCATAACTTTTGTCTTTACTTGCCGTCCATATTTCGCGATAGATTTTCCATTCACCGGCGGCCTTTTGCATGCGGAGTCTTTTAGTTCCAACAGCGTTATATCTTGATGAATTGTA
>CAZZBF010000028.1:18393-26319 GCA_964652795.1 uncultured Syntrophales bacterium | reverse complement strand
GACCCAGCTTACAATCAGCTCTTTAATCGCCTTATGATCCGAAGCGGTCCTGTCAAGGGTGTTTAGGGTACTGGCGAAAAGCCTTTTTGCTGCCAGTGGTTGAGATACATCTCCTACAATGAGCCACCCGTTTTGATTTTCTTTCAGGAAAAGTTTTCTGTAGCCCCCGTGGCGGCTTATACCATTCAAGGATAGAATTTGATCAAATAAGATAACGGCGAATTTTCCATTCCTTACTATAGAAACATCACCAGCTTCGACGGAAAAAGGAGTGTTGGCCAGCTTCCATCTATTTACCTTTTGTATCAGTAATTTACGGTCTTGTTTCCCTGCGTTAGGGTCTTCATATAGAGAATCGAGGGACTTTGAGTCACCCTCCTTTGCCGCTTTTATCCACGAGTCAAGAAGACGTTCGAGGCTGTTTTTTGTGTCCAATCGAGCGTTTTGTGTCACCCATTTTATTGATTTTTCTATGATGACAGGTGTTTTGTTGAGAGTGATGTAGTTGAAAATACGCTTTATATTATCATTGGTCAGGGCGATGCATCCGTTAGATTGAAAAGGGCGCAGGGGTTTGTTCGTTCCGTGTATCCAGATGTTATTACCGTTTTTCCCAGCTTTTTTATCCAGAGTATTTGGATAATCGATATGAAATGCCATGGGGCCATATATGGAAGAAAGCTGACTTTTGGTGAAAAATTTTGTCGGGAAGAATATACCTTCAGGTGTTTTACTGTCTCCTTCCACCTTTTTCGCTCCCCGGTTTTTTCCCGTGGAACATGCGGATTCATAAACTTTGTCAAAAAGTTCGTCATCATTATTATGATAGACAAATAATTTCTGGGCTTTTTTGTCCACGACCACCGCATGTCCGGAAGATAAAGCAACAAGACAATCTGGAATAGTTTGTTGTGGGTTCTTTAGTGTTGTCGCGTATAAGTGAAAAGCGAAAAAAAACAAAAAAAACGGGGTGAAGAAAATTATAATAAGGTATTTTAAATTTCGTAGTACCATAGTATTTCAAACATCTCTCGTTCAATCATGATGGAGGAGGTAGAAACAGGTGATTGCATGTCGCCCGTGGTATACCTTGTCATAAATTCACTTTCATCTCTCTTCTAAAGAGAGAATTTATCGTGGAGATGCTCTACCGAGTTGCCTGGATCCTTCCTTTTAGTTAAAATTAATTGTGATTTTTTGCCATTTTACCTCAAAATTTGGTTTATATAATTTCAGCGTCAAGCCCGCCTAACTACTCACTATTGCGCTTTATATTATAACGTAGTGTGGTAAAGTGTCAACAGGAAAGAAGACACGATTTCCAATTCCCCCTAATATTACTAAATTTCTTGATTCCTGTCAGTATTTATTGATACAGTAAAAGCAATTTTGAGATTATGCAATAATATGTCAGGAGGTTAATAATGCAAGTTATATACCATGAAGATTTTAACAAGACATATTGCTCTGATCCCGCGGCAGCTTCGGGTCGGATAGAGGCCGTTCATGAGGTGATCCGCGACAGTGTTAACTTTGTCGAAGCGATTCCCGCTGAGAAAGAGGACATTGCTGCTATGCATAGCGAGTCGCATATTGACTATGTGACCGACGCGGGTTTATACGGTATATCGGCATTAGCAGCGGGTGGAGCTATCCAGGCGGCTACGATAGGATTGAAAGAACCCTGTTTTGCTCTTATTAGACCTCCCGGGCATCATGCTTCATTCGATAGCTCATGGGGATTTTGTTTTTTTAATAATATGGCTATCGCCATACAAAAGCTGAAAAGTACCGGAATGATTGAAAAGGCGTTTGTCCTGGATATTGACCTTCACTTTGGTGATGGTACGGTAAATCTCCTGGAAAGGTCTGGATTCGTGACTCTTTGTAATCCATCTTCATACACCCGAAGCGGGTATCTTGAAGAAGTAGAAGAAAAACTGTTCTCTGAAAAGGCTGATATAATTGGCATTTCTGCCGGTTTTGACAACCATGTCGACGATTGGGGAGGGCTTCTTGATACCGATGATTACACTGAAATAGGGCGCATGGTTCGGAAGGCGAGTAAAAAAAACAATGGTGGTTGTTTCGCCATTCTGGAGGGCGGATATAACCACCGGGTTCTTGGTTATAATGTAAAGGCACTGCTTGAGGGTATGGAGAGCGATGAATAGTTTCGTTGGTTAGACGCTATTTTTTAGATAGAACATACTCTGAGACGCGGGCTATGTCTGCGGCCCTCAAACCGTAACAATCGAGCAGTTCATCTCCGGTTCCAGACATACAGAACCTGTCTTGTATACCTATCCTTTTTACCGGTACCGGGTAATTTTCAGATATAACCTCACAGACGGCACTCCCGAGACCGCCGATTATGGAATGTTCTTCGGCAGTGACAACCGCTCCTGTTTCTTTGGCGCAAGAAATTATAAGTTTTTTATCAATTGGTTTCAGTGTCGACATATTTACTACCCGCGCGGAGATTCCTTTTGATTCCAATAATTTTGCCGCCTTGAGTGATTCGGATACCATGAGACCTATAGCAATAATCGTTATGTCGGATCCTTCATTGACGACAGTGCCGCGTCCTATCTCAAAAGATACGCCGTCAGGAAATATGACAGGAAATTTCATTCTTGATGTTCTGATATAAAAGGGGCCTTCTGTATTCAGTATAACCGGAATGATTTCTTTCACCTCTATACCGTCCGCGGGGACAATAACGGTCATATCGGGTATGACTCTCATAATTCCCAAGTCTTCGGTCATCTGATGAGAAACACCGTCTTCACCTACGGTTATGCCTCCGTGGCTGGCCACAATCTTCACGTTCAATTTAGGGTAGGCGATAGCCTGTCTCACCTGTTCCCATGCCCTTCCTGCCGCAAATATGGCGAATGTACTTACAAAGGGGATCTTACCGGCGAGAGCGAGACCGGCTGCGGTTCCCATCATATCCTGCTCGGATACTCCCATATTGAAGAATCTGTCAGGAAATTCTCCGGCAAAAAGTTTTGTCATTGTTGATCCCGAGAGGTCAGCATCGAGTACAACTATATTTTTATTGGTCCGGGCAAGTTCAACCAGGGTTTCCCCATAGACATTTCTTGTTCCGAGTGACTTAGTCATCTATCCGCCAAGCTCCTTGAGCGCTTTTTTGAATTCTTCATCCGTTGGTGCCACGCCATGGTATTTCGCCAGACCCTCAAAAAATGAAACGCCTTTCCCTTTTATGGTTTCAGCTATTACAACCGACGGGGTGTCCGTAACATTACGATTCTTTAAGCTTTCCAAAGCCGGTATGATTTCCTCAAAGTTATGGCCGTCTATTACCTGAACATTCCACCCGAAGGCTTTCCACTTGTCATAAAGCGGCTCTATGCCCATGACATCTTTTACAGCCCCGTCGATCTGGAGACCGTTGTTATCTACAATCGCCATCACTTTTCCGAGTTTATAATGAGCCGCTGTCATGGCGGCTTCCCAGATCTGCCCCTCCTGCAGTTCTCCATCACCAAGCATAACATACACGTTCGATTTCGTGCCTTCGAGACGGAGACCCATAGCGATACCGTTGGCAACGGACAATCCCTGTCCCAGCGAACCCGAGGTGGCATTGACCCCCCTGGTTTTTCTCACGTCAGGGTGTCCCTGGAGAGAACTGTTCAGTTTTCTCAACGTCATGAGTTCATAGGGATCAAAATAGCCGCACATGGCCAGTGCCGAATAGAGCGCGGGGGCGCCGTGTCCCTTTGAGAGAACGAACCTGTCTCTTTCTTTCCAGTTTGGATACTGAGGATTATGATTCAACACATGAAAATATAGGACGGTCATTATATCTGCCGCGGAAAGGGAACCGCCGGTATGTCCGGAGCTGGCATTGTGTATCATCTTAAGGATGTTGATCCGCATCAGTCTTGCAGTCTCTTTTAGTCTGCTGATATCTTCCATTTTTAAGATATTAAATCCTATCGTAGTTTTTCGATTTGTCACTCATAAATCGGCACGTTGTGGCAACTACCACACAACAATATTGGGTGCAAGGTTAAAAATGTAAATCAGTTAACAGAGGTCAGGGATCAGTGATCAATTTAAGCGGGTCTAAAGCTATGCGCGATATATTAACCCCCGACAACTGATTTTACTTACCGATACAGAAAGTTGAAAAGATCCTGTCCAGCACCTCTTCGTTTACCGTTTCCCCGATAATTTCCCCTATGCTTTCAAGGGATTCCCTGAGATCAAGGGAGGCTAATTCAGGAGACACGCCGTCACGTACATTTTCTCTGGCCTTTGAAATAAACGTAACAGCTTTTTCAATGGCGGTTTTATGACGAAGATTTGTTATTATAGTATCTGATCGGCGGTCATCTTTATTACTGATAATTAAGGAGCGGATATGTTCTTTGAGAGCGGGAATGCCGTCACCGTGTTTTGCCGATAACCATAAGGGTTTCTTGCCGGGAAGAAGATCATTGAGTTTTTCAACATTTATCATAGGTGAAAGGTCTGATTTGTTTATAACAAGGACACAATTTCTGCTCCTGTTTTTCTCGATTATCTCCAGATCTTCCTTTGTTAATTTTTCGCTTCCGTCGAGAACTATTATGATTATATCGGCCGATGAGAGCTTTTCCCAGACCAGTTCAACCCCCTCTTTTTCTATAATATCTTCAGCGTCTCTTATCCCGGCCGTGTCAGTAATCCTGAGCGGTATCCCTTTGATATTGATGACTTCCTCTATAAAATCTCTTGTTGTTCCTGGAGTGGAGGCGACGATAACCCGTTTCTCGCCGAGGAGCCTGTTTAAAAGGCTCGATTTTCCGACATTCGGTTTCCCTATGATAACGGTACTTATGCCATCCCTGTAGACTTTTCCTTCGTGATATGTTGAAAGAATTTCTTCCAAACTGTTTATTACGCTTTGGATTCTCTCGGTAAGTTCCGAAGCAGGTAACACTTCAATGTCCTCTTCAGAAAAGTCTATGGAGCTTTCCAGAAGTGCAAGGATATCAATGATGGATGAGCGAGCGGATTTAATTTTCTCTGATAGATGTCCCTTCAACTGGGCGATGGCCAGATCGAGACCTTTATCGGTTCTGGCCATTATCATGTCAGAGATCGCCTCCGCCTGGGAAAGGTCGAGACGGTTGTTTAGAAAAGCTCTTCTTGTAAATTCACCGGGTTCCGCGAGACGCACGCCTGCTTTTATTACCTCTTTAAGAATGGCCTCAAGAATAACAGGGCCACCATGACAATTTATTTCAAGAATGTCCTCTCCGGTATAGGAGTGAGGCTTTCTCATTATGGTGATCAATACTTCATCAAGGACTGTACCATTTTCCGGTGATACAATATCTCCGTGATAGAGGTGGTGGGTTCTGAAATGCTCAGATTTTTTTCTGTGTTTAAAGAGCAGGTTGCCGATTTCTTCCGATTCCGGTCCGCTAACTCTTATTATTCCGATTCCGCCTACGCCTGGAGGGGTGGATATTGCCGCTATGGTGTCTTTTAAATTCACTGTGGTTTTTATTGGAGTGAGCTAAAGTAACTAAGTTGATCTAAAAATGCCTGCAGGTAAGGATTTACCTGAAACTTTGGTTCACTTCAGGCACTTCGAATTTTAATTACTTTTGTTTGGCAGTATGATAATTTTTCTAAGTGTTCCTTCTCCTCGACTTTTTGTGACCAGAAGCTTATCTGTTTGAAGGGCCAAATGTATTATTCTACGGTCATGGGCATTCAAGTTACTAATAGTAACGGGTTTATTTGTTTTCTTCACTTTTTGTCCCAGCTTTTCAGCCAGCATAACAAGGGTTTCACTCCTTCTCTTTCTGTACTTTTCAGTATCTATTATGATTCTCTTTCTATCTTTTCCATGCTTATTGTATATCCTGTTTACTATATACTGAATGGCGTCAAGAGTCTGGCCTTTTTTTCCTATCAAGAGACCATTACCCGCACCCTTTATGTCAAGAGTAACGGCTTCCGGTGTTTCTTCTACAATTACAGGAAAATCTAAATTCATTCGTGTCAATATTTCCTCAAGAATTTTTTTTGCTCTTATTGCCGTAGTTTCATTGGATTCATCTCTATCAGTTTTCTCACGGGTTGGAATCGTGACGGATGCGTCCTGGGATGTATCTTTTGTTTTTTTGAAGGAGGTATCGAGGTCCACATCGATTGACATAATACTGGCTTTTATACGTGCTTTTTGGGATCCTATTAAACCGAGAAATCCTGAAGAACCCTCTGAAATTATTTCTAAATTCAGTTTTTCCCTTGGCACATTAAATTCTTTGCAAGCCTTTTCAATAGCCTCATCAATGGTTTTTCCCTCGATTTCCATTATCTTCATACCGGGTACCTCATTATGACGGTTTCTTATTTATGTAATATTGCTGACCTATACTCAGAATATTGTTGAATAGCCAATAAATTACCAGTCCTGAAGGAAAGTTCAGGAACAGGAAAGTAAAAATTACGGGCATCCATAGCATCAGCTTTTGCTGCATGGGATTTCCCCCCGCTTGGGGTGTCATTTTCTGCTGTAAGAACATGGTGGCACCCATAATAATCGGGGTTATATAATAAGGATCTTTTGCCGACAGGTCCTGTATCCAGAAGAAAAAGGGTTCGTGGCGGAGCTCTATCGAGTAAAGGAGAGCCTTATAAAGGCCAAAGAAAACGGGGATCTGAATCACCATGGGAAGACACCCCCCCATGGGGTTTACCTTATATCTTTTGTACAGCGCCATCGTTTCCTGATTGACTTTTGCCTTGTCGTCTTTATATTTTTCCTGGAGCTCTTTTATCATGGGTTGAAGCTTTTGCATTTCC
Source organism: uncultured Syntrophales bacterium (assembly GCA_964652795.1). Classification (GTDB taxonomy): domain Bacteria; phylum Desulfobacterota; class Syntrophia; order Syntrophales; family JADFWA01; genus JAUSPI01. Next base: position 19,479 of record CAZZBF010000028.1, on the reverse strand, counting down.
TTCATCGATTTGTAGCTTTTATTACCCAGGGGCCAGAAGAGAATCTTTATAAGTATAGTCAAGACAATAATGGCGATGCCATAATTGTGAACGTATTGATACAAAAATTTGAGAGATATCAAAAGCGGCAGTGCCAGCCATTTTATCCAGTCACCGAAATCGATAGAATTTTCAAGACCAATGTTTTCTGTTTTCAGAATGTCATAATCCTTGGGGCCCAGGTATAAGGAATAATTGAAAAGTCCTGATTGTCCCGGAGGAATGATGTTTTTGGGCCCTTCCAGACTTATGGAGACGATGTCTTGAGGGTCCTTAAAAAGAATAAGCCTGGTCAGTGATGGTTTTTGGGGTATCATTGAAGCGATAAAATATTTACTTTCAAATCCTGTCCACGAGATGTCCGGTCCTAAAAATTTCTTTGTTTCAAGTTTTGTAATCTTTTCACGGTGGATACTATTTTTGACATAAGAGATTGGGCCGTTATGGCTGTATCTGTCGGTCTTTGCGTTTGTGTCAGCGAATTGATTCCAGTTGAGAAGAGCGTTTTCGTTGAGAGAACGTGTTGAAATATTGTGAACCTTTACTTCAAGATCAAAAGAGTATTTCTTGTTAGGATAGAATGTATAGACTTTTTCTATTTTTATCTTTTCGGGATATGACCAGATAAAGGTCAATTTCCGGGCATCCGTTGCTTTTGTAATGTCTATGGAAGCCCCGTCTGCCTGATAAATCTCTTCAAAGGAAACATTGATGCTCGATTCAGGAAAGGTGACGGCAAGAGGATATTCCATGCCAGCCTTGGTATTTACTAATTCGATTAATTCGGAATCTTTATCTAAAGTCTTTCGGTAATCTTTTAGCTTGAAGGATTTCAAGGTTCCTCCCACTGTGTTGAAGGTAGCGGAGTAAAAGAGGCTTTCAACCTTGATGTCTTTTCCTTTTGTCGGCTCGTGTATGGAAGAGGGCGTTTTGGTTAAAGTTTCTTGTAATACCTTTCCTTTTGTTGGTTCATGTGCGGAAGAAGTTGTTTGAGTCGGGGTTTTTTTACAACATTCCCGGATTTAGGGCTAAACGACAATTTTTTTT
>CAZZBF010000028.1:0-18383 GCA_964652795.1 uncultured Syntrophales bacterium | reverse complement strand
GAACTGCTTCCGGCTGCGGTGGCTGTGGTGGGGGTGCGAAAAATAATTGATAAACTGCGACTACAATAAAAGATAGGACTATGGCAATTAATGTCCTTTTGTCCATTTATTTCCTCCAGTTTTTCCCGTTTCGGTTATTTTACAGGGTCGTACCCGCCTGGATTCAGGGGATTGCACCGAAGCAAACGCATCAGACCAAGCAATAACCCCTTAAAAGGGCCGTGGCGTTTTATGGCGATAATTGCGTATTCGGAACAAGAAGGGTAAAAACGGCAACATTGGGGGAAAGCAGGTGATATGAATATCTGGTAAAATCTTATAAAACCGACAAATATTTTTCCGAGGATATGCTTAAGCATTTCACCGAACATCGTTTTACTGAAATGAATTCTGAACTTGTTCCAGGGCAGAATTCAGTGCAAGCTTTGTATTAAGAGATTTTCAAGTTCTCTGCACACGTCCTGATACTTAAGCGGAGGTATGTTCTTCTTCGCAATTATTACTATGTCCTGCGAAGGAGGAAACTTGTTTTTATTCAATCTAAAAAATTCTCTTAAGAGACGCTTAATTCTATTCCTTTTTACAGAGTTTCCCGCTTTTTTGCTGACCGTCAATCCCAGTCTTTTTACCCCTGACCGATTCTCACTAAATATAATGATAAAGTTTTTAGAATTAACCCGGTATCCGTTTTGGTATACTTTTAAATAGTCTTTTCTTTTTCGGATTCTTTCGTGTTTACCAAAAGTTTGCTTTACCATTTCTGGAGAATAAGCTCCGTTTTATATAAAACCTCCTGACCATTGCTCAGGTTTTTTTATTTAAACAGCTAACCGCTTTCTTCCTTTTGCTCTTCTCCTGTTGAGGACTGACCTTCCACCCTTGGTGGCCATCCTCGCACGAAAGCCGTGAGTTCTCTTCCTTTTGGTGTTGCTTAAATTAGTCAGATTCTTTTTCATAAAGTATGATTCCTGTTGAAAAATTAGAACTCGCTTTTAAACCATAGTCACAACTATTTGTCAAGGGTTAATTGTGATATCCGGTTTCTTGGAAGTTTGCAGTACTGGAGGAAGGCAAAAAAAGATAAAAGCTTTATAAATAGGGCACGTTGATGTTCAAAGACTTTTTGTCTTTAGAACCCTGTTTTCATAACAAAAGTCTCGCTTTTTACTTTCATTTATAAAGATAAAAGTGAGGGAATTTATTTTTTAATTGCCTTTCCTTTAACCTGAGCGAGCACTGCAACCCCCTTCTTATAATATGGGTAAAAAGGCACAATAAACGAACATATTCTTAAAAATGAGAAAAACCCCGCCACTTCGGGGCGGGGTTTTTCTCTCTATCCCGTTGTAAGCATAATATGTTGATTTCAGTCCGGATAATGATAAATTTCGAATTCAGTCGCCTCTCCCAGCAGAGCATCGATCTTTTTCTGTATTTGAGCTCTTTCATTGCTGGCTTCCCAGGCTCTCCATGAATCTACTGACCGCCAGGTACTGATTACTAAGTATTCATCGGGTATTTTTGCGTTTCTTAAGGTTTCGCCCGACATGTAGCCTGGCTGTAACGTAGCCAGTGTCCTGAGTTCTAAAATAAGAGGCAATAATTTGCTTTCTTTCTCCCTATCCACTTTTCTTTTTATCAATACTTTTGCAGTCATTTCATTTCCTCCCTTCGAATTCATTTATGTTAATTTTCATTTGGTTTCCAAGGAACAAGAAACCTGACTAAATTAGGCTATGTTGAACTTTTAGAAAAGGGGAAACTAACGCTTTGAAAATGTGGTTTTTGTATTTAATACTTTTTCGACTTTTAAAGGTCTAAAGACCCGGCTTATTGCTTTGTTGTTTGTCTTTGATTATTGTTGTGGTGATTTCATATTATTTTTATTAAAATTTGTGGTCATTTGTCAAGAATTATTTACTGTGTAGTTTTATTTCCACTGTGAAGAAAATTACACATTATTAGCCCTGAAAAGTCTGATTTTATAATCCCGGATCATAGGGTTTCAAATCAAGAGTGTTTTAATAAGTACAATAACTTACTGTGTTCGGGAACATTTGTTGGTATATCTTGGCACAGATAGTGCTTGGCGGTGAAGTGCTAGTATTGATAAGGGTTTTATAGAACTCACCAAAAAAATTCTTAAAGGCTTCTGGACTTTTGATTTCACGTTATGATAGGGCGAAATGATGCAGGAAATATTAACTGCTGTGACTTATTTGGCTGTCTGGTTTGTTTGCGGAGTGGTAATTGGTATTGAGAGTGGATTGCCCAAGATTTTTGTTTCGCTGGGTTCTGCTGTGAGTGTTTATATATTTATTGCTGTTAAAGAACGTAAGGAGAGTTTTAAAAAATACAAATCTTCCCCTTATCAGGCACGGGCCAAGTTTTAATCGAAACAAGTTTTTGGCAATTCTATATATTTAAAAGGAATCGGTTGTTATGGTTAAACAAGAAACAGCAGTGGTTTTTCCCGGTCAGGGGTCTCAGCGCCACGGTATGGGAAAGGACTTTTATGATAATATTCCGGTGAGCCGTGATACCTATCATGAGGCTTCTGATGCCCTCGGATGGGATGTGGCCGCCATGTGCTTTGGCACGGATGAGCGGCTCAATCTTACTGAGTATGCTCAGCCGTGTATTCTGACTACCGAAATTGCTATGCTGCAGGGTTTGAAATCTCTATATGATTTTTCACCTTCATTGTTCGGGGGCCACAGTCTTGGTGAGTATACAGCCTTGGTTGCCGCGGATGTCTTGCCTTTGACGGAAGCTCTCAAGGTTGTGCAGGTGCGTGGCAACCTTATGCAGGAGGCAGTGCCTGTGGGGGTTGGAGCTATGTCTGCGGTCATTTCAGATAATATTGATGTAGATATGATCAGTGATATTTTAGTGAATATTCCGGTTGATGTCGCGAATGTAAATTCCGCGGATCAGGTTGTAATCAGTGGAGTATCCAGCGCCATACCAGAAGCGGAAAAGCTTCTTGTGGCTTCAGATAAAAAACGAACTTTCCGATTTGTGCCCCTTGATGTAAGCGCACCCTTCCACAGCCGCTTAATGAATGCAATTGAAGAGGCTTTTAAAAAGACATTGCATGCTCTGAAAGAAAAGTTATCACCAGTCGGTGCGGAGAAAGTAACTTCGAATTATACCGGTGGGTTTCATTCGGATAAGCTTGATGAGATAGTTGACAGATTAGTGTCTCAGTTAAGTAATACAGTACGGTGGCGCGATAATATGCGTGTTCTGGATTCCAAAGCGGATAGCATATATGAGGTTGGTCCCGGACGCCCTCTGAGAAGCTTCTTTAAGACAATTGGTGTAAAGTGCTCGTCGGTCACAACACTTTCATCAGCAAAACGGGCATTTGAAGATTAACAAGTAATTACCTATTGGCTTTCAGCAAAAATAAAAGATTAAGCAGAAGGCTATTTTTTTGTCTTGTTGATGAGAGAGTGTAAAGGAGAATTTATTATGGATTTTAGTTTAACTGAAGAACAGCAGGAATATGTTGATACTATTCGCAAATTTGTCAAAAACGAAATAACTCCTAACGTGCTGGAGATGGATAGAAACCACGTTTTTCCGAAAGAGATAATCGATAAAACATGGGAACTCGGCTTATTGAATCTCTGTATTCCTGAATCGATCAAAGGTTATGAATTGAATTCTGTATCAGCAGCACTCATAATAGAAGAATTATCTTACGGTGATACGGGAATTTCGACATCAGCCATGTGTAATGATCTTGCGAATGTCGTGATTTCTCAACATGGAACTGATGAACAGAAGGAAGAATTCCTTACACCTTTTGTCGAGACACCTCTTCTTGCATCTTTTTGTCTTACGGAACCTGGCGCGGGATCCGATAATTCCGCAATGACGACATATATAAGAAAAAGGGATGACGGGCAATATGTCCTGAACGGGGATAAATGTTTCATTACGAACGCTTCTTACGCCTCCCAGTTTACCGTGTTTTGTAAAGTAGGGAAACCGACGAGCCAGTTAATGGCTTGTCTCGTTATCCCTACAACCCATTTCATCGACGAAAAAGTGAGTCCCAATGGAAGTCGAGAACTTGTATTAAAAAATGGAGGAAAGATATTTACCGGCAAACCGGAAGATAAGCTCGGACAATGTCTATCAAATACTGCGAGTGTGACATTTGAGGATGTTGTAGTCGACAATAGTCAGATTATTGGTGACAGGCGGAGAGGATTTACTTATCTTATAGGAGTTCTTGATTACGCAAGACCTATGATTGCAGCTATAGGTGTTGGTCTCGCAAGGAGGGCATTTGATATAACTTTTGAATACACAAAGGAACGCAGACAGTTCGGGCAGAGAATTTGTGATATGCCGGTAGCACGGGAGACCTTAGTGGCGATGTGGAAAAAAGTGGAACTGGCTGAGCTGGCACTTATGAGAGCGGCCGCCGCGATAGAGGAAGAGAATCCTGCCAGAGGCAGATACGCTTCACTGGCAAAAAATGCGGGAGCAGAAGCGGCTCTTTTCTGTGCCAATGAAGGACTTCATCTTCATGGTGGTTACGGATTTATGTCAGAGTATGAAATTTCAAAACTGGTAAGAGATGCCCATATCATTGATATTTATGAAGGAGTCAGGGAAATTCAAAACATGATAATTGGTCGTGAATTGGAGTCATAATTAAATGCATAATTCACCGTCTAAACTATATCTCCATGGCCTCGGACATTTTCATCCTGAAAATATCATATCCAATAAGTTCTTGGAAGATCTGGATATCGACACAAGTAATGAATGGATTATGGAACGTGTGGGTATTCGTAACCGTCGTACAGTGCTACCACTGGATTATATTAAGACAACAAAAAATAAAGACCCCCGGGAGGCAATTGAAGCAGCGTTGTATACCAATGCACAAACTGCGGCTGCGGCTGCCCGGATGGCACTTGAACGTGCGGGATTGGGGCCGAAAGATATCGGTCTGGTCATTTCCGGCAGTTCTGTTCCGGATTATTCATCTCCGGCAGAGGCGACCATAGTGGCTGCGGAACTGGGAATTGAGGCGCCATGCTTCGATCTTAACTCGGCATGTACCAGTTTTGGCTTGCAAATTAACTTTCTTTGGATGATGAAGCCGGGGTCTTTACCCCCTTATATCCTTATAGTTAATCCTGATAATGTTACCCGCTGTGTGGATTATTCCGATCGTAGCGCAGCTGTTCTTTGGGGAGACGGTGGTAGTGCAGCTGTAGTTTCCTCATCTATTCCTTCCAGGATGGCCTTTGTTGCGTGTAATTGTGGTTCGAGGCCTTCCTCTTGGAATAAAGTTATTGTCCCCCGTATGGGGTATTTCCGCCAGGACGGAAATGCGGTACAGGGATTTGCTATTCGTAAAACCTCAGAGTGCCTGCGTGAATTACAAGCGTCTTTTTCAATAGATACTGGGCAGTTAAAGTTTATAGGTCATCAGGCTAATCTTGGTATGCTTGAGACTGTGTGTCAACGTTGCGGAGTTGAAGAAATTAATCATTGGCATAATGTGGCAGACTTCGGGAATACTGGGTGTGTGGGTGCACCGGCTGTTTTGAGCCAGCACTGGGATGATCTTCTTCCGGGGATTCGCGTGGCACTGGCTGTGGTCGGGTCTGGGCTTACCTGGGTTAGCATGATGCTGGAGGCTGGAGAAAGCGTTTAGCAATAACTGTGGTAGGCGTTCAACAGTCAGTATCAATATAAAAATTCATGGTAAGGACATTCCCATTTCACTTTACAATTTTTGCAATAAAGCATCGTGGAGCTTTGTAACTTTCTTATGGAAGCCGGGGTTAATGGATGAAATATGTAGAATTTATGGAACGAGATTATTTTGAATTAAAGGATTTACTCGCTTTTTCTCATGGGACTCTCGTGGAAGATCCACCTGATGGGTTTGATGCCCACCTGCCTGCGCCGCCTTTTCTAATGATAGATCGTGTTACTTCTTTTAAAAGTAACGGTAGCAGGGGGTCGATTATTGCTGAACAGGACATAAAACTTGACGCCTGGTATTTCCAGTGCCACTTTCTCAGTGATCCTGTGCAACCGGGGTGTCTCTGTGTGGATGCTATTTGGCAGTTATTAGGTTTTTACTGTGTCTGGCGTGGATCATTGGGTGCCGGCAGGGCGCTCGGTTGTGAAGAAGTGTCTTTTGACGGGCAAATCCGTCCCTATAATAAATGTGTTCGATATGAGATAGAGGTAAAGCGTTACTTTCAACAGAAAGACTCGGGGGCAAGTGTGGTTGTGGGAGACGGGAGTGTTTTTGTTGATGACGAACTGATAGCAGTTGTAAAACAGGCCCGGAGCGGAGTTTTTAGCGGGATAACCTATCCGGATTATCCGCAGAAATCCCCGAATTCTATAGGTGGAATAGTCAAGGTCTGAGAAGTTAAAGAGAACGGATACAGATAAAAGTAGGACATGAAACTTTTAAGGGGAAGAATCAATGAGTGAAAAACCGATAGCTTTAATAACCGGTGGCGGCACGGGAATCGGTGCGGCATGTTCCCGCGCACTGTCAAAGGAAGGGTTTCGTATAGGGATTAACTACATAAGCATTGTTGAGAAAGAGTCAAGAGAGGTTCTTTCTGAAATTGGTGACGGTTTTCTCGTTGAAGCCGATCTCACAAACATTGATCAGGTGGAAGAAATGGTCAAGTTCGTCCAGCGTGAAGAAGGCCGTGTAGATGTCCTTATTAACAACGCCGGAATATCTGTAAACAGAGACATAAACTCGATGAAGATTGAGGAATTTGATCTACAACGTTCGATACAGAGGGGTGCCTGGTACCTGACCAAAAGAATATTGCGTCTCTTTATGCTTCGGAAGAATAATGGGAGGATAATTAATATTTCCAGCGTGGTAGGACATACGGGAAATAGCGGGCAGATTCCATACACAATGGAAAAGGCCGCTCTTGATGCCTTCACGAAATCTCTGGCAAAAGAATTGTGGGGGCGGAACATCCTCGTTAATTCAGTAGCACCTGGCTTCATAGATACAACCCTTACGCAAATTCTTCCTGAGGAGGTTAGGCAGGGGATACTTGCGAATATTCCGCTGGGGAGATTGGGTAGTGCTGAAGAAATTGCCGATGTTGTGGCATTTCTCGCCACTCGCGGTTCTTACATTACGGGCAGCGTAATTCATGTAAATGGTGGTCTTTATGGCGGCTGATGAAAAAACTATGGGAGAAGTACTCAGGGCTGTACCCCAACAAAATCCATTCCGTTTTATCGATGAAATACTTGAATTGACTGATGAATACATTGTCGGGGCGTATCGTTTTCGTAAAAATGAATATTTTTATGAGGGTCATTTTCCCGATCGTCCGATAACACCGGGGGTGATTCTTATTGAAACGATGGCGCAAACCGGTGTCGTTGCTTTTGGTATTTACCTGCTTATGAAGCAAAACACTCTTAATGAGCGAGCGGAAAAGCTTATAACCCTTTTTACTCTTGCTGATGATATAGAGTTTGCGGGCATAGTCAATCCGGGGGAAAGGGTCATAATAAAAGGAGAAAAGGTTTATTTTAGAAGAGGAAATTTAAAAACGAAGGTCAGTATGCAAAGGGAAAATGGTGAAATAGTGTGTTCCGGTGTACTGGCCGGTATGGGGAGTAATTTGAATGAGGAATAGAGTCGTGATAACGGGTATGGGAGTCTTGGCTCCCAATGCTCATGGGTTGGATGATTTTGAAGATGCCCTGCGGGAGGGTCGGTCTGGGATCCGGTTCATTCCACGGCTTGAGGAATTAAAATTTGCCTGCCAAGTAGGTGGGGTACCGCAGGATTTTGAGAATATTCGTGGGAATTATTTTGATACGGAAAAACTTCTTTTTATGAACGACAACATTGGGTATGCATCAGTGGCCGCTATTGACGCCTGGGTTGACGCGGGTCTTGAACTGCCTGATCCAAATGACAATTATACTCATTGGGACACTGGAGCCGTTATCGGTTCCGGAATCGGAGGGATGGATACTATTGCGGAGAAAATTGTTCCTACGGTTAATGCAGGTAAAGTCCGTCGTCTGGGAAGTGCTATGGTCGAGCAGGTTATGAATAGCGGGACGAGCGCTTGTGTGGCAGGGCTGCTGGCACTGGGAAATCAGGTGACATCAAACTCTTCAGCATGCAGCACTGGAACTGAGGCGATTTTCGATAGCATGATGAGGATACGCATGGGGTTGGCAAGGCGTATGTTGGCTGGAGGGTCTGAGGGACCGTCTCCCTATATATGGGCGGGCTTTGACGCCATGCGCGTGCTCAGTCGTAAGTTCAACGATACACCGGAATCAGCTTCCAGACCTATGAGTGCCTCGGCAAGCGGTTTTATCCCGGGTTCAGGCAGTGGAGTATTGATGCTTGAGGAACTGGAGAGCGCGAGGCAGCGTGGTGCCCGAATTTATGCGGAAATTATTGGTGGTGCGGTCAACTGTGGCGGGCATCGCGATGGAGGAACGATGACCGCTCCTAATCCGGAAGGGGTGCAACGCTGCATTAGACAAGCTATTTCTGACGCAAATATTACTCCACAGCAGATCGATGCAATCAGCGGTCATCTGACTGCTACGTTTGCCGATCCCGGGGAGGTAAAAAGTTGGTATAAAGCACTTGGAAGAGAACATGATGATTTTCCTTACATCAACGCCACTAAATCGATGATCGGTCATTGTCTGGGAGCGACCGGGGCCATAGAAAGTATTGGAGTCGTATTACAATTATATAAAGGATTCCTGCACCCGTCCGTCAATTGTGAGGATGTCCACCCGGAGATTGAGCTCTTTACAAAGAGTATTCCACGGGAACTTATAGAATACCCGGAATTAAAAATTATCATCAAGGCAGGTTTTGGTTTTGGTGATGTTAACAGTTGTTTGATCTTTAAGAAGTGGGAAGAATAGTGTTGACAGTTATTGAGAGTCAGCGTGTTTCTAATCCCGCATGTTGAACTGAACAGCGAGCGCATTATTCTCCGAATTACTTCGTTCCTCGCAGCTCGCTGCGGGGAGATTCAATTCTCTTCAAAGACATATAATAAGAGAATTCTCTAAAAGAAGTTGGAATTCATCGCGTTTGGAAGGTTCCTTGCGGCTTAATGTGCGGGGAACAATAAATTTGTTTTAAAGCTTAGGTGTCAGGAAATCCGTTTCTGGTGGATTTCATGATGTTTGCGGGTTCCGCAAAAATTTCTTAAAATTTAATGGGAGTTTGAAAAAATGGATGAGAAAATATTGAAGGAAATGGTAGAAATTCTTAGACCTTACACTAAAGATGTGGCTGTATTGGACGCTGTTACAAAAGATACCCATATTTTAGACGACCTGCAGGTCAACTCTGCACGCCTGGTGGATGTCATCATTAAATGTGAAGATGTCTTCGGCATCGAGATCGATGATGATGAAGCGGATAAAATTAGGACTATCGGTGATGCTGTGGGGGTTATTGAGGCTAAATTAGCGTAGGACAGACAATGAAAAATCTTGAAAAATGGCTATTATGTTTTCAGTATGCACTGGGACGATTGGCTGTTTTTATAGTCGGTCCCCTTTCTTATCTCGCTTTTATATTGATGGGATACAGAGTAAGGGATTTGAAGAAAATAAGGAGGGAATGCCGTCATCATTTCAGAAAACATAGGGGACCGTGGCTTATCTGCCCCAATCATCTGACAATGATAGATTCGGCGATTCTGATAGTGGCAATGCTGCCGTTATATCGCTACATGCTTCAATACAGATTACTTGCGTGGAATCTTCCTGAAAGTGCGAATTTTCAGCGCAACTTATTCTTGGTTATTATATGTTATCTTACGAAATGTATTCCTGTCAGCCGCGGTGGTGACCGGGATCAGATGAAATCTGTTCTGGATAAGTGCGATTATCTCATGAACAAAAAGCAAAGTTTGATGATATTTGCCGAGGGAGGACGTTCACGTACCGGTAAGGTCAATACGGAAACTTTTTCATATGGAGTGGGCCAGTTTATTAAAAATCATGAGGATTGCCACGTGATGTGCGTATATATGCGTGGCGATCACCAGGATGTCTACAGTGACATTCCTAAGCTTGGCGAGTGCTTTACCATAAGTATAGATACATTTAAACCTCAGACAAAACACAAGGGACTCCGGGCACAGCGTGATTATGCCTCTCAGATCATAAAGCGCTTGTCTTCAATGGAGGAAACCTACTTTGCAACACATAGGCAACGATATAGTGGACCTGAACAGTCCAAGCACCGGGATAAAGAGTCAGGATATACGCTTCATAAACCGGGTTTTCGCTCAAGGTGAGAAGAAGCAGATATTTAGTTCGGTTGACGCGGATGTCATGCTATGGGTCCTGTGGGCGAGCAAGGAGGCCTCATATAAGGCTGTAAGCAAATCTCAACCTGGTATTTCCTCATCTCCCCGTGAGTATGAAGTGAGCCTTCAGAAGAACATAACCAATCCCTCTGTTTCGGGTGTTGTGAAAACACCTAATGGTTCAATTCCTGTCAGAATTTTCAAGACAAACAATTCCATACATTGCATTGCAACTACAGGAACAACTGAGTCGATAGATTCAATTATCTGGGGAGTGCAGCGTATTACCGGAGACCAAAGAAGTCCACAGTATTCGGAATCATTTGCTGTGCGTGAAGCCGCCAAAAAACACCTGTCGTTATATTTTAATCTAAGTCCTGACGAAATTGAAATCCGCCGGTCTAAAGGGGCACGCGGTTTAGAGGCTCCGGTCGTCTATATAAATGATTGCCTTGCGGGGGTTGATATCAGTCTCAGTCATGAAGGGGAATTTGTGGCCTATGCGTTTGCTACTGGTTCTTTCTCCTGAATTCCTTTTCCATATCCCGCCTGTCTGCTTTAATTTTGAGAGTTTGGCGTTTATCGTATAGTTTTTTGCCTTTTCCGGTACCTAACTCTATTTTTACCTTACCATCCTTGAAATACGCTTTTAAGGGAATCAAGGTCAGGCCCTTTTCCTTTGTCTTGCCGTAAAGCCTTTTAATTTCCCTTTTATGGAGGAGCAGTTTTCGCGTTCTGAGCGGGTCGTGGTTTGCCCTGTTGCCGTGCGAATAGGGGCTGATGTGCATGTCGTATAGATAAATTTCTCCATCCTCTACTTTAGCATAGCTGTCCTTGAGATTACCCTTGCCCTGGCGCAGGGCCTTTACTTCCGTGCCGACAAGGACGATTCCCGCTTCATATGTGTCTTCGATGAAGTAGTTTCGCCGTGCTGTCTTATTCTGGCATATTATTTTCCCAGAGCTTTTCATTTTTTGAACCTGGAACATATATTTTTATGACTTTGCAAAAAAATCCTCATGCTCAAAACATTTTTTCGACCGGAGGTGCATCGCGTAAGGGATCGCAACAGTGGAAAAATATTTTCCTTACCGGGGAGCTTCCGTCCAAAGGGCGGAGCTTCACAATTCTAATTCTCGCTTCACTGCAAATCCAAAACTCGCACTTTGTGCTCAAACAGTTGGATTTGCGACCGTTTCGCTAAGATTTGACCGGGAGCGTACCCAAAAGGGGCGCAATGTAAAAAGCATGTACCTTACCGGGAAGTGACGCCAAGGGCGGGTACTTCCATCGTTACCTAAAAAATCTTGATTCGCTTTCAGAATCTTTTGTATAGTTTTGCATTTTAAGGTTTTGTATTTTTTAAAACAGGTAATCGATCTTTACGTTACCCATTGCCTTAAAAATATTTTCTTTGATGTTCTTATTTTCTTTTTCGATTTCACTCAAAAGTTTCTTAATATAAATTCTCCGAGAAACCTTGCTTGTAGGACAACTGTTTTCAATAACAGGCAACTGCTGTTCCCTTGCGTATTTTTTAAGCACGTCTTCCTTAATATATGCGAGAGGTCGGATAATGTGCAACTCTCCCCCAAAGATCGACTGGCTTGGCATCATGGTACTGATTTCCCGCGCGTAAAAAATATTGATAAGAAACGTTTCTATTATATCATCCTTATGGTGAGCAAATGCGATTTTATTACATCCCGTCTTGTCAGCCATTTCAAATATCCTTTTTCTTCTCAGCCGCGAACAGAGGAAACAAGGATTCTTCTTGTTGTAGTTGCTGTGAGCGAGAGGTCCTATGTCGGTTTTTTCGATTATATATTCGCAACCGTTTTTATCGAAATGTTTTTCCAAAAGGGAGCGATTGCCGTCACCTCCGTCAAAGCCGAGATCTATATTAACTGCCAGCAGGGGAAATTTGGGAACATTAAGATACGTGGGTCCGCTGAGGAGATCAAGCAATACGAGACTATCTACACCTCCGGAGACGGCAACAAGGACTCTGTCTCCTTCTTCGAGCATGTTATGTTCTATGATTGCCTTCTCCATCCATTTTTTAAGATGAAGAAAAAGTTTTGTCCTTTTATTTTCTTCCACTGCGGATTTCCTTTCAATGCCTTGGTTCTTTATTGTGGTTGCGGTTTGTAATTATACGCTTAACATATTGGGAATAAATATTCTACGGGATTATAAAACCTTTAACTAAACATCGAATATAGTGTTATTTTAATTAGTTCGTTAGCTGCATACTGACTATATGAAACACACATGCAGTTTTACTGCGGGGAGCTTCGGGTATCTAAGGTTTATTTTAAAAATATTTTTACCCATCGCTTGACATAACAAAATTTGTGTTTATTATAGGTTTGATTACAAATAAAAAAGTGAAATATCATAAATGATTATAATTGAGAAAGGAGAGAAGTAGTAATGAAAATCAGACCATTGTATGACAAGATTCTTGTTAAACGCGTGGAAGAAGAGGAAAAGACGCAGGGGGGAATCATAATTCCCGATACTGCAAAAGAGAAACAGGCAGAGGGTGAAATAATCGCAGTAGGAAAAGGAAAGAGATCAGAAGAGGGTAAATTGGTGAAACCCGATGTTAAACCAGGTGAAAGGGTGCTTTTTAGCAAATATGCCGGAACGGAATTCAAGTTAGATGGAATTGAATACATTATTATGAGAGAGGACGACATTCTCGGAGTGATTGAAAAATAATTAATCTGTAAAGAGGAGGAATAATTAATGGGAGCGAAAATACTTCAGTATGATGAAGAGGCCAGAAGATCCATTCTTAACGGTGTCAATACGTTGGCTGATGCCGTGTCGGTGACTTTAGGCCCTAAAGGCAGGAATGTTATTTTGGAGAAGACTTTTGGCGCGCCGACGGTAACGAAAGACGGCGTTACGGTTGCCAAAGAGATTGAACTGGGAGATAAATTTGAAAATATGGGCGCGCAGATGGTAAAGGAAGTGGCCAGTAAAACGAGTGATGTTGCCGGTGACGGAACAACAACTGCGACTATCCTTGCTCAGACCATTTATAGAGAAGGGGCAAAGGCCGTCGCCGCTGGAAGCAACCCTATGGAAGTTAAAAGGGGCATCGATAAGGCCGTTGAAGCAGTGGTGGGAGAACTTAATAAAATTAGCAAACCTACCAAAGATCAGAAAGAGATAGCCCAGGTTGGGACCATTTCCGCCAATAATGATGAAACCGTAGGTAACATCATTGCTGAAGCTATGGGTAAGGTAGGTAAAGAAGGTGTGATAACCGTTGAGGAGGCAAAAGGACTGGCGACTGAACTGGAAGTTGTGGAAGGTATGCAGTTTGACAGAGGCTATCTTTCCCCTTATTTTGTCACTGATGCGGAGAAGATGGAAGTCGATCTTGAAGATCCGTTTATCCTTATTCATGACAAAAAGATTAGCAACATGAAAGATCTCCTCCCCGTTCTGGAGCAGATTGCCAAGATGGGGAAACCGTTCTTGATTATCGCCGAGGATATTGACGGTGAAGCACTAGCTACTCTTGTGGTCAATAAAATCCGCGGCACACTCCACGCTGCTGCCGTAAAGGCTCCGGGATTTGGTGACAGAAGAAAAGCCATGTTGGAAGATATCGCGATCCTCACCGGTGGAAAGGTTATCTCGGAAGAGATGGGTTCCAAGCTCGAGAATGCGAATATAGAGGATCTTGGTAATGCCAAGAGAATTACAATAGATAAAGATAATACGACGATCATAGATGGCGCTGGCGACAGGGCAAGTCTTGAAGGAAGAGTCAAGCAGATCAGGACCCAAATAGAAGAGACTTCTTCTGATTATGACAGGGAAAAATTACAGGAAAGACTGGCAAAGCTCGTTGGTGGTGTCGCTGTTATTAAAGTTGGTGCGGCAACAGAGACGGAGATGAAAGAGAAAAAGGCAAGAGTGGAAGACGCACTCAATGCTACCCGTGCAGCCGTGGAAGAGGGAATCGTTCCCGGTGGCGGAGTTGCTTACCTGAGAGCCATTCCTGTCCTTGAGAAACTTGTTCTTGAAGGCGATCAGCAGATAGGTGTGAGGATTGTCAGGAAGGCGATGGAAGAACCGCTGAAAAGGATAGCGGGCAATGCCGGTATGGAAGGAAGCATTGTTGCGGAGAAAGTCAAGGAAAAGAAAGGTGCCTTCGGCTTCAATGCCCTGACAGAGAAGTACGAAGATATGATCGAAGCAGGTGTTATTGATCCGACCAAAGTAACCAGGTATGCCCTGCAGAATGCCGCAAGTGTTGCTTCTTTGATGATTACGACTCAGTGTATGATTGCTGAAAAACCAGAAGATAAGAAGGGCATGGATATGCCTCCTGGTGGAATGGGCGGAATGGGCGGAATGGGCGGAATGATGTAAGCCGTCGCCGCGTTTAATTAACGCATGAAAAAGCCCCTGCCGTGAGGCAAGGGGCTTTTTTTTGTTCTACTTTTACTTGAAAGTATCATTTGTCTGTGGTAGGTGTGAACCGTCTTAAACATAGGAGATTTAAATGAATTATAAAGATACCTTGAACCTGCCGAAAACTGATTTTCACATGAAGGCAAACCTCTCCCAAAAGGAGCCTGAAATACTCAAGTTTTGGGAAGAGATAGATATTTACAAAAAAATAAGGGAGTCGTCAAAGGGTAGAAAACCTTATATTCTTCATGATGGCCCGCCGTATGCGAACGGGGATATACATCTCGGGACTGCGTTGAATAAAATAATCAAAGACATGGTAGTAAAATCGAAGAACATGGCGGGATTTGACAGTGTCTTTGTTCCGGGGTGGGATTGTCATGGACTTCCTATAGAACATGAGGTGGACAAAGAGCTTGGTGATAAGACGTTTTCACTTCATCAGGCAGAAAAGAGACGCCTCTGCCGGGTTTATGCCGAAAAGTTCGTTAGTATCCAGCGGGAGCAATTTAAGCGGTTGGGTGTATTCGGGCAGTGGGACAATCCCTATATAACCATGGACTATGATTATGAGGCAACGACCGTCGAAGAACTTGGAAAACTATTCTTAAATGGCGATGTCTATAAAGGGAGCAAGCCCGTTTACTGGTGTGCAACGTGTAAAACCGCTCTGGCGGAAGCCGAAGTTGAATATGATGATCATACGACTCCCTCCATCTATGTAAAATTTCCATTAATATCCGATATATCTTCCGTCTTGCCGAAACTCATAAATAAGAAGATCAGCGTTGTAATATGGACGACAACCCCATGGACACTTCCAGCCAATCTGGCAATCGCTTTCCATGAGGATTTTACGTATATTGCCGTAGAGGTTGAAGGGGAAACCTTAATCCTTGCTAAAGATTTGCTCGATTATTGTATGGATGCGTTTGGCTATAACGGTAAGGATTATGAAGTCCTGGATGAATTTGCCGGTTCAGTGATGGAAGGGTTCAAGTGTAAGCATCCTTTTATTGACCGTGAAAGCGTTCTTATTCTGGCTCCTTTTGTCACACTGGACGCGGGGACGGGATGTGTTCATATTGCCCCCGGACATGGACAGGAAGATTATGAAATCGGATTGGAATACGGGCTTGATAATTATGCCCCGGTTGACGATGATGGAAAATTTACGCCGGATGTCGATTATTTTAACGGAGAATTCGTCTTCGACGCGAATTATTCGGTTAATAAGAAACTGAAGGAGGTTGGGGCGCTGCTGGGACTGTCTGATATGGTCCATTCCTATCCTCACTGCTGGAGATGCAAGAATCCTATTATATTCCGGTCAACCGAACAGTGGTTTATTTCCATGGATAAAAACAAGCTCAGGGACAATGCCCTTAAAGCGATAGAGAGTGTTCAATGGATACCCTCCTGGGGTCGTGACAGGATACATGGTATGGTAGAAAACAGACCTGACTGGTGTATCTCACGTCAGCGTTCGTGGGGAGTTCCTATTACGGTATTTTATTGTGAAGATTGCAAAAAAGATTTAATGACAAAGGATATACTGGATCATGTCGTCCATCTGATAAGAGAATATGGCGCTGATATTTGGTTTGAAAAAGAAACTAAAGACTTGTTGCCTGAAGGAACAGTTTGTCCCGTTTGTCAAGGGAAAGACTTTAAGAAAGAAACAAATATACTGGATGTGTGGTTTGATTCAGGTATAAGCCATGCGGCGGTTCTGGAAAAACGGGACAATCTAAGTTCTCCGGCGGACATGTATCTGGAAGGAAGCGACCAGCACCGAGGGTGGTTTCACTCTTCACTTTTGGAGTCTGTAGGAACCAGGGGGGTGGCTCCTTATAAAAGCGTTCTTACCCATGGTTTTGTGGTCGATGGGGAAGGGAAAAAGATGTCCAAGTCGGTTGGTAATGTGATCGATTCCAAGGAAATCATCGATCAGTACGGTGCGGAAATTCTACGGCTCTGGGTCGCCGCCGAGGATTACAGGTCTGATATCAGAATTTCTGATGAGATACTGAAACGTCTTGTCGACGCCTATAGAAGGATTCGCAATACGAGCAGGTACATATTGGGGAATCTGTATGATTTTAATTGTAGGAAGGACATGGTTTCCTATGATGAAATGGAAGGGATTGACAAATGGGCGCTACATAGGCTTGCCGAGATTACACAGCGGGTAATCAAGGCGTATGACAATTATCAGTTTCATATAGTTTACTATACTCTCTATAATTTCTGCACGGTTGATCTGAGTTCTCTTTACCTGGATGTCTTGAAAGACAGGCTTTATACCTCAAGGGCCACGTCGAAGGAGCGTAGATCCGCTCAAAGCGCCATGTATTTAATACTTGATTCAATGATAAGGCTCATGTCGCCGATTCTCACCTTTACCGTGGAAGAAGTATGGAAAAGTCTGCCTGATTACGACGGGAAAGAAGAAAGTGTTTATTTGACGCAATTTCCAGAGGTTAATCCCGAGCATTTGGATGATAAATTGAATGAAAAGTGGAAGACCTTGATTTCCCTTAAGAATGAGATTTCCAAGGCGATAGAAATTGCCAGACAGAAGAAAGTGGTGGGGCATTCCCTTGATGTTTGTGTTGAAATGTTTGCCCCTGAAAAGCTTCGTAAATTTTTAGAAGAGTGCCGCGAAGAGATAACGACCCTCTTAATCGTATCTAAGGTTAATGTAATTGGTAGGGATGAGATAGAAAATGCGTACCTGAGTGATGAATTTGATGGGTTAAAAATAGGTGTTTCAAAGGCGAAAGGGGAAAAATGCGAAAGGTGCTGGATCTATAGCGATACAGTGGGGATGGATGTTAATCATCCGACAATTTGCGGGAAATGCGTTGGAAATCTATAATGAGAAAAAGATATTCATTTACTTTCGCTGTCGTGGCATGTGTTGTTCTTCTTGACCAGGTAACAAAAATTTTTATAAGTTCAAACATGTCCCTCTATGAATCGTTTCCTGTCATAGACGGTCTATTTAATATAACCTATATCAGGAACACCGGTGCCGCCTTCGGGTTTCTTGCCGATGCGTCACCGGCGTTCCGTTCCTTTTTCTTAATAGGAGTGACCATCGCTGTCATACTCCTGATTATGTTCTACATCTGTAAGATAAAGGCCGAAGAAAAGTTTTTCACTTTTCCCCTTTCTCTTATACTGGGTGGGGCGGTAGGAAATCTGATCGACAGGTTACGTTCTGGAGATGTGATCGATTTTCTTGATTTCTATATAAGATCTTATCACTGGCCCGCCTTCAATATAGCGGATTCGGCTATCTCGATCGGAGCTATTATTCTTATCTTTGAGGTGTTTAAGAAAAAAGAAGTTTAACTACTCAGGGGTCAGAAGCCAGAATTCAGTATACAGAAGAGAAAATAAAGACCATCCGGCAAAAGGCTTTAAACATATAACGATGCAGGGTTTATTCCCCAAATTCTGTCGTGCAGGATGTTTACTTCATAGTTGACAAGTTCGTAAAAAGTCTTTTCGGAGCGCATTCGTAGAATCACGCAAGTCATCGAAGCATTTTGGGAAAAAGATGATGGTAGTGACCGGCGTTAAGAAAAT
>CAZZBF010000027.1:0-34116 GCA_964652795.1 uncultured Syntrophales bacterium | reverse complement strand
CGGCAATGCGACAACAACAGTTGATGCTGGCGGATCGAATGATTTCTCTGGGAATATTGACTTCCGGAGTCGCTCATGAAATCAACAACCCCAATACATTTATCATGGCCAATGCCCAGCTGCTGGATGACGCGTGGCGGGAGGCATGTGCTATTCTCGATCAGTACTTTAAGGTCAATGGCGATTTTTCAATCGGAGGATTGAGATATTCTAAATTCAGGGAAAAGGCACCGCAAATCAGCATGCGTGTCATCAAGGGGGCCCGAAAAATCAAGCGAATTGTCAAAGAACTTCGGGACTTTTCCTGCCCGGGTACGGATGACATGATGGAGGCGGTCGACGTTAACGAAGTGATTCATTCAGCGGAAATACTTCTGGCGAATATGATTAAAAAGAGCACAAATCGATTCGACCTGAAACTTGATCCGAACCTGCCGCTGATTAAGGGGAACTTTCAACGCCTGGAACAGGTGATTATTAATCTTTTGCAGAATTCCTGTCAGGCCCTTCCAAGCGTTGACAGGGGAATTTCCATTGAAACGACCTATGAATCGAATAAAAATGAGATTGTAATTGTCTGCCGGGACGATGGAATCGGTATACCGGAATACCATTTGAGGCATGTCACAGATCCTTTTTTTACAACAAAACGGGATGCCGGAGGCACCGGACTTGGGTTATCCATTTCTTTAAATATCTTACGAGAGCTTGGCGGTTCGATGAACATCCATTCGAGACCCGGCGAGGGAACACGTATAACCCTTCATATCCCGGTGTCCGCCGATAAGAACCGTAAAAATCGAACACCAGATACCGGGACAACATTTCTTACTAAATTCGGCCAGGACGAAGAAAAAGATTCAGTTGTTCCTGTGACCGGTACTACGGATGATATGGCCGTAATGTAAAGACTTGAAGCTCCCCGCGGCGAGCTGCGGGGAATCCTCCTACTGTTAAGGAAAATTACTCATGTTGTTCTTATTTAAGAATTATTGATTTTATTTGCTCGCTGTTCAGTTCATATCGAGAGGAAAGTGTCCTAATGAGTGTGGGTGCATATCAACAACCTATTTTAATCGTTGATGATGAAGAAGAAGTTCTTGAAAGTATCGAACTGGTTCTAAATGCCGGGGGATATGAAAATGTACTTTCATGTCAAGACAGTCGGAAAGTATTATCTCTGCTAAAGAAGCATCCGGATGTTCAGCTCATTCTTTTGGATCTGGTTATGCCTCATCTTAAGGGGGAAGATCTTCTCCCGATTCTTAGAGAACAGCATTCGGAAATTCCGGTGATTGTCGTTACAGCCATCGACGATTGCCATATAGCTGTCGATTGCATGAAATCAGGCGCGTTTGATTATGTTGTCAAGCCCATCGAAAAGATGCGTCTTCTTGCCAATGTGCGACACGCGGTGGAAAATAGAGAGATAGCACGCGAAAATCGCGCGTTAAAAGAACGGCTGTTGTACGAAACTCTTGAATATCCCGAAGCTTTCGAACCTATAGTTACACGAAACAAGACAATGATGTCTATTTTTCAATATGTAGAGGCCATCGCGCCTTCACCTGAGCCGGTCTTGATTGTTGGTGAAACCGGTGTGGGTAAAGAACTCATTGTCAACGCTATTCATAAAATCTGCGGAAGAAAAGGTCCCCTTGTCTCGGTCAATATAGCCGGATTAGACGATACTCTTTTCAGTGACACGCTATTCGGTCATCACCGAGGGGCTTTCACCGGCACTACCACTAACCGGGAAGGTCTGGTCCAGACCGCTTCTGGGGGAACACTTTTTCTCGATGAAATCGGTGATTTGACACCAGCTTCGCAAATCAAATTACTGCGGTTAATACAAGAAAATGAATATTATCCCTTGGGTACGGATATTCCTC
This sequence comes from uncultured Syntrophales bacterium, assembly GCA_964652795.1. GTDB lineage: Bacteria > Desulfobacterota > Syntrophia > Syntrophales > JADFWA01 > JAUSPI01. The sequence goes on along the minus strand of CAZZBF010000027.1, from coordinate 32,224 downwards.
GAAAATCCGATATTAGAATTTTGGCGGCATCCAATAAGAATTTTGATGGAAAGGATGCCTCTTTAAAGCTTAGAAGAGACCTTTATTTTCGTCTTCAAACACATAAAATTACTGTGCCGCCTTTGCGCGAACGCAGGGAAGACATACCGTTGCTGGTCGATCATTTTATAAGGAAAGCGGCAAAAAGACTGAATAAGAATGTACCCGGTTATCCCGGACAGTTGATTGATATATTGAACTGTTATGATTTTCCGGGAAACGTCAGGGAGCTTGAAAGCATGGTTTTCGACGCTGTAAGTAAACATCGATCCCGTATGCTTTCTATAGAGAGTTTTAAAAATAGAATTTTCAAACCGGGATCGAGAGACGGTTGGAATGACACTGAAGAGAAAAAAGACGCAATCTTTTCACCGCTTGAGATATTGCCGACACTGGAAGAGTCCAGGAAAATGCTCATTGAAGAGGCATTGATAAGAAGCTCCGGCAATCAATCAATAGCAGCCAGATTTCTTGGAATCAGCCAACCCGCGCTTAGCAGATGGTTGAAATCCAATTCTTAACCCGAATTTCTCATCAAACTTTTATTTGATGTCCTTTCCCCAATATAATCGGGGCCGCTCTTTTTATTTATGGAACCATTATAAATTATGTTATAATGCATACTGTTCTTAAATAACGATTCCACACCATGCCTCATAAGCCATTTATGATTTGTATCCTGTAATTGCCTATAACAAAATGCATACCCCTTTCATTCTTGCTGCTCTGCATAACATTCTGGAATCGCTTGTAAAATAAATTTTAACACTGTGGCATACAATTTGTAATCTATTTCTATTGTGGTACCGACGAGTCCGAATATTTCATGAAATATTTTAATCCTTTGGTTGTTGCCGGATGCGTTCATTTGGTTACCTGTGTTTATTTTTCGCCAAAGATCTACGTGGGTGGCTTAGCGAGTACCTGAGTGAATCTGCCGGCGGAATTCCAAAGCACTCCACTTCTGCTAATGGAAATTTGCTGCGTTGAACTTGCAAATGAACGCATCGGGCGCGTGAAATATCCGGGGGAATTTATGTCTTTCGGTGAAAATATCAAAAGGAGGATAAATTATGAAAAGAGTTATACAATTAATTTTTTGCCTGGCATTGGCGCTGTGCTTGGCAACGACAGTACATGCCAAAACGGTCAAACTTGTTTTTTCCACCATGTTTCCGCCATCATATACTTATGTTCTCAATCCAGGTCTTGATTTCTGTAAAAAAGTTGAGGCTCGCACTGGTGGAAAAGTCAAATTCGATACTTACCATTCCAAACAGCTTTTCGGTGGCAAGGAGGAATTTGCCGCTGTAGGAAGGGGAGATATCGATGTGGGAATTCCCCATGATATCTACCATACCGGCGAGGTTCCGGAGCTGGGAATCACCAGTTTGCCTTTCCTGTTTGATGATGTGGATCAGGCCATGTATATGCTTCGTGCCGGTCTAAAGGAAATGGTCAGGCCAAAATTGGAAAAAGCGAACAATTGCGTTTTGCTGGGTTGGGTGCTCTTTGATCCCTACCAGATCTATTCCAAAAAGCCGGTTTTAAACATTGATGATGTCAAGGGCAAGATATGGGGTGTTTCCGGAACCACGCATACTAAGGCCATAGAGGCGTTAGGAGGTTCCGCCACCATGATGAGCTCCAGCGAGCTGTATCTGGCGCTTCAAACAGGCACCATTGACGGCTGCACACGTCCCCTGATTACCGGTGTAGGGCGAAAGCTTTATGAGGTTGCGAAAAACCTGACTCTGATTGGCCTTTCACCATGGGGGAATATACTGATCATAAACAAAGACAAATGGGATAAACTTTCTCCCGATGTACAGGAAATCATGCGACAGGCCGGCCGTGAATGGGAAGATCAAGAGTTTTTAATGGCAAAAGAGTATGTACAGACAGCTGTTAAGAAGTTAAAAGACGGTGGGATGGACGTACACAAACTCTCCACGGAGGAAGTCAATAAATTCAGAAAAGCCATGAAACCTGTCTATGAGTGGTGGTTGAAAGAACAAGTGAAGGACGGACAGAAATACCTTGATTTTGTTGAATCACATCGTTGATTTTTAGCTTTTAAGCGGGTGACCGGGACGCGTCCCGATCACCCGTTATTCAAAATTCATCGTAACACTAAGGTTTGAGACGGTGAGACTTTTCCGGCCCGCCTGGAGAGGCACTTGCCGGAAATGACTTATCAGCAGCTATTTCGAAGCTTAATGATAAGGTATAGATTATGAGGTTTGGAAGATTGATAGAAAAAGTTCTCAGAGGCGTGACAAGTATCGGCACATTCATGGAGATACTGGCTGAAATAGGGGCTTGTGTGTTAGCGGTAGTAGTAATTTGGGGTGTGATACTCACATACGGCTTTCAGAGCAGCGATATTTTTTCTGTTGAAATAAGTGAGTATCTTCTGGTGTTTATCAGCTTTGCCTCTATAGCTTATGTGTTGAAGGAAGATCGACATGTCAGGGTGGAAGTGTTCATAGATCACTTATCTCCCCGACCTCGCTTGGTGTTGGATATTTTTACTGCATTCCTGGCACTCGTTTTCTGTATTATAGTGGTATGGAAATCAGCAGCGGTTACGATTTTTAACTTTGAGAAAGGATTTCGATCCGCATCTCTGGTCAGTTTCCCCATGTGGATTCCTTATATGATTATTTTAGTCGGCTCCTTTCTGTTGTTGCTGCAATATATCGTCCATATTCATGAACTCTTCAGCAGGCTGAAAACTTCGCCTGAATCCAAAACAGAAGAGCTTTAAAAAAGGAATAATGTAAACTTATGGATCCCACAATTATCGCCATAATCGTAATTGCTACGTTTATAATACTTATATCTGTCGGGACACCGGTTTTCGCCGCCTTAGGTTTGTCAGGAGCGATCGGTATTATCTTTTTGCGGGGCCCGGACGGGTTACAGGCTATTCCGACTGTCATGTACGACAAATTGAGGAGCTTTATACTGGTGGCCGTACCTCTTTTCATATTAATGGGACAGGTAATCTTCCACAGTGGAATGGGGGAACAACTCTACAGCCTTGGCAGTCGCTGGTTGAATCGCCTTCCCGGCGGATTGGCTATGGCCAGTGTTTCGGCCTGCACCGTTTTTGCCGCCATGTGTGGTGTGAGTATTGCCGGAGCAGCCACTGTTGGCGCATTTGCTATTCCGGAGATGATACAAAGAGGATATGACAAACGATTGGCGGCGGGTTCTGTGGCCGCGGCCGGTGCTTTAGCATTGCTCATCCCGCCAAGCATCGGTTTAATTATTTACGGAGAGGTCGCGGATGAATCTGTCGGTATGCTGTTTATCGGGGGTATCGTTCCGGGACTTGTATTGTCTTTTATGATGATGGCTTATATCGGTGTCCGGGCATGGCTTAACCCCGCATTGGCCCCGGCACCCAAAGAAGTCGTAACCTGGAGGTCAAGAATAGTTTCCCTCGGCAAAATCTGGCCCAGTTTGGTACTAATCTTCGCCGTTCTGGGAACTATCTATTTGGGCGTGGCTACGCCGACGCAGGCCGCCGCCGTTGGTTTCATTTGCAGCCTGATTCTCGCCCGTTTTGTTTACAAGCGGCTGACTTGGCAAATCTTCCAGGATATCGTTCGCAGCTCTATGCTGACCACCGGCATGATTCTGCTTATCTTTGTGTGTGCCATGTTTTTCGGTTATGCCTTAACCCTGCTCAAACTGCCTCAGTATATCATGCAGTTTATCGCGGATTCCGGGTGGCCGCCCTGGTTGTCACTAACCGCTATTATGTTGGTACTCATTGTTCTGGGGATGTTTGTAGATGCGGTATCGGTAATCACAATCAGTACGCCGCTTCTGCTTCCTACCATCAACCTGCTGGGATACAGTACCTTGTGGTTTGGTATAATCATGGGGATAACCCTTGAGATGGCTGTAATAACACCTCCCGTCGGTCTAAATCTATACACAATCAAAGGTGTTTCTCCACCCGAGGTATCCTTGTCTGATATTATTCGGGGAGTAATACCCTTTGTCGTCATTGAAATAATCTGTCTCGCTATTTTTATAGCGTATCCCCAAATGTGCCTGTGGTTACCCGGAACCATGTTTAAATGATATTTAAAAAAAAGATAAATCCATGTCGAAAAAGGGCAATAATTTTCAAAAAAAGATTCTGGAGACGGACGTTTTAGTCATTGGAGCGGGCGGTACGGGTCTCAGAGCTGCTATCGAGGCCAGCCACATGGGTGCTCGAGTGCTTGTTGTTGCAAAGGGAGATTTTCCATCAGGCTGCACCGCGGTTTCAATGGGCGGGATGCTGGCTTCTTTTGCCCCGAATGACAGTAAGCAAATTCATTTGCAGGATACTCTTTCAGGCGGAGATTACCTGAATGAACCCAATTTGGTGAAACTTCTTACCGAATATGCTTGCGATAGAACTGAAGACCTTGAAAAATTCGGCACAATTTTCAGAAAGAACGATTCCGGTTATGTACTCTTCCAGTATACTGGTAGTTCAGTCCCCCGAGCAGTGGTTGCGGATAAACCATATGCGGGTGGATTCGTAAACGGACTGGTTGAAGAAATCGGCCGTCGGGGTATCCAGGTAATTCCCATGGTCATGATTGTTGATCTCATTAAAGAGGAGGGTGCTGTTGTCGGCGCGGCAGGGTTGGATTTGGAGTCAGACACGCTGCTGTTGATCCGGGCAGACAGTACTATTCTCGCTACCGGAGGAGCCGGAAATCTTTACCGCTTGACCACGAATCCAGCCGATATCACCGGGGATGGATACGCACTTGCCTACAAAGCGGGTGTTCATCTTCAGGACATGGAATTTGTTCAAGGAAGGGTATGTATTGTTGCTCCGGCCGGAATGCGCGGTACGCCTCCACCCGGTGACGGACTTGTTACACAGGGCGGAAAATTCTATAATTCCCTTTGTGAACGATTCATGAAGTATTATCATCCGGACAATCTCGAAAAAGTCACACGGGCACAAATGTCTATTTGTGCCCAGAAAGAAATCAACAAAGGAAAACACACGACAAATAAAGGCGTATACGGCGATTTATCTGATGTTCCCAAAGAGGAACTAAACAGATATGAACGATTTATTAGTTCATGTGCCAAAGAAAACTTCGATCCTTCCTGGCAACCCTACGAGTGGGCTCCGGGTGTGCATCATTTTATGGGAGGAGTATGTATTAACGAAAAATGTGAAACCGCTGTTTCAGGGCTTTTCGCGGCAGGTGAGGTTGTTGGGGGCATACATGGTTCAAATCGGCTGGGCGGGAATGCATTATCGGAGACCCAGGTATTTGGCGCCATTGCCGGAAAACAGGCTGCCCGAAAAGCCCTTTCCCTTAAAAACAGATCTTCTCTGCCGCTCAAGTATCTGGAGTACATAGAAGGCCGTTTGTTATCCATTAGCAGAAGAAAAAAAGGCATCGATCCGGCCGAGGTCAAAGAAAAATTGACAGGTACGATGAGTGATCATGTCGGAGTAATTCGAAACGAAGATGGACTGCGGAAAGCTTCGGGTGTTTTAAAAGAAATAAGAGAAACAAAAATTCAAAAGCTTTCCTCTGAAAAAGATAAATCCTTTCAGGCATTATCTGAACTCATAGCAATTGAGAACCTCCATACAGTGGGAGAATTGGTTGTCTCCGCCGCCTTGATGAGAAAAGAGACCAGGGGCGCCCATATCCGCGAGGATTATCCAGAAATCGATAATAACTGGCAACAGCATATTATGCTTTATTTAAAAGGCGGTATCCCCGGCTTCAAATTTGTGCCTGTGGGTAATTGAAGCTCCCCGCGCCAGGCAACGGGGAACGAAGTAATAGAAGCTTCCCCGCAACAAGTTAGTGGGGAGCTCCGACTGTTAAGGAAAATGTTTATTTCTTATTCGCTTGCTAACTCCGCCGCAAGCTGCGGGGTTTGTGCTTGCTGTTCAGTTTAAAAAATTGTGGAAATTCCGAAACGTTAAATTATATTGGAGAAAGACAATGGCTAATCTTACATTAAAAGAAAGACTTAAGGAAGACAGGATAATTGTTGCACCCGGTGCTTTTGACATGGTTTCCGCAAAGATTATTGAAAATTTGGGGTTCGAAGCGCTTTATGTTACAGGATTTGGTCAATCGGCTTCACATTTAGGGCTTCCGGATGCCGGTTTCATAACGCTTACTGAAATAGTTGAAAGAATACATAAAACATCAAGGACCGTAAAAATCCCTCTGATTGCCGACGGAGATACAGGTTACGGTGGCATCGTAAATGTCATAAGAACCGTTGAAGAGTTTGAGAGTTCCGGCGCTTCCGCCATACAGCTTGAGGATCAGGAAATGCCAAAAAAATGCGGTCATGTTGGCACTAAGCAGCTTGTGGAACCCGAAGAAATGGTTTTGAAAATCCAGGTGGCAATCGAAACCCGCCGAAGTGACGACTTTCTGATTATCGCGAGGACAGATGCGAGGACGGTTGTGGGATTTGAAGAAGCTATCAAGAGAGCTCACATGTATGAAGCCGCAGGTGCGGATATCATTTTTATAGAATCTCCACAAACCAAAGAAGAGCTTAAAATCATCGGAGAAAGTTTTGAAAAACCTGTCTTGGCCAATATGATTGAAGGTGGCAAGAGTCCTCTTATTAATATTGAACAACTTCAGGCAATGGGCTTTAAGCTGGTAATTTTCCCGCTTACGAGTCTTTTGGCCTCAACGAAGGCAGTTCAACTTGTGATGCAGATTCTAAAAGATGAAGGAACGACAGAAAAAGCCTCTTCAAAAATAATGGAATTTGATGAGTTTACGGATTTTATCGGTTTTCCGGAAATTCGGTTTCTCGAAGAAAAGTATACAAAGCGCTGATAGTTTGAGAATAAGAAACTCAAAAAAGATATGACGTACTTATTCAGAGGCCGGGGGTTAGCCAGCAAAGGAAACACAGGGATCGAAGCTTTAACAGGCAAAACCCGCATTAAAACGGAAACAGGCATATTGCCCGGAACAGCTATTTGTTTTTCAGCCAGGCCGCAAGTTGTAAGTCGATGTGAAAAACCTGATAAAGAACAATTCCAAGAATAGTCGTTGCCGGCAGGGGGTTACTGAAAAGCGGCTGCAGGAACGAAGGTAGTTGAGCAAAAAGTTCAGGTACGAAACCGGTACTGAGCCCAAAAATGATGGCTATGCCGGCAACAGCTATCTTGCGCTGGTCCATGGGCACTGAAAGCATCTCATTAACGCCGGTCAAAATCATGAAACAAACGGCAAAGATTATGGCCGCGCCCATAACCGATGAAGGGGCCAGAGCAATAGCAGCCGCAACACAAGGGAAACAACCGGCAAGAATATACATGACACCCATGCAGACACCAATCCAACGACTCACGGCGCGTGTTGCCGCGGCAAGCCCCACATTACTGGAAGAAGTATCAACCGCGATGGCTCCTATGAAACCGGCCATCGCCGTACTTAATCCGTCGGCCATCAATCCGCCCGCGAGCGGTTTCATGTCAGGTTCCTCCAGATCCGGCCGCGTGATTTTCTGTGCCGCGAGCAGGTTGCCGAACGATTTGAGCGATCCGCAGATGGAAATGATCATAAACGGCAGAACGAGAGACCAGTCAAAGGCCAGACGAAACTGCGAAAGCCCCTTAAATGGAATGGCGAATACAGGAACTTCACCGATTATTTTGTATTGGACCGGATCAAAAGGAGAAATGAAAAGCGCCACCCCCCATCCGACAAAAATACCGATCAACAGGCAATAAAGCTTCACCTGTCCCTTTCCCCAAACATTGCAACCCACTATAACCATTAGCGTCACGCACCCCACCGCGATGTCCTGCCAGAGAACTTCATCACCGGCAGCGGGAGAACCGCAGAAGTTGGCAAAAGCCATGGGTATGATACTGACTCCTACCATCATAACCGTCATTCCCACAACAAGCGGCGGAAACAGGGAGCGCAATCGTGAAACTACTCTTGAGAGAAACATCTCAACAAAGCCTGCAAAAACCAGCATTCCCTGCATCAGCGGTAAACCGCCCTGGATAATGGCAGTAAATGATAACGCCAGGTACGAAGGCCCGCCAATATTCGGACAAAGATAACCGGACCCGATCCAGCGTAGTCGTAACGCCTGAATAATGGTACCTGCCCCGGAAACTATCATGGTCAGACTGACCATATTAATAGCCATTTCAGTCGACCCGCCGACTTCCTTAACCAACAGCACGGGAAGCATGGAACCGAGTATAAGTAACATTCCCTGTTGAAGACTCAACAGTAGCAGGTGAGGTACCGGCGGTACGTCATTTTGCCCGTAAATCAATTCAGTATCCGGTTTTGATGATGTCATTGATGTCACTCCTTACTGTTGCCAGGCGCTACGCGGCGTATTGATTACCGTGCCGACTATAACCGGCTTTTCCTCCATCATGCAGCGCCGAGCATAAATAACTTTCTTCTGGTCGTTCATCGAATAGGGAGAATGCGCGTAAAGCACAACCTGCGACTCGGTCTCGGTCTTTAATTTCTCTAAAAGGTGTTTGAACGGATAATGACCGACTGAGTCTTTGAATTTCAACAAGTCGCGCTCATAGCGTTTCTTAAAAATAGGGTCGATGATGGAACGCCCGTTTTCATTCAACAAGAATACGGCAGTGTCGTGGAAAAAATACAGACCGGCCGGGGTAAGCAGTTCAGCTAAGGCCTCCTTGCCGCGCGTCTTCAACAGGTACTCGGCATTTATGACGGCAATCCGGGCGAACTCCAGTTCAGAACCAATACCGTAATGACCTCCGCCGACATAACATTCAGTGCCGTCCGGCAACTTCGCCTCAAGATTGCATGCGGATTTCCATTCCAGAAACAGGCCCTGCGGCCGATTCCAGTAGAAATGAACCCAACCATAACGGTTGAGCGGATTTTTTATCTCGTGGGAAATCAGTTTATGAAGCGGCTTTCCAAGCTCATCGGTAAACTTATCCAACCGTGTGCCGACCAGAGCGCGGTTCTCTCCATGGTAGAGGCACATGCCGTCCGATAAGCGATAAACGTATAAATATATGTCCATCTGGTTGGACTTCATCTTGTCCAGAAGCGGGAACGCTTTATCACCCTTTTCTTCCAGAAGCATTTTGGCCTCAGTAACAGTCTTGACGAGTTTACGCGTGACACGGAATGTGTACTGGCGATACAATTCGTCATCAGTTTTCATGAGGTGGACCAGCCGTCCAATGATAACGCACAAGAACACCAATGCCAGGATCGGTAGGATAAAACGTTTAGCATCTTTTGATCGTTTGGGTTGACCATCCAAGTCATCTCTCGGTTTTTCTTCCATTTGCACTATCCTTTAAATCGCGGGCCTTTTCACGCTAACACTAACGCCGCTTGTAGTAATGACAGGGATTTTGGTTATCGACGAGTTTTTGTTTCAACAAAAGCACATCAAAAAACAAGGATGATTTTCAAGATTGTTGTTATCATATCACAATTGACACTTTATCAGCTATATTTTATAATTCAATAAAGTGAACCAAGGGTTTTGCGAGATGATAATTAATTAAAAAGGACGTTATATGGCAACCTTGTGAACTGAATAGCGAGCGAATTAAATCAACAGTTTTCCTTAACAGTCGGAGATTATTCTTCGAATTACTTCGTTCTCCGCAGCTTGCTGCGGAGAGCTTCCAGTTCTTGCCTGCGAAAAGGAGGTAAGAATTGATTCAGCAAATTCTCTTTATCAGAGAAAGGAGGAAAAGAAAATGAAGGCAGCAGTTGTTTTTACCGGAACAGGCCCAATTCTAATTCTAACTTCCTATGAAACATTAACTGATCCTATGTTTGTAGAAAAACTTTCAACGAAGGGCATTAAAAAGTTTATCGCTTTTGAACTTCCTGTTGACAAAGTAAAGAAAAAATATGGTCACCGTTTTGATGTAATTATGGGAGATCTTTATCAAACCGACGACTTGAGGGTTCTCGACTACAACGGGTACAATATTTTCAGTAATTTTTCCCTCAAAGAAATGGGAGAGGAAATTCGTTACGAACCATAGAAAAAACACTTTTATATCCCTTCAGCGGGCTGCTAAAAAAGACAGGCCGGATTTCCGGCCTGTCTTTTTTCTTAAACTTTTTACAAATTTTCCTATATTCTTAATTTTGCTGTCATTGCTCTGTGACCGGACGATGTTTTTCGTGGCGCCACATATCTAATTGATCCGAATTTGCTTCCGTCTATCGAGGACTTCGGCAAGGATGGGGAGCAACAATGAACCGAAAGGAAGAATAAAAATGATTAAAACGGGCACATAAAGCGATAAATGTTTTAAATGGACCTTAAGACGGGTTATTTCTTCCTCTGTCCATTCGATTCCGGTATTTCTTCTTTTCATCAGAAGCACCATTAAATCGTTCATGTGCCGGCTTTCCTGGAATATCAACGCCTTGTTCTTTGAAATTTGTCTTTTCAGGAATAGTTTTATCATCGGGAATACGTTTTATATGTAAGATGTTTGAAAATCAACTCTTCTAAGTTAAAAGCCGGCTGAGAAAGTTTAGCAATTACTCTTTCATGATAGCTTGATTTCCCTTCAACGGTTTACTGTATAATAAATTCCGCTGTCATGACCGTATGGTCGGATGGTTTTTCGGCCCGTCTCGGTCCTAAATCGATGGAGCACCGTACAGATTGATCGGCAAGCGGAGCGGTTGCGAGAATATGATCTACCCTCCAGCCGAGCCCCCTTTCTACTGATCGGGGAACACGGTAATCAAAAAAAGCGTATTGTCCTGTCTCTCCGGGATGATGCTTCCTGAAAACGTCTACAAGCCCCCATGATTTTAACAGATCAAAGGCATCCCATACCTCGGGTGTGAAGTCGACGTGGCCGCGGAGTCTTTTCGGATCATGGACATCAATTTCCTCCCGGGCGACATTAAGATCACCGCAGCAGAGCATTAAATCTTTGGGTGAGAAATGTTTTGCGAGATAAGTCTTGAGACGCTTGAACCATTCGAGTTTATATTCGAATTGAGGATGTTCTTTATTGCGTCCCTGGGGGACATAGAGGTTTACCACGGAGATTCCCGAGTATGTGCCCCGTATGATGCGGTCGCTGTCAGGAGGGCCGTTATCCTCTAAGCCGAATGAAACATTTTCGGGTTCTGCAAGGGATGCTATGGCGACACCGTTATATCTTTTTTCTCCCTTTAAAATCAGATGGTAGCCGGCCTCCGTGAATTCTCTTACGGGAAACTTAGCGTCCTCGACTTTGGTTTCCTGCATGCAGAAAACATCCGGTCTATTTTCCCTGAGCCATGGTATGACAAGGTGAAGTCGAGACCGTATGGAATTGACATTATAGGTTGCAATCTTGAAATTTGGCATCTGCCCCCTCCGTAACGTTAGTGAACTCATGATGAAGATACCATGATATTCTTTTATGCTCAAAGGTTTTTGAAAGTGGGACTGTCATATAAATGCCTCGTTATCAGAGGCGGAGATACTCTGTTTTTAATAAACAGAGTGTTTGTTATAAAATACTTTATTGAAACATTCTTGACTTTTTGTTATTAAGATAGCATACAAAATAGGTAAGGAAAACTCTGGTTAGCCGTTAACAATTTTAAAAGATGTATATCCTGTTAAATATCAGTCCATTATAAAAGTTTGAGAGAGACTGTAAAAAAAGGAGGAGCTATGAAGACGAAACATGTTGTAGTAATCAGTCTGATAGTTTGTGTGGTTTTTTTATTTGCCCCGGCGGGTTTTTGCCAGGATAAGGTGAAAGCGGCGGAATGGACACAGCTCGTCGAGCAGATAGGTGTTAATGGAAACGTCAATTGGACTACAGGAATTGTTGAAGCTGTTGGCATAGGAGCACCTCCTGAGAAGTACTACGGGAAACCTCAGGCACGTCCTATGGCACTGAGAGCCGCGCAATTGGATGCTTACCGTAAATTACTTGAAGTGGTCAAAGGAGTGCGTGTAACTTCAGTAAGTTATATGGGAGATTTTGTCACAAAGAGTGATGAAGTAAGAACGGAAGTTTCTGGATTGATAAGGGGGGCTCAGGTAGTCAAAAAAGAGTACCTTTCTGATGGTACGGTTGAAGTAACCATGAGAATGTCACTCAGCGGCGGCCTGATGCGGGTAATCCTTCCCAGGGTTATCGAGGTCGAGAAGGCTGAAAAACCACCTGTCGTAACACCGCCGGAACCTACCGTGCAACCAATTCCCCCAAAAGAGGAAGTTACTGTTCCTCCCGCGCAGAAAGCCCCGGCAGGGGTAGTTTACACCGGTTTGGTTGTAGACGCGCGTGGTATTCAGGCACGGCCGGCCATGTCACCCAAGATTATTGATGAAAATGGTCAGGAAGTCTATGGTTCCATGCAGGTGGATCGTGAATTTGCGGTTCAGCAGGGCATGAGCGGTTATGCCAGAGATCTAACGGCGGCTCAGAGCAATCCACGGGTTACCAATGATCCGGTTACCGTTAAGGGGTTACGTACAGTTGGTGCCGGCCGGTCAAGTATTGTAATCAGTAACGCGGATGCCCAGATGATCAAATCTGCTGCTGAAAATCTTTCTTTCTTAAAGCAATGCCGTGTAATGGTTGTTCTTGATTGATTTGAGGATCGCGAGCCGAAAATCGCAATTCGTAAGAGCATATAACTATATGCAATTTATGGATAAGTGGATAATTTGACCGCAACTGCCGGGTTTGAGGCAGTTGCGGTCTTCTGTATTTAGAAAGCTTTGCACAATGTAATTCTTTGATATTCAGACTAATCTCAAAGGACAGGTAAATGAATCCTGACAAAGGAAAAATAGTCGTTTTACCCGAGGATTTAACTAACAAAATAGCAGCTGGAGAAGTGGTGGAGAGGCCTTCGTCGGTTGTTAAGGAGCTTGTGGAAAATTCTCTTGATGCCGGTGCGACTGATATCATCATAGAACTTGTGAAGGGTGGAAAGAAAGCTATAAAGGTCATTGACAATGGAGATGGAATAGACCGTGAGGATGCTGTTCTGGCCTTTGAAAGATATGCCACAAGTAAAATATATAATTTTGATGATATATATAAGGTTAAATCTTTTGGTTTCAGGGGAGAAGCTCTTCCCAGTATCGCGTCAATTTCCAGGGTCGAACTGGTAACGAAAAGGAAAGAATCTTTATCGGGAACCAGAGTAATGGTTGATAGCGGGGAGATCAAAGATGTTGTGGAAACGGGATGCCCCGTTGGAACATCCGTTTCCGTCAGCGATATATTTTATTCTGTTCCCGTTCGGAAAAAATTTCTAAAAAAGGATTCCACTGAACAGGGGCATTGTGTTGATCTTATAACAAAGCTGGTTCTGCCGCATCCAGGCGTCAGGGTGAAGGTTGTCGCAGATGGAAGGACAATTTTAAATATTCCCGCGACGAAAAACCTGGCTGAGAGGATTCCTCTGGTATTGGGAAGAGACTTGAGCGGAAATGTCCTTTATGTAGAGGGAGAAAAAGAGAATATCAGGCTGAAAGGATTTATTTCCAGTCCCCGTTTTACCAGGTCAAACACAAAGAGAATGCTTTATTATGTAAATAAAAGACTTATAAAAGATAGTTTTTTAACCCATGCCGTTATGACCTCCTACAGGAGGCTTATTGAAACAAGAAGATATCCCACTGCAGTACTATTGCTTGATCTGTTTCCTGATGATGTGGACGTAAATGTTCATCCGACAAAGATGGAAGTCCGTTTTAGAAATCCGAGAGAAATTTATGAAACCATAGTTGAGAATCTTGTGAAGGTTTTGGCCGGTATCTCCCCCGTATTGAACACTTCAGAGAAAGATGACAGATATTTTCAGGAATATAGGGGAAGGGTCAAAGAAGCACTGAAGAGGTATACGATTTCATCGGATATGAGAAAGCCTTCTCAAACCCCGTTTAGTAAAGGAGAAAAACTGCCGTTGTCTTCCTTAATTGAAGGGGGATTGATTTCAGACGAAGATGGTTCTGCTGATCGTGCAGGGATACGGGAAATTTCTGAAGACAAGAAATTACCTTTTTCCTCTCTTGAGTATCTGGGGCAGGTCACTGCCGCTTACCTTGTTTTTTCTTCTCCTGACGGGATTGTTCTGGTGGATCAGCATGCCGCTCATGAACGGGTCCTCTTTGAAAAGCTGAGAAAGGCATCCTCGGACGAGAAGGTTGTAAGTCAGACTTTGTTGATTCCGGAGCTTGTCAGTTTTCCTAACCACGATTTTACCTTGCTTATGGAATTGTCCGGAATACTTGCTGATGTGGGTATAGAAGTCGAGCCGTATGGAGGAAGCACTGTTATAATAAAATCTATTCCGGCAGCTCTGCCCGGAGGTATTGAACCCAAAGCACTTCTTCTTGATGTTGTCGAGGAAATTTCAAAGACGGGGAAATCTCAGCGAGTTAAGGAAGTTAAGGATGAAATCTTCAAAATTCTGTCCTGTCGAGGGGCTATAAAGGCAAACCACAAACTGACTGAATCGGAGGTAGAAAATCTCTGCAAGGATCTTGATTCAATCCCGTTTGCCTCAACCTGTCCACATGGAAGACCAACTTATATACAGCTTAACATCACGGATCTGGAAAAGATGTTCAAGCGAAGATAAAGCAACGCGATGAATTCTACCGGCTACAAACCCCGCATTGTCATTATTCTTGGCCCTACAGGAGTCGGCAAGACTGAAGTTGCCATCAAGCTTGCCCGTGAATACGGTGGCGAGATTATAAGCGCGGATTCCATGCAAGTCTACCGGTATATGGATATCGGTACCGCAAAACCAACCTCCGAAGAACAATCTCTTGTAAAACACCATCTTATAGATGTGGTAGACCCGGATGAAGGGTATGACGCGGCAATGTTTATAAATCAGGCGGGAAGAGTAATTGAAAAGCTAAGCGGTGAAAATAAAAAAATATTTATCGTAGGGGGTACGGGATTTTATATTGAGGCTCTGATTGGAGGGCTCTTCAATGGGCCGGGGGCCGACAGGAATTTACGAAGCGCCTATAGAAAAGAATTGGTGAAGTATGGAAGAGGGTACCTTTATGAGAAGCTGAAAAAAATGGATGAAGCAGCCGCTGAGACGATCCATCCGAATGATGTTTTTAGGACGATAAGAGCACTTGAGGTTTTGGAGCTCAGCGGTGAATCGATTGTCAAAAAGCGCAGTGATCACTGCTTCGGTGACAAACATTATGATTTTATTAAGATAGGATTTATGATCGATAGAGCCATGCTGTATGAAAGAATTAACAAGCGGGTCGAAAAAATGATGACGGACGGTCTTGTGGAAGAAGTCGAGAAACTTCTGAAAATGGGTTATGATGAGGCTTTGAAACCTATGCAGGCTTTCGGATATAGATATGTAGTTGACGGTATAAAAGGAAGGCGTGATATTGAAGAGGCGGTAAAAATGATAAAGAGCGGCACAAGACATTACGCGAAAAGACAGCTTACTTGGTTCAGAGCTGATGAGAATATCGAGTGGTTTGATCCTTTAAATATTGATCTGCTAAGGGCAAAAACAGACAGTTTCTTAAAGTAAAACTTTAACTGCCCTGCGTGTCGGTTCAATAAATTTAAAAGCGGGATCTTTTGGAAAAGACCCCGCTTTTAATAAATGTTTTTCCGAACTTTCCCGAGAAAGTAACATCCGCCTCCGATGGTCTTCAAAGGAACACTTTACGGATAGTAACGATTCGTTTTGTTAGTTGTTTTAAGAGTCCAAAGGTGACGCCTTAATTGTATCTTTTATTGCCTGCAGAGAGTTTAGAAGTTGGGTATACCTCATGGCAAGACCGATGTTCTCGGCAAAAAGCAGCAGAGAGTCAATGTCCCGATCTGAAATATCCCATGCCTCACGGTGGTACAGCCTTAAGGCGCCAATCGGTTCACCGTAAAAATTGATAGGGATGGAAATAATACTTCCTATTCCCTCTTCTTTAGCGTCTTCAGGGTACTGAAGGACTTTTGTCTTGTTGATATCACTCACTATAACAGGTTCCCCTTTAAGTGTATCGCCGAGGCTTTTATCCATAAATACTGGCCCTTTGTTTATATAACCGACACTCAAACCACAGCTGGCCAGAGCTTCAAGCTCTTTCGTCTTAGAATTCAAGGCAAATATCGTGCAACCTTTAATATCCAAGGCTCCTACTAATAGTTGAATCATACGGTTGGCCATTATTTCAAGGTCATCAGACTCTGCTATGGCCCGAATGACTACCTTAAATATATCTATATCTATTTTTTCTTTGATACTCATGGATTTCCTCCTCACTTGTTCTATTGGATTAATAACCCGTAAGTTGACTTCTTATTTAAATTCAATGATATTCCTCTCTTATATTGAGAGGTTTGAACAACAGAACACAGTTCTCTACAGTGGTGTTTAGGAAACAATGCAAACGGTTGTGTCTTTTAAGGCAGCCACAACTTTGCCGTGAACACTCCCTGTCAAAAATTGCGTAATTCCACCCGGTTTGTGATTCATGACAATTAAATCAAAGCGTTCTTTCGTGGCAAGCTTAATGATTTCACTGGCAACATCTTTCAATCTGGGTTTAAAGATGCATTGAACCTGTTCTTCTGAAAAACCGCTTTGCAGCAGTTTGTTTTTGGCCTGCGTTAAAGCAGCTTCTTGTTCTTTAATCTGCTGAGAAAGGTAAATCAGATTACCCCTCATTCTTTCCATAACCGGAGATTCTTGCATCTCAATCGCCGGTACGGATATATGGGCGTTAAATATTGTGATTTCAACATCCTTCAGGTGAGCAAAAATGCGAATGACAAAATCTAAAGCCTTCTCATCGTATTTTGTAAAATTGTAAGGTAGTAGTATTTTTTGGCTGGCCATATTGTCCCCCTTTCTCCTTTTTAGTTTAAATAATTTAGTATTGTTAATCAAACCGCTTGGAAATAGAGAAGCAAAATCTGCTATCTTGGGTAGCAGGTGAAGTTATAATAAAATTATCATAATTTAAGACGGAGTGTCAATGAAAAGTTAACTTAAACGGATAAGTGAGATCATTTTGTGGTTTTTGCGAAGCCTTTAAAAAGTTAAAATTCCTTGACTTCAAAATTGTATAAATATATTGGTAATAAATAGAGAATTTAAGCCAGCCTTCCAGGCAATCTTTTTATTGTGAAGAGAGCTTCAATAATACGGGTTTCCGCCGTATCAATTACGGGGTAAACTTTTACTCAGAACATTTTTACCTTTAAGAGGGAGGGGGAAACTATGATAAGCCAAATAAAATGTCATAAATCCTTTGTTTTATTAATTGTAATTGCCCTATGCGCTTTTGTTTTTTCCTGCGCGCCGGAGCCGAGAAAACCATTAAGCCAGCTTGATACTCCCGAGCATCATACTTATACGGGGCTGAAATTACTCAACCAGGGTAAGTATCAGCATGCCGAGAGGGAATTTGAGTTGGCGATACAGCTTGATCCGAAATATTCAAAAGCTTATGTGGGTTTAGGATTGGCTAAAGCCTATAAGAGGGATTTCGAAAACGCGTTTGATTTAATGAAAAATGGGTGGGGATACGCAAAGACAAAGGAGGAAAAAGTCTTTGTTCATATTGGAAAAATAAGACTATACACTATGAGCAAGGATAATAAGGACTGGCTGGAACGTGCCAAGGAGCAGTTTCAATATGCTATTGCTCTCGAACCCAAATCTTCCGCTGCCTATTATTTTATGGGACTTGCCTATAAAGGAGGGCTGGAGTTTGACTTGGCAGGAAAGATGTTCAGCAAGGTGCTTGATTTGAACGAAAGTTATGTGGGAGAAGCTGATAACCAGTGGAAATTAATCCAGAAAATACAAAGAGCCATGCCGGGTACAATTACAGGAAAGAAAATTGCCATTGTTGAGAGTATTACAAGGGCTGATGTAGCTGCGCTGTTCATGGAAGAATTGAAGATAGATGTGCTTTATGAGAGGAGATCACAGAAAACCTTTGACACTTCTTTCAAGTATCATGGTAAGATTGATGCTAAGAAAGAAAAAAAGGCTGTAGCAACGGATATCGCGGAGCATCCAATGAGGGCCGATATTGAAGGTATCCTGGAAATAGGAGTCCGCGGCCTGGAGAACTATCCGGATAATGCTTTTCATCCAAATGATTTAATAACCAGGGCTAACTATTCAATGATGATTGAGGATATATTGATTAAGGTCACCGGTGAAAAGGATCTGGCAACTAAATTTATTGGCAGTGCCTCTCCGTTTCCGGATTTAAGATCTGATCTTCCTTATTTTAATGCCGTAATGGTTGTTACCTCGAGAGGCATTATGCAGGCAAAAGACTTTACTACCGGCGAATTTTCCCCGCTGGGTTCGGTCTCAGGTGTGGATGCCCTTTTAATCATCAGGAAGATAAAGGAACAGTTGAAATTTTTTTAAAAGAGTAAAGCTCGTTGCTGATGCTGTTCAATTGAGAATCATTCGAAGATTCTCAACTCCCATAATCCCCCCTCTATTCTCCCCCGCTGAAAAAGGGGAAGGGTGAGGGGGTTCCCTTTAAGATCGGCACAAAATGATAAAGGCCTAGGAAGCATAAAAAAGTAATACAAAGCGCCGCTTTAGGGCGGGACTTGCGGATACGCCCCCGGTCAATTTGTGCCTTTTAAGCGATGTGTCCACATGTTTTCCGGATAGAGCAGAAATGGGCGGATTTTCCTCAAGCGATCGGTTTTAGTAAATGGTATTTTCTTATGGAGACGAGAGATGGAAGAAAAGTTGCTGAGTAAATCTTATGAACCTCATGGAGTTGAAGAAAAGTGGTATAAGTACTGGCTTGATAATAATTATTTCAGGGCGGATGATAAAAGCGAAAAGAATCCTTTTTCAATCGTTATACCCCCACCGAACGTGACCGGAATGCTTCATATGGGGCATGCATTAAATAATGTTCTGCAGGACATCATTATCCGGCATAAAAGAATGCAGGGATATAATACCCTCTGGATGCCGGGCACTGATCACGCTGGAATCGCCACCCAGAATGTTGTTGAACAGGAACTGGCAAGAGAGGGGACTACAAGGCATGACCTCGGCAGGGAAAAATTTATTGAAAGAGTATGGGAGTGGAAGGAGCAGTATGGCGGAGTTATTATAAACCAGCTCAAGAGACTTGGATGTTCCTGCGACTGGTCAAGGGAACGCTTTACTATGGACGAAGGATTGACAAGAGCTGTAAGAGAGAGCTTTGTGAGACTCTATAACGATGGTTTAATCTATCAAGGAGACTATATTATCAACTGGTGTCCAAGGTGTCACACGGCCATATCGGATCTGGAAGTTGAATATAAAGAAGAAGAAGGCGGGCTTTGGGATATCAGATACCCTTTTGCCGAAGGTGGGGGGGATATTATTGTGGCCACGACGCGTCCGGAAACTATGCTGGGTGATACCGCGGTCGCGGTTAACCCTGATGATGAAAGATACAAAGATATGATCGGAAAAGAAGTTATTCTTCCTCTTGTTAACAAAAAAATACGTATTATTGCGGATGATTATGTGTCAAAGGATTTTGGTTCCGGAGCAGTTAAAATAACACCCGCCTGTGATCCAAACGACTTTGCGATGGCTGAAAGACACGGGCTTGAAATTGTCAAGATAATGGATGAAAGCGCTGTAATTAATGAGAACGGGGGTATTTATCAGGGGCAGGATCGCGATGAGTGCAGGAGAAATGTTGTTCGTGACCTCGAAAAAGAAGGATATTTGGTCGGCAAAAAACCCTATGTGCACAACGTGGGACATTGTTACAGGTGCAGAACCGCTATAGAACCGACAATTTCCAAACAGTGGTTTGTGAAGGTAAAACCGCTTGCCAAGGCTGCTTCAGCGGCTGTTATCAAAGGTAAAACCAGAATAGTCCCGTCCACGTGGGAAGGGACTTATTTTGACTGGATGGAGAATATCCGTGACTGGTGTATTTCCAGGCAGATATGGTGGGGTCACAGAATACCTGTCTGGTATTGTGAAGATTGCGGTAACGTGATCGCTTTGGTGGAGGATCCGGACACCTGTCCTGAGTGTAAGGGGAACTCGCTCAGGCAGGAGGAAGATGTTCTGGATACATGGTTCAGTTCAGCTCTATGGCCTTTTTCAACCCTCGGGTGGCCGGACAACACGGATGCCTTGAAGACGTTTTATCCCACATCTCTACTTATTACCGGGTTTGATATCCTCTTTTTCTGGGTAGCGAGAATGATGATGATGGGACTTTACGTGATGAAAAAAGTTCCATTTGGTGATGTATATCTCCACGCGCTTGTTCGTGATGAAGAAGGACACAAGATGAGCAAATCGAGGGGGAATATAATAGACCCCCTTGAAATGATAGAAAAATATGGAGCCGACGCTTTCAGATTCACGCTCGCGGCTTTCACGGCTCAGGGGAGGGATGTAAAAATGTCGGAGGAGCGTATCGAAGGCTACCGGCATTTTGTTACCAAAATATGGAACGCCACAAGGTTTTCCATGATGAGTCTTGAGGATTATTCCGCAAAAGGCTCTGAACCTCGAAAAGATGATTGTTCGCTTTGTGACCGTTGGATTAAAGACAGATTTAACAAGACCGCGGGAGAAGTGACAACATATTTGGATGAATACAGGTTTAATGATGCCGCCCACAGCATATATAACTTTGTCTGGCACGAGCTGTGTGATTGGTATCTTGAGCTGATAAAGCCTGTTCTATATGGCAGTGATGCCTCGGCCGAAAGACTTGCCGCTCAAAAGACCCTTCTTTTCGTTTTAAAAGCTTCGGTAAAGCTGCTTCATCCTTTTATGCCATTTGTTACCGAGGAAATATGGCAGAAACTCGGGGGTGACGGAGATTCTATCATGATAAGCGAATTCCCGGCAGTGGATGACAACCTTCGTGATGAGGATGCGGAAAAAGAAATGGGTATAATCATAGATGTAATTACCAGTATCAGAAACATAAGAGGTGAAATGATTATTCCCCCATCAAAAAAATTAAAAGTTATCGTTTCGGTTCCTGATGAAGAAACGGAGTCCGTTGTGATTTCCGGAAAGAGTTATATTGTCGATATGGGGAACTTGGAGGAATTAACCGTTTGTGCTGAGATCGAGGAACCAAAGGGCGCGGTAATAGGTGTCGCAGGTTCTTTGAAGGTATTTGTGTTGCTGGAAGGAGCTATAGATATAGCGGCAGAAAAAGCAAGACTCGAAAAGAAAATTGCCAAAATTACTAAAAACCTATCTGCGGTTTCTAAAAAACTTGCCAATAGGGATTTTAAAGAGAGGGCCGCGGAAGCTATTATAAATAAAGAAGAAACAAAATTCAAAGAGCTTAACGAAAAATATACCGTGCTCGAAGCGGCCATTAAAAGGCTTAAAAAAATAGAGACTTAAGGAACCATCCTTCCTCCAAAATAACAGGATGAGCGATGTCATGTACCAGAAACACTTCATACGTGAGCTAATACAGTCGGCTCTTAAGGAAGATATAGGATCCGGTGATATAACCACCTCGGCTGTGCTGTCGGGAAGAGAAGTTGGTAATGCCCGCGTCGTGGCGAAGGAAGCTATGGTTGTAGCGGGAATCGGAGTTTTTAAAGAAGCTTTTTCATTTTCAAAAGAAGAAGTTAATTTTACGAATAGTGTTGAAGATGGTAAATTTATCAAAAGTGGGGACGTACTTACGGAAATGTCAGGAAAACTGGGAGATATCCTCGCCGCGGAGAGAGTGGCGCTGAATTTTCTTCAAAGAATGTGCGGGATTGCAACTCTGACGCGAAAATATGTTGATAAGATCAAGGGAACCGGCGCAAAGATTTTAGATACAAGAAAAACAACGCCCGGTTTGAGAGTCCTGGAGAAATATGCCGTAATGATCGGCGGCGGCTTTAACCACAGAATCGGCCTCTATGACGGTATTTTGATAAAGGACAACCATATTGATGCCGCCGGCGGGATTGCTTCCGCTGTTGACAGGGCCAAGAAGAGAGTTCCTCATACCTTGAAGATAGAAATTGAGGTAAAAAATTTGAGAGAAGTTGAAGAAGCATTATCTGCCGGTGTGGATGTAATAATGCTCGATAATATGGATGTGGAGGAGGTGAGGGAAGCCGTTTCCCTTATAAAAGGGAAAGTTTTAGTTGAGGCTTCAGGAAATATCAAACTGTCCAACGTAAAAAAGATTGCTGAAACCGGAGTGGATTTTATATCTATAGGCGCGCTTACTCATTCGGCACCGTCATCTGACATAAGCCTGAAGCTGAAAATCTGAAGTTGAAAACCGGCTTTAAATTTTGAACTTATTAAAGGCGTATTAGTAAAAAGTCAGTTTTACTCGCTCAGGGCCATTTTAGGGATGCTGTTATTGCCCGGCTAAAAATCTAAAACTCGTGCTTACGCACTCAAACAATTAGATTTTCTTAACGCCGGTCACTGCCGGCACCTTTTTCCCAAAATACTTCGATTCACCCGTAAAAGACTTTTTGCGATACCATCTAAAACTATGTTTAATGAACATGATCTTGCAAACCGTCTTTCCGGAAGACTTGTAGGGAACAGGGTACACTTTTTAAAAAAGGTCGATTCCACAAATATATATGCCTCCGGACTTGCGAAGGCTGGTGCTCCCGAGGGTACGGTTGTCATTGCTGACTGTCAGACGAAAGGGAAGGGACGTATGAACAGGGTATGGCAGTCTCCTCCCGGGAGAAACATATATACTTCAATTGTATTGAGGCCTTCAATAGAAACCGCAATGGCTCCCAAGATAACCCTCGTAGCCGGTGTTGCGGTAGCCGGACTTCTTTCTGAATATTGTCCGGAAGGTGTTACCTTAAAATGGCCGAATGATGTTCAGATAGGTGGAAAGAAAATATGCGGTATTCTCACGGAAATGAAAACTTCCGGTGGAAAAGTTGACTTTGTAATAGTTGGAATCGGCATTAACATCAGGATGAAAAAAAAGGATTTTCACGGTGAGTTTCGAGATAATTCCACATCACTGATTGAAGAGGTGGGGAGAGATATCTCTCGTTCCGATCTTACTGTAGAATTGTATGGTTTCATGGAAAGGTGGTATAAGGAATTTTTAGCGGTGGGTTTTGGTCCGATAAAAGACGAATGGTTAAAATATGCCGGAATCATTGGAAAAGACATCAAGGTTGTTTTAAGAGATGATATTCAGGAAGGAAAGGCGGTTGGTATTGATGATTATGGAGCGCTCCTTATTTTTGATGAAAAAGATAAGATAAAGCGCGTGATAGCCGGCGATGTCTCTTTGGTGGAGAATTGATTATGCTTTTGGTTATTGATGTTGGGAATACAAATACAGTGCTCGGTTTGTATGATGGAGAAAAACTCTTGCATGACTGGAGGATCAGGACGGTTGTTTACCATACGGTTGATGAGTATGGAATCAGGATGCTCAATTTATGCAGAACAAGCGATGTTGATTTAAAGTTAATTGACAGCATTATAATCTCTTGTGTTGTTCCACCCATGTTGAATATTTTGAAGCCGCTTTGTCAGAAATATTTTAATGTGGAACCTCTGATTGTCGGACCGGGGATTAAGACAGGAATGCCGATCTTTTATGATAATCCAAGGGAAGTAGGCGCGGACAGAATAGTAAACGCCGTTGCCGCCTATGAGAAGTTTAAGAGAGAGCTGATAATCGTGGATTTTGGCACTGCTACCACTTTTGATTATATTTCAGAAAAAGGGGAGTATATGGGAGGATGTATAGCGCCAGGCATACTTATATCAAGTGAAGCTCTTTTCGAAGCTGCTTCGAGGCTTCCCAGAGTGGAATTCGTCAGACCTAAATCCGTCATTGCTAAAGATACTGTAAGCAGTATGCAGGCCGGTATCATGTTCGGTTATGCGGGTCTCGTGGATGGGATAGTGGACCGTATAAGGAATGAAGTTAATTCAGATCCTTTCGTTGTGGCAACAGGGGGATTCGCAGAAATAATAACTCCTGAAACGAAGAGTATAAAGATAGTTGATGAGATGCTTACTCTTGAAGGACTCAAAATAATCTATTCAAGAAACACATAAAAAGCTTGATGCATCCTTAAAAAGTGAAGTTTCCCGCCCATATGGCGGTGCTTCTCGGTGAGAAATCTGTTTTTTTATATTGAGCTCCTTAAGGGTGTGCTCCCGGTCCGCTTTCTTCACTCAGAACTATTTTGGTGATGCTGTTATTGCCAGGCTAAAAATTTCGGTAAAAGAATGACTTCTGCCTTTTTATAGTTTTATTTCTTCTTCCCATCTTTTCAAGTCGGAAAGCGCTCGTTCAGCGAAATATTCCCCCTTTTCTTTTTTAGGCACCTTCTTGGAAAGTGGAGGAAAAAGACCAAAATTTACATTCATAGGCTGAAAAGATTTAATGTCGGTATCTGAAATATAATGGAGAAGAGCGCCAATGGCCGTTGTCTTTGGGGGGACGGCGGTTAAATCTTCTTCTTTTAGAAAACGGCACATATTTATTCCCGCCATAAGACCCATAGCCGCGGATTCTACATAGCCCTCAACGCCGGTAACCTGCCCGGCAAAAAATATGTTATCATTTGACCGGAACTGGAGGGTGTTTTTTAGCAGAGCAGGGGAATTTATAAAGGTGTTTCGGTGAATACTTCCATATCTCGCGAATTCCGCTTCTTTTAAGCCGGGTATCGTCCTGAATATCCGTTTCTGTTCCGGCCAGGTCAGTTTTGTCTGGAATCCCACCATATTGAAGAGAGTTGCTTCTCTGTTTTCCTGACGCAGCTGGACAGCGGCGTAAGGCTGTTCCCCTGTTTTGGGATTTATCAAACCCACCGGCTTCATCGGTCCGAAAGCGAGAGTATGTTTTCCTCTTTTTGCCATTATATCAATTGGGAGACATCCTTCAAAGTACCTCAAATCTTCAAAATTTCTAAGTGGTACCACCTTGCCTTCCGCGAGTGCCTTATAAAACCGTTCATATTCATCCCTGGTGAGGGGACAGTTCAGGTAGTCGCCATCGCCGTTGTCGTATCTCGATGCCCTGAATACAAGTGTGTGATCAATCGAATCACCGTATATTATAGGTGAAATTGCGTCATAAAAGTGGAGATGTTCGCGGCCGGTGATTTCTGAAATGCTCTTCGCCAGTAGTTCAGAAGTAAGGGGCCCGCTCGCAACAATAACGGCGGAATCTCCGGGAATTTCAGTAATTTCTTTACGGTTGATTTTCAGCTTTTCGCATTCATTTAGCTTTTGCTCTATATATTGTGAGAAAAGCGTCCTGTCCACGGCGAGCGCCTTGCCAGCCGGTACCGCGGTAGCATCGGCCGACTCAATAATAATAGAATCCAGTATTCGCATTTCTTCCTTGAGAAGACCTACCGCGTTTCGTCTGATGTTAGAGCGGAACGAGTTGCTGCAGACAAGCTCGGCAAGGAGTGGAGATTTGTGGGCGGGAGTATATATCCCCGGCTTCATTTCGTAGAGCAGAACATCAAATCCGTGTTTCAACAGTTGCCACGCAGCCTCACATCCTGCAAGACCGCCGCCTATTATAATGACGGGTTTTTCGGCCTTCATCGATCCGACCTTAGGATTTTTTCTCTTTATACCCGCAATCCTTGTTAAGGCATGTTTTGAAATATCCTTTACCTCGACTGTATTTTTCAACCATAAACGGGGCTCCGCACTGGGGGCATTTTTCCGGTATAGGTTTATCCCAGAGGGCGTAGGTACAGTCCGGATAGTTTGAGCAACTGAAGAATATCTTTCCCTTTTTCGTTCGCTTTTCAGAGAGATACCCCGTACACCCTTCTTCCGGACACATAACTCCTACACTTATCGGCATAGTATTTTTGCACTCAGGATAGTCGGGACACCCAAGAAACCTGCCGAATCTGCCCTCTTTTATAATCATTTTTTTGCCGCATTCGCTACAGACAGTATCGGTTGTCTGTGCTTCAGCCTGGTTGATTTTTCCCTTTTCATCCTTGGTGAAATTGGTTGTGTTATCGCAGCCGGTACATTTGAGAAACCTGCCGAATCTGCCCCATTTTATGACCATAGGGCTTTCGCACTTATCGCAGATGATATCGGTTGGTATCTCTTCCTTCTTGACATTCCTCATCTCGGTTTTGGCTTTATTAAGGTCTTTTTCAAAAGGGGTGTAAAAATCCCGCAGAGTTTCAATCCTCTTTAACTTTCCTTCTTCTATCATGTCCAGTTGATCTTCCAGGGATGCCGTAAAGTCAATGTCGAGTATCTTTGGAAAGTTTTCTACCAGAAGTTCTGTGACGAGAATTCCAAGTTCAGTTGGGTGAAATCTTCTGTTTTCCAGTCTGACGTAGTCTCTCTCCTGAATGGTGCTCAATATGGCCGCATAGGTCGATGGTCTTCCTATCCCCTTTTCTTCAAGTTCCCTGACGAGTGTGGCTTCTGAAAACCTTGGTGGCGGCTGAGTGAACTTTTGTTCCGGGTTGAGAGAGAGAAGCGATAGGGTTTCGTTCTCCTGAACCTCGGGAAGAATCTTGCCGGACCCGTTTTCCTCTTCCGCATCGTCTTTGGTCTCAATATAAACGACTGTGAATCCGGCGAATTTCATAACGGCCCCTTGCGTTCTGAAGAGATAATTACCTGCGGATATGTCAATCGTTGTCTGGTCAAAAATCGCGGGATTCATCTGACTCGCAATAAAGCGGTTCCAGATTAGCTGATAGAGGCGAAACTGATCGTTACTTAAATACTGTTTGATATCCTTCGGTTTATGGAGCATCGATGCGGGCCTTATTGCCTCATGGGCGTCCTGTGACTTCCGCGGAGACTTAAAGAGTCTCGGCTTTGCCGGAAGAAAGTCTTTACCGTAAACCTGATCTATATGAGCTCTCGCCTCGGCGATAGCCTCGGCCGATATACGAAAAGAGTCGGTCCTCATGTATGTAATAAGACCTACGGGCCCCTCTTTTCCGAGTTCTATCCCCTCGTATAATTTTTGGGCGATACTCATCGTTTTCTTTGCCGTAAAATTGAGCCTCCTTGATGCTTCCTGTTGAAGTTTGCTTGTTGTAAACGGGGGAGGGGATTGTCTTTTGGTTTCTTTCTTTTCTATTTTACTTACGATAAAGGGTACCGATTCAAGATCTTTCAGTATCGCGTTTGCCTGTGTTTCATTGTTAACTTTTGCCTTTTTTACGTTGATCTTTATAAGGCGTGCTTCGAATTGGGGTGGGTTTGAACCTTCTAACAGTGCGGTAATATTCCAGTATTCTTCCGGCACAAATTTTAATATCTCTTCTTCTCTGTCACATATCATCCTTACCGCTACTGATTGAACGCGCCCTGCGGAAAGTCCCCATTTTACCTTTTCCCATAGTATCGGGCTTATCTGGTATCCGACAAGCCTGTCCAGTACACGCCTCGTCTTCTGTGCTTCATATTTGTCGTAATCGAGTTTCAGGGGATTCTTGATTGCTTTGAGCACGGTGTTTCTGGTCAGGTCGTTAAAGAGAACTCGATAGATATTTTTATTTTTAGCATCTATTTCCTCAAATATATGCCAGGCGATGGCTTCCCCTTCTCTGTCAGGATCCGGGGCAAGAAATATGTTGTTTGCGTTCTTTGCTGCTTTTTTGAGTTCTGAAACCACCTTTTTTTTCTTTTCTATGACCTTGTACGTTATTTCGAAATCATTTTCGATGTCGATGCCCAGTGTTTTGGGAGGAAGGTCTTTTACGTGTCCCACAGAAGCCCGAACGTCGAAATCTGACCCGAGATATTTCTTGATCGTCTTTACCTTAGTTGGTGATTCAACAATTACAAGTTTGTCCGGCATAACTATCCTTTCAGCTTAAACATTTTTCCGGGCATTTGTTCAATGTATCCTTTAAGTTCAAGAGTTAAGAGAACATTTAAAATATCACCGGCTTTAGAACCCGTTTTGGCGATTATCGTGTCAACATTTATAGGTTTTTCTGAGATAAATTTTAACACGGTGCGCTGTGTATCGTCCAAATTTTCCACATTTTGCAGTTTGATACTGCCGGGTCTTTTCCTGTCACCCCTGACTTTGGTTTTTAATCTTGAACCTTCAATCTGCGGTGTTATCTCTTCTAGAATATCGTGAATACTCTCGATAAGTTTAGCGCCCTCTCTTATCAGTTTATGAGTTCCCCTGGAACCGGGTGAATCAATACTTCCCGGCACCGCAAACACCTCTCTTCCCTGTTCTAACGCGAGCCTGGCGGTTATCAGGGAACCGCTTTTATTACTTGCTTCTATTACGACAACACCGAGTGAAATACCGCTTATTATTCTGTTTCTTGCCGGGAAATTCGGCCCGCTGGGTGGAGTGGAGAAAGGGAATTCAGTAATAACAGCTCCATTTTCGGAGATTTTTTCAAGGAGCTTTTTATTCTCTGATGGGTAAACTATATCAATACCGCATCCTAAAACGGCTATTGTTCTCCCCTTTCCGGTGAGTGCTCCTGTGTGCGCTGCCGAATCTATTCCTCTCGCCATCCCGCTGACGATGGTAATTCCGTGCATGGCAAGTTCCTGGCAGAGTCGCTGTGTGGAAAATTTACCGTAAGTGGTGGCCATTCTGGAACCGATAACAGCAACATTTATATCATCTTCGCTAAGCGTTCCTTTAACATAGAGAAATGGTGGAAAATCATATATATTAAGAAGACTTCTTGGATATAGAGAATTACTGGCCGTTATTATCGAAATCTTATTTTTATCAGCCAGTTCGAGCTCTTTGTCTACTTTCTGCCAGTCATTAAAGTCCTTGATGTTGAGAGCTGTCTTTCCGGTGATGCCTGGAATAGCCTTGAGATCGTCAGTCGTGGCATTGAACGCGTTTTGGGGAGAACCAAAGACATCAATTAAATTTTTAAATCCCACATTTCCAATGCCGTCAACGAGCTTCAAAGCAATCCAGTATTTTGTATCGCTTTCCATTTCGCAGGGAAGATATATCGGATAATCGTGGAGTGTCAATAAAAATCTTTGCGTTCTTTTCGTTTTTGGGTTAAAAAACTAAGTTCCGGTTTTAAATTTAAAACCGAAAAATGGGAATGCAATAAAGGGGTAGCGATGATTAAGCGTGTTTGCATTTTCTTTCTGGTTTTATTGGTTGTCAGTGTTTCAGTCGGTATCGTTGAAGGAAGAGAAACGACAGCGGGCATAATATTGAATCAAATCAGGCTTGAGGGGGGAACAACACCTCTCGAAGTGGGGTCAAAGTGTTCTTTCAGGGCAATTGGTCAGTATTCAGACGGCACGGAAAGGAATATTACTGATAAAGCGGAGTGGATATCAGTAAATGAGAGGGTAGGGCGGTTTACTGACAAGGGAATACTTGTAGGAGGGGCAGTCGGGAGCACTCTTGTCTTCGCAAGTTTAGAAGGAATCAGAAGCGGCAGCCTCAGGATTCATATAGAATCCGCCACCCGGCCCGTGTTAAAGGTCCAGCCACTTAAGATACCTCTCGGAAATATCGAAAAGGACAGGAGTAAAGAGTTTACCATAACGGTCAATAATATCGGTAAAGGAGATCTTAAATGGAAGATCCGTACCAGCTCTTCGTGGTTGGTGCCTAACAGCGATCTTTCAAGAGAGGCGTATGACCTGTGGCGAAGGACATTAATGAAAAATATGCCTGAACCGGTCGATATGAATGGTGACGGTAAGATGGATTACTTCCCCCCGAAAGTTGGACTGCTTTCCTACGCGACCTGGAAGACAAAAAGAAGAGATTTGCAGGACGGGTTAACCAGTAAAAACGATGCCGACACAATTACTGTCACGGTATATACACTTGGCCTTACAGATGGGGAGTATAAGGGAAAAATTTTTATTACATCTGATGTGGAAAGACAGGAAATCGAGGTTTCCATGAAGGTGGTTTCCCTTGAATATATAACTATTACCCCGGTTTCTATCAAGGTGAGAGCTGGGCAAAGGAGGAAATTCAGGGCGGTAGGTGTCTGGTCTGATGGAAGTAAGACGGATTTATCTGCTCCTTCAGACGGCCGATGGGTAATTTCCGACCCTTCTGTCGGGAAATTTTTGTATGGTAAGCCCATTTTTGTCGCGGGAAAGACAGGGAAAACGGAAATCAAAAAGATCAGGGGAAATATAATAAGTGATATTGCTATGATAGAGGTTGAAGAAGGTATTTCCCACCCGGTACTTGCTGTTTCACCCAGAGAGATAGACCTCGGCGCAATCGGTCCAGGTGAAAGCTCCAAGGGCACTTTTTCTTTGAAAAATTTCGGTTCCGGATTTCTCGATTGGTCGAGCAGCGGGCTTTTCGAATGGTCTCTGCGCGGTGAAGAAAACCTGTCCGGTATTGTGCGCGACACTTCCGGCCATATCAGGGTTTATCTGAGGTCTTTAAAAAAAGAGGGCAAAGAGGACTGGGAGGAATCTGAAGAGAAGGCGTCTTCTCTGTATCCCGTTGAATTGAGACTCGAATCTGAAGGTAATTATGTGACCTATGTGAAGAATCTGCCGATCGGAAGGCACAGAGAAATGATAAAATTATCCTCTGATGGTGGGATGAGGCGGGTTTTTCTAAGATTTGAGGTTACTCAGGTAAAATCGGTTCCATCCATAAAAGTGAAACCGCTCGGTATAGATTCTGGTGTTGTCCCGTCAGGCAAACAGCTGGTCAAGAGAGTCGAATTAACGAACGAAGGTAG
Source organism: uncultured Syntrophales bacterium (assembly GCA_964652795.1). Taxonomy (GTDB): domain Bacteria; phylum Desulfobacterota; class Syntrophia; order Syntrophales; family JADFWA01; genus JAUSPI01. The sequence continues at coordinate 1,464 of CAZZBF010000027.1, read as the reverse complement.
AGATGTCCTGAAGTGGAGAGCCAGGTTGCAGGGAAACCGTAGATCTTTTGCCGGTGTGCCTCTAAAAAAGGGACAGTATGTATCATTTTTAAATCCATACGTTCGTGATAGTGAAAAATACGCGGTTCCGGGACATTTGAAGGGTTCGGTTGATATTTTTGGTATATGGTCTGAAGACAGGGGGTATCCTTACAATTATGGTAAAAAAGACATATTAAAATATAAATTTTCAGGAACGGGTATTACCCTGTTTATCTGGAAAGATTTTGAAGGGGGATATCTGGCAGCCTATATTGACGATGAATTGATGAAGGAGATTGATTGTTATTCCAGGAAAAATGAAAGAACAGAATTTTCAGTGGCGGAAGGCCTTGAAAATAAACCGCATGTACTGAAACTTGTAAGTGGAGAGGGACGTGTTGTAATTGAGGGTGTGAGGGTTTACGGCACTAATATTGTTAAAGGGGATTATAACTGGATGGAAATCTTTCCTGATATAGGTACGACAACCAGTGAAACAGATTATGTAAATGTTATGATCAACTCCCGGGGATTGAAACCGGGATATTATTGTGAAAATATACTGTTTACCTCTAACGGGGGGACAGAAATTGTTGAAGTTACACTTCAAGTTTCTGAAGATAAAGCTTGGGAAATCATAGATATTTATCGTTATGTAAGGGGAGAAGATTATCTGTTTACGTCAAATCCTGAGCTTGGAAATCAGGATTCCCTGAAGGGATATAAAAAACAGGGGGTCGCTTTCAGGCTTTTCAGCAAAGAGACGCCGGGGACAACAGAGTTCTTTAGATGGTACAACTCATCGAAAAAAAGTCACTATTATTCTGTTGATAGAGAAGAGAATAAAAAATCCCTTACAGGATACGTTTTGGAAGAATCGATAGGGAACATAGCGACGACCAAGCTTTCAGAAACAAAAGAGCTGTATCGCTGGTTCAATCTCTCTTCCGGAGTTTACCTTTATACAACCGATCCCAAGGGAGAGGGATGCTCCAGAAGGGGTTATAAATATGATGGAATAGCCGGTTATGTGAGATAAGTTGCTGAAGTTTGAAAGGTCTTAAGTAAGTTAACATTAACAAGTTTATAAAAAGTTTTTTCAAAGCGCATTCGAAGAATCACGCAAGTCATCCAAGCATTTTGGGAAAAAGATGCTGATAGTGACCGGCATTAAGAAAATCTAATTGTTTGAGTGCATAAGCGCGAGTTTTAGATTTTTAGCCGGGTAATAGCAGCATTCCCAAAATGGTTATGAACGAAGAAAACTGATTTTTTATGAGCGCATCAAAATTACAGTGATTGCAATCTTCAGATTAGAAACTTAAATTGACTTGACAAAAACCCTTAAAGGGTTTAGTTAGGATGGTCTTTTTTAGGGAAGAGATTATTGTGCGCCTGTAGCTCAGCTGGATAGAGCAACGGACTTCTAATCCGTAGGTCCTG
>CAZZBF010000026.1:10729-34156 GCA_964652795.1 uncultured Syntrophales bacterium | reverse complement strand
AAAAGAAACCCTGATTAATAATCATCACCGGATGAAGGTGATTATGTGATATAATAAAAAGGTTAATTTTTATTGACACCTTCCGATACGGCGTATATTGAACTGAATAGCGAGCGCATTCCCCGCAGCTTGTTGCGGGGAGCTTCAAATTAGTAGCAATTAATATCCTCTATTTGTATTTATTTTGCTTATAAAACATAAGCATAGAAGCGGGGAAATTGTCACTTATGGGCAAGATCAAAATAGCCATTATAGGAATAGGTAATTGCGCAAGCTCATTGCTTCAGGGCATTGAATACTACAGAACCAAGAACAGTGAGGATGCTATCGGTCTGATGCACTGGGATATCGGAGGTTACAGGCCATTCGATTTAAAAGTTGTAGCCGCTTTTGACATAGATCAAAGAAAAGTCGGAAAAGATGTATCCGAGGCGATTTTTGAACTTCCAAACTGTACCATGATTTTCTGCGAAAATATTCCCAAGACGGGAACCGTCGTTCGAATGGGGAGAGTTCTGGATAGTTATGCTGACCATATGCGTAATTACAATGATAAACAAACCTTTCTTTTGTCCGATCTACAGGAAACAAACAAAGAAACCGTGGTCAGAGAACTGAAAGAATCGGGTGCTGAAATTCTGTTAAATTACCTGCCCGTCGGTTCTGAAGAGGCTACCCGATTTTACGCGGAATGCGCCCTGGAAGCCGGTGTTGGATTTATCAACAACATGCCTGTTTTCATTGCCAGCAATCCCGAATGGAGCGAACGATTCGAAAAAGCAGGCATACCGGTTATCGGTGATGATATAAAGTCGCAGCTTGGCGCCACGATTGTGCACAGAATGTTGACAAAACTTTTCGAGGAAAGAGGGGTCAAGCTTGAGCGCACGTACCAGATAAACACGGGGGGCAATACGGATTTTCTCAATATGCTTGACAGAACCCGCCTTATCTCTAAACGGAAATCCAAAACAGAGGCCGTACAGAGTCAGGTCAAAAAGCGGCTTGAGGATGACAACATATATATCGGCCCCAGTGACTGGGTGGCATGGCAGAAAGACAACAAAGTCTGTTTCCTGAGAATGGAGGGCAAAATATTCGGCGACGTGCCGATAGATCTCGAAATGAGGCTTTCTGTTGAGGATTCTCCAAATTCGGGAGGGATAGTTATAGACGCTATTCGGTGCTGTAAGCTGGCTTTAGAAAGGGGAAAAGGCGGTGTTCTCTATTCGCCGTCCGCGTATTTTATGAAGCACCCGCCCAAACAATTTTCCGATAATGAGGCTCATCAATTGACGGAAGACTTTATCCGTGGGAGACGGGAAGATTAACCAACCTTTCCAATTATACCCTCGTATTTCACAAAATATCGTAGAATGAAGCTATGTACTTGAGTGTTTCACGCTCCTGTGAAGCCTTTTTTTTATCTGTTTTCTCATATATTTTGATCAGCTTTAACAATACCCTTCTCTGCCCCGAGTTGATTTCGAGTGATTTTTTATATGCCGATATTGCCCCTTTTATTTGCCTCTGGTGTGCCAATATATCACCAATTAGTTCGTATTTGGATGCGACGGCAAATGAATTCTCCGGAATTTTGTCAAGATATGAAATTCCTTTCTGAGTATATCCTTTCCTGTAATATTGTGCCGCCAGGCTGAAATTAGCAAAAGCGGAAAAGGGCTTTTCCATCTCGGATGATTTTTCCCAGAATCGTATAGCTTCATCTTCAAATCCCTTTGAACGAAGAATGATGGCATGGGTGTTGTAATATGCCGTCACATCGTTCGTGCCCTGAACAGGGAGAGATTCTATAACGAAAAAAAATGCGGCTATTGCTGAATAAATAACAATTCTGTTGAATTGTCTGTTCTGTATATATGAAAAGACCCTGGTGATCCCCATTACCGCAAAAGGTATTAAAATAATCAACATCGGCACCCTAAACCGTGTATTCGTAAAAAAAGCGAGAAGTGTGAAAGCGTAAAGAAAAAAAATTGAGCATACGGCCAGTGATTTCCTTGATCCTGCGATATTTACCGCCATTCCGGCCATGCCAAAGGGAAGAATCAACCAGAAATTGAAAAACGGTAGCTTGAAGAACGGCACAAAATTGCTGATGAATCCTATATGGTAATGGTCTCCTGCTTCAAACCGATTGAACAGAACCAACGCCTTCTGAAATATTTTCCAGAGAAAGGCGGCGGGCTGTTCCATAGCCTCTTTTATTACTTGATACGTCCAGTAAGACGAAGCCTCCTGAGGAGACAATTTTTTCTTTGTTCTCCTGCTTGCCTCTATGGTAAATTGCACCCCCTGTTCAAAGGGCGACGATGAAGCAAAAGGAACCGGCCTGTAATACGGATCAGGGTTTTGAAGATTATTCCCCAGATAAAGGTTGAAACCGGACTGTGACGTAGACGGCGCGAATTCACCGGAAACCAGGTAATTTCTGAACATAAAAGGAGATATTGCTATAAAGATTCCCACCATATAGACCATCAAATACGCGGTAAGGGTTTTTATAGATGATTTACTTTTGTATATGTGGAGGAAAATAATAAACAGTATGAGCGGAATAAGGACAATAAAATTACCCCGCACATTGAGCATGAGGCCGGCCGATATTCCAAGAAGAAAAACCGGAACAATTGATTTTTTGTCAAGGATTGCCACAAGAAGATAGATGGTCAGGGCAAATAAGAAAAGAGACAGCGATGTCTTTAAGGGCACGATACTGTAAAAGATAAACGGTTCGTAAAGAGCGGCAATAAGGCAGGCAAAAAGGCCTGTCAGCCGGGTTGCCATCTTTTCACAGATACGATAAACCAGATAACAGGTAGACACCCCGAGAATAATATTGAGGATTCTGACATATAAGATATCCGGTGAAAATATCTTATAAACAAGAGCGATAATATACGCCGGGAGGGGGGGGAATTCATAGACGGAAAACGATTGGTAGGTTCCTTCGGCTATATTTGTGGCCCAGAGATGATAAACACCTTCGTCCAACAAGGGAAAAATAAAATAGATGCTGTCCTTCAGACTCAGAAGGGCGGCCACCCTTACAATAAGAGCGAGAAGAAGGATAGCCGACACTAACAAGCCCGGGTACCTATCATCTAAATATGCAAACCTCTCGGCAAAACCGGGTTTATTTTTTTCTTTCATTATTGTTATGCTGAGTTGACGGTCGAATTAGAAAACTCTCTTCTTCTTTTTTTAATCATGAAGCAAAAGATTTTCCACCCGTCTCTGAAGCGTTTCAACTTAGTGTTTCCGATTCTACGTTTATAGGAGCCGGGAATTTCCACGGACCTGAGCTTCCGAAACGCCTCTATCTTGATTTCTCCCGCGAAAGACCAGTCATTGCTTGTCATTTCTATTTTCTTTAGAGCAGGTTTTTTGAAAGCATACATCCCGCTCTGAGAATCTTTCAGGTTGAGCCTGAACAGGAAATTTGCCACAGAGGTGAGAAACATGTTTCCCATTCTGTTTATTATGTGCATCGCGCCTGGAGCAATATCGGTGAATCTGTTCACGGTAACAAAATCAAATGCGTCTTCCATCAAAATTTCAAGTATCCTGGGAATATCCGAGAGCGGATAGGTAGCATCGGAATCAGCCGTGATGACAATTTCGCCACCGGCATGGTCGAAGCCGAGTTTGCATTGTCTTCCGTATCCCCTTTCGGATAATAGAACTTTCGCTCCTTTGCTTTTCGCTGAATCCACCGAGTTGTCGTTGCTTCCGCCGTCTATCACCAGAAGCTCAATATTACAGTCTATTTCCTTCAGCGTGTCGAAGGGGACTTCGTCGATGGTTGTTCCGATAGCCGGCTCTTCATTCAGGCACGGCATAACAATTGAAATCAGCACCTGTGGCTTTACCTCTTCGTGTCTGTCCTGACCGGGATATACGCCATCAGAAAACAAAATATTTAAAGGCCGCAAGAACCGGCTACGTTCATACGGCCTTTCTGTAATCAGCGGCCTTACAAAAACCTTACGAGACAGGAAATTTTATTAATCCACCACTGTTTTCGTATCGCTCACAAATGATCCTGTGACATGATCCGTGCTAGTACCCGTCATCTGCCATACGCCACCCATGGCGGCGGCATCGGTACCATAAAATGACCCGTATCCTGATTTTGACTGGGCACTATCTTCAGAACCCGTTGCACCCAGTTCCCACGTACCGCCGCTCAGACTGAACTCACTGGAACTTATCGAACCTGTCGCATTAGTTATGGAAGCCGAATGGCTGGTTCCTGAAACATCGAGTGTGAAATTCGTTAGTCCCCCTGAACTAAAGTTGACGTTTGTACTAAATGTTCCCTCCATATTATCGCCTCCGCCGGAAGTCCAGTATGTACCGTAGGCATCTCCGCTGTATGCGTACGTTCCTTCGGTCGGCATATTTTCCGTATAATCACCCCAGACGTAATAGCCGCGGTTCGCGAAATAATAATCGTGTCCATCGCTCGCACGCATCGCGTCCGTTTGTGTCCAGTAACCCCAATCCATATATTCGTTGCTGCTGATCTCCGTTTGGCTGATCTCCTTGGAGGCGGACCCGGATTCAGGCCAGTAATAATCAGCACACGCCCCATAGATCCACTCAGTAAGTGTTCTCGGTCTCGCGCTACCGTTCAGCTCCAGGTAGTGCGTAGAATCAATTCCTCCCGCTTCCTCGACTTTTACACTGCTGGCATTAAAATCTGTCCTGGTATTACTTATATAGGTTGTGGCGTATTCTCTCCCTTCCGACGAATATTCAAGCATTCCTGTCATATAGCCATAATGGGCCTTACTCTTGAATATACCGACGGCCCCTGTGTTTGAATTCGTATGGTACATTCCCCATGTCCCGCCTATATAGTCCGCGGCACTCCCGTAAAATGACCCGTAACACATCTGGTCATCGGGGGTCACGCCATTGAGATCCCATGTGCCTCCTGTAATCTGGAAGTAACTGCTGCTCGAAAAAGACCCGGTGGCATCGGTAATTGAGGCGCTATAATTTCCTCCTGAAACGGACAGGTCAAAATTCGTTATCTGGTTTGAAGCTGCCGCGAAATTTACGGTAGAACTGAATGTCCCCGTCATATTGGTACCACTGCCCGATGACCAGTAAGTACCGTACGCGTCTCCGCTGTAGGTAGCCGATCCCGTGCTCGGCATAGACGATGTGTCATCACCGAAGATATAATATCCCCTGTTGTCCACAAGGTAATTAATACCGTCCACGGCAAACGCGTCGGGCATAGTCCAGTAACCCCATTCGAGAATATGATCTTCACCAGGTCCGCCACCGACATGGCCCAGTTCCGTGTGATTTATCCCATGGGCGTCTCCAAGATCCCCCGAGTTTTTCGATCCGGAACCGAAAATAGCCCACTTGGCGTAAGGATCAGCCAGGGAAGTCCCGGGGTCACCTCTCAGGTAATCGGAGTCGGTGTTCTTACTGCCCCTCGCCCATATATGCTCACCATTAAAATTCTGACGCTTGGTACTGACAAATATTTCCTCAAGACTGGAGCCGGATTGATTGGAAAGCATCGCCGCGAAGTACCCGACCTGTGTTCCCGTCGCGTTTGTCCCCGGATCGGTAACAGGATCGGATGATACTCCCTCTTCTGATCCTTTACCTGTCTGCGTCTGGGTAACATCGATAGACGTAGTTGAACCATTAGTGCCGCTACCGCCTGTCCCGCCGCCGGAACCTCCACCGGACCCACCGCCGCTTCCACCGCCAGAACCACCACCTGTTCCACCGCCTGTTCCACCGCCTCCATCCGGCGCTGATGTGTCATCCAGAAACTGCTGCCATACATTTGGAGGAATAAAGACCACATTGCCGGGACCGCTAACAAACATATTGATCATCTGTCCGGGAAGCAATGTCACGCTCTGCCCGGTTACAGTTGAAGTGACCGTTACCGTTCCATCAAAATTGTAAACTACCGTAGCGGTTATGTAGCCTTCGGGACCACTCTGAGCAAGCCTGATCCATCCCGTCTCCGAAGCATCGGCAAGGTATACGGGACGCAGAGCGGCCGACTTTTCCTTCGTTTCCTTGACTTCCACGCCGAACTTTGTTCCCCTTACCCCCGCCACGGCGGTCGGGGTCTCAACCGACATCGACGCCTTTCTGTATCGAAGCATTTTCAGGGCATAGAACATCGCCTTGCCCCTGGTCACCTTATAAACAGATTTCTTTTCCTTCAGCTTGGGGTCGGCCTCAAATTCCTTTATTGTAATATTGGTTTTTTCACTCAGTGTGATAACATTATCGTCAAGAAACTTCAGGCGGCAACGGGATTTTTCCAGAGTAAAAACGGTGTCTTTTTCATAAAGTTTATCACCGGGCACCGCGAAGTAGGCCTCACCTGAATCTCCGTGTCTTACAACCAAATGACCGGCTAAAGTCCTCACAAAACCTATTTCTTTAGCGTCAGAGCTGATAAAATAATCTTTTATATCAAGGCCTCGCAGTTCTTCCTGGAGCATATCCGCCGGCACCGTATTTCCCCTGCCCTCCTGGCATAACAAAATCCGCGGCAAACCTAACAGAAAGGCCGTGATAATTAAAATTATAAAAATATGCCGTTTCATGGTTGTTCCCCCTGTTTAAGCTGTACCTTGACAGTTAAAACTTAAAACCCACATTAAACGTATAGGTGGCTTTGTCAAATTCGTAAAGTGAAGTATTTGAATGATTGTTTGTATAGTAAAACGCGAGTGACGCGAAAAAATTCTTATAAAATTCCTGAGTTACAACCGCAGTGATGGTATGACGTCTGTCCTCACGATCTTCTGTATACAAAAGAGGTTTATCCTTGTAATTCTTCTCGATCCATTTGTACCTGAAGAAAAGCTCCGTCTTGGAGGGGAACCGCGTAAAATACGATAGAGCGTAATAATACGCGCTGTAACAGAATCTGCGCGCATCGGCATCACGATTCTCGTACCCTAAAGCCCCCGAAATAATATGACGACGATTTCCAAGATAAATACTCGGACTGAGTTCATAAACCTCGGTGTTGTTTTCAAGGGAGGAATTATCCTCACTATAGAAGAATTCTTTGTTGTAGGAGTATAAGGCGCGCAAACTGAAATACTGGGAGAAGTAATGCTCATAACTGGGATCAAAATGAATAATATTAGACAGGCGCTCACTTCCGTAATACTGTTCACGGTACCCTACAGGCACCTTGACTATATCGCGTCTCCCAACCCACCAGGGACCCGTATTGATATCAACCATCATAAAGTTATACTTGGAATGTGTTTGATAGGCACTATTGTAAAACATAACTTCCGTATTCCACATGAAACTCTGTTTCTGACCAAAATCATAGAGAACATTGCCCTGTAAACTGGTTACCAGTGCCTCATCTCGAATCTTTTTGGAATCGGTATCGAGTGACAGGGTTCCCCCTGATACCTTCAGCTCCTGTTCATTCGGGCCCGCGCTGACATTGGTGTCATACATGACGCCCTGAGAAAACCTGACATTACAGAACAGCTTCTTCGTCTCCCGATCTATAGCGGCAAGAAGCTTTTCCATGTTTTTCACAACGGCTTCGGGTGGTTCCGCCGCCCGAACAATTTCGATTTCCCGGCGCGCTTCATCGTATTTCCCCAGTTTGAAATAGCTCATAGCAAGTTCCAGCCTGACCCTGTGCAATTGGGGATCTATCTCCAGCATCCTCTTAAACTTTCCGATGGCAAGTTGAATCTCTCCGGCATTCATAGCGCTTGTACCGAGCCACCACATAACGTCCATCGTCTCAACCTCGCCGGCTATCTCCTTGAAGATGGTCAGAGCCTGCCCAAACTTTCTGTCGTAATAAAGGGTCATCGCCTCGGCAAGTTTTTCATCCAAGGCTTTGATCTCCTCCGGGGTCATCGCGCGGAGCTTTTCAATAGCTTTCTGGTTTATCTTATCACTGGATTCCGATATCGGACTGTCTGAAGGTTCCGAGGCCCTGATTGAACCTGCCGGAAATAGAAGAGAAGAAAAAATAAAAAATAAAATAATTCCAAAGCATAACCTGAATTTACAGCGCATAATTACCTCTTTTCATTCAAAATTAGGGGTATTTCACTTGCTATTCATTTCACATTTGAACTGAACAGCAAGCGCAAACCTCGCAACTTGCTGCGGGGTTTGCGAGCGAATAAAATCAACAATTCGGCAAAGAAGAATAACGTCAGTAAATTTCCTTAATAGTAGGAGATTATTCTTCGAATTACTTCGTTCCCCGCAGCTTGCCGCGGGGAGCTTCAATTATCCGCAAATTTTCAATTTTCTATACCGCCTGTAACGCTTAAAGGGGTTCCCACGTAATTTCAAGAGGAGCACGGCGCTGCCGTGCGGGTAAATATTGTGAAGATTCTTGTGACGAGATGTCGAATAATGGAGCGCCAAACCGGTGTATCCCGCTTAAGAAACCGATTTTCTTAGTGTAGACCTCTCCTTTCTCTATAGAATGTTAGAAAGTTTTTACAATGAGGTTATACTTGATAATAAATTATTTGTCAATAATTCTCAGATTAACATTTTACTCAATTACATTATCTTTAAAGAATAGTTTGAGATTTTTATTTGTAAATGCGATATTAAAAGTGTACGTGTCAAATAATCAATAAACGGCTCGCAACACTTATTACAGGATTTTTAAGAACCCGTAAGCCTATCGTCGAGGCGCGGGAGGAAGCTATGACGCTAACCAGATACATTGCCGGAGCTATCGCGGGAGCCGTGATTGCGGCATTATAGGATATAATGACAACTTCAACTGATAAATACTGGAGATTACGTCTGAATAATTGCAAAAAAAACCTGGAAAATAACAACTTCGAGGTATTTCTTGCAGACAACCCGGCACACGCCAAAGAGATTGTACTAAAAAAAGTTTTGCCTGAGATCAAACCTGAAACCGCGTCATGGGGTGATTCCCTGACTTTAAGATCAACCGGACTCCTCGAGGCAATAAAGAAAACTCCCGATATCCATTTTATCGAAACCTTCGATAAAACTGTTCCCCGTGAAGAAATCATAGAACGGCGCAGGCAAGCTTTACTGGTTGATCTTTTTCTAACGGGAACCAATGCGGTAACAGCGACAGGCAAATTAGTTAACCTTGATATGATAGGAAACCGTGTATCCGCTATTACATTCGGTCCCCGAAACATAATTATCTTCGTGGGCCGCAATAAGATCGTTTCCGATACTGAAGACGCTATGGAACGTATAAAGAATTACGCCGCGCCTATCAATGCCATTCGACATAAAAAATTCAAGACACCCTGCAGGGAAACGTCTTATTGCGTGGATTGCAGGACTCCTGATCGGATTTGTAATATCTGGAGCATAATTGAAAAATCTTTTCCAAAAAACCGAATAAAAGTCGTTTTAATCAATCAAGACTTAGGAATATAAAAAATATGAACGAGAAATCGCTAACATCGATCGGAAATACAGGGGGCGTTTCCCCTTATTCTAAATTTCATTAAGTCATGGCTGGTAATTACACTATTTACAAAAGATTCTTCAATTTTAAAAACGTTAAACGTCTACTGATCGTTTTATTGTTTATTGGAGTCGCCCATTCCGTACTTACATGGTATCTTTTTCACCCCGAAACTATTAATAAAATAACACCAACGATAAAACTGATTGCGGAAGATTCCATCGACCAGGATGATATGTGTATCTGGATTCATCCCATAGAATCTTCGAAGAGCACTATCATAACTTCAGACAAGACAGCGGAAAAAATTTTTGTCTATAACCTTGAGGGCAAAGTTCTTCAAACGCTATCAATACCGAAACCCGGAAACATTGACGTTAGATATGGTTTCCCCCTTGGAGGTAAAAAAGTTGATATAGTGGCATATCTGCAGCGAAAAAAAGGAGACAGAATCATTGTCTTTGTCGTAGAGCCGAAAACTCGCCAATTAATAAGAATCGATGACAACTCGATTCTTACTGGCAAGGGAGTTGGCGGCACGTTGTATCACAGTCGGAAAACAGATAAATTTTATTTCATAAAGACTGCTTATGAAGACACCGGCGGGATTGAACAGTTTGAACTGTTAGACGACGGCAAAGGTAAAATAACCGGAAGGAAAGTTCGCCAGTGGGATCCGGGCGGCTGTGAAGGCGCTGCCGCAGATGATGAATCTGGCATCCTATATATTTCGGAAGAAAAAGCTGGTGTCTGGAAAGTCGGCGCTGAACCGGATGATCCGACCCCCGGACAACTTATAATAAAAACATGGGAAAACGGTTTGATGCCCGATGTTGAGGGTCTTACTATTTATAAGTCACATTCCGGGGAAGGTTGTTTGATGGTTTCAAATCAGTCGCGAAATTCCGTTAAAGTTTATCAACTTGGGAAAGAAGATAAATTTCTTGGAACCTTCCATATTGACGGCGCGACAAATACCGATGGGATCGATGTGACCAATGTTTGTCTCGGTGTTAATTTCCCCAAAGGTTTATTTGTCTGTCACTCTGATCAGGAAGACGGCAACCGCCGTCCTGTTCTGGTGACACCCTGGGAATCGATCGCGGAGAGCTTAAATCTCAAGACGGATGTTTCATGGAATCCCGGGAACAAAACAGCAAGCACCTATAAATGAGGACGATTATGAAGAAACAGCCCGGAAGAAATTGAAGGTTTAACTGAACGGCAGAAAAATAACATTATAACATCAACCTGTAAAATTACTAAAGGAGTGTGCGAAATGAAGAAATCTCTTATCACAGGTTTTCTTATTATAATGATTTTATTTTTTAGCGTAGCGGCACAGGCCGAAAACTGGAATGAGGATTTTGAAAAAGCTTCATCGGAAGCGAAAACTTCAGGCAAGTATCTTCTGCTCAACTTCAGCGGATCAGACTGGTGTCCGTGGTGCATAAAACTGGACAGTGAAATCTTGAGCCATGAAGCATTCAAGACATTCGCGAAAGAAAATTTAGTTTGCGTATCGATTGACTTCCCAAGGAAAAAATATCAGAGCCAGGAGCGCAAGGAAGAAAATAAAAAGTTGATGAAGAAATTTAAAGTTCGCGGTTTTCCTACCGTCATCATACTGAGCCCTGATGGAGAGTTAATAGGAACAACCGGTTACCGAAGAGGAGGACCTGAAAGATACATTGTCCATCTCAAAGAGATGATTAATAAACATAGAACGAATTAAGCATATAACTGACCTGACTTTATTAACGGTGTGTTCAATCCAATGAAAATAAAAAAAGATATAAAAAAAGCCGCGTCTGCACTTAAACAGGCGGATGCGGTTCTGATAACCGCGGGAGCAGGCATAGGCGTTGATTCGGGGCTGCCAGATTTCAGAGGTAATAAAGGTTTTTGGAAAGCATACCCGCCGATTGCCAAACTTGGGCTGTCTTTTGTCGAGATGGCAAATCCACAGTGGTTTCACAGCAATCCTCAATTAGCCTGGGCATTTTATGGGCATCGGTTAAATCTTTACAGAAAAACGCTGCCGCATAAGGGTTTTACCCGGCTTCTGGAAATAGCTGAACGGAAAACAGGGGGTTATTTTGTCTTTACCTCTAATGTCGACGGACAATTCCAGAAAGCCGGTTATAGAGAAGACCGCATAGAAGAGTGCCACGGTTCAATCCATCATCTTCAGTGCAGCTACGTCTGCAGTCACAAAATATGGGACGCGAACCGAACGGAGATAGAAGTAGACGAAGACACATTCAAAGCACAGGAGCCATTACCCAAATGTGCCGACTGCGGCATGATCGCAAGACCAAATATTCTGATGTTTGGCGACTGGAATTGGCTTCCCTACAGGACCGATGAACAGAGTCAGCGAATGAAAAAATGGCTAAAGAAAATATATGATGAAAAAATGAATTTAGTGGTGGTTGAAATGGGCGCGGGCGAATCTGTCCCAACCGTCCGGATGAAATCGGAACATGTAGTTCAGATACACGGCGGCACCCTAATTCGCATAAATCCTCGAGATTACTTGGTTCCTTCCCAACATATAGGAATACCGTTAGGCAGCGCGGAAGCGATAGAACAGATATTTGAAAAAGTGACTGAATAGTTAGCGACATCCCGCCTTTGAAAATTTTATCTATTAAACATGACAGTCCCGTAAAAAGTCTTTTCAGCTTGTCATTTCGAGTAAAACGAGAAATCTTATCAATGCAAAATACTGAAAATATAGAATTTCTTCCTGCGGTCGAAATGACACATTACGTAAATCCAACTTTTTACGAATACATTAAACATCAGTTTGACTTTCAATAATCAACACAAAAGAAATATTGCATAACCATTTTACGTGTAATATAATAAATCGGTTAAAATAAATATTATAACCAAAAAGAAAATTCGGGGAATACAAGAAACGAAATAATGACTATTATTTTGAAGGCTATCTCTTCAAAGTAAAACCTTTTGGTAAGTTTGCCGTACTGCTTTTCGAGAGGGGGAATTCTTTGTGAGTTTTGTTATTGTTTCAAAAGATGACAGCGTCGCAACGCTTACCCTGAGCAGGGGGAAAGTAAACGCGCTGAATGAGTCCGCCATAGAACAATTAAACAGTTCTTTAATTGAGCTGGAAAACGATGAAATTGTCAAGGCTGTAATTTTAACGGGCCAGGGCAATTTTTTTTCTTTTGGTTTTGATATCCCTGAATTCTTAGGCTATTCAAAAGATTCTTTCATAAGGTTTTTAACTAAATTCACCGATCTCTACACGTATTTGTTCCTCTTTCCAAAACCTGTTGTGGCCGCGTTAAACGGTCATACGATGGCGGGAGGCTGTATGCTTGCCACAGCGTGTGACTACAGAATAATGGTTTCCGGAAAAGCAAAAATCGCGTTGAATGAAATCGGTTTCGGCTCAACAGTGCTCGCCGGAAGTGTTGAAATGCTTAAACATTGCGTCGGAGGAAAGAATGCTCAGACAGTTCTCTACGGCGGCTCATTGTTTTCTGCGGATGAAGCAAGCCTCCTGGGACTTGTTGACAAAGTATCTTCTCGGGATACCTTGATGGAGGAAGCCGGAAAGGTAGCACAGGATTTGGCTGGAAAAGACAGCGCCGCCTTCAAAAGCATCAAGAATATGTTACGAAAACCGGTTGCTGAAGAAATGGCAAGAAAAGAAAAAGAAATTATCCGTGAATTTATCGATATCTGGTATTCTGAAAAAACATGGGATAATCTTAAAAAGATAACAATACGTTAGAAACTTGATTTTACGTAATGAAAAATCTCCTATACAAAATGATAATCAATGAAGTAACCGACCATTGTTACAATAATTGTCTTGATTATTTTTCGAATAACTCCAATATCCTCGACGTGGGAATCGGCAACGGTGCAATGGTAAAAAATTACCACCCCCTGATTAAATCCAAGGGTTTGAAAATAACCGGAATCGACATTAATCAAAGCTATATAAACCACTGTTACCGTCTCATTGAAACCTACCAGCTCGAAGATTATATTGAAATTCATCACGAGCCCGTGGAAACTTACGAACCTCCGCAAAGAAATTTTTTTGATTTTATTCTATTTAGTATGAGTTTCATGCTTTTCGATGACCAGAAGCTCGTTCTGGATCGAATTAAGGATTGGCTTAAACCTGGCGGAGAGGTTATCTTTTTTCAAACCATGTTTAAAGAAAAGATAAGATTCATAGAATTTATCAAGCCTAAACTCAAATATGTTACAACTATTGATTTTGGTAACGTAACCTATGAAAAAGACTTTTTTGCCCTCATGAATGAAAAAAGCCTGTCAGTCTCTGAAGACAGGCTGATAAAAAAAGAATGGTTCGGGGGTGAATACAGGATGATTGCCACGTCATTAAAAGAGGATAGATTAAAATAATCAAGGTAATCGGGGCCACTCAAGTTCTACCCTCCCAAGCACACTGGCAAAGACAAGCCTCAGGTGCTTGGTATCGCCTTCGGCGGAAGTTAGCGGCGGATATTTAAGAGTGTAAAATATACCATAGTACTTATTAATGTAGGGATAAAACTCTTTTACTACCGGCGTAACTTTCTTAATCTTTCTTATCTCTACCGGATATACCCTGTTTCCCTTTTCGTCTAAGAGGTATACCGTCCAGATAGAATCCCGCTTGTCAAAATCATTTGAATCTTTATCGGGAGTATAAGCATAAAAGAGAAACTCGGTAAAATCAGAGGATAGATCCTCAAATATTTCTTCTTTTGATTTTTGCTCCGGTTCAGTTAAAGAATATATCCTCGAATATTCAGATAGATAGGCTTTGTTAAATTCACTGTTTTTATAAGTTGCCGCGATACGGACTTTTGTTTCAAATTGAGAGTAAACCGTTTTATCCCTCGTCCACTTATCCAACGAGTTCAGATATTCTTTCGAGATGCTCTTATCCTTAACGATTTCAACATAACCTTTAATTTGTGTGCAACCAATACAGCATGCCAGTAAAATCCCCAAAACCGACCATAAACACTTCTTCATTTTTTATCTCCGAATACCCTTGAAAAGATATAGTCCACATGTTTTAAGAAATTATCCACATTAAAGACGCTTTCAATGTCTTCAGCGCTCAAATATGACATAACTTCTTTATCTTGTATCAACAATTGTTTAAACTCATCCTCTTCTTCCCATGACCTCATGGCATTTCTCTGCACAATAGCGTAAGCATCCTCCCGTGAAATTTCCTTCTCAATTAGTTTCAAAAGAACCATCTGGGAAAAAATTAACCCTCTTGTCATATTGAGATTTGAAACCATTCTTTCCGGATAAACGAGCAGTTTATCCAGAAGTCCCGTGAATCGATTCAACATGAAGTCAAGAAGTATCGTCGCGTCAGGAGCGATGACTCTCTCAACCGAAGAATGGCTGATATCACGTTCATGCCAGAGGGCAACATTATCAAGAGAAGCGGCGGCGTATGACTTCACCAGACGGGCAAGACCGGAAAGATTTTCTGAGAGGACGGGATTCCGCTTGTGGGGCATTGCCGACGAACCCTTCTGCCCCGGTGAAAAGAATTCCTCCGCCTCACGTACTTCGGTTCTCTGAAGCAGTCTGATCTCCTGGGCAAACTTGTCAATGGAAGACGCAATAATTGCCAGAGTTGAAAAATATTCTGCGTGCCTGTCCCTCTGAACAATCTGTGTTGAAACAGGGGCGGGTTTGAGATCGAGTTTCCGACAGACGTACTCTTCGACAGATGGGTCAACAAAGGGAAAAGTGCCGACAGCCCCTGATATTTTCCCGTAGCTTATCACATCCCTTGCCCTCATCATTCTTTCCCTGTTACGCTCCATTTCCTGATACCAGAGGGCCATCTTCAGTCCGAAAGTGATTGGTTCCGCGTGTATCCCGTGCGATCTTCCTATCATCAGGGTGTTCTTATGTTCGAAAGCCCTTTTCTTCAAAACCGCCAGCAACTTGTCAATGTCTTCGATGAGGATTTCAGACGCTTCTTTCAATAAAACGGCAAGAGACGTATCAAGGATATCCGAAGATGTCAGCCCCATATGTATATAACGGGAATCCTCCCCTACCCTTTCGGAAACACAAGTCAGAAAAGCTATAACATCATGCTTGGTAGTCTTTTCTATCTCATCAATCCGTCTTATGTCGAAGCCGGCTTTTTTTTTGATATTTTTTAAAGATTTTTCCGGTATTTCACCTTTTAAGGCAAGCGCTTCACATGCCAAAATCTCTATATCAAGCCATTTCTGAAACCTGTTCTCCTGGTTCCAGATCGAAGCCATCTCTTCCCTTGAGTATCTGCTAATCAATCTTTTCTCCTGAAAGTATTTTGCTTTATTCTTTATTTAGTATGAGTTAAGGATATGAGTCAAGGCTTTTTAGTACAAGAATTTATGGCAGTGTAAAATATATTGTCTCAATTTATCAACGGAAAACAGTAAGCCCGCATAAAAGAGATACCGTTAAGAGCAGCTTTTTCTTACTCAAGATAATTTTCCCCCTCAAATATAAAATTAAAGTTTTCAGTCAAAATGCCGATAATAAGTTCAAATAGATAGAATCTTCACTTACTGAAGGGCAAACCTCCCGAAAGGGTGGGACGCAAAGCTACCGGGCTAAGTCTGCTAACGCGGATATGGAAGCGGGGCTGCCAAGTAGGTTATAAAAATCCGCTTCGCCCTTTTGGAAGCGGTTTTTTTATGTAACGAACAAAAGAACCTTCGGGTGCGGAAGGTTCAACATATAATGCAGGAGGAACTTAATCATGATAGAAAATGTTAATGGCACATTACCGGCATCGAATGTTCTTTTCCCCCTAAATGCAACCAGCGGTAATATTGATAATCCAAATAAAACCGGTGATGTTAAAGAGGTAAAGGCAGATGACATGGTGACATTATCCACAAAAAAAACCGAATCGACGCAAAGTTCCCCGCCTTGTGAAGAAAGATCTGAGATTGAAAACGAGGAAGCGGTTCAGCAGGCAGAGGAAACTGCTCGCCAGGCAGAAGAAGCCGCGCGTCAGGCGTCAGAAGCACCACGGAATGAACAGGTAGGAACCAGAGTGGATATTTTGACATGATACATATTTAAAGCTTTGCGTAATATCACATTGTCATTGCGGTGAGCCGAAGCCCCGAGCGAAGAGAAGGGGGCATGCGAAGCAATCTCACAAAATATTGATAATTTAAGCTCCCCGCAGCAAGTTGCGAGGAACAAAGTAATTCGAAGAATAATGCGCTCGCCGTTCAGTTCAAGAGATTGCAGCATCGCTTTGCTCCTCGCAATGACCGAAAATGTAGTTATGCAAACGTCTTATATTATAGGGGGTAGCTTCACTTTTTACGAGTGCATTAAAGATAGCTGTGAAGGCCTGAAAGGATATAATTTACTCCCAAGTAGGTAAAAATAACGGCGACGAAACCGAAGACGGAAATTAAGGACATTTTTGTTCCTTTCCATCCCCTGACAAGTCGCGCGTGAAGAAAGGCGGCGTAAATCAGCCAGGTAATCAATGACCAGGTTTCCTTCGGATCCCACCCCCAATATCTTCCCCAGGCATGATCTGCCCAGGCGGCACCGGTAATGATCCCCAGAGTTAAGAGCACAAAACCGATTGATATCATTTTGTAGGTCACTTCATCTAAAAATTTAGATTCAGGCAGCATACGTGCGGGGTTTCCCTTGAATCCCCGCTTTATCAGATAAAGTATACTGGTACCGAACGAGATGGCGAAACACGCATAGGCTAAAAAACAGCTTATAACGTGGCTTGTTAACCAGTTGCTTTGAAGGGCTGGAATTAAGGGCTGTATACGGGATTCTATATCTCCGGACAACGAGGCGTATGCCAGCAGGATAAAAGCAAAGAAATTAGCCAGGGCTCCGATTAAATTGTTTTTATAACGCTTTTCCATAATCAAACAGACAAAAATGATAGACCAGGAAAAAAATACAATCGATTCATAAAAATTCGAAAGAGGCGCGTGACCTATCCCCAGTTGGTAAGAGTGAACCCAGCGGATAATAAGTGCCGCTGTTTGAGCCGTTATTCCAAAAACGGTGAGCGCCAGCGCCGCAACTGCCACCTGTTTCTTACGAAAAACAAGGGCAATCAAGTAGCTAAAAGCAGCGGCAAAATAAATAAAGGTTACAATGCTGATAATAAAAACATCATTCATGACAATTTATTCCGCCTGAAGTTCAATAGCGAGTTTTTCCAGCTTATCTTCAAAATCTTTCCTGTTCCTGTTTACACTGGCAGCGATTTTAATCTCATAACCGTCTTTCAGTTCTGAAATTCTCAACCATGTTTTTGTGTGCGTGAAAAAAAGGCTCAGCACAAAACCGACAAGGATAAGGATGCAGCCGGCCCAGACAACAAACACACCGGGATTTCTGCTCACCTGAATGCCGGTATAATAACGGCTGTCAAAGTCTTTAAATATAAAGGAAAATTTATTCTTTTGCTGTTTATAGTCTTTGAAGAGCCAGAGTACATCATGGGGTTTTTCCGGTTCAATAAGGACTCCGAGGACAGCAGGGCCATGATTCTGATAATTGGGCATAAATTTGGCAATCGCGAAGTAAGAAATGCTGTCCGGCAGGGGAACTTTTTTCATCATATTCAGTGTCAGGACGGCATTCTTCCCAGTTTCTTCATTTTTTACGATAATCTTAAAATTAGCAGTTTCCGCGATTCCATAAGTCGCCTGGCAAAACTTCAAGCCTTTATAGATAAAAGGATGGTTTACCCTGACTGCCCTGGAAATAACCTTTTTCCCGTCTTCCAGAATAGTCAAATCACTCCTGTATTCTCTGGGTTGACCTGTCTTATAAAAATCAACCTTGAAGCTGTCGCAGCGAACTTGAAACCCGAATTTCTTCAACCTCTTACCGCCACCATTAAAGAGGATAAAGCTGTCCGTAATTTCGCCTTCAACAATATTCATCTGGCCGTTAAAACCCCAGATTGCCCCGATCAGACCGCCTCCCAGAATGAGAAGAATGCTGAGATGGATAAAAACGAACCCCATTCTGGAATATCTGCCTTTTTCGGAAAAGAAATAGCTTTTATCATTCTTTCTTGCCTGCACCGGGAGTGAAACAAGAGATTTCAGCAGAGAAGGAATTTTCTCTTCTAATTCAGACAGGGTCTCGTGGGATTGAATCGTTTTGTTGATCTGAGATGAGCCGAACACCCTATCATCAAATTTATTCTTTTCAGGACGAATTGCTTTGAAAATACGCGGAAAATATCTGGCCGTACAGACAATTACATTGACAGATAATAATATTAAAAGCAGAGTAAACCACCAGGAATGGTACATGTCGAAAATATTGAAGAACTTCAGAAGAGAAAAAACTCCGGGACTGTACAGAGCCTCATATTTTCCAAGGGGCAGTCCCTGCTGAATTACTGTACCAAAAATAGATGTGATGGCTAAAGCAAGGAATAAAGAAATTGTAAGTTTGAGTGAGGAGAAAAACTTATATATTTTAAAGGGTCTCCTGAATATAAACTTTTCGTTAATTTGAAGAGCTTGGATACCACAGACCAAAAACCATTGTCAAGCCGTTTATGATCCTCTCCCCGCCCAAGGAAGGGGCTTGTGGGCTGGACGTTTCATTATCTTGACAAATAAAACCCTAATCCTATATAGTCCTGCGATTAAAAATTTCTCGCCATTCAATTACTTTCTTTCTCAAAGAAAGGTGCTGGTCATGCGAAAACTTATTGCCGTAGCTGTATTGTTTTGCGCTTTTGGTTTTGTGGGAATGCTGTTCGGGATTGCCGCCGCGGGTGAAACCGGCCACTATGTCAACGGGGGTGAAGGGATTAAGGCCGCGACTTTACCGCCTCCGGGTTTTTACTGGCGTCTTTATAACCAATTTTATAAGGCTAATACACTAAAAAACAGAAACGGACATGAATCGAATGTGGGTTATGACTTAAAGGTTTACTCTTTAGTCAATAGATTTGTCTGGATGTCCAATATAAAGATTCTGGGAGCTGATTTCGGCGGTTCGCTTATTATTCCGCTCGTCTATACCGACATTAAGAATAAGGGGGCGGGGGTTGACGATGATAAATTCGATTTGGGCGATATTGCCGTGGAACCATTCGCTCTTGCCTGGCACGGCCTCCGTTACGATGCCGCGTTTGCCCTGGCCATTTACGTTCCAACCGGCGACTATGATAAGAATAAACCAGCTTCTCCGGGTAAAGACTTCTGGACAGGCATGGCTACCGTGGGAGGAACTTACTATCTCGACACAGAAAGAAGCTGGTCGGCATCGATTCTCAGCCGATACGAAGTCCACAGCAAGAAAGATCAAACTGATGTAAGGCCCGGCAATAACTTTCATTTCGAGTGGGGAATAGGAAAAACATTGGCAAAAATCTGGGATGTAGGATTGACCGGCTACTGCCAGTGGCAGGTAACCGATGACACAGGTTCGGATGTTACGTGGGATAAAAGTGTTCATGACAGGTTTTATGCGGTTGGCCCGGAAGTTAGCGTTTTTATTCCTCCCGCCAAACTTTCCATTTCACTCAGGAGCCAGTGGGAATTCGGTGCTGTGGACACCTCTGAAGGCAATACAACAACCCTGGTTTTAACAAAGATGTTTTAAAAGAACTGAGAGGGTATTTGACAAAGTTTGCACCCCCACCTTAGTCTTTCCCCGTCAGAGACTGTGTCGCAATGGGGTGAAATGTCATTCCGAACGAATGTGAGGAATCTTAACATTTTAAATTTACCAAGCATTAAGATTTCTCGCTTTGCTTGAAATGACAAAAAAAGGAATTACGACACAGTCTCTCAAGGCGGAGGAGATTGATTATGGATGCCCCGCATTTAGGCGGGGCAATTCACTCTTAAGCTGAAATATATTGACAAATCTATAATATTCCCTGTATTGATCTTCATCAGAGGGAAAAGATGTCAGCTCCTGAAGAAATATACGAACTCATTGAGCGTTTTGACCGCAATCTTGACACCTATCGGTCAGGCCGGTACAACGAGGCCCAGGTTCGGCAGGAGTTTATCAACCCTTTCTTCCATGCCCTCGGTTGGGATGTCTACAACAAACAAGGTTACGCGGAAGCATATAAGGACATAATACATGAAGATGCCATTAAAATAGGCAGCGCTACAAAGGCCCCTGATTACTGCTTCCGTATCGGCGGAACACGCAAATTCTTTCTGGAAGCAAAGAAACCGGCCGTCAATATCAGGGAAGAGATCAATCCGGCGTACCAGCTTCGCCGTTATGCCTGGTCGGCCAAGCTGCCGCTCAGTATCCTGACGGATTTCGAGGAATTAGCCGTCTACGACTGCCGCATTAAACCGGTCAAGACCGACAAGCCTTCCAAGGCACGTACCCTTTACTTTACTTACAATGAATATATTGAACGCTGGGATGAAATCGCCTCGATCTTTTCCCGTGAATCCGTTCTTAAAGGTTCTTTCGATAAATATGTTGAATCCAGCAAAATAAAGCGGGGAACCGCCGAAGTTGACACTGCGTTCCTTGAAGAGATCGAACGGTGGCGCGAAGTACTCGCCCGAAACATCGCTCTCAGAAATCCCGGTCTGACAAGGCGTGAACTGAACTTCGCTGTTCAGCGCACCATTGACCGCGTTGTCTTTCTCCGCATTTGCGAAGACAGGGGCATCGAACAATACGGCCTGCTCATGGCTCTCAGAAACGGCACCCAGGTCTACCGGCGACTGTGCCAGATGTTTCAACAGGCCGATGATCGTTATAACTCCGGCCTTTTCCATTTCAAAAAGGAAAAAGATCGTGTTTCTCCCCCCGACGACCTTACGCTTGATCTTGCGATTGACGATAAACCCCTAAAGGATATCTTCACGAATCTATATTATCCGGACAGCCCGTATGAATTTTCCGTACTGCCGGCGGATATTCTGGGACAGGTCTATGAGCGGTTCCTCGGCAAGGTAATCAGGCTCACAGCGGGACACCGTGCCATTGTCGAGGAAAAGCCGGAGGTCAAAAAGGCGGGCGGAGTCTATTACACCCCGACCTACATCGTGGACTACATTGTCAAGCAGACCGTCGGCAAGCTGGTTGAAGGCAAAAAGCCCGGCCTTCGCGGCGCGGTAAGTAAACTCAAAATTCTGGACCCGGCATGCGGCTCCGGTTCGTTCCTGATCGGCGCGTATCAGTATCTCCTCGACTGGCACAGGGATCAATACATAGCCGATGACCCGGAAAAATGGGCGAAAGGGCGTAACCCCGCCCTCTACCAGGCGCCCGGCGGTGAATGGAAACTGACCACGGCGGAAAAGAAGCGAATTCTCCTTAATAATATCTACGGCGTTGACATCGACACTCAGGCGGTTGAGGTAACCAAGCTCTCACTCCTTTTGAAAGTTTTAGAAGACGAAAGCGATGAAACCATCGGAAAGACGCTTGAACTGTTCCACGAGCGCGCCCTGCCTGACCTGGGAAACAATATCAAATGCGGCAATTCCCTTATCGGCCCCGACTTTTACGAAGGTCAGCAGACAAGCCTCCTCGATGAAGAAGAGATGTACCGCGTCAATGTCTTTGACTGGGAAACCGAGTTTCCGGATATTATGGAAGCAGGCGGCTTTGATACGGTAATCGGAAATCCGCCTTGGGGAGCAGAATTTCAAGAATCCAATAAACCATATTTACGCAAGAACTATAATTTGAACACTGGAAAGTATGAAAGCTATATCTTCTTCATCGAGAAGAGTTCATCATTGCTCAGATCGAGTGGTTTTTTAGGCTATATTGTCCCAAGTTATTGGGTATCGCGTTCTCAGACCGAAAATTTGCGTCAACATCTTTACGAAAAAATGGTTCCAGAGAATTTTATCATACTACCAGAAAATGTATTCACAGGGGTAAAGATGGATT
Organism: uncultured Syntrophales bacterium; assembly: GCA_964652795.1. Classification (GTDB taxonomy): domain Bacteria; phylum Desulfobacterota; class Syntrophia; order Syntrophales; family JADFWA01; genus JAUSPI01. The sequence continues at coordinate 11,730 of CAZZBF010000026.1, read as the reverse complement.
CATGTATTATTGTGGCCCAGAAGACAAGGATGAATATGAAGGAAAGTAGGAATGTTGCTACGGGTGAAATAGATGCCACTCAACTTTCAGATTGCTTCAGTTCGAGAGGTTTAGAGGATCTGACCCATACCATTGATCTTCAAGAATGGAACGGACATCCCAGGTTCCGTTTTAATCCACGCATATCACAAGATGATGCTCGACTAATCGCAAAAACAGAAATCGACACATTTACCCTCGACTCAATAGTTGAAATTACTCAAGGTCTTACACTCTATCGAAGATCAACTCTTGCAAAACAATATGGAAAAACACGCGCAGAAGAAATTGTAAGTAAACGACTTTTTCATTCTGATCATAAAAAAGACCATACCTTTAAGAAGGAGTTGTTAGGACGCGATGTAGCACGTTATAGCGCTCATTGGAATGGTCATTGTTGGGTTAGCTATGGCTCTTGGTTAGCGCATGCTGTTGATGAGCGTTTTTTCCAAGGACCTCGTCTCGTGGTTCAAAAGTTGAGAAACCCTACGCTTAAACAAAGGTTAATTGTTAGTTACTTGGACGATGACGAGACTTATAGTGCAGGAGTATTGCTTAACATCATTCCGGTTGAAAGTCAGTATTCTCTACTCTACGTGCTTGGTCTGCTCAATTCCCGTCTTGTCAATTGGTGGTATCGAAAGAGCATCGTTGATGTTTCTATTCGAGTTGTGGATCTAAAACAAGTGCCCATCCGAACCATCGACTTTTCCGCTCCCGCCGACAAGGCCCGCCATGACCGTATGGTTGAACTCGTCGAGCAGATGCTTGACCTGAATAAACAATTGACTGAGGCCAAAGTACCTGAGGCAAAAACCGTACTCCAGCGCCGGATTGAGACCACAGACCGTCAAATTGACCACCTGGTTTATGAATTATATGAATTGACGGAAGACGAAATCAAGATTGTCGAAGGGTCATAAATCACAGGAAATATAAGTCCCTTAAGTGGATGGTCTCAT
>CAZZBF010000026.1:0-10719 GCA_964652795.1 uncultured Syntrophales bacterium | reverse complement strand
GGAAAATGCCGGACACGGAGGGGGACATCTTTTCACACCTTTTTTTCTTTGCCGGATATGGCTGTAAAATCATTTTAGATAACGCTTCAAATCTCTGTAGAAATTTTCATGGGGGCCTATTGCCAAAAGGTCAATTTCCGAATCGTCAAACTCGTAAGCCGGCAAAAAAAACTTAGGTCCCACCTTAAACTTGTAAACGTATACACCTGCGATATCGCTTCTTTTAGGTTCACCCACTTCGGGGTTTCCCACAATTTCTTTAATTCCCGCATCCAAAACTTCGACTTCTTTTTCGGTCAGGCGCTTTCTTTGCCGTTCAAAAAGCGGTGACTGAAATACTTGGCGATTCATTACTTTTCACCAAAAACGTAAGGCGTCTTCTGCCCATTCCGAATCTGCGCCCTCCCAATCAGAATATCCTTTATAAATGATATTGGGAGATCGGGATTTTCATCTGCTATCTTCCCAAGTTTCGCCCAATATTCCACCTGCCCGGCAAGCGATCGGTTTTTAACCTTTGCGTACATAGCCGCATTGGCGGCAAGTTCGTCCGATATTTTGACGGCTTTCGGCATTATCAAAACCCCTATGTTTTTTGAAATAATGTATTACATAATGAAATATAATGCAACCTATTTAGAAAGAAGGTAATCCTTCACAAATTAGTTTTGCATTAGACTCAACGAAAAGCTTATAAACAATTTTTTGTTTTATGCCTCTTTGGGCAGAAACGGAATGATCGGTACTCCCGCCAAGCCTAACAAAGCACTCACGGCAAAGGCCGTGGAAATACCGAATATGTCTGAAAGCCAGCCGATAAATACAACCACTGCCGCCGTACTCAGAAACGAGATCATCATATACAGCCCGTTGGCGGCGCCACGGTTTTTGCCGCAATGATCTTGAACCACCGCCATAATCACCGGGGCAAAGGAAAATACGGCCAATCCCAGAAGAATGAGCAGTGGTAAAAACATCCAGTCCGGTGAGTACAGAACAGACAGCATCAAAAGCGTTGATATCGGCATGGTCATAAAGAGCACGGGACGGCGGCCGATGCGATCACTCAGAGTGCCGCCAAATAACGTGCCGACGATCCCCGCGAGCTCGAGCACCGTCAGACTTATCCCTCCCATCCAAAGGCCTTTCCCCGATAAAACAACATAGGTCGGGAGATATGCCGCCAGTGTGCCAACCAGAAAACCCCGCGAAATGATAATTCCGGTCAGGGGAATCATAACCCCGCTCATAGAACTCCAGACTTCCTTCATGCCCTGTTCGGATGGATGAGTGGATTTGGAACTGAGTCCCTTGAGACGCATCAGGAGAAATAGCGATGCTATAATCCCGACAATCATAACGGGATAACTGCCCTCCAGACTAAAAGTGGTGACCGCCCACACTGCGAATAACGGCCCGATAGTGCGAGCTATCTCCCCGCCTGTCATCCAGAAAGCCATCCCTCTGCCAAGATAATTACCCGAGATCCGGGCTATCATAGGGGGTCCCAGCACGTGAAAGGCAGCCGCGCTCAAACCCGCTGTCAGCAGCAATAAACAAAGTATGGCGTAGTTTGGGGCCAGTCCCATCAAACTCATCGCGACAGCGGTGACTGCAGGGGCTAAAACTGCTAAAATACCTAAATTGATCCGGTCCGAAATGACTCCGATCAGCGGATTAAACAGCGACGGAAAACGGAATGTTACGGTGAGAGTGCCTGCCAGTACCATGGAAAGCCCGAATTTGGAAATGAGCAGCGGCAGGAACGGAGCGAGAAAGCTGGAGTATATATCATGAATAAAATGACTGCCTGAAATAAGTAAAACCTTATCTGTCTGAAAATCAGTATCAGTTCTCCGCATGTATCGTCCCGCGCCTTCCCGGTCGCGCCTTTCCGGCATTTTGAAAACCTGCAATAAATTTTTCAGACAATATATGTCATTGAACGATAATACAAGGGATTTCTGAGAGGGAACAGACTATTCCGGAAACTAATTGTTTAAGAAATTTTTCATAATGTATTGAAAATTACCTGAGAATCATGTAAAGCAAGCACCGTGAAGAAAAAGCGATGATTGCTGATTCTCTTCACTCATATTTCCCAAAATACGTAGCCTTTGGAAAGGAGCAGATTTTAAATTTCGCCTGTGCAGCTTTAATAGATCTCAATGAGGAAATGTTACCGATAGCTGCAGCAATATTTCAATAAATACGTACCTCACATTGTTTCAAAAAAACAATTTAAAGACCTTTTGCTGAAAAGTTGTTCACGACTTTTTCAGTATTAAAGGTTGTGCGGCTCGGCGCGCCAGTGCCGGAAAAGTAGCTATCGGTCATGGGAAGATCTCGATTGGGCTTGAATCCGGGTGATTTGTTTCTTCGGGCAGAGATAAAAATTTTCATAAGGAGCGCTTCCCTTTGGCAGACTTTGAAAAAATCGCGGGGGTGGGTCTTGAAAACATCAACCGGAACAAGCTTCAGGAAAGATACCTGAAATATCGACATTATTATGTAAGTTTGGACCTTTCCGGCTTCGGTGAGTATGGCAAAGCAATATATACCCCGCTTCTTCCACAGTTTGATCGGTGGTTTGAGAGAAAATCCATCGGTGATATTCCCCGAATTACACCTTTACTGAGAGATAAAGTATATCTTCCTGATCATCCCGATTTCCGAAAGGAAACGGGAGAAGTGATAGATTATCACATAAAAGTACTTGCCCTCAGCATGAACGGAGTTATTCTGGATGATAACAGATATGCGATTTCGAAGCAGTTCCTGCAGGACGTCATCTTTAACGTGAGCAGGCATACCCGATTGTATGATTTCTCCAACCGTCTGTGTTTTTCGATCACGGTCAGAATATATATAGATATGTTAAAGGAGAGGTTTTCTCATTTCGGACGCCTTGTGAGTGATCTGTCTCTTCGTGATTTTGCCAATGAGGATACGTTGAACGCGAAACCACAGGAAGTGATCGACATCCCATGGTAGGGTAGCTATACTTTTCAAATCACTTTTTACCTTATGCCCCCTTCCCGTAAAAACAATTTCTTATCAAACAATACCCTCTGTACTCTAAATTAATTATATGCTTTAATAATTATTGCAGATTTTCATAATTTTTATAAATTAGAGGTAAAAACTAATACGGTTTTAATGTGGTCTTAAATCAATTATGAGCTTTTAACCTTTACAATCATTCACGGAGGTCAGAAATGAAAATTGCAATCGTTGGGTTAGGCGGCGTAGGCGGTTATTTCGGCGGCAAGCTGGCCCTGCAATTTGAGTCAAAAGATGAGCATCAAATCATGTTTATCGCCCGGGGACCGCATCTTAAAAAAATCAAGGAAAAAGGGCTTGAAGTTACAACACAGGAAGAAGGCGCGTTTGTTGCCAGACCCGCATACGCCACGGATAATCCCAAAGAGCTGGGTACCGTGGATGTAGTAATATTCTGCGTCAAGGGCTACGGTCTTAACTCCGCCGCTCGAATGCTGGCAAACAATATCCATGATGATACTGCCGTTATAACTGTTTTAAATGGTGTGGATAACGCGGCCCGTTTGAAAGCGATTTTCAATAGAGGAAATGTTTTAAACGGATGCGTTTATATAAGTTCACGCATTATCTCACCGGGCAAGATTGAACAGATAGCCGGTCCCCGCACACTGATTTTCGGTCCCGAAGACGGTTCAATCGAACCGTATAAGGATATCGAGTCAGTCATGAAAAATGCCGGCATCAAAGCCACACTTTCATCAAATATCCAGACAGACGTCTGGACAAAATTTGTTTTCATGGGCCCTCTTGCCGGTATAACATCGATGCTGGAAAAACCTTTCGGCGCTATAATGGAAGATCAAGACAATGTGAAAATGGTTGAAGGATTGATGCGGGAAGTAGAATCACTGGCAAAGGCACACAACGTCTTTCTCCCCGATGACGTTGTCCGGAAATCGCTTGCGCTGGCTCGTAACTTCCCATACGAGACGAAATCCTCGCTGCAGCTCGACTTTGAAAAGAGAAAACAATCGGAGATCGAAACATTCACGGGGTTTGTAGTCAGGAGCGGCAAGGCATTCGGTATTAAGACACCCTTCCATAATGAAGTTTACTCGGTGCTGAAGGAGAAAGAAGCGAAAACGCGATGAGCAAACCAAAGGTATTCGTAACCCGACTCATACCGGAAGCAGGCTTAACTATGGTGAGAAACGCCTGTGACGCCGAAATATGGCCTGAGGACATGCCTCCGCCTCGCAATATTCTGCTGGAAAAGGTTAGCGGCAAGGTGGGAATTCTACCGCTCCTAACGGACGGAATTGACGGAGAAGTCATGGATTCTGCGGGAAAACAGCTTACAATCATCAGTAATTATGCCGTCGGGTTTGATAATATCGATGTTCAAGCGGCAACTGATCGAGGTATTCTCGTTGGAAACACTCCCGGTGTTCTGACTGAAACAACTGCCGATCTGGCATTTGCCTTACTCATGGCCGCCGCGAGACGTTTCGGTGAAGGAATCGATTACATTCGAGCTGGTAAGTGGAAAACGTTCAAACCGATGGAGCTTTTGGGAAGAGATATTCATCACGCTACTCTGGGAATCATCGGTATGGGACGAATCGGGTTCGAAGTGGCTCGGCGGGCAAGAGGTTTCGATATGGAGGTAATCTACCACGATCACCGTCCGGCAGAAAAGGGAAAAGAAATCGGTGCTAAGATGTGCAGCACGCTCGATGAGTTGTTTGAGCGGGCGGATTTTATAAGCCTCCACGTCCCTCTTACTCCGGAAACACATCCTTTAATTGACAGCGCCGCTCTCGCCAGGATGAAAGATACGGCGATTCTGATCAACACGTCGCGCGGTCCCGTTGTCGATTCCGATGCCCTCTACGAAGCGCTGAGCTCAAAAAAAATCGCTTACGCAGCTCTGGATGTCACAGATCCGGAACCTCTGCCGTCCGATCACAGGCTTATGACTCTTCCGAACTGTCTGGTCATTCCGCATGTCGGAAGTGCGACTGTAGCAACCAGAAGCAGGATGGCCGTCATGGCGGCTGAAAATCTCCTGGCAGGTATAAGAGGACAGGTACCGAAACATCTGGTTAATCCGGAAGTACTTCCACATCGACGTTAGAAGGAATATCCGTTACCGCTTAATCTCCTGGTGACGGGTTTTTCGGTATTTTTTTAAGAAAGGAAGGATCCTTATGAGTACATCATACAAAGATCTCTCGCTTCCACAGCGGATTTTATTAGGCCCCGGTCCCAGCAATGTACCGGATAGTGTAATCAAAGCTATGGCAAGCCCTGTCGTGGGACACCTCGACCCCGCGTTTCTATCCGTCATGGAAGAAGTTCAGGAAATGCTCCGGGCCGTTTTCATGACGAACAATCATTTTACAATTCCCATATCGGGAACGGGAAGTGCCGGTATGGAAGCCGCTCTTGTAAATATGATCGAAGAAGGCGATCATGTACTCGTCTGCGTCAACGGTGTTTTTGGCGAACGAATGAGCGATATCGTCGAACGGTGCGGTGGTATCCTTAAAAGGGTTGAAGCAACATGGGGAACCCCGATCAGTCCCGATGACGTTGCCGGGGCGCTACAAAATTTTCCGGCGACAATTGTGGCTATAGTCCACGCTGAAACATCTACCGGTGTGTTGCAGCCCCTTGAAGAAATCTCAAAGATTATTCACGAAAAAGGCGCTCTTCTATTAGTGGACGCGGTTACGTCTTTAGGCGGCGCCCCCGTCAAGATAGATGAGTGGAACATTGATATCTGTTATTCGGGAACACAGAAATGTCTCAGTTGTCCACCGGGGCTTGCTCCTATTACCTTCAGCGAACCGGCTATTGAAAAGCTGAGGAAACGCTCTCAAAAAGTGCAGTCATGGTATCTGGATATGACCATGCTGGAAAAATACTGGGGGCCGGACAGAGTCTATCATCACACGGCACCGATAAGTATGATCTACGCGTTGAGAGAATCATTGCGGATTATATTGGAGGAAGGGCTGGAGAACAGATGGGAAAGGCATACAAGGCACCACCGAGAGCTTGTTGCAGGCCTCGAAAAACTGGGATTAAATATGCTCGTAGAAAAACCATATAGGACACCGATGCTCAATTCCGTGGTTTTTTCATCAGATGTTGATGACGCGGCAGTTCGGAAAAGACTTCTCGAAGAATATAACATTGAAATCGGCAGCGGCCTTGGCCCTCTCAAGGGAAAAATCTGGCGAATCGGACTTATGGGACATTCCTGCAGCCGGGAAAATGTGGAACATATATTGAATGCTTTGAAGGCCATACTCCAAATCTAAATGGCGGCAAATTACTACCAATTAATATGCACTCGCAAAAAGTCAGTGTCATAAAAGATGTCTGTATTTAGAATGGTTTTTACTTAATATCGGCATGATAGGCCTGCAGGGATTTAACGTCGCTGTGTCCCTGTCGAAAAGCCTCAATACCCCTGATTGTGGCATTGGCAGCGGCCACTGTCGTGATGTAAGGAACTCTATACTTGATTGCCGCTTTACGGATGTAAGAATCGTCATACTTTCCAAGCTTTCCAATCGGTGTATTGATTACCAGTTGAATTTCTCCATTCTTTATAGCATCCACGATATTAGGACGGCCTTCGTGCATTTTGGATATAGGTTCTGATTGAATTTTATTTTCAGACAGAAATTGGCATGTTCCATGGGTTGCCATAATTTTAAAACCAAGGTCTTTAAAACGTCTGGCGACTTCGAGGATCATCGGTTTTTCCCGATCTATGACAGTTATGAGGATAGTTCCTTCAACGGGAAGCTGCTGCTGAGCCGCCTCCTGTGACTTATAAAAAGCAAGTCCGAAGGAATCAGCCATCCCCAGAACTTCTCCTGTGGATCGCATTTCAGGACCGAGAACCGGGTCTACCTCGGGAAACATATTGAAGGGAAAGACTGCTTCTTTTACTCCATAGTGAGGAATGGATTTTGGTTTTAAATTTACGTCGGAGAGTTTTTTGCCCAGCATAATCTGAGTAGCGATGCGCGCCATAGGAATACTGCAGACTTTTGACACCAAAGGCACCGTCCTTGAAGCTCGAGGATTGGCCTCAAGTATGTAAACCGCATCATTGTAAATGGCATACTGGATATTCATCAACCCGACGACATTGAGTTCCACGGCAATCTTTTTTGTGTATTCATAAATGGTCTTCAGGAGTTTACCGGTGACACTTATAGGAGGAATCACACAGGCCGAGTCCCCGGAATGAATGCCGGCAAGTTCAATGTGCTCCATTACCGCGGGAACAAAGGCTCCGGAACCGTCGGCAACGGCATCAGCTTCAACCTCAATGGCATTTTCCAAAAACTTGTCGATAAGAATCGGCCGGTCCGGAGTCACCCCGACAGCGGCAGCCACATAATGTTCAAGCATCTCTTCATCATGAATTACCTCCATACCTCGCCCCCCAAGAACGTAGGATGGTCTTACCATAAGGGGGAAACCGATTCTTTCCGCCACCTCAAGTGCTTCCTTGAGATTACTGGCCATACCAGATTCGGGCATGGGAATATTCAATTTTTCCATCATCTTACGGAATCTGTCGCGATCCTCAGCAAGGTCAATCGCTTCAGGAGACGTACCAAGGATTTTCACGCCCGCCTCAGCCAGTTCATTGGCAATGTTTAGCGGTGTTTGTCCTCCAAACTGCACGATAACACCTTCGGGTTTTTCCTTTTCGTAAATGGACAGAACATCCTCCACAGTAAGGGGTTCGAAATATAATTTGTCCGACGTATCGTAATCCGTGGATACGGTTTCCGGATTGCAGTTGATCATTATGGTTTCAAAACCTTCATCCCGAAGGGCGAACGCGGCATGAACGCAGCAGTAGTCAAATTCGATACCCTGGCCGATCCGATTTGGCCCTCCGCCAAGCACCATAACCTTTTTCCTCTTACTGGCAGAAACTTTATCCTGGGCATTATAAGTGGAATAATAATAGGCCGCATTTTTCACTCCGCTCACGGGAACAGGATGCCAGCCCTGGACAGCTCCCAATGCAACGCGACGCTTCCTGATTTCTATTTCGGGAATCCCTAAAAGCTGGGAAAGATAACGATCCGCGAAACCGTCCTTTTTGGCCTGTGTCAGCAAATCATCGGGTAATAATTGACCCTTGTATTGAAGGATTTTCTCCTCTAACTCTACAAGCTCCTTCATCTGTTCAATGAACCAGGGTTTAATGTAAGTCCTGGCAGAGAGTTCATCTACGGTTGCCCCTTTTCTTATGGCCTCATACATTATGAACTGACGTTCACTGGACGGCTCAACCAGAAGTTCCATCAACTCGTTAAGGGTTTTTTCATTAAAATTTCCGGCAAATCCCAGCCCGTACCGGCCGATTTCCAGAGATCTGATAGATTTTTGGAAAGCCTCCTTGTAGGTCTTCCCGATGCTCATCACCTCACCCACAGCGCGCATTTGAGTTCCAAGTTTATCCTCGGCCCCTTCAAACTTTTCAAATGCCCACCTCGCGAACTTGACCACCACGTAATCACCAGAAGGCGTGTATTTTTCAAGCGTTCCCTCTCTCCAGTACGGTATTTCATCAAGAGTGAGCCCGGAAGCCAGCTTCGCCGAAATGAGAGCAATGGGAAAACCGGTTGCCTTGGAAGCGAGAGCGGAAGAGCGCGATGTTCGAGGATTGATCTCTATGATCACTACACGACCGGTTTTGGGATCATGTGCAAACTGTACGTTGGTTCCACCAATAACTTGAATTGCCTCTACGATGTCATAAGAATATTTCTGCAGACGTTTCTGTAGTTCAGGATCGATGGTGAGCATGGGTGCCGTGCAATAGGAATCACCCGTGTGAACTCCCATGGCATCTACATTTTCAATAAAACAGACCGTTATCATCTGGTTTTTTGCGTCCCGCACTACTTCCAGTTCCAACTCTTCCCAACCCAGAACAGATTCTTCCACCAGCACCTGACCGACAAAGCTTGCTGAAATACCTCTACTCGCGACTACGTTCAATTCCTCTATATTGTATACAAGTCCGCCTCCTGTCCCTCCAAGTGTGTAAGCAGGACGTATTACTACAGGATAACCAAGTTCAGCGGCGATTTTTTCCGCTTCCTCAACACTGAAAGCCGGCTCACTCCTGGGCATATCGATGCCGAGATTATTCATCGTTTTCTTAAAGGCAATTCGGTCCTCCCCACGCTCGATGGCATCTGCCTCCACCCCGATGATTTTAACACCGTATGTTTCGAGCACGCCCCTCTTGGCCAGTTGAGCCGTGAGATTCAGTCCCGTCTGCCCGCCCAGGTTCGGCAGTATGGCATCAGGTCTTTCCTTTTCTATAATTTTTTTCATAGCCTCAAAGGTTAGGGGTTCCACATATGTTACATCCGCCGTATCAGGGTCCGTCATAATGGTCGCCGGATTAGAGTTTACCAGTACAATCTCATACCCCTGTTCTCGAAGCGCCTTGCACGCCTGGGTTCCGGAATAATCAAACTCACAGGCCTGACCTATAACAATAGGACCTGACCCTATAATCATTACTTTTTTTATGTCATCTCGTCGTGGCATATTCGGTTATTATTCCTTTTCAACATCAGTCCATTCAATATAAAAAATATAATTTAAAAGTTTTGATGTTGCTATCAGTTAAACCGATTATTGTCAATATATCTGTTGTTGAAAAACCTTTTTTCTTGAGAAAGATGGTCTTAAGGAATTCTTTTTTCAGAACGGAGTTTGTGATATACAAACAAGCTGAAAAGAAAATGGGGAATGGAAGGGGACTTAACAAATAATGTTTCTATTTAAAAAAATTGTCGCGCCTTTATTTTTCCCGGTATCGGTATGTTTGGAGATTATGATACTGGGCATTTACCTGCTTTTTCTTACAAAAAAACAAAAGACGGGGAAAGTCGTTATGTTATTCGGGGTGCTATTGTTTGCGTCACTCAGCTATAACGCTGTTTCCGACAGATTATTAAAGCCCCTGGAGTATCAATACCCTCCACTTGTTTTGAACAAAGCATCCGATATTTCACCTCCGGTTAAGTGGCTCGTCGTTCTTGGTGGAGGACACACGTCCGATCCCCGGATTCCCGTTACGAGTCAGCTTTCAGAGGAGTCTCTGGTCCGTCTCATAGAAGCGGTCCGGCTTCTTAAAGAACTGCCGGGAGACAAGCTTATCCTCTCGGGAGGAAGCTGCTATGGTACTGTTTCCGAAGCTGAAACTATGGCTCGTGTCGCCCGGGCAATCGGTGTAAACCGGGAAGATCTGGTTTTAGAAACAGCTTCCAGAGACACAAAGGATCAGGCCAAAAATATAAGATCAATCGTCGAAAGCAATAACTTTATCCTGGTGACGTCCGCATCACACATGTCTCGAACAATCGCCCTTTTTAAAAAGCTGGGGATGAACCCGATTCCAGCCCCCGTCGGTCAACGTGTTACAGAAAGGGGCATAAGTCCCCGTGATTTTTACCCCGACCCCGGGGCATTGAGTAAGGCGGAAAGGGCTGTATACGAGTACCTGGGAATTGCCTGGGCAAAGCTGAGGGATCAGATATAGAGGACCCGACGGTCTTAATATAAAACAGTCCAGTTCAAAGAATCAAATGATAGAGGGTATCCACCGGTAAATCGGCGACAGGCATCCTGCCACCTGTTCTTTTCGCGGAA
>CAZZBF010000025.1:29934-36368 GCA_964652795.1 uncultured Syntrophales bacterium | reverse complement strand
GCACATTATTTATAAATATATTTATTTTTCTTTTGACTTAAATAAACCAGGTCTCAAGTTATAAGTGAAAGCAGGGTTAACTGTTCTTTGTCAAAAGGCTGATTTTTATCCGCAGGGTAGGATTTTTTCTTTCTTTATAAGCTGACAACTTTTGAAACGGAACACGAATATGAAAACAGAAAAAAGTTTACTCATATTCCTATTGCTTTTTGCGGTCTTGCTCCTTCACCTTTCCGTACCCTCGCCTGTTCAAGCCACAGAGAATTACGCGGCAATAACAGGAAAGGGATGCTTATTTTGTCATCAGGAAAGCACAGGCGGGCCGCTCAAGACCGTAGGTTTTGCTTACATAAGAAACGGTTATAAGTATCCGATTCCCGAGAGAATACTTGAAAAAGCCGAGTTCCTGCAGACAACGCCGCATAAAACACTCCGGTTTATCATCGGCTATCTGCATCTTTTAGCGGCAATTATATTCTTCGGCGCGATTTTCTACATTCACATTTTTGTGAAGCCTTTCCGGCTGACCGGAGGTATTCCGAAGCATGAGAGGATACTCGGCATCTCCTGCATGATTATACTTGCTCTCACCGGCAGCTACCTGACCTGGTTGCGGATCAGCAAATGGGAACAATTCTTTAACAACACCTTTGGTCTTATGCTCTTTGTCAAAATTTTGCTCTTCTTTCTGATGGTTACCATCGGCATTACCGCGGTTACGGTCATTCATCGGCGTATGAAAAGAGAAGCCGCGGCTCCCGCTTCTCCACCCGACACCGGTGAAATAACGCTTGCCAACCTGAATTACTTTGACGGTTCCTCAGGCAGACCGGCGTATGTGGTTTATGAAGGCAAAATCTACGATGTTGGTAACAGCCCGAAATGGGAAGACGGAAGGCACTTTGGCAAACACACAGCCGGTTCGGATTTGACCGATGCCCTCAAAGGCGCGCCTCACGCGGCGGAAGTTTTTAAAAATGTAAAATATATCGGGGAAATCGCCGAAAAACAGGACGCGATTGAAAAAACTTCTTCCGCCCGTAAGATTTTCATCGCGATGACGTATATCAACCTGGCCATTATTTTCCTGATCCTTGCCTGTATCAGTGTGTGGCGATGGGGGTTCCCCCTGAGATTAATTCCCGAAAAACGCGCCGATGCCATTTCCGGTAACACCTGTATTGAGTGCCATAAAAATAAAACACCGGGCATTTACCATGACTGGTCAAACAGTCTTCATTCAAAAGTCGGCGTTGAGTGTTATACCTGTCACAGATCCGATCGCGAAAGCCCGTTTTTCGCTGAAGAGCATCTTAAGTACGATTCTAACCGCGTATCCGCTGTTGTAACGCCAAAGAGGTGTCAAGGCTGTCATCCCAAAGAAGTCGCCGAGTACAACAAGAGCAAGCACGCCCATACTCTCGAGATTATCTGGAAAGTGGACTACTGGCTGAATGACGGCATGAACAACGCCGTGGAGCGCGCAACCGGATGTTACGCGTGCCATGGCACCGAAGTCGAAATTGTAAACGGCCGTCCATCGCCCGGTACCTGGCCCAATGTCGGGGTGGGCAGGAAAAATCCTGACGGAACCCTCGGCAGTTGCAGTAGCTGTCACACAAGACACAGATTCTCAAAAATGGAATCCAGAAAACCTGAGGCATGTGATCAGTGCCACCTTGGCCCGGATCATCCTCAAATCGAAATTTACAATGAATCGAAACACGGAACAATTTACCACTCCGAAGGAGACAATTGGAACTGGACGACTGATGACGGCAAATGGAAAGCGGGCAGAGACTTCAGAGCGCCGACATGCGCCGTTTGCCATATGTCGTCCTCCGGTGACGTGCCCGAAACACACGATGTAACCCGGAGACTTTCCTGGGAGACACAGGCCCCCCTGACAGTCAGGCCAGGTGAATTCAAACCGTTCCCCGCTGAAACCGACTGGAGTGTCGAGCGAACAGCGATGAAAAAAGTATGCACGCAGTGTCATTCCCGCGTATGGACCGACGAGCATTTCATGAACCTTGATCGCGCGGTCATGAATTACAACGAGAATTACTTCAAACCGATAAAAAAGATGATTGATTCTCTTTATGAGAACGAACTCCTTTCAAAAAAACCATATTTTGATGAAGACATCGAGTGGGAATTTTATGAGCTCTGGCACCACGAGGGACGCAGGGCTCGAATGGGTGCTGCCATGATGGCCCCGGATTACGCCTGGTGGCACGGATTTTATGAACTGAAACACCGCTTTAATCACATTCTCAAGGCGTCCGATGAGTTGAGGGGAAAAGGCAAGGGAGAAGTCCACACAAAATTTCCCGGAAAATATAAGGAACAGTAAATCTTCACACAACCACAGTACGGCTCACGCGAACCTTTTAATATGTCATTCCCTGTTGCCGTGACCCGGTACTGTTTAAATATTGGCCACATCAGCGAGTAGCATTGAATCTCCCCGCAGCAAGCTGCGGGGAACGAAGTAATTCGTAGAATAACGCGCTCGCTGTTCAGTTCAACCACTGATAAAGAAAGGAGATGTATTTAGATGAAAAGAAGAGAAAAAGCATGGAATCCTTACCTGGCCGGAGCATTAAGCGGTGTGGTGCTTGTCCTTTCTGTCTGGATAGCCGGCCAGTTTTTCGGCGCGTCAACCACATTCGCGCGTACAGCCGGAGCTCTTGAAAAAATCTTCGCTCCGGATCGAGTAGCAGGACTTGATTATTTTATCAAATACGCACCAAAGATTGACTGGCAATTTATGTTTGTACTCGGCATTTTTATCGGAGCCTTAATCGCGTCGACAAATTCAGGGAGCTTCGTCTTGAAGGCTGTGCCGGACATGTGGAAACGCCGTTTCGGGACAAGTGTAATTAAACGGGGACTCGTTGCTTTTTTCGGCGGACTGATAGCCATATTCGGGGCACGACTGGCAGGCGGGTGACCTTCCGGCCACGGACTGAGTGGTTCACTTCAGTTAGCAGTCAGCGGTTATATAGCTCTGATCTGTTTTTTTGTGGGAGGCATTATCGTCGCCCGCGTACTTTACGGGGGGAGGTGAATAAAGATGACTTTGCTTATTTACGGACTCATCACGGGAATTTTATTCGGCTTCCTTTTACAAAAAGCCCTTGTAATACGTTACGACAAACAACTTGGCGCTTTGCGTCTAACCGATATGACCATAGTTAAGTTTATGCTTTCCACCATTTTGGTGGGTATGGTGGGAATTTACTTTCTGAAAGACTTTGGTCTGATCAAACTCAGCATAAAACCGACCATATTGGGAGCGAATATTCTGGGTGGTCTTATCTTCGGAATAGGCTGGGGATTTCTGGGGTATTGTCCCGGCACTTCAGCCGGAGCACTGGGTGAGGGAAGATGGGACGCTTTATGGGGAATCATGGGAATGTTTGCCGGCGCGGCCGTTTTTGCCGAAGTATATCCGTCAATGAAGAAAACTGTGCTGACATGGGGGGACTTCGGCAAGATTACTCTGCCGGAAATACTTGGATTGAATCACTGGTTAATAATTGCCTTATTTATTATCGGCGGATTGCTGCTTTTTAGATGGTTTGAGAAAAAACACCTCTAATAGCAGAAAAAGGGGGGAATATGTTACGAATTGAAGATTTGCAGGTTAAGCTGGGCGACAAGAAAATTTTGAAAGATATCGATCTGGAAATTCGCCCGGGAGAAACCCACATCTTGTTCGGACCTAACGGATCGGGAAAAACATCCCTATTAATGACCATTATGGGTTATCCCCAGTACAAGATCACAGGTGGAAAAATCATATTTAAAGGACAAGAAATCAATAATATGCCTGTTAATGAGCGGGCAAAGCTTGGCATAAGCATGTCTTACCAGAGACCTCCCACCATCCATGGAGTGAAGACAAGACAAATGGTTCAGATCTGCACGAAAGAAAAAGTCGACATAGATGCCTTAGCCGCAAAAATGAATTTCACCGAATTTCTTGATCGCGATATTAATGAGGGCTTTTCGGGCGGTGAGATTAAACGGTCGGAACTGCTGCAGTTGATGGCACAGGATGCGGATCTGCTGCTCTTTGATGAACCGGAATCGGGTGTTGATCTGGAAAATATTTCCCTGATAGGAAATACCATCAGCAAATTACTTCAACGAGACTTTAAGGTCGACTCTAAAAAAACACGTAAGGAAATGCACAAAGAACGAACAAAAATGGGCTTTATTATCACGCACACCGGCTTCATACTGGATTATGTAACGGCAGATAAAGGGCAAGTTCTTTATGACGGTGTTTTGATTTGTTCGACCAATCCAAGAGAAATTTTCAGTACTATTAGCAAAGTAGGATATGAGGAGTGTGTGCGATGCGTGACTTAGCTGAAAAGGCCTTGCAGGCAAAAGAAAAAAAGGCAAAAATCGGACCGGACATTGATCTTGAGTCCTATGATCTGGAAGCTGTTTCACATGACTATGTGGAAAATCTTGATTCCTTATCTGAAGCTGATAAGAACAGGATGATCCTGGCAGGAATAGATACAGGGGAAAAGGACAGGTCGGGCACTTACATTCAGAAAGATACCGCAGTGTTACACGCTCGTTCAAAACAGGAAGGATTGGAAGTCTTGCCTATCAAGGAAGCCCTCAAACAATACGCCTGGCTCAAGGATTACTACTGGAATTTGGTCTCGGTAGACACAGACAAGTACACGGCCAGGGCTTATCTTGATTTACACGACGGCTATTTCATCAGGGCTCTCCCGAACAGTAAGAGCATCTACCCCGTTCAGGCATGTTTGTACCTGGAAAAGGAAGGGCTGAGTCAGAACGTTCATAATATTATTATTGCCGAAGAAGGTTCTGAACTTCACATCATCACCGGTTGCGCAACAGCGGCACATTTAAAAAAAGGACTTCATGTAGGAATCTCTGAATTTTATATAAAGAAAAACGCCAAACTCAGCTTCACTATGATTCATCACTGGGCGGAAGAAGTGATGGTGCGGCCAAGATCCGTGGGAAGGGTGGAGGAAGGAGGTCTTTTTCTCAACAATTACATTTGTATGAGGCCGGTCAAGTCTCTGCAGATGTACCCCACCACACACCTCGTCGGAAAAGGGGCGGTTGCCCGTTTTTACAGCCTGCTTGTGGGAAACCCGGGATCCGAAATGGACGTAGGCGGCCGTATTTTCTTGAAAGAGGAGGATACAAGAGCGGAGATTGTCTCCAGATCAATCACTAACGGCGGAAATATTATTGCTCGCGGGGACCTGATAGGCGAGGTTCCGGGAGTGAAAGCTCATCTGGAGTGCCGGGGTCTTATACTTAACGGCGGATACATGCACGCCATTCCCGAGCTGAAAGGAAAAGTGGATGGGGTAGAAATGTCTCACGAAGCGGCAGTCGGCAAGATTGCTCAGGAAGAGATTCTTTATCTTATGTCCCGCGGATTAAGCGAAGATGAAGCCACATCAACCATCGTAAGAGGATTTTTAAGTGTGGACATTCCGGGGCTTCCCTCTCAGCTCAAAGCTGAAATCGATCGCGCCGTGGAACAGAGTGATAAAGACTCTATGTAATTTCGTTTTCCGAACAAACAGGAAAGAAAATATAATGATTACTATCAACATAAGCGGAATGTCCTGTAATCATTGCGTGATGGCCGTTACCAGAGCCCTGGAAGAGATTGACGGAATTGTTGATATTAAAGTTGACCTCGCGAAGGGAGAAGCCTCCTTTAATGAAGTAATTCCCGTTGATATGGACACCGTGAAAGAAAAAGTGAAGGAGGCGGGGTACGAAGTCGTATGAGAAAGTGCCCCTTCCCAATTATCTTTTATCAGAAAGGCACAAAGTGGATTTTCCCGCTTTTTCACTGGACATCTCATCGCTGGAGGAAGCAAAACAGCCGGATACGGCAGTTACCTATGATCTCCTGATCATAGGGGGAGGACCGGCAGCAATGAGCGCGGCGGTCTATGCCGCCCGGAAAATGATAAACGTTGCTATTATTACCAAGGATTTTGGGGGACAGGTGCGGGAAACCTCCGAGATTGAGAATTGGCTTGGTTTTCAGAACATAAACGCCAAGGACCTCGTTGACATGTTTGAAGAACATGTTAAAAGTTTTGATGTTCCCGTCAGCCTGGGTCTTACTATTTCCGAAGTTGAGAAAGAAATCGATATTTTTAAGGTTCACACGGATGACGGTAAAATCTATCCAGGCCGAACCTTAATATTGGCAACCGGCAAACGACACCGCCCGCTCAACGTGCCCGGAGAGAAAGAACTGGCAGGAAGAGGTGTGGCCTATTGCGCTACCTGTGACGCTCCGTTTTTTAAGAAGAACAAAGTAGATCAGGTTTTAGGTTTTGGAAAAATTATTGATAATAAAACCGTAGAAGTTGATTGCAAAGATGGTGATACAAAGA
>CAZZBF010000025.1:26016-29924 GCA_964652795.1 uncultured Syntrophales bacterium | reverse complement strand
AAGAAGAAAAAAGTAGTTGTCGCCGGCGGCGGCAATTCGGCTTTTATCACAGCGGTGGACCTGTTAAAAGCTGGCGCGGAGGTTATTCTCGTGAACTTCGCGAAAGGGTGGGAGGCTGATGCTACTCTTCAGAAAAGAGTGAAACAGTCTGACAAAGTGAGCTTACTTGATTATCACCAAGTCATAAGGATAGAGGGCGTGGATGAGGTAACCGCGGTCGTCGTAAAAAACATGGAGAGTGAAAAGGAAGAAAAACTCGACGCGAACGGGGTCTTCGTGGAGATAGGGCTTCTGCCCAACAGCGAGCCGGTTGAGAATCTTGTTGAATTAAACGAACGGGGCGAGGTGATAATTGATTGTTCCTGCAAGACCAGCGTGGAAGGTTTATTCGCGGCCGGTGATGTTACAACCGTATCTCATAAGCAGATTGTAATCTCCGCCGGCGAGGGAGCAAAAGCCGCATTATCCGCGTATGATTACCTTGTTTATAAATCACTTATTTGAAGAGGTGCTATCTTGGAAATGATTAAAGAAAAAGACAGAGAGAAACTGATAAATGTATTTAACAAATTGGAAAACGATGTTAAAATTATCATGTTCACCCAGGAAATTGAGTGTCCGCACTGTGAAATGACCAGGAAAATGCTTGAGGAAATTTCCGGCCTTTCTGACAAACTTTTCTTAGAAGTTCATGATTTTGTGGCCGAAGCTGACTTGGCCAAGAAGTACGGAATTGACAAGATTCCGGCCATTGCTATCGCAGGTGATAAGGATTACGGTATACGTTTTTACGGTTTCCCCGCGGGTTACGAGTTTACAGCCTTGATAGAAGATATTGTGGACGTGGGAAAAAGAAATTCCGGCCTGAGCACGGAAGCGATTACTGAACTGGCCAAGGTCGATCAGCCGGTGCACATACAGGTTATAATTTCTCCTACCTGACCATACTGTCCCGGTGCGGTGCGCACCGCCCATAAAATTGCAATGGCAAGTGATTATATTACCTCCGATATGGTGGAAAGCTCGGAATTTCCTTTTCTGGCGGTCAAGTATAATGTACACGGTGTGCCTCATACTGTTATTAATGAAAAGCACAATATAGTGGGCTTACACCCGGAGATGGAGTTCATTCAACAGATACTAACGGCTATCGGAAAGTAAAAGGAAACTGAAATGAGTAATTTTGACGCGGTTGATATTTTTGAGATTGCAATAAGAATTGAGGAGAATGGCAGTAGTTTCTATCGCTACGCCGCTCATATAGCGGAGGATGAAAACACAAAAAAAACATTTACTTATCTTGCCGATGAGGAAGCAAGACACAAGGCTCTTTTTAAAGAGATGCTTTCAAAAATGGAAAAACATAAAATACCGGAGAGTTATCCCGGAGAGTACGGTGCCTATCTGCGGGATTATGTCGACAGCAACATTGTCTTTACCGAAAAAGCAATGGACTCTGAGTTGCCCGACGTCAAAGACACGCTCTCAGCTATTAATTTCGCAATCCGCAGAGAGTTAGATTCCATTTTATACTATCAGGAAATCAAAAGGTTCCTCCCGGAAGGTCAGCACGACACCATAGATAAAATCATAAATGAGGAAAGAGGACATTTTGAGAAGCTGTCGGAAATCAAAAAACGTTATAAAAGATAAAGAAAGAGAGGTAACGCAATGAAAAGAATATTTATTAGCGTTATAGTAATCGCCGTACTTGTTCTGATAACAAGTTTTTCGGTTTCGGCGGCAACACAGCCTCCGGCAACGGGCAGCGTTATGCCGGAGATAAAACTTACCGTGCCAACGAATAATGACTATAAAAACTATCTCGGTCTTTCCGGTGGTGATTTTTTCACAATACCTCAGATCAAGGCAAATGTGGTAATTGTTGAAGTTTTAAGTATGTACTGTCCTCACTGCCAGGCAAGCGCAGACAAGGTAAACGAACTATATCGCGCAATAGAAAATAATCCCGCGCTGAAAGATAAAGTTAAGTTGATAGGCATCGCGGCAGGAAATTCCGCCTTTGAAGCGGAGGTGTTCAGGGAAAAGTACAATGTTCCTTTCCCTATTTTTGAAGATGGAGATTTTACCATCCATAAGGCCGTGGGAGAGGTCAGAACTCCATATTACATAGGAGTTAGAATCGATGACGGGGTTCCCAGGGTTTTTTATTCTAAACTCGGAGGTTTCGAAAAGGCCGATGAATTTCTGAAGTTAATACTTCAACTGTCCGGATTGAAGTAGGAGGTGAATAATGAAAAAATTTGGATATCTCAATTTGCTGTCAGGCTTTGTAACCATTTTCTTTTTAACTACAATAGCCTACGGCCTTTCAGACGTTTTTAAGAAGAATATTTATCATCCGAAAAATCTCAAGCCCACAGACAGTGTTTTAAGGGTAAAGGTTGGTGATCGCGCTCCGGATTTCACACTTCCCTCGGTTACCGGGGAGAAAATTTCTCTCAGCCAATATAGCGGGAAGAAAAATGTGGTTATCTCTTTTGTGCCTGCCGCGTGGACACCCGTCTGTTCGGACCAGTGGCCCGGTTACGGCATTGTGAAAGACATATTCGATAAAAATGACGCGACTCTCCTTGGGATAACGGTTGACAACATCCCCACTCTTTTCGCGTGGACAAACCAGATGGGAGAACTGTGGTTTCCGGTTCTTTCCGACTTCTGGCCTCATGGCAAAGTAGCTGACAGTTACGGAGTACTGCGTTCCGATGGAGTTACGGAAAGGGCAATCATTGTTATAGATAAAAAAGGTGTTATCCGTTATATTGATGTTCATGATATCAATAAGAGACCTCCTCTCGAGTCCATTGTCGGTGAACTGAAAAAATTGAACAAATAAGAGCTGATATGTCACCACTGCCGTTAAAAGAAGCACTCGAACACCTGTACGAAAAATACAACAGGCGGGAGTTTATTCATCCTGATCCGCTGGAATTTCTCTATTGTTACGACAATCCTCGTGATCGGGAAATCGCGGGACTCATCGCCTCTTCGCTCGCCTACGGCAGAGTTTCTCAGATACTTAAAAGTATTTCAAAGGTTCTCGAAAAAATGTCTCCCTCTCCTTTCCGTTTTCTTGAAGATGCCTCCATGAAATCACTTTTACAGACATTTTCCGATTTCAAGCACAGGTTTACTACAGGTGATGAACTCGCGGTAATGCTCTTCGGTGCTAAATGCGTTATAGCGAAACACGGTTCACTCCACGCGTGTTTTAAATCGGCTCTTAGCAATAACGCCGACACAATCCGACCGGCACTTACCTCATTTGTAAAGGAATTACGCGGCGGCTTCAATGCCGGGAACAACAGCCTGTTACCTTCACCGGAAAAAGGAAGCGCTTGCAAAAGGCTCAATCTTTTTCTCCGATGGATGGTACGAAAGGATTCCGTGGATCCCGGTGGATGGGACGATGTGCCCCCGGCGAAGCTTATTGTGCCGCTCGACACACATCTTCACAGGATATGCCTCATACTGGAACTTACAAAACGGAAACAGGCGGATATGAGAACGGCCATCGAAATAACAGATTCGTTCAGGATATTTGATTCTCAAGACCCTGCAAGGTACGATTTCGCACTAACTCGTCTGGGAATCAGGCAAGATGCCCGACTTGAAACATTTTTATATCACTGCCGGACGCGAAAAGTAGCATAACTTACAAGAAGGAAGACTGACTCATGAAAATCGACAAGTCGCAAATTCTTTTTAGTTTATTACTGATTATATTGTCCGCGATTTTTTACCTCATTCATTTCGCGCTTTTCAGGGACGCACACCATATTTTCATTTATCTCATCGGTGATGTCGCCTTTGTCTTTATCGAAGTGCTTCTGGTAACGATGATTATACATCAATTGTTAAGTTACAGAGAGAAGAAGACCATGCTG
>CAZZBF010000025.1:16379-26006 GCA_964652795.1 uncultured Syntrophales bacterium | reverse complement strand
TGGTAATAGGATCCTTCTTTAGCGAAGTCGGAACAGAGTTGCTGAAATTTTTTTCCGACTTTAACCCTCACAAAGAAAAATTCCGGGAAAAGCTTGTCGTGGATGATAACTGGTCCGACCAAAAGTTTTTTTCCGTAATTACAGAGTTCAAAAATTTAGACCATGAAATTGATTGCCGTAAAGGCGACATGGAAAACTTGCTCAAATTTCTTTTAAGTAAAAGAAATTTCTTAATCAACTTACTTCAAAATCCCAATTTACTGGAACATGAATCTTTTACGAACCTTCTATGGACTGTCTTTCACTTAACAGAGGAATTAGCAAACAGGACGGATGTTGCTAAACTGTCTGATACCGACTGTGAACACATAGCCGTTGATATAAAAAGGGCATATGTTTTAATGATTTCAGAATGGTTAAATTATATGAAACATTTGAGGAGCGACTATCCTTATCTGTTTTCCTTCGCGCTGAGGACGAACCCTTTCGATCCGGATGCCACACCGGAGGTTAAATAAATATTGAGGAAATAAAGAACTGTTTTATTTTAATAATCTTTTTGATAAATTTGCTTCAAATCTGATATAGAGAGTTTTACACATCTGTCATAAAACACATAGAGTTTAAAAATATGGTTTTGAGCTCCAAAGAGTTACATTTTGAATCTCCCCGGCAGCAAGCTGCGGGGAGCTCCTACTGTTAAGGAAATATGTTGATTTCATTCGCTCGCCCCGTTAAATGCCGCTTTGCGGCCCTTCTTAGAAGGATTTAACTGGGCTCGCTGTTCAGTTCAAAAGTCCCAAGGGGGTTTTGCAAGGTTTCATATATTGAGAGCTTTGCAAAACTTACCATAAGCTGAGCAAAGTTTGGGAAATATGATTCTGAGTGCGAATCAAGATTTTTTCGGTAACGGTTCAAATCACAGCGTAACCGACCGCAAATCCAATGTCTGAGCTCGAAGAGCGAGTTTTGGATTTGCAGTGAAGCGAGATTTAGAACTGTCGAAAAAATGCTTTGAGCAACGAAGATTTATATTTTTCAAAACTCTCATATTAACGTAACCAAAGGAGGAATATATGATTCGCATCGGCATCAATGGTTTCGGCAGGATAGGCCGTCAAGTTTTGAAAGCTGTAATGGAAAGACATCCTGAATCTCTTCAAGTCGTGGCCGTTAACGACCTTTTCGACGTAGAAATAAACGCCCACCTTTTCAAGCACGACTCCAGCTACGGCCACTTTCCGGGAGAAGTAAAAGTCGAAAAAAATAACTTTATTGTTAACGGTCATAAAATAAAGAACTTCGCCTCTCGCGACCCGGCGTCTATTCCCTGGAAAGAAGAGGGCGTGGATATTGTAGTCGAAAGTACAGGTCTGTTCCGCACCGGCCCCAAGGCATCAGCACATCTTAAAGGCGGTGCCAAAAAAGTGATCATAACCGCTCCGGCACAAGACGAAGACCTGACCGTGGTCATGGGAGTCAACCAAGAAGCTTACCGCCCCAAAGAACACCACATTGTTTCAAACGCCTCCTGCACCACCAACTGTCTTGCGCCGCCTGTCCTGGTCGTTCACCAGACCTTCGGGATAAAAAAAGGTATGATGACAACCATTCATTCCTATACCACAGATCAGCGCATCCTGGATCTGGCGCATCAGGACCTCAGGAGAGCTCGAACCGCGGGGCAAAATATAATTCCTACCACCACGGGCGCGGCCAGGGCAATCTCTCTGGTCATACCCGAATTAAAGGGCCGTTTCGACGGTTACGCTCTCAGGGTACCCACCCCAACGGTCTCAGTGGTGGATTTTGTAGTCGAATTGGAAAACGAAACCAATACCGATGAGCTGCGAGAGGTTCTGAAAAAAGCGGCGGGGGGAATGCTTAAAGGCATTATGGCCTGTGAAGAAGAAAAACTGGTTTCGATTGATTTCAGAGGCAACCCCTTCTCCTCAATAGTGGACATAGAATTTACCGAGGTTTTACTGGGCAACATGGCAAAGGTTGTCGCGTGGTATGACAACGAGTGGGGTTATTCATGTCGCGTTGCCGATCTCGCAAATTTTATGGCTGAAAAAAGTTTTTAATCGGGGGCCCCGATTCCGGTCGTAACAAAACGCGGGGCAGGAGACATCACATAAATAACGGTTATATTGAAGCTTCCCGCAGCAAGCTGCGAGGAACGAAGTAATTGAATCTCCCAGCAGCAAGCTGCAGGGAGCTCCTACTGTTAAGGAAATATGTTGATTTCATTCGCTCGCTAACCCCTCCACAAGCTGCGGGGAATGCGCTCGCTGTTCAGTTCGGAGAATAATGCGCTCGCTGTTCAGTTCAATCCCGTTCTTTTATTCGCCGGTAAATCCATCCGTTCAAGTAGAAAAAGAACGCCGGCCAGCCACCGAGGTGAATAATCTTTTTTGCCATCCGATAAACTGTCTCCTGCCTTTGAATTTTTTTATCTGAAAGATACACACCGAGTAATCCGCGATTGACCATTTGATGAAATTTCGTGTTGGGCAAAAGGGAAACGCTTCTGTCCGCCTGTTTAAAAAAATGAGTGAATCGTTTCAACATTTCCTCATTGTTTTCATAATAGAAACAGAAATTCAGATCGCCACCGGTCTTGTCCTCTTCCTGATCGATAAGATAATCCAAAAGGATATGCAGTCCCTGTACCCATGGAAAATAGGAGGTCTTAACCCGTGGTGCCATATCGACCGAATATCCATCATTAAACGCATATGCAACAAGGCAGAATATACCGAGAGTCGAACCGCAACACGCCGAAAATTCATACCAGCTCATCTCCGGCAGGTTGTCCCGGTAAGATTGAAACCAATCTTTCAAAAGAGAGACCCGTTCATCCACTTTAACGTGCTTGTAGACCTGTAAGTCACAGTAGTAACCGGCCAGCTCATGCAGGACAGGAGAAATCTTATCATACGATGGAAGTCTTTTCAGTGCTTCCTGACATGTCTCCACAAGCGATACCAGATAGCCGCCATCATCTTGTTCGCTTCGAAATCGATAATAATCCAAACTCGCGGCTTCCGGGGTTAACGCATGAAGCATCGACTGATGAAGAGCCCGAAAATCTACCGGGTCCAACGAAGTACTTCGATCACACAAATTATCAAGATAATCGCTGATCGTCTGGTAGGCAACAATAAAACGAATCGCATCACTCCTGTTTTTACCGGCTAATAATCCAAGAATGGACCCACCCTCACAATGAAAGGTTTTTGTCTTGATGCTCATCAATGCCTGTTTTCTAAGCTCCGGATCCGGAATATGCCGCGCGCGTTCTCTCCAACCATTCAGGTAACGATAAACATCCGGAAGCACTCTCAAATAGACTTTTGCAATCATTGTGCATACAGAGTCTGGAATTTTCACCTGATTAAACTCCTTTATCCAAACTAATATCTCTGACGCTCAGAAACGGACCACTGATGATTTGAGATATACATTAAATTGTGCTATCTTTCCTGTTGTAAATATTGATGCGCTCCCGGTCAGTTTTCTTCGCTCGGGGCTTCGGCTCACCACAATGACATTAAGGTATTATGCAAAACCTCTCAAAAAATCCGGGGAAAGCTGGCAGTTTGTGGAAATGTGCTATTCTTGACAAATTTCACTAACTTGTCTCATACACAAAGTGCGGCGACGTGTCAAGCCTTGATAGAATAAACTTGAAAAGTGAAGCTCACGGTCAGAAGGAAAAAACATGAAAGGAAAAACATTTTTAAAATCAATATTGGTTGCGGCTATCTTCCTACTGTCAGGTGTGGGTATTGCTTCAGCGGACTGCACAGCCGATTATGTTACGACGTCGGAATGCAAGAAAATCGCGGAGGGCAAGATCTTTATTAAGGGAGACTTGATACGTCAAGAAATCCTTAACAAAGAAGGGGGAACTGTCATCATGATTTTCAGACCGGATAGAAACAAGGTCTGGATACTGAATCCGGCAGAAAAAAAATACATGGCTCTTCCAATAGATGAAAAGAAAAAACAATTTGAGAAATGGAGCGGGGAAATAGAGGAAAAAGCAAAATATCTGGGCACGGAAAAGGTTTCCGGCCTTAAATGCGAAAAGTATGAAGTAACTGATAAAGGCCGAGAATCACATTTCTGGATATCCAAAAAATTCCCATTCCCCGTAAAGTTTGAAAATGAAACCGTATGTACGCAATTCAGGAATATAAAAACGAAAAACTTTTCAAAGTCGGTATTTGAAGTTCCTTCCGGTTATCAGAAGATGACCATGCCTTCTTTTCCCGGAATGGGACAGAAGTCAATGACACCTCCGCAAGGGGAAAAACAGAAGACTATAGGTGAGAAGGGAGAAGAAAAATCGGCAATGCCCAAGGCTTCGGATATTCTCAAGGATGTCAACGAGAGTGTCAGTGAAAGTGTTAACAAGCTTATGGATATGTTTAAAAAGAAATAGTGATATTTTTCCGTTATTGTGAACCAAGCTAAGCAATCCCAAAATTTTCAAACTTAACCGGGAATAGCTTATATTGAATACCCTTTTAGAAGAGCCCGTTCCCCCAGCTTCATCGGAACCATTACAGCAAGCACGCAAAGAATCAGCGCGATGGAAAATGAACCTGTGAGCCAGATCCATTGGATCGTTGTCAGGAAGCTCCCGTGATCCGGCCTGTTTTTATCATGAAGTCTGCCATGGTCCATGCCTTGCTGGGTATTGACGCTCCCAGCAAAAAGTCACGGGAAATCTTCGACTGTTAAGGAAAGAGAGAACACCCGACGACATCCGGGCCCGGAATATTATAGAATGCCACCAGATATATATCATAATGAGATAAATTTTTTACGGCGTGCTCCAAGCGGGCCGGTATTTCAAATAATACCGGTTCTTCACCATTTATTAAAATTTCATTAACAGCTTCCTCATGAACCGGTCGCCAGACAAGGCTCGCCAATCCCCCGCAAATTAAGAGCCATTCAGTCGCATCCGGATGATAATGATTTCCCCGGACCTCGCCCGGTTTTATAGAAACAACATGCATATCTTCTAATGACCTATCCTTAATATCAACAAACTTAAGCGGATTTATCGACCACCCTCTCCCATCTTTCAAAATAGTGTCTTTTAATTCTAACTGTTTGACATAAGACATACAATTTGCTCCCGTGCTTTACTTTTTAAAGAAATTATAATAACATCTTTTATTAAATTATACACCGCAAAAGGCCCTAAAAAATATCTTAAACAGACTGAGAAATAAGGTTAAAATGGCGAAAGAAAATTTCCCGTTAACTCACCCCGTTCGAATCCTGAGGGAAAATGGAGCGGGTTTCACAATACACCAGTACAAATATCAGGAAAAAGGGGGCACCGAGGTCGCGGCAAGAGAACTGGACATCAACGAGCATATTATAATCAAGACGCTCATCATGGAAGATGAACAAAAGACCCCGTTTATCATCCTGATGCACGGTGATAAGCAGGTATCCACTAAGGAGATGGCCAGATTCCTCGGAGTAAAATCTGTAAACCCATGTGATGCCAAAGTCGCGCAAAAGCACACAGGCTATCTGGTTGGAGGTACTTCTCCGTTCGGAACAAAGAAACAGCTTCCCGTCTACATCGAAGAAACCATACTTAGCCTTCCCGGCATTCTTATAAATGCGGGGAAAAGAGGGTTATTAGCCGAAATGACACCGGGAGACCTTACAAGAATACTGAAACCGACAACCGTTAACGTTGCGAGATAACAAGATGTGCGAGCAAACATATAAATGCCGACAATATAACATCTTGCTCAAAGAAGGTTTCATCTCAGGCATCAGGAAGGGATTGAGCGGCTTTATCTGGATGCTGAAGATAGTGATTCCTATTTCTTTTCTGACTGCTCTGCTGGTATGGAGCAACTGGCTCAACAAAATCGATTTTTTCATCCAGCCTGCGATGAGCCTGATCAATCTGCCGGCTATGGCTGCCCTGCCTTTACTTATCGGCATGCTGTCCAATCTTTACGCAGCCATCGCCGCAATGGCCGTTCTTCCCCTCACCAATGAACAGATGACCCTGATTGCCATTTTTCTTCTGACCGCGCACAATTTGATTCAGGAAGGTATCATTCAGGGCAAATCAGGCATGCATCCTTTGAAGGCCACACTTTTTCGGCTGACGGCCGCCGTTATCACGATAAATCTTGTAGCGCAATTTTTTGATACAGCGGCATCAGGTATGGTGACCGCGGTAGTTTCTGCCCCGGTTTTACAAACTTTTACTTATATGCTAAAGAACTGGAGTCTTACCACATTCTACCTTTGTATTAAAATATTTATGATTATTATGAGCATAATGATCCTTCTGGAAGTAGTAAAATCCCTGGGCTGGGTAGATTATGTAGTAAGAGTGCTTACACCTGTCCTGAAAATACTCGGGCTAAGTCGGAATGTAGGCGTTTTATGGGTTACCGCAACCATTTTCGGTCTTGCCTATGGAGGAGCCGTAATCGTTGAAGAAGCAAAAGACGGACACCTGACAAAGGACGAACTGGAAGAATTGCATTTGTCAATCGGTATCCACCATTCCCTGATCGAAGACCCTGCGCTTTTTCTGTCACTGGGATTGAGCGCGTTCTGGCTCTGGATTCCAAGACTGATAATGGCAATGATTGCCGTTCGTTTACTTAGCTTATGTCATCTGGCACGAAAAAAATACAATTTCTAAAAAAGGGGGGGGCAAATAATGAAACATGAAATTTTATATCGACCATCTTATTCCATGCTTAAAATAACGTTGCAGCGGGGAGAGGCAATTTCCGCCGAAGCGGGAGCCATGGTAAGTATGTCAAGCGGTATCCAAATTGAGACCAGCATGAAGGGGGGATTGTTCGGCTCCCTTAAAAGAAGTGTCTTGGGAGGTGAAAGTTTCTTTGTAAATACATTCAGGGCAGATGAGGATGGAGAGGTAGCCCTTGCCCCGTCACTTCCGGGAGATATCCATGATCTGGAACTCAGGGGACAGACTATATACGTCCAATCAGGATCATATATCGCTTCATCGCCTGAAATTGAGATAGATACGAAGTGGGGCGGTGCTAAAACTTTTTTTTCAAGAGAAGGTCTGTTTCTTCTAAAAATAAGTGGTACCGGCAAGTTGTTTTTGTCGAGTTACGGCGCCATTCATGAAATTAATCTTGAAACCGGCCAGAAATATATTGTGGATACGGGTCACATGGTCTCATTTGATGAAGGTGTGGGATACACCGTGAAAAAGGTTGGGGGGTTTAAGTCAACACTTTTAAGTGGTGAAGGGCTTGTCTGCGAACTGACAGGACCGGGTAAAATAATGATACAGTCGAGAAGTGAAGCGGCCTTTCTATCCTGGCTTATTCCCCACATTTCCAAGAAGGATTAACGCGGGAAAGGTGCAATTATGAGATTTCTTCTTACAAATGATGACGGCATATACGCCAGAGGATTGAACGCCCTGTACAAAGAACTGTCAGAGGAAGCGGAATGTTTGATTGTGGCCCCCGAGGTGGAACAGAGTGCCGTCGGCCATGCCATTACAATCTCACGCCCGCTTACGGTCAGACAAGCAAGAAAGAACGGTATCTTTCTCGGATATGCCGTAGCCGGCACACCCGCGGACTGCGTAAAGATAGGAATAAGAGAACTGGGGGACAGCCCTTTTGATCTGGTGGTATCCGGAATAAATATCGGAGCAAACGTGGGAATAAATGTAATCTATTCCGGAACCGTATCCGCGGCCACGGAAGGGTCTATCCTGGGAATTCCCTCACTGGCTATCTCACTGAATACCCATGACAGAGATGCCGACTTTTCATTTGCGGCTAAATTTGCCAGAAAAATGGCTGTCTTTATGCTCAAACACAACCCCGACAAGAATATTCCCCTTAACGTAAATATACCGGCGATCCCGGAAGAAAAAATAAAGGGCATTGTGGTTACAAAACAGGGAAGAGCTCGCCTGATGGAATCCTTTGAAAAGAGAGTGGATCCGAGAGATAATATATATTACTGGCTGGCAGGTGAAACACGACTTTCCGAAATGGAAGAGGCGGATTCAGACGCGTGTGTCCTCAAGAAAGAAATGATATCTATAACTCCGATCTATTATGATCTGACAAGATATGACGTCCTGGCAAATTTAAGTGCAAGTATAAAAGACCATTTTGATTAGAGCTTTCGCAAACCTTTAACTTACTACCAATACAGGAACGGCACTTTTACGTATGACATAGGAGGTTGTGCCGCCTAATGTCAGCTCTCTGAAGCTGCTATTATCATAGGCACCCATTACCATCAATTCCACGGAACCTTCCCGAACGAATTTTATGATTTCTTCCTCTGCAGTTCCCCTCAATATTATTATATCACTATCAATTTCTTCATATGGGTCAAGCAGCTCTTCAATTCTTTTGCTGAAATCTGCGGCCTGTTCAGATTTATCAGTGATGATGATAATCGACAATGGCCAGCGCACTTTGTCGGACAATTCCGCGGCGATATTTAACGCGTTGTCGGCCGATCGGCTGCCATCATAAGCAAGACCCATGCTTTCGATTTCCTGGAAATTTATGGGTATAACCATTACCGGGCTTTCCATTTTGGGAATCATCGCCTCCGGGGTAGAACCGGGGAATCCGCCCCCGCTCAAGCGAAAATGGTCATTTTTCTGCGCGAGGAAAACCCAATCGGCATCTTTTGCCTCTTCCACAATCACCTTATCAGTAATCTCTTTAATTTCCTTTAATTGAAAATCTATTCGGACTTTCCCGCATCTTTCTCCGGCTTGGTTAAAAGTGGATTGATCCCTATCATCGAGATTCTCCTCCGCATACAGAACGGTTAGTTTCACATCGAGTCTTTTGGCTATATAGATACCATATTCAAGAGCGGTTTTGCTGTATTCAGAACCATCCGCCATAATCAGGATATTTTCAATCATGACAGCTACTCTTCATCAAAATCCGACAGCTTTTTGAGCAGATCGTCATACATCTGCTCCTGGTCATCCCATTCTTCTTCATCATCACGGAGGAAAATGTCAACACTATTTTCTATTACCCTGCCATCTTCGGCGTAGCAAATAAATTTACCATCTAATTCGCCATCTTTATATGTCGCCTTTTCTTTTTTATTGCCGTTTCTGTAAAAAATGACATATTCACCTTCTCTTATATCGTTTTTGAAACTCCCCTTCTCCTTAATCTGGCCGTCTTTGTAATATGTACAGTATTCACCGTCAAATTTGCCGTCTTTAAAGTTTTCTTCATTTTTTATCTGTCCGTTCTTGTAATAGAGGAGGTATTTACCGTCGAGTTCACCCTTATCGTTGTAATTCTCTTTTTCCCTGACGCTGCCGGTTTCATAGTAACAGACATACTCTCCAACCAGGCGGTCATTTTTGAATGTGCTTTTTTCCCTGATCCGGCCATTTTTGTAATAGGTAGTAGCCTCACCCTCTCTCAGGCCATTATGAAAGTTCAGTTTGGCCAGTATTTGACCGTTTTCATAATAAGATACATATTCCCCTTCCAGTTTGCCGTTCAAATATATCCTTTTCTCTTTTATCCCGTCATTGTCATAGAAAGAAATTTCTTCTTTCCTTTTTTTTCT
>CAZZBF010000025.1:0-16369 GCA_964652795.1 uncultured Syntrophales bacterium | reverse complement strand
CTAAAAAACATAAAAGCACTCCTGCGTTATTTCACGGATACCGGAATAAGACATATAAACCG
This sequence comes from uncultured Syntrophales bacterium, assembly GCA_964652795.1. GTDB lineage: Bacteria > Desulfobacterota > Syntrophia > Syntrophales > JADFWA01 > JAUSPI01. The sequence goes on along the minus strand of CAZZBF010000025.1, from coordinate 16,307 downwards.
CAAGATACCTCCCTCAAAAAACTTACATAATTTCAAGAGCTTACACTTCATTTTAGCTACGGACCGTATCTTTATAACTATCTTCTCTTTATTCTTGTCAGCAAGATTATCTTATTTCCCGGTACGAGTCGAGAAAAAAACGAACCATTTAAAATCAACGCAAGCTCAATCTCCACATCGTGTAAAAAAAGTGCCAATTAATTTCTTTTGTCATTGGTTTGAAAAGCTTATAGCGATTTTCCAATCTGACTATGCAGATTTTTAATTGACATTTCAATTTTTGTTCTGTTAGCTTGACGAGACTTTTAAATTACAAAATGCATTAGGAGTGAGTTTAAGTTACATTATTAATATTTACACTTTCCGTTTCGGAATCAGTTAACACACTGCCGGTGTATTTTAGGAATACTCTGCAAATGTGACTGATGTATTGGCAACAAGAGATTTGCTTCAATTATTGAAAAAATTTATTTAACGATAGGAAATTTATTATGGAAAAAAAATGGTATGAAAAATTGGACTTTGATGAGGCATTAAGAATTTCGGAAATCGTTGGTTATGTTCCAGGGTGTGAGTACGCTGAACTTGACGCCAGTTGTCTGGGTTTTGATGTGACAGTATTGATTCACGGTCCAAACCCTGACCCTCAGCTTATAGAATATTACATGAACCGCCTTATGATTTATATTCTTGTTATAAACGACGAAAAAGACCCCATCAAGGAAGGAATCAATAACCCTCTTATTACAAAAGAGGTCTTAGACTGGTATAAGAAGGCCTCTAAATTACAAGAGGAGCGGTAGTCACCACTGCCTCTGCCTTTTTCCCCCGCTGTAGGTAATCAAGATAAGCGACGGTCAGTGGCGGATATTACAAACAAGAATGATATAAGCCAAGACCGAAATGGTTGCAGAATCGCAGAAAAACTCAGGGACAAAAGTGTCAATTCTTAATGTCGAGATTTTTCCGATACAGGCTACAATCCCATATTACTATACCCGGCGTCCACATAAATAACCTGACCGGTTATGTTCCTTGACAAATCAGAACATAAAAATAGGGCAAGATTAGCAACATCATCCGCGGTATTTAGTCTGTGCAGTGGCGCGACTTCAATTTGATGACCAAGCAATTTTTCGAAGCCTGTGATTCCCGATGCCGCCTGTGTCCTTATAGGCCCTGAAGAAATCGCGTTAATTCTTATTTTTCTATCGCCGACATCTCGAGATAAATATCTCACAGATGCTTCTAGTGCGGCCTTGCACACACCCATCACATTATAGTGTGGAATAACCCGTACCGAACCGATATACGATATGGCTATTATACTACCTTCCTCATTCATTATGGGATATGTTCTTTTTGTTAATTCCGTTAGTGAATAAGCGCTCACCTCCTGGCTTATCTGATATCCGCGCCTGTCGACTTCAAAGTATTTACCCTGCAGATGCTCCTTCTTTGCAAACGCGATACTATGAACCAAGAAATCAACATTTCCAAATTCCCGCTTTACTTTTTCAAAAAATCGGTCAAGCAAAGAATCATCGACAACGTCACAGGGAACCGCGATTGGGTCTTTCAGAGCTTTTAATAACGGCATAACGGAACCTTCAGCTCGTTCCTGGTATGCGAACACGCTCCTCACACCGTTACTGTTCAGTGCTTTAGCAATGTGCCACGCAATACTCTGTTCGTTAGCCACACCAAAAATAATCGCCTTTTTACCTTTAAGATTAAAATTTGTCATTTTCTTATCCTGAGGTCATATAAAATTAATTGAGTCAAAGATGACCATGAAAATATTAGATATGAAAAAGACAAAAAGAGCAATAAGGTTTTTTTATCCCTGAAAAATGAAAAGTCTGTGTCAGCCATCTGCTATATTTTAAGTTTAATAGAAATGGCCGTATCACTTGAGCGGATTATTTCCTCCATTCACCTTTTTTTGAAACCATCATATTTCTTTCAAAAGAGATCTATAATTGATAAAATTATACCCATGTATTTTGTCATAAGTCATAACATAACCGTACGGTGCAGTTAAAAAATGAAACTATATCCAATAGAAACAGGAACGTTTAAATTAGATGGCGGAGTAATGTTTGGCCTTATTCCAAAAGCGCTCTGGCAAAAAAGCTGTCCGGCTGATGAAAATAATCTCTGCAAGTGGGCAATGCGCTGTTTGCTCGTTGTGGACAGAGACCAGAAAATTTTAATTGATAATGGGATAGGAGATAAGCAGGATGATAAATTTTTCAGGTATTATTATTTAAACAATAATAATACCTTATTGGGCTCACTCGGTAAGTACGGTTTCAGCGCAGATGATATTACCGACGTTGTATTAACCCATCTCCATTTTGATCATTGTGGCGGAGGTGTAAAATACAATAGAGATAGAACAGGGTTTGAATTGGTTTTCAAGAATGCCACATACTGGACAAGTAAACAACAATGGGATCTGGCTGCTAATTCAAACAGGATGGAACAAGCGTCTTTTTTGAGAGAAAACATAATCCCAATGGGAGATAGCGGCCACTTGAAGCTTATTGATAGTGACAGTACCCTCTTCCCCGACTTTTCAGTAAAATTATTTAACGGACACACGCATGGTCAAATAATTCCTTTTATTAACTGTCGGGGCGAAACTGTTGTCTTCACGGGAGATCTGCTGCCGTCAACCGCGCACATTCCCTTACCTTACATTATGAGTTATGATGTTAGGCCGCTTATATCATTGGAGGAAAAAGAAAATTTTTTAAACGAAGCCGTTGAAAACAACTACATTCTATTTTTTGCGCATGATTTATATAATGAATGCTGTACTGTCCATAAAACCGGAAAAGATATTACCGTAAAGGAGACATTTCCTTTAAAAGATCATTTTAGTGAATAAATGCAGTGCGACGTGAACTGAACAGCGAGCACTAACCCCGCTGCTTGCTGCGGGGAGATTCAATTAAAATAGCTGAAAACTGTTCTGTGTCCTCAAATTAAACAGGGCTGAAAGAAAAGAGTTTTCTTTCAGCCCTGTTATTTTACTAAAAAGCGTTTTCTGGAGGAATTATTTTCCCCTCAAAAAATTATCTAAACTACTTTGCGACCTTTCTCTTCAGGAAATATCCATCCGGGTCAATTTCTTCTCTCAAAAGTCTCAAATCCTCATCGGAAGGCATTGCCATCTCTTTGAGATCAGGTGAAATCAATAATTCAAAACTCACCAGTTCCTGGATATCCGCCGCGGTTTTTCCCGGCAGCACTTCAAGCAGCATCATTCTTCTGGTCTCTTCATCATACCCGAACAGCGCCTGATTGGTTATAACCCTGTAAGGTCCCGAACCAAGAGTCCCGGAAACGTCCCTGTATTCAGGTGAACCATCACCGTAACCTATGCTTGTTATGAAATCCACTTTCTCACAAAATCTTCTCTTTTCCAGGGCCATTATTGCGATAACCTTTTCACAGTTTGCCGCCATTGCACCGGCGCCGCCACTTCCCGGAAATCTAACCCCGGGTCGTGAATAGGTGCCGCCCTCAAATGTTGAACCGATATTTCCATACATATCTATCTGTGCGCCACCGATGAAACCGTAGTCCGCATATCCCCTCTGCGTTAATTCAAAAACGCCGCAGAGGCCCTTGGCAAAAACGGCTTTACGAAAAGCCTTGGTATCACCAACAGACAGCGGCAACCCCTGTTCGAGAATTGCGCCTAGGGAACCGGCTTCAAATATCAGATTAAGATTCGGGGCATGTGTAAGCTGGGCATGCATTGAAGCGATTATCGGCAGCCCAGTTCCGACGAACACTATTGTTTCGTCTTCCAGTACTCTTGAACCTGTATAAGCAATGACTTCGAATGGGCCTATATCTTCTCTCATTTTTTCTCCTCCTTATATTACCTATTGTGGATTAGCTTATCGTTCACTGAACAGCCGTTATTATTTGATTATCGGTTGCACTCCATCCATCTGTCTCAATTCCTTGAGTTTACTGTAAGGACGTGTAGCCAGATAATCATCGAAGGTTTCACAACCAAAAATATATTTGTCGTACCATTCTTTAAGTTTGTCTTTATTCCCGGTCTTTCTGAATTCATCACATAAACTCCTGAAACTGAGGAATTCAGGCATATCGAACCAGTAATATCCATAAACTGCTCCGGGATAACCTCCAAAAGGCTGTTCAATCACGGCATCCACAGCAACATAGGGGATTTCCGTGAGATTTGGATACTGTCTTATGGCGTCAGTAGTAACAATTTCCTCCGCTACCACGATGGTACGGCCGGATGCCATAGCTATTTCAGGACAGGTATTGAGGGCACCAAATATCCGGCAGTTACCATACATATCAGCCATCTGCACATGTACAATACCGACATCAGGGTAACAGGCCGGAAGTACATATACATTTCTTCCGGTGAACGGACACTCTATCATCTTTCCATAGTTCACCAGTTCCATGTCGCTACCACCATGATCTCGTATCGGAATGAATGGGAGACCCATCGCCGCTGCCTTGAATCTCGCAGACGCTCCATAGTTCGTATAATCGTCAATTTCAACCATCTCATTGCCGAGCAGGTAACGGAACAGAGGCGCTATCCCTATTACTTCATAGCCCCACCAGGCCTGTGTCACACGTTTGATGGAGACATGATTGGGATCTATGATCATTGCACCGGCAAGTAATTCATTGGTCATGGAAGCGGACTGGTAGGATAGTGTCAAGTCTTTTGCGCCCTGGCGGATTATTTCGTGCACAATGGATATGGGCACACGGGTATTCACAAACCCGGCCACACCAATGTTCATTCCATCTCCGACATACTTGGCAACCGCTTCCTTTAGGGTTGTCCTCTTGTCATGTAGCCCTTTTTTCTTTCCTACGGCTACTTTTCTTGCTTCCCGAGGTGTTAGTCCCCAGTACTCAAACGGTTTATCTTCTCTTTTTTTGATTTCCTCGTCGCTTAAAGAAGTTACATTTCTTATCAGAGAAGTCCTTTTTGTTTGCATCTTTTACCCTCCTTCTACTATTTGAACTCTGTTGGAATTCCGTTGCAACTCTGTTTAAGCTGTTCTTCTATAATGCCTTAAACCGATTACACCACCGCTTATGATAAACAGCTCGCATTAAAACTTCACATCATTAATTCTCTATATACCTCCTCTCTTCTTACATTTTTTAGCCCTTGAGTAGTTATCATTGAAAGAAAATACTGTCAAGTATTTTATACGGATACCTGACAATTTTTTGGTAAAAACCATTATAACCATATAAAAAAAGTCCAATCTAATCAGATTGGACTTTCTATTTTTTTTGTCCCACTCAACCGGACAATTTCAAAAACTATAACTACTCATTTGATCTTCAAATCGAAAAGATAAAATATCCAAGTAACACATCGTACTTACAATAATCTTCAGCACGTTTCATAAATTGAGCAATATATTAATCAAAAAACTATATTTATTCTTGTCAAACATATAAACTCCTGATTTCATGGGTTTCCGTTATCAATAAAATCTTTGAGAGCCTTATGGAAAGTGAATGCTGCCAGAAGGGCGCAATGTTTGTGATCTTCAGGCATATATTCTAAATAATCAAGAATTGAACTTTGATTAATCCTGAAGCAATCATTAATCGTTTTTCCCTCTGCCATTACGGTTGCCACGTTGCATGCTGCGATGGTAAAAATACAACCATCAGTTGTAAATTTGGCAACATCTATTTTTCCGTTTCTTACACGAAGGAACATTTCAACAGTATCCCCTCAAGTACCGGTTATTCTTGCATAACCGTCGGGGTTATTCATTATACCGTAGTTTCTCAGATTAACTCCGCCGTCGATTACTTTTTCCGAGTAAAGTCCTCTGTTCTCTTCATGAGCCATATTAAGTATCTTTTCTATAATTTTTTCCCTGTTATCCATTTTTCCCTTAATGATCACAAATATTTTCACCCAGTTTTAACGTGCCGTTGAGGTAATTTTCGATGATAATCTGAGGATCATCGGAAGGCGCTCCTACTAGAACACTTATCCCTTTTTCTTTAAAAAGGTCTTGTGCTCGCTGTCCCATACCTCCCGCAAGAATGAAGTCCGTACCCTTCTCATGGAGCCACGCCGGAAGCAAACCCGGTTCATGGGGGGGCGCGGGTATGCTTTCTTTCCTAAGAATTCTTTTATTTTCCGCGTCTATGTCGAAAAGTGCAAACTCTTCACAGTGTCCGAAATGAAGGCTAAGACGACCCTGAACGACCGGCACCGCTATTCTTAAACAAGTTTCTGTTTTCTTTTCAGAAAGTGTAACTTCAGGCTTAGGTATTTCCTTTTCTTTTATGTTAAGAATTTGTTTGATAGCTTTTGTGAATGCCTGTGCTCCTTCTGTCTTTGAATGATGATACACAAATGGTTTCCCGCTATCCGAGGCTTCCACGATCATCGGCTCGATCGGAATACTGCCGAGGAAGGGAACACCCATCTGTTTCGCCATCGTTTCGCCACCGCCTTTTTTGAATATATTGATAACGGTCTTGCAGTTAGGACAGACAAGACCGCTCATGTTTTCAATAACGCCTAATACGGGAACATGAACCTGCCCGCAAAAATTAATGCACTTTCGCACATCGTTAATAGAAAGATCCTGCGGGGTAGTTACAATAATTGCGCCATCGCTATTCGGTATAAGTTGAGCCACTGAAAGAGGTTCATCACCTGTCCCCGGGGGAAAATCAATGACCAGATAATCGAGGTCTCCCCATTTAACATCAGTAAGAAGCTGCTTTATAACATTCATCTTCATGGGACCCCTCCAGATAACCGCGTCGTCCTGATTTGACAGGAGAAATCCTATGGACATCACCTTGATTCCTTCGAGAAAATCAATCGGAAGAATCGATGTGCCGTCAGAGGCAGGACGTGCTTTTTCGAGATTGAGAAGGGTGGGAACACTGGGGCCGTGAAAATCAGTGTCAAGAATTCCAACCTTTTTGCCTTCTAAAGCGAGAGCAACAGCAACATTAACTGCTACAGTACTCTTGCCGACACCACCTTTTCCCGAAAGGACCAATATTTTATGCTTGATCTGTCCCATACGGTTTGCAAGGTTCTCGCTTTGTGTATATTGCTTAATTTTAGCATCTGATTTATCATTGCGTTCATCAGGTTTTTTGCCAGATTTTTTTCCACTAACCATTATTTAAATCTCCCTCCATTTAACTTTTTTTATATGCTATTTTGAGTATTACTTTTATTCACACTGTAAAAAATTTTATTTAATCGTTTTCGCTTTTGGATCAGATTATGATCCAACAGTTCCTCAATATATTTTACAACTTCGTTTCTATGCAAATTCAGCCCTGCCGATATATCATCGATTGAACAGGGACGTCGGATCAACATCTGTAGAACATCATCGCGCGTCCTTTTGAATTCGACAAGGTCATGAACTTTTGTGTAATCGGCAATTACTTCACAACTGGGACCAAACAGTCTCGCAATTTCTTTTAATTTATCTTCTTCAACTATTTCAACAAAATCCTCTGCCGGCGCTCTGACAGCCGTATTCAACTGTATTCGATCAGGAGCAATACGATCAGTCCAAGTTTTAATTTTCAGAATTTCGTTTTCCCTATCTGTTGTACCTTTCATCAGAAATACTTCAAGCCAGAAACACCCTCCAAAATATTCGCGGAGCAAACAGAGCCCCTTGACCATTTTTTCAAAAGAAATATTACGGTGGGGTCGATTCACATATGAGAACATTTTCTTATCCCCGGCATCAAGTGACGGAATAATAAGATCAGCTTCTATAACCGAATCGCGAACATTTTCAAGAAAGAAAAGTGATCCGTTCGTCAAAACAGCAACGGGAATATTGGTCACGTCTTTAATACCCCTGATAATCTCACCGATACGACTGTAAAGCATCGGTTCACCCAGCCCTGAAATAGTTATATAATCAGGATGAGGAATTTCCTTCAATTTTTCCCGGGTGTCACTGATTATATCTTCTACCGGAAAGTATTCTTTCAATTCCGTGGTCTTATTTGTTGTCCTCCCAAGCTGACAGTAAATGCAATCGTATGTGCACGTTTTAAAAGGAACTACATCTATCCCCAGCGATCTGCCGAGACGTCTCGATGGTACCGGACCAAATGTAAATCCTTTTTTTGTTTTTTCTGTCATCTTTTTTTGCTATTTTTCACACGGTTTTACGCTACAGGGTATTTCGCTACCGCAGCACGGAGATTCCCTTCCGCACCGAGTGGCCGTAATATCTCGGTCATAATTTAATTTCGATCCACTGAGTATAAAACCGCTACCTAACCCTATTAATCGCTTTGCTACTCCACCGCACATAGGACATGCCTCAATAGGATCCGCGGTTATTTTCTGAAACTCCTCGAACTTATATCCACAATCTTGACACATATATTCATAAGTAGGCATATATTTACTCCCCACAAAGATTTTTCACCTATCAGGTCTTATTAAAAATGTGTGATTTTTATAATGTCTCCCGATTTATAAAATAACTGTTACACTTTTTGTGCTTTAAAAACCAAATCACCCACTTCACAGCCTATCTTGTCAGCTATAATAGAACATTTTGCTTGAAGCAGGAAAAAAATATTTTCACACTCACCGCTAAGTGACTCATAATTTCCCTGTCCCTTTGCAATTATAACATCCGCTTTATGGTAATACTCTAAAAATTCTTCGGAACAAGATTCCAAGATAACTCCCGGGAAATCGGTACCTGTATCTATCGTTTTTACCACATCAGTTATCCCGACAAATTTTGCGTCCTCCATAGTTGCATCATTAATTACGGGCTTTCCTCTTACAGCATAAGTTACATCAATATCAACTTTTTTTATTAATAGATCGATTAATATCTTGTCCAGCACAATCTCTCCGGCATTATCACCTATATAAAGAAGGGTCTTTGAGTTTTTAATAGATTTCTCGAAAAAAGGATAATCAAAAAAAGCTGTTTTTTTGCTTGAAAAACTCTTAAAAATATCTTTTACATCGGTCCATTGTCGTTCCGGTCCCATGTCAATGAGATTTCCCGTACCGGCAAGTTTTAAGGCGTCGATAACGGAAAAAGACGACTCGTTAATAAAATTGACAAGGTCAGCTTCAATTCTCATTACCTGTTCATTATGACTCTTTTTAATTTCTTTATACGGATCTAAATTGCCCGTCGCCTCTCTGATAGTTTTATGAATCAACCAGCCGATTTCCGGGGGGGTTGATTCCTGAGAAACTTCCAGCAATGCCCTCATTACCGAATTTAAGACTTCTCTCTGCGTTTTCTCATCAGCACCTGCTATTCTTCCTGCCTCCAGTGTCTGCCTGAGAAAACAGGGAAAACAATCTAAAAAAATTTCCAATGTGGTCTCCTGTTTTTCAGTTCTCATCCAAGAGCATAAATAACATTGTTCCATACGGTCTTTATATCCGCGGAAACGGCACCACCTGTGTATTCAATAACACTGGTCCCCATAATTTGTGCTCTCGTAATGGCGTTGTCATAACGGACTCGCCCGGCAACCCTGACACCGTTTTGCTTAGCTTGGACCTCTATCTGATCTGCGATCTCGGGGTTTAAATCCCATTTATTAATACATACAAGGGTGGGGATTTGAAAAAAAGAGGTTAGTTTAGTAACACGCATGAGATCATGCTTACCTGAAAGTGTCGGTTCGGTAACAACAAGAACAAGATCAGAACCTGTAACTGAAGCAATAACAGGGCAGCCGATGCCCGGTGAACCATCAACAATAATGTAGTCGAGGCCATCTTTTTCTGTGATTTTTTTAGCTTCCTGTCGAACGAGGGTAACCAGTTTCCCCGAGTTGCCTTCGGCAAAGCCAAGGCGTGCGTGTACCATAGGTCCATAGTTTGTTTTGGAAATGTACAACTCACCATTGACCGCGTCTTCAAAGGCAATCGCCCCGGCAGGACATACGCGAACGCAGACACCACAACCCTCACAGAAAATAGGGTTTATATATGGCGTCTCCGCTTTTTCACCATTAGCCGAAACCGGATACTGTATTGAGTCAAAACGGCATTCATCAATGCATAGACCGCAGGAAATACATTGATCATCAAGAATCTTAGCCTTTTTACCCCCGCTGAAATTTTCGCGATACTCAATTTCAGGGTTGAGTACAAGGTGAAGGTCGGCTGCATCGACGTCGCAGTCCGCCAGTACCTTTTTATCTGCAAGTACAGCAAAAGAGGCAACGATGCTGGTCTTTCCTGTTCCTCCCTTTCCGCTTATTACAACAATTTCCTTCATGTTTCCCTTCAGCTTTCGTTTTATTTATATTATTTTTTCTGCCTTGAACTGAATAGCAAGCGCAAACTTCATTGATTACGGCGGGGTTTTAGAGCAAATCAAAAATAAAAATTTTCCTTAACAGTCAAAATTTATTTTTCAAATTATTTCGTTCCCCGCAAGTCGTTACGGGGAGCTTCAATTTTTATGGATGGCTGAAATTTTTGACCAGCAGGAATAGAATAATTGCTGATATTCAGGCAACACATGGATAATCATTTCCCCTCGTGAGTATGCTTCCGCGATTCTTCTGTCATCTTTAATTTCCAGAACAACGTCGATATTTTCTCTCCTGCAGTACTCTGTGACGTCGTCGTTTCCAATATCATTCCGATTAATAGCCACCGCGAATGGGAGTTTTAATTCCCTTACCATTCCGACTGCGAGTTTCAGATCATTGAGACCAAAAGGGGTTGGCTCCGTAACGAGAAGGACAAATTCTACATCTTTTACAGCTTCAATGACGGGACATGATGTTCCCGGAGGTGAATCGAAGATAATAATATCTGACGATGTAGCTGCTTCCTTGACACCGCTGATAACCGCCGGAGACATCAATTCTCCGATATTGAGGAGCCCTTGGATAAAAGCAATACCGTTGCTCTTCCCTTTTTCGATAATACCGACCTCTCTGGGTACTTCGACAATCGCATCTTCGGGACAAAAAAGTTTACACGCTCCGCAACTATGACAAAGTTCCGGAAATGTGAGCACAGAACCCTTGACAACAACAATCGCGCTATACTCGCATACCTCTCCACAGATACCGCATCCCGTACATTTCTCTTTTATAACTTCCGGCTTCAATACGTTAACCGGGGTTGATGATTGTATTTCCGGTTTCATGAAGATATGGCAATTCGGCTCTTCAACGTCACAGTCTAAAAGTTGCACCGTTTTCCCCATATCGGTAAGAACGAGAGCAAGGTTTGTCGCTATCGTTGTTTTTCCGGTCCCACCTTTCCCACTTGCGACAGCTATCTTCAAAGTGGATCACTCCTTTCAAATGCCGATTACGAATTATTTTTTATTTTTTCTTGCTGAGCTTTTCAATTTGTTTTTGAACTTTTTTAAGCTGCTCCTGGAGCAAGCGGACCTGTTCCTCAAGATAGGCCGATTCTTCTTCTGAGCTAGTTATCTGAGGTTGTGATATATCTCCCTCTGAAACATCAATAAATCTAGCACCTCGACCACCACTCATACCACGACCTGTACCCATGCCTTGACCCATGCCACGGCCGCCGCCCATACCTCGACCCATACCCATGCCACGTCCCGTACCCATACCTCCACCCATGCCGAAATGGCTTTCCACATTCGGTTGGGTCGTCGCTGCAAAAGCCCCAGATTTGAACTGCTCAACTGCCTGGTGAACAGTTCCCGTGACACCGACAATGATTTGAACACCGGCAGCACCAAAAACATTAAACGCATTGGGACCGCAATTTCCCGTCAGTAAAAATTTGATATCACGTCCTGCGATGAACTGTGCAGATTGGATACCGGCACCGCCGCCCGCGGCCACATTAGGATTTTCTATTGCTTCATAGTCCATAGTCTCAGTGTCGACAATTATGTAATATGGTGCCCGACCAAAACGGGCTTCGACCATGGAGTCCATGGATGATCCCACAGCTGTAACTGCTATTTTCATTTGTTCACTCCTTGTATATAAAATTCGTTTTTACCTTATGGTGCGTTTCAGCACTTCTTTTCGCCAAAATAAAAGGCTGCTTACATACAACTCACAAATTAAATCTTTTCTGATTATATTTATTATTCTAACAAGTATAAATATAATCATTCACTTTTGAATATCAAATACTATTTTACAAAAACTTTATACAAAAAGAGCGCTGGAAAGAGAGCTATCCATGCCAGCGCTCCTTTTCTGCTTGTTTTTACTCCGTAACTTCTCCTTCTATTTCCTCCATACGTTTTTTAACACCTTCGAGGGCATCTTCGAGATACTCTGCCTGATATTTAAGTTCGTTGAGTTGATCTTCTTTCGAAAGTGCGGGCGCGTATGAAGGATAATATTGTCCGGCAGAAGGCGTGGTGTACGGCGCAAAACTTCCGTAGGGCGGATACCCTCCATATGCGGCACGTTGCCATCCGGTCAGGCCGGTTGCGTAAAACCAGTTACGACGACCCCAGCCACCTCCTCCGCGGCCCATTCCCCAGCCTCTGCCAAATCCTCCCCTGCCCGGCAAGGCATTCGCGAAACCTGGAACGTTATATCCTGCGCATAAACCTGCTCCTCTTCCTGTCATTGGTCCGTATCCCATAGGACCCGTTCTATCTCCACCTGGCATAATAAATACCTCCTCATATATAGTGTCTAAGTGCTCAATCTTTGAAACCTTTGAAAAATACGCTTATTGTTGTTACGAACACAGCAAAGCAATTTCAACTCCTCTGTGATTATGAATAAATTGTCACGTCGCTTCGTTCCTCGTAATAACTTAAAGGTATTCCCCAAAAAGAAGCTCCTTTAAATAATTAACTTTAAGGTGAACACTTATGATTTACAAATTTAACGATTACGGCCTCGGCCCTGCCCGCCACGTCCGCGACCCTGGCTTCGTCCCGTCTTACGTCCGCGTCCTTGACCGCCTCGACCGATTCCCAAACTTTGCTCCAATCTACGAACGATTCCGATATTTTCATCAGGCTCCGCATTATTTTCTATTCCCGGTCCGGGTAGTCCTAGACCTCGGCCTGTTTGTGGCCATTGCCCCAGCGGTCCTGTTCTATCTCCTCTCGGCATAATATTATCTCCTTTTTTTATTCATTATGTAAAATCAATCTATCACCAACCATAGAAAAACCGGCCGCGACCAAATCCACGACCTCTACCAAACCCACCTCTTCTAAAACCTCTGCCAAATCCAAAAGGTCTTCCATAGCCACCATAGAATACTGGCGGTCCATAGGGGACATATCCTCCCGAATAGACTGGTGCCATACTATCATAGGAAACACCTCCCCAAGAACCTCTACCCGAAAAAGGACTCATATATCCAGGCGCCGGATATCCCGTACAGAAACCCATTGCCCTACCTGTCATCGGACCTAATCCTGCTGGTCCTGTTCTATCTCCACCAGGCATTAAAATCACCTCCTTCTACTTAATTCCTCAATCTGTTATTTTTAAACTTTCAAACATCGTGCCAAAAGTTTATAAAATTCGCTCGATGTATAAGCTATTTTATTTCGAATAGTTATAAACATTGCTGTTTTTAAAAATAATGTGTGGTTGCAATTATGCTACCTATATTTAAATGATGTATCGCAAATATGCGATAGGTTGAGTTTAAATCCAGTGTCCTTCTACAGTTGCTTCTGTCACCTCTTCTAAACGACCCTCCTTCCATTCGGAAAGAGCATCCTGGACAGTTTCAACACCTTTATCAACAATAAAAATTTTAATGGAAGCCGTGTTCAGTGTCTTGAAAGCATTGGGTCCGACATTTCCGGTCAAAAGAACTTCGACTCCCAAGTTAGCCACATTCTGACCTGCCTGTATACCGGCACCCTGGGCAATATTTATATTCTGCTTGTTGTCATACGCTTCAAAGGTATCTGTTTCAGTGTCAAAAACGATAAACCACTTAGCTCGCCCAAAACTTCGGTCCACTTTACTGAAGAGATCCTTACCGTAGGAAGTAATTGCTATTTTCATCTCCATTTTCCTTTCTTTCTACCGTGATGCCGCCATCCCCCTCTTCTGCCCATCCATCCACCTGGACAGCTGCCGGGTAATAGAAAATGTGTGTCCAGTAAACGACCGGTGAAATAAGCCTCTATTACCTCATCTACCCCACCTCTTATAAAAGGTATTATTTTAATTCCGGATGCCATGATCATATTTCCCAAAGGTCTTGATATTGCCCCGCAGACTAAAACCTCCAAACCCAGTTCTCTCAATCTCGCGGCCTTATTTATGATGGTATTTTCAGTAATTATAAGTTCTGAACGGTTTTTTATCTGTCCCGCTTTAACATCAAGCACTATAAGCCGATCTGCAAAATCAAAAACTGTCGAAACACTGTTACCCCAGACAGATATAGCAATTTTCATCTTAACTTACTCCCATCATAAATTAAGAATTATCAAGAAATATGCCAATCGGACCATGCTTAAGTTATATAAAGCAATTTTTCTTTTATTACAGGTAGTTACACAGCATTATGCGGAAAAAACATGAAAATGATGTGCAATGGAGCAACTACTTCACCCAGTAAGAGTCGCATAATTGCTACTCTGGTTGGCAGTAATTGAAGCTCCCTGCAACAAGTTACGGGAAATGAAGCAATTAAAAGAATAATACGCTTTCTGCCCAGTTCAATTTATTGTTTGTCGGGAATTTTGATATTTAAAGCCTTGATTTTCCGGAAAAGTGTACTTTTATGAATACCAAGTTCTTTTGCTGTCTTCAACCGGTTCCAGTTATTTCTCCGCAGAGCATTGGTTAAAAATATTGCTTCCATATCCTTAAAAGTCATAGTTTCTGTTTGAGCTGGGTAATCAAAGTTGCCTGATGAGCAAATAGGTTCCGGAAGATGGTTTTTTTGAATCAGAGGAGTTTTGCAAAGGATAAAAGAACGTTCAATGATGTTTTTCAATTCTCTTATATTCCCCGGATATTCATAAGACATCAGGCAGGCAAGGGCTTCGTCTGTCATACCGGTAATTTCTCTGCCTTGAATTGTACTAAAACTCTTAATGAAATGGTCAACCAATAGAGGGATATCTTCCTTTCTCTCACGTAAAGGGGGTAATCTCAATTTTATTACATTGATTCGATAATAGAGATCTTCTCTAAAGGTTCCTTTCTTTACCAGATCTTCTAAATTTTTGTTTGTTGCGGTAATTACCCGAACATCAGTTGTTACGCTTTCAACTGCGCCGAGAGGTTCATATGTTTTATCCTGAAGAACGCGTAACAACCGAACCTGGAGGGCGGGGGATATATCACCAATTTCATCCAAGAATATCGTGCCCTTATGGGCGAGTTTAAACCTTCCGGGTTTGTCTTTTTTCGCATCCGTAAAGGCACCCGCCTTATAGCCGAAAAGTTCGGATTCGAGTAATGTATCGGGCATTGCCCCACAATTAACTATAATAAAAGAGTTGTTTTTTCTTGGACTTAAATTGTGAATCGCACGGGCAAAGAGCTCTTTTCCCGTTCCGCTTTCTCCCTCGAGTAAAACGGTGCTCAAGCTATCCGCTATGTCAGGTAGAATATTAAAAAGATCATGCATTGAATGATCTTTTGATATAATATCCTCGAAAGTGTATCTCCGTTCGATTTCCTTTCTAAGTTTTTCGACGATACTCATGTCTTTGAACATTTCAACCGCGCCGATTACTTCTTCATTTTCATCTCTTAGAAGAGCCGTGGAAATACTGATCGGAATTCTCTCACCGTTGGAGTTTATGATATACACCGTTTTATTTACAACAGGTTCACCGGTAGCCATCGTGTGCCGTAATGCGCAATCTCGCTCGCATATTTCAGCTTTTAATACATCCTTGCATAACTGCCCGATTGCTTCTTCCCGAGCCACGCCGGTTATTCTTTCGGCTGCTTTATTAAAAGAACTGATTCGCCACTGGTGATCAACCGTAAAGACTCCGTCGGCAATCGAATCAAGAATAATGTCTCTTTCTTTTTCGGATTTAATCTTGCCCATAAAAAAAGTATAGGAAAACAAAGTCTGTATGTCAATGATGAAGTAACCACACCATATTGTGCCGATCATGAAACTGTTAAATTTTTACAGGCTTTAAAGTAAGACAAAATTATTGGCAGGCCGAATATTTATAACACATACGAAAACAAAACGGCTGCGAGAACAAAGTTTGTTCTCACAGCCGATGATATATCCTGGCTCCCCAGCGCGGACTCGAACCACGGACCCGATGGTTAACAGCCATCTGCTC
>CAZZBF010000024.1:31138-37066 GCA_964652795.1 uncultured Syntrophales bacterium | reverse complement strand
GTCCAAAATTATAACCATTTACTTAAGAAAATTATTATTGGAATGAAATCCGCTGGTTAGACATGTCGCCGTTGCACGCAACACGCTGCTGATCATCTGACATAGATTGGGTTGGAAAATATCCAGGGACGGTATTGTCCGAAATGTTTAAGATATACCTCAATACGGTAAACGCCCTTTTTTCTTATCTCATATTCCTTCACCTTCCCGACCGTCTCTCCAAATGGAATGCCGTCTCTGATGACACATATTCTGCTTTTCTCAGGTACCTCCACCCTGAGGAGAGCCTTTCTGTCGAGGAGGAGTTCATCTCCCATTGTGGTCTCTTTTACCCTGTCCGCGATGATAAACGAAAATCCTTTTGCTTCGCGGAAGTATTCAAGTGCTACATACGCTTGCCCCCTCTTCAGGGAAGCAAAAAGTGTTTCCTGGTCTTTCCTGTCATCCCCCACAAGAGGTGACTCTGTCAAGAGATGCGTCCGGATAAACTTGAAGGCTCTTGAAAAAGAGAAAACTGAAAATCCCATGCCAAGGACTTTTCTAAAGGAGTCGTGATTGTCAAGTTCTCCAATACCCACGACTCTCGAATGCTGGTTAAGGATATCCCATCTCTCGAGTGTAATTTTTTTAGGACCTTTAAGAACATAGGCAGGGAAGAGGAAACCGATCAATCCGCTCAAATACCCTCTAAGATAAAACTGCCAGTCAGTCATGAAGTCCCATATACCAACTCCCGTATAGCCGGATACCGTCCAGTCCTGCCATGGAAAATGTTTCACGTGAAACATTTCCGTCCCCTGGTGATCGGGATGGCTGATGAACCCGATTCCCCCCTGTTCTCTGACGGTATCTATATATACCTGCGGATCGCCCTCATCTTCCTTGCCGACAATTGTCGGTCGATCAGTCCCGAAAGCAAGGTAGTGATTGAAGCGGGGGGCAATCTCTTCCCCCACGATAAGAAGGACATTCCCATGCCACCCTTCGAGTCCCCTCTCTTTCGCCTCAAGAGTTGAATGGTCGGTAAGCATCAGAAAATCGATACTATTCTCTCCGGCCGCCTTGACAATTTCAGCTATGGAGGCACGGCCGTCATAGGAATACTCTGAGTGAAAATGGATAATTCCCGTATAGTCATATAGTTTTAGCATGATAAAAATGATATTTTATTATGGAGGCGGGGCTAAAGCCCTGCGCGCTACTGAGGGTAAGAAAAAATGTCGCTGCAACACACATAACCGTTATAAAGAGCCGTGTTCCATGTGTGACGCGACTTTACGGACAATTTGTAAAAAATACTTTCAAAGAACACTTTTTTCGCTCTCGGCAACGATTTTGTCTATCTCCACTTGCAGTTCTTCGGGAAGACCTTCCATCTTGACATTGAGAAAACCCCTTACAATAAGTGCGGTGGCTTCTTCTTCGCTAAGACCTCGTGCCATAAGATATTCTATCTGATCCTGGGATATCTTTCCCACCGCCGCTTCATGAGACATCTCCACACCGGCAACTCTTCCGTCAAGTTCAGGAATGGCACGAATAGACCCCTCTTCCGAAAGCATTAATCCATTGCATTCGAGGTGGGCCTTTACGCCGGGCTTGTGCCCTATCAGCTGTCCCCGCGCTATGATATCTCCTCCGGTAGAAATAGTTCTTGATATAATTTCGGCCTTGGTACCGGCTGCCTCTAAAGAAACTTTTCCCCCTACATCTAGTTCCGATCCTTTTGCCGCAACAAGAATACTGTTTATCCGCGCTACAGCCCTCTCTCCTAAAAGCCTGACCACTGGATACATTTGAACGGATTTCACTGGTTTCATCGAAACGTAGTTTGACATGAATGTCGCTTCTGCTTCCACTATAACCACCGTTCTCGGCCTGACCTCGACCTCCTCTCCCCAGTTATGTATCATGGTAGAAGTGACCGTTGCTCCTTTTTTTATATATAACTCCGTAACGCCAATATGGAGTCCTTTCCTGAGACGGGGTGCTGTTGTACATCCCGTGATAAGATGCAGTTCTGATCCCTCTTCCGCAATAATAACGTTATGAACATTCTGGGCGACTTTTTCCCCATCTATGTAAAGGCAGGCCTGCACAGGGAAAGTCGTTTTAACTCCAGGTTTTACCCTGACGAAATAACCGTTGTTAAAATTTAGCTCCGCCCGGGCAGTATATTTATCCGTTCCCACATCTACCGCCTTCCACCAGTAATCTTTAAGGCCGTCATATTTTTCAAGGGCATCGGCCATGGGAAGCAGTTCAACGCCTTCCTGCCCTACGGAACAATGAACCGGTGAATGATCCATCAGCAAAAAACTGCCCGATCTCTCCTTTCCCGAAGTTACAATTCCTACCTCCGCGAAATTTGTACTTTCTTCTTCCGAAAAACCTGCCATTTCGGGGTCATATTCATGAACCGATGGATCTGTCGTAAAACCGGAGAAGTCGATATCGGCACCATATAATGCCTTCTTGTCTGCCGCAGTTTCTGCCCTTTCCCTTATCTTTGACACCTTATACACTCCTCATAACCGCATTTCTGGATCGTTTCAAATATTTCTCTGGGGTTGCCTTCACATTTCATCCTTCCATTAAGTAAAATATGGCCTCTATCCGCTTCAAGATAATTGAGTATGAGACCCGTGTGCGTAATAACCAGCCCTGCCCTTACCCGCTGCCGTCGGAGATGCTTCTGAAGAAGATTTTTTATCACATTTCCGATTACTTTAATGTTCTCTATATCTACGCCTGATTCCGGTTCATCCAGCAGAACTAAATCAGAATTTTGGGACACAAGCTGTAGAAGTTCGGATTTTTTGATTTCTCCTCCTGAAAAGCCGAGGTTTACATCCCTGTCCAGAAACTCTGAGACATTCAATCTCTTTGCTATATTCTCTGTATTCTTCCCGTTATTATTAATTATCTGAACAAGGTCTCGCGTCTTCACGCCGGAAATGGTAGGCGGTCGCTGAAAAGACATGCCGATCCCCATCCTTGCCCTCTCATTAATCGAAAGATTGGATATGTTCTCTCCTTTAAAAAAGATGTTGCCTTTTGTGATTTTATATCCCGACATGCCCATAATCGTCATCAACAGAGATGTTTTACCCGACCCGTTTTTCCCAAAAAGGACATGGGTTTCGCCATAATCAATGCTAAGATTGATATCATGGAGCATTTCTTTGCCCTGTACCTCAACACTTAAATTGTTTATTTCTAACAACATTTTGAACCCCCATGTTGTCGTTCCCCGCAACTTATTGCGGGGAACGAAGTAATTCTAAGAATAATGCGCTCGCTGTTCAGTTCAAATACCTAACAACACCAAATCCTTAAGATAACGAGATTGATCCTGTCTTTTCAAGCGGACAACTTTTACAACGAGGCGCTTTTCTGCAGAAATGCTTGCCCGTGTTTACGAAAAGAGCATGATACTGGTTAAATAGCCGAATACTGTTGGGAATGCTATCCATAAAAAGTTTTTGGATTTCCCTATAGCTTAGCCCGCCATCAATAATTTTGTGTCTCTGTAAAATCCTGCGTGTGTATAAATCAACAACAAATATCGGTTTGTTTCCAGCATAGAGCAATATACTGTCCGCTGTTTCTTCTCCTATACCATTAACATCCAGCATTTTTGCTCTGAGGATCCAGAGGTCTTCTTTAAACATCGTCTCCAGATTCAATGCATATTCCCGGCGCAGAAACTGGAGGAACGCCTTCAACCTTTTTGTTTTTACATTATAATAGCCGGAAGATTTAATAAGTTGCGCTAAAACACCTTCATCTATATCAATAAGTTGTTCGGGATCAAGGATTCCATGTGATTTCAAATTATTTATGGCGATTTTCACATTCCCCCAGTTTGTGTTCTGGGTCAGTATCGCTCCGACAATTATTTCAAAAGGTGTCTCACCGGGCCACCAGTGTAAATCTCCGAAATACCTGTCCAATGTTTCATAAATAGTCAACAAACATTTACTTGTGTCCATAACAACAGTGACTCTCCCCGCCTACTATAGGGCGGGACTTGCGGGGACGCGCTCTCCCGGTCAACGGCAACTATAACCTTAAACTGACAGTCTAAGCACAAAGTTCCAAACACGTAGAGCAACAGGATCAATGCTCCGAACGATTAAACGTTCTATTAGTTCAAACTGGTTAACCAATAAATCTGTTCTGCTTTTCTTTTTTATGCCCTTGCTTGTCACCTTCTTATATCCGGGTGGTTACTTACGCACAACAACAAAGAAAGACGTCCTTCCCCGTTTTATCAAAAGCATGCTACTGTCCTTTGCATCTTTTTGAGCAACGGCTTTTACATAGTCCTCCATAGAAGAAATTTTAATCTTGTTCACCTGCAGAATAATATCTTGCGGTTTTACACCTTCATCATCTGCAGGGCTTCCTTCCTTCACATGAGTAACGATGACCCCTTTTTCTTCGGAAAGACCAAGGTGGGCGACAATCTCTGGCGTAATTTCCTGAACCGTCATTCCAAAAAATTCCTTAACCTCTTCAGCTTTGGCCAATTCCTCAGTCTTGTCACGTTCGGCCACCATCAGTTGCAGGACTTTTTCCTTCCCGTTCCGCAAAATCTTGAGTTCAACCTTGCCCCCAACGGGAAGAGTGGCCACAGCCCTCAACAGCTCATGGGTGTCTTTTATCTTTTTCCCGCCAACCTCAAGTATAATATCGCCAGTCTTCACGCCTGCCTTATCTGCGGGGTCTCCTTCGAATACATCATTCACAAGGGCCCCTTTAACATCTTTAATCCCGAGTTTTTTAGCAATATCTTCCGTAATCTCCTGCACGGAAACCCCAAGCCATCCTCGTACGACCTTTCCCTTTGTTTTAAGGTCGGACAAAATCCCCTTAGCCATATTTATAGGTATGGCAAAACCTATTCCCTGCCCACGAGCAATAATTGCCGTATTGATCCCCACGACTCTTCCCTGCAAATCAAAAAGCGGACCTCCGCTGTTCCCGGGATTTATAGAGGCATCCGTCTGTATAAAATTATCATAGGGACCTGAACCGATAACTCGCCCCTTGGCACTGACAATCCCGGCGGTTACCGTATGCTCAAGACCAAAGGGATTTCCTATTGCGACAACCCAGTCGCCCACCCTCAATTTGTCAGAATCACCAAATTCAATCACGGGCAGATCGCCTGTCGGTTGGATTTTTATCAGAGCTATATCGGTCTTTGCATCTTTACCTTTCACTTCAGCATCGTATTCCTTCCCATCGGACAGTTTTACCTTTATCTTATCAGCCTTCTCAACAACATGGTTGTTCGTAAATATATAACCATCCTCGCTGATTATAAAACCGGACCCGAGGCTCTTCTGTTTAAATTCCCTTTCCGGAATATCACCGAAAAACTTTTTAAAAAACTCGTCTCCCCCGAAAAATCTATCAAAAGGAAATTCCTCTCCGAAAGGAGACATGAATCTCTTCACCGTGCCACCCCTGATAACCTTTGTAGTGCTGATATTAACCACAGCAGGTTTCAGTTTCTCGGCCAAATCAGCAAAGGAATCGGGTGGTTTTATAGCTGCCTCCGAAGCAGCGAGAGCGTCATTTATATAAACACTTTTAAATACTGGTGAAAAATGTACAGCTCCTATCATAGAGACCACAAAAGCCCCTACAAAAAACCCCAGAAAAACCGTAAAAAAGATTTTTCTACTTGTATGTTCTGTCTTTATTTTCATTTATATCCTCCACAAAGTCTACATGTTCCCTCATTGTTCTGCGGGAAATGCGTGTTCTGCACTTTTACTTTTATCATAACACCGCGGATAATATAATAATCATTGCGTAAAAAACAATGCTCTGCCGATTTTCTGCAATTTTTTTCGCTTCTTCTTGCCTTTACCAATATCGACCCTGAGTGGAACCCTGAGGGCATACACGCCC
>CAZZBF010000024.1:0-31128 GCA_964652795.1 uncultured Syntrophales bacterium | reverse complement strand
CGCTTCTTCTTCAATCATCCATTTCTAAAAAAGGCAATTTTTCTTTCTTTCTGTAAACAAGCGCCTGACAGACCGCGATCAATCCTCCTTTAGCGTCCTTAACCTTGATGGAATAATGTCCGGTCCGCATGGTCTTACTGATTTCCGTTGCTTCTGCCCTTAAAATGTCTCCGGTACGCGGAGCAGATATATATGTAACATTCATATTCAGGGCAAACGCCACCGTGCCGTGAGAGTTTGAGGCCGTTTCAAAGGCTTCATCCATCAAAGAAAAAATGGCTCCTCCGTGGGTCATGCCGAAGATATTTTCCGTCTCCCTTGTAAGTTTCATCTCAACCAGGGAATAGCCCTTACTAACTTCTATTAATTTCATGCCGAGCTTCTTCGCAAAAGGTTCTTGTTTAACCCTTGCGTGAATCGCCGTGTAGATATCCTGACTCATCCTTTAAAATTCCTCTTTTCTTACCGCATCAGGGTTCATGCTTCCATTTTTACCGGATTTATGAGTTCACCTATCTGTTCAATACTTACGGTAATAATATCCCCTTCCTTCAGGAAAACGGGAGGCTGTCTGGTAAAACCCACTCCCTCGGGAGTTCCCGTCAAAATAACAGTGCCGGGAAGCAGTGTCATAGATCTGCTAAGATCGCTGATAATAGTCCGAATATCAAAAATCATATCGGAAGTATGTGAATCCTGCAATATCTTTCTATTAAGAATGGCACGAATGCGAAGATTATCCGGATCGGGAATTTCGTCACGGGTTACAATATATGGGCCGAGAGGACAAAAAGTATCGAAGCTCTTACCACGTGCCCATTGTTTTTTCTGCCTGTTAATCTGCCAGTTTCGAGCACTGACATCATTGGCACAGGTGTACCCGAGGATATAATCCATTGCTTCATCGGGGGACAGATTTTTTCCTTTTTTGCCAATAATCACGGCAAGCTCGGCTTCATAATCAACCTCATCGGCCCCCGCTTTGGGAAGAATTATAGGAGACCTTGGACCGATGACGGTGTTTGTGGTCTTTATAAACATCACGGGGATATCGGGATATCCCATTCCGGTTTCATCGGCATGCCTGCGGTAGTTAAGTCCCAGTGCCAGAATATTTGGTGGAACAATTGGCGGAAGGATTGTGTTTATTTCAGCCAATTCAGACGTCGCCCTAAACAAGCCGAAAATATCTCCTTCAATAATATATGCCTTGTCAGGTCGGTTCGGATCAAAAATCCCGTATAATTCAAGGTTGTTTCCAGAAAGGAAGCGTATAAGTTTCACCCGTCTCCTCCAACATTTTTTAATATCAGATTTTTACGACAAACTCTACTATTGTCTCAATTCCACAAAAACATATTTCTTGGCTTGAACATGGGGGAAATTTACGATATCTTGCACCTAAAAATCCATAAGAGAAGAAAACAATATGGGAGAAATAAAAAGCACATTAGATATCATAATGGAAAAGACTCAAAACCTGACCTTGACAGAAGAGGAAAAGAAAGACCTGCGGCGGATGGAGCTGGCAGAGAAAGTTAAGGGATGGGTTTTACAATATATAGACAACCGGATAAATCAGGAAATCTTCAAAGCAGAACTGAAAAAAGAAGGGGAAAACGACGGTGCCATGCTTCAGGAACTCCTGAAAATCGAATTGGTAGAAAGTCTGCGTATGGATGATGGTAACGAAAAAGTACTGGATCTGATGAAAGACATCCTGAATATGAACAAAGATCCATTCGTAAACATTATACGGGATTTCCAAAGGGAAGTGTCGGTTGAAAAATCAAAAAGGCTGGGCAAGATAAAGAAAATGTTAACTGAAAGAAGTATCTTCGGTTCAGCCGTCATCCCGAACCTGACCCTTGATGAAAGCTGGGACGCCTACTATACAGAACTGGAATCGGTGTACAAAAAAAGACTGCACTCGATTACAGATAATTGAACCAGTAGTTTTCAACCATCCGGAAATTGGCCTCGACCGCTTCGGCGCCGGCCACTATCTCTCCGTGTCCGGGCAACAGATACTCCACATCGAGACTCGAAATATTTTTTATACTTTCTTTTAAAAGCTTACTGTCCCCCCCCGGCAGGTCGGTCCGGCCGATCCCCCGATTAAAAATCACGTCACCGGTAAACAGTACCTTATGCTCAGGCCATAAAAGGCACACCGAACCGGGAGAATGTCCGGGGGTAACAATCACTCGAAACGTGCTGTCGTCAATCGTCAGATCACCTTCTCCCAGGAAAAAGTCCGGTTCCGGAATCTTGAAGTAATTGCCGGCGATGTCTTTGATAAACTTGTGTTCTACTTGATTCATCGCAAAAAGAGTGGGTTTTCCAAACTGTTGTGCCGCCTCTATATGATCCGGATGTCCGTGAGTTACAATGACAACATCGATCTTATCAAGGGAAATATTTAAATCGGCAAGTCCTTCACCGACATGGTCGAAATAATTGAGATGGCCGGGATCGATTATTATTTTCTTTAAACCGTCAATCAAATACGTGTTGCAGTTGTTGGCCGCGGGATTGCGCCAGATAAAGGCATGGAGATCGTTTGTCACGTGCATAAAGAATTTTCTCCCGTAAATATAATCAGGGCTTTAGCCCTGCAAGTGTCGCAGCTTGAAATGGCTGCGCTGTATTTTCGCAATTTCAACCTCCCCGTAACCAGTTGCGGGGCACCTCCGACTGTTAAGGAAAATCACCAACGCAATTTCTCTTTGAAGAATTGTTAATTTTCTTCGCCCGCTAATCCCGCCGCAAACAGCGGAGAGTAAAATATTTCGAAGAATTACTTACTTGCTGTTCAGTTCAATCTAATCTAAAACCTTCATCAATTTCAATATATTGCTGGAAACAACGTTTTGGTAATCTTTTTCATTCAGGTTCAAGTTTTTCACCTTGGCCAATTCATTATAAGGAGAATTAAAAGGGAAATCGCTTCCAAATAGGAGTTTTTCGCTTCCATACTTGTCGAGAAAAATCCTCATCTCCCTTGTAGAGGCAAGAGCAGTATCGGCGTAGACGGTCTCATTATTCCAGATACCCGAATTGAACAGAGCTGAAAATCCCCCGTTTAAACCACCCAGATGAGGAATGATAATAGGAGTCTGTCCGGCCACTCTATCAACAAAATATAATGTGTTTTCAAAAGATTCCTCCAGCACAATCGGCAACTGATGATAATACACCTCCTGGAGAAACTCCTCACACCTCGGGTCGTCATAATGATAAACCGGTTCATTCTCATGACGATGCCATTTAATTCCCTTATATCCCCTCATCAATTCTTTCCTTCTGAAATCGTTCCAGACAAAAAAGTAGGCAAATATGTCTTTATTAGATTTTTGTATATCCAGCAGATATTTATTGGCACGCTGTCGACAGGACATCCATGAATAGTCATCCTCAAAATCATAATTATAACGATCATAGATATCTTCCACAGGGGCATAAAAACAGGCTCCCTGAACGCCTGCTTCATCCATATATCTCTTAACAAATTCAAATGGTTGGTTTACATTCTGTACACCGCAGTGCATATGTGAATCAATAACCTTCATTAACACTCCTTTCTTTTACTATCTTTCTGATTCTTTCCATCTCTTCCGGCGTATCCACTTCAACGGAATCATAAAGCGTTTCAACCACTTTGATTTTATATCCATGTTCCATCGCCCTCAACTGCTCCAGGGCCTCGAATTTTTCGAGATACCCTTCCTCCAAGGAAGTGAAAGTCATGAGAAAAGCCTTCCTGTATGCGTATATACCGTGATGTTTATAATATTTCACGTCTGAACCGCTTTCTCTCACATAAGGAATTGTAGCCCTGGAAAAATAGATGGCAAAGTTATTTCTGTCAAAAACTACTTTCACCGCGTTGGGGTGATCTATTTCTTCCTCCCTTTGTATCCTGTATATGAGAGTACTCATATCAACGGACGGGTCTTCAAGAAGCGGCCCCGCAACTTCGTCTATTTGTAAAGGTTCAAAGATGGGTTGATCCCCTTGAATGTTTACGATAATATCGCTATCTTCAATGTTGTCAAGGGTTGAAATGGCTTCGGCAATCCTGTCTGTCCCTGACCTGTGCCGGTTCGATGTCATAACAACATTGCCTCCGAATTTTTTAACAGCTGCAAAGATTCTCTCATCATCCGTTGCCACGGCGGTATATGACACGGTATCCGACTTTAACACTCTTTCATAGACATGCTGTATCATCGGCTTGCCGTAAATATCTGCCAGGGGCTTTCCTTCAAATCTTGAAGACTTGTATCTCGCTGGAATTATACATATTATCTTCATTATAGGCTCTGGTTATTCTTTTCCAGGTAATGAACAACATAATCATGAACAGCTTCTTCGAGTAACTGAAAGGAAACGGAACAACCTGTTGCGCAAAGCTTTTCCATCTTCGCTTCGGTGAAATACTGATATTGACCACGGATCGTCTGCGGCACCTCGATGTAATCAATCTGCGGATCACGTCCCATCGCCGAAAAAACCGCCGTGACAAGGTCATTCCATGTCCGGGCATGACCCGTTCCCAGATTAAAAATACCGTTTACTTCCCGCTTTCCAAGCAGCCACCAGAGGACCTCAACGCAATCTTTTATATAGACAAAATCGCGCATCTGTTCCCCGTCGTTATATTCAGGCTTGTAGGACTTAAAAAGCCCGACTCTACCCGTTTCGGTTATCTGATGGTATGCTTTATACACGACGCTCTTCATATCTCCCTTATGATATTCATTCGGCCCGAAGACATTAAAAAATTTAACACCGGCAATTTTATGGTGAAATCTATTACGGAGGACCCAGAGATCAAAAAGCTGTTTGGAATAACCGTAAATATTAATCGGACGTAGCGACTGGGTTGCTCTGTCGTCATCCGAAAAACCTGCCGATCCGTCACCATACGTCGCCGCGCTGCTCGCATAGACAAAACGAATCCCTTTTTTCATTGCCCACTCGGCAAGTACGCGGCTGTAACGGTAATTGTTTTCCATCAGGTAGTCCGCATCACGTTCCGTAGTGGAAGAGCACGCCCCCATATGAACAACTCCCTTCACATTGAAAGGAATCCTGTCTTCACGTATCATTTCAAGAAAATCGTCTTTGTGAAAATAATCGACAAAATATCCATTAACCAGATTTTTCCACTTGTCTGTTGTACCAAGTCTATCCACAATTATAATATTATTGATCCCCTCGGAATTGAGTTTCCAGACAAGAGCGCTACCTATGAATCCGGCACCTCCGGTTACTATAAGCATTTTTGTGTTCTCCTAAACTACCAACTATGTAAAGCAAGGCTTCCGCCCTGTATTAACAATTACCGTACCACTCCCTTATACCCAACTCCTGAATAGAAATTCCCGTATGGCATCTGCCGCCCTTTGAATCCCGTCTGTAATGTTCTTCATTTTTTCTTCGGACATATTGACAAATATCTGCATAAAGAGGGTTCTGCCGAATATGTCTTCCGCCCGAGGGATGCCCCCCGTGCTGTAGTCAGCTTGTCCCTTATACATCGGATTGGTAAAAGGGTACTTCTGAGGGTTCGCCGTCGACCGCGCAAGAAAGTGCTCCCAGTTCGGGACATAATGCCACAGATTTTCTTTAAAGAGGACTGTGTCGATACCCTCATCTCCCAATGCCTTTTGAAATTTCTTTGTTATTTCGGCCTCGGGGAAATTGAAAGCGAGAAACGTTGCCGTATCCCCTTCGGGATCCGGAATCTCCCTGAACTTCACACCCTTAATTTTTCCAAGGGCCTCCTTGATTTTAGCCTTGTTTTTTTTCTGTTCGGATATCACATACTCGAGCTTTCCAAGCTGTGCCAGTCCCAACGCCCCCTGTAGCTCACCCATCCGGTAATTGAAGCCGAGAATGCTCCTCCCCTCCATCGCCCTTCCCACGTTCGGGTCATGGTCATGTCCGTGGTCGTGATACTCGTCGGCACGATGGTAGAGGGATTTACTGTCTGTCAGCACCATGCCTCCCTCACCGGTAGTTATCGTTTTTACATAATCAAAGCTGAATATTCCCATGTCCCCAAATGTTCCGAGCTTCTTCCCTCTGTAACTGCCGCCGCAACCCTGGGCGTTATCTTCAAGAACCATAAGGTTATTTTTCTTCGCAATTTCGACAATTTTATCGATCCGCGCGGGCGCTCCGCACATGTGGACAGGAATGACCACCTTCGTATAAGGTGTCATTTTAGCCTCGATTTCATCGGGGTCCAGGTTGAGTGATTCATCGACGTCGGCCATCACAGGAATCGCACCCACCTCCAGCACCGCCTCGTATGTGGCCACGAATGTAAATACCGGCACAATGACCTCATCCCCGGGGCCGACTCCCATGGCGGCAAGTGCCACCTTCAGTGCGGCCGAACCGGAGGATACACCAAGAGCATAATCGGCTCCGCAATATTTCGCGAAGGCTTCCTCAAATTCCCTAACTTTGAAGATTCCTTTTCTCTCTTTATCAAATCCATACCTGAAGAGGACGCCTGTCTCCAGAACATCCATAACCTCTTTAATCTCTTCTTTACCTATAACTTCCGCACCTGCCATTTTTGCCTCCGACTATTGATTATAAAGTTTCAAGGTTCGAGTTCAAAGCTGTATTCATTCAACAATCTTTTTTCTTTGCTACGTATAGCTGATTGCTGATAGCCAAATGCTTGTTTTCAATAAACCTGCTTGTAAATCTCCACGGCATCCCCAGGTGTAACCTTGCGCGGATTGTTTTCCAAGGGTCTTGTCACCGTCATGGCAATTTTCGCTAATTCCGGAAAATCCTCCTCAGAAACACCGAGGTCTTCCAGCCCGGCAAATATACCGCAATCCTCTATTAGCGCCTCCACGGCATCCACGGCTAAATATGCCGCGTCTCTGAGAGGCAGATCGTCTGTCTGTTCTCCCATTGTAGACGCGATGACGGCAAATTTTTCAAGAGCTGCGGGAAGATTGAATTCCATAACGGGGGGAAGCATCAGGGTATTTGCCATGCCGTGAGGGATACCGTACTTTCCGCCGAGAGGATAGGAAAGGGAATGGACGGCGCCGACACCCGCGTTGGCAAGACCAAGCCCCGCGTAAAGACTGCCCAGAAGCATCTGCTCCCTGGCTTCAAGGTTGCCACCGTCATGGACACAGGTTCTAAGGTTCTGTGATATCAAATATATCGCCTCCAGAGAAACCATCTCACTCATCGGACTTGAATTAACGGATGTGTAAGACTCAATTGCGTGGCAGAGCGCGTCAATGCCGGTCGCGGCGGTCGGTTCGGGCGGGAGGCTCAATGTTAATTTCGGATCCAAAAGGGCTAATTCGGGATAAAGATACGGGCTGTTCATTCCTTCCTTCTTTTTTAAATCTTTTCTTGAAAATACCGCGGTAAAGGTCACCTCGCTTCCCGTACCGGCCGTTGTCGGAACCATTATCTTCGGAAAGCCGCGAGCCGGAATCTTATTTAATCCGAGATAATCCACGGCCTTTCCTTTATTGGCGGCGAGAACTGCCACAGCTTTGGCGACATCCATAGCGCTTCCCCCGCCGATGCCAACAACGGAATCACATTTTTCTTTAAGGGCAATCTTTGCCCCCTGATCGGCAAGTTCCAAAGCCGGCTCTGCCTCAACCCTGTCAAATATGGCGTACTTCATGCCCCCTTTGCCGAGAATTGCTGAAACCTTTTCTTTAAATCCGGTCTCGGCAAGACCTTTATCAAGCACTATCAGGGGCTTATCGCCACCTGACTCCCTGACATGTTCCACAAGTTCATCAAAAACGCCATTGCCAAAGACAATCTTTTTTGCTCCCGTAAAGGAAAACGTTTTATTCATCTTCATTTCACCCTTTTCTTTAATGATAATTTTTCATGCTGCCCGACTACAGTTAATGTTACCAGAACATAAAATATTGCCAAAGGCCATGGCATGGCCTCTCAACTTTGCAATCTTTTAATCTCCTCTGCAATCTCAGATATCACTTCGGTATTTTGTATTTTTTTCTTATTTCCTTCCTTAATGGAGATGATATAAAAAACCCCTCCGCCATATTTTTCCGTGAACTTCTTATGTGTAACAGCTTGTAGAGACCGTTCTTTAAATATTTCAGGAATATGAGAAACTCCTCCGGCAGGTTTAATCTGAAGCCCAATATATTTGTCGTTGATTTTAATGAAAAAATCAACGTTGTACAGACGATCCCACTCGTCTGGTGCTGGCCCTATGTTCACCTTTAAGATTTCCCTTAATTGACCATAAATAGTTGTTATCTCAGTCATATATCCGTCAAATGTTCTATTTATCACCATATTATACATGTACTCAATGCAATCTTCTTCTGTAATTTCTTCGACTTCTGCAACGATTACTTCCGTGATCTTTATATATAATTTCCTCCCCAGTTCTTCGATATGATGTTTCGGCCTGACATTAT
Organism: uncultured Syntrophales bacterium; assembly: GCA_964652795.1. Classification (GTDB taxonomy): domain Bacteria; phylum Desulfobacterota; class Syntrophia; order Syntrophales; family JADFWA01; genus JAUSPI01. The sequence goes on along the minus strand of CAZZBF010000024.1, from coordinate 22,663 downwards.
CAAAATAATACTTTTTCCACTCATCTAACCTTCTGGGGGCACATTTTCTGATCTCTTCTGAAACAGCACCAACATTACGTTTAAAATTCAATTGAAATCGATTCATAGCACTGTTCAATATCCATTCTTTTGCCATTATTTTGTACCCATTCTCTCGGCTAAAAATTTTGCCTTGTATTTGTAATTGAGTGTTCTCTCTACATCTGCCAACCCACTTTTAATCAAATGAGCATTTAAAAAAGTCTTGTTCCGTAAATAAAGATAACAAAGCAGATTGTTCCTTGCGTCGTATTTTGCCGCATCAAATTTTAAAAACACTTTTTGTTTATAAGTTTTCTCTCTTAAAAATTGAATCGCCTCCCTTGTCCTTTCTGGGTTTTCTTTCACACCTAATAACCTAATTGTCAATCCGTTATTTAAAATCAATGCCTCTGGAGAGATTATCTCTTTTACCGTATAGTATGTTTCCCGTTCAAAGTGAGTATTGTCTATTTTTGAGCCAAATCTCAATTTTTTAGGGTCAACCTTTTTGTCAAAATTCACTAGGTCTTTAAAATGATAGGGTAGATTTTTAATCTCTTCTTCAATATTGATTTTGAACTCAACCTGTCTGATTATCTCAAAATTTACATCTTGAAAAATAGTCCCTTGTTCCGTACCAAGTTTTTTCTTTATTATTGGCAAAAAATCCTCATTTGTTTCGTAGCCAACAGAGTTTCTATTCAGATTTTTAGCTGCCAAAGAAGTTGTACCGCTACCAAGAAATGGGTCAAGCACGGTATCTCCAACAAAGCTAAACATCTTAATAAGCCGCCTCGGTAGTTCCTCAGGAAACATTGCCAAATGTTTGTCTTGTTTTTCACCTGGGAAATTCCAGTGCCCGGTAAAATACTGATTCCACTCTTCCTTGGTTAACTTTGATTGCTCTTTAATTGTTTTAGAAACTTTTGGTGGGCTGCCATACTTTTTAAAGATTAAGATAAACTCATAATCAATTTTTAGTATTCCATTTCGGGGAAAGGGGAAAGATCCCATCACCGTAGCTCCACCTGTAGTATGAGTCGTTGTTACTTTCTGCCATATAACAGCACCCATATAATCAAAGCCTGCACTTTCGCAAAACTTAATTATTTCTGTTCTTATTGGTATAACTTTGTATCTCCCATAATAAACCGACCGAGCAAATTGATCACCAATATTAATACACAACCGGCAACCTTTATGTAAAATCCTGTAACATTCATTCCATACTAAGTTGAGATTGTTAATATACTCTTCATAAGAGTCGTTGTAACCTATCTGCTTCCCATTTCCGTAATCCTTTAACTGCCAATATGGAGGAGAGGTGATAACAAGATGAACTGATTCATCAGAAACCTCTTCCATTTTCCTTGAATCGCCGATTACTATTTTGTGGCATGTTTTCATCCCATATCCTTTAGTGGTGAGTTTTTAATAGGTTTCCAACCGGGCAAAGTCAAGTCTTTTTGTTCTCTATACTCCTTTCAAGGTGCCGGCAGATGCCGCGGATAATCTGCACCTCTTTTGAATAAAGTTTCGTTCTTGAAAGGAAACGGCGCATATTCGTCATCCAGTAGTCGGGGTTTTCCAGATTGATAAAATCTATCTTTATCAGCAACTTCTTCAGATGATCGTACATTCCCTCAAGCTCAAACGATGTGGCCAGTTTTGATGTAAATCTTCCGGGAACCGGTGTGCGGGCCGTAAATATTTCATAGCAGAGGATCATCACCGCATGAGAAAGATTAATTGATTTGAGTTCATCGGAAGTGGGGATGGTAACAAGAAGATGGCAATATTTCAAATCATCATTGGTCAGCCCCGCATCCTCCGGCCCAAAGAGGATAGCAATCTTGTTTTGTTGAGATATGTCCACTATCTGTTCTGCCATCTCACGTGGATGAACGACAGGTCCCCGTACACTTCCCAGCCTGGACGTAGTACCGACTATATAGTGAAAATCCGAAAGCGCCTCCTCTAATCGACTGAAATATCTCATATTGTCAATAACATTTGTGGTAAAATGGGTTGCCATTTTTTTTATTTCTTCCATATCGGGGTCACTGTGATCAACGATAAAGAGTTTCTCAATCCCTGTATTTTTTGCGCACCTTGCCACGGAACCGATATTGCCGGGATACTTAGGTTTATTCAGAACTATCGTAATATTTTCCGTTTTTACAGTTGTACGCATTTTTCAAAGGTCGTAAAGCTTCTCGTCTACTCGAGGTTTTGACTCCTTGATTTTTCCGGTCATCCTGCGATTCAGGATAAACGGTTCTTCTCCCTCCAGCAGGTTTCCCATCTCCGCTTCAATCTTTTCCGGGTCCTCGCCCGCTTCTATACGGCTCAAAGCTTCTTCCATACCGGACCCCAGCTCCAGACCGGCAGTGTCGGAAAGTTTTCTCATCAGCGTTGCCGCCTGGCGCGGGTCATCTTCGTCAATCCTCTCCGCCTCGCCGGCAAGCATCGCCATTGCCTTTTCCATTTTTGCTTCATCAATCGGCGGCATATCACCATCCGCCTCTATCCTGTCGCGAGAAACCGTGGCAAAAACGGACATCTGCCTTTTTAACTTGCTTGTTTTACATCCCGGGCAGAAGGGAACCTTTTGTGTGTTCACCGACCTTGAGAAAAAGTTATATATCGTGTTGCACTTCTCACAGTAAAACTCATATATCGGCATTTCTTACCACATCTCCTGATAAACTTTTTTGATTATAATATTTTTATCAATAAAAGCAATGTTCTTATCTATTTTATCTGACCGGCTTTGATTTGCATTTACACGCACCGGGCAGAAGTGGTATGGAAGGGTGGTTTTCACATAAAAACCTTCTTGTCGGGCTTTAGAAAAATGGACGCTCTTCTTACCAGAACACTAACCGATGCATCACGTGCTATAGCCGTGAATCTCGGTAAAAAGCACATCGCTCTCTTTGAGGAATATTACAAGGAACTTATTTTATGGAACGCAAAGATTAATCTTGTGTCTGTAAAATCTGATTTTGATATACCGATAAAACATTTCATCGACTCACTTACCCCTCTGAAATTTATACAGAACAAGAGTTCTTCTCTTCTCGATATCGGTTCGGGCGCCGGTTTTCCGGGAATCCCCCTCAAGATAGCGGAAGACCGGCTGAGGGTGACGCTTCTCGATTCTTCCCGAAAAAAGACTTCATTTCTCAAAAATATTGTTCGTAAGCTTCAGCTCCATAACACAACTGTCATTAACGATAGAGCGGAACTGCTCATGAGAGATGAAAAATACCGTGGGATCTTTGATGTCATAATATCCAGGGCTTCCTTCAAGCTTCCGCAATTTCTCACAACTGGTGAGTATTTCATTTCCCCGGGCGGAATCTTGATTGCCATGAAGGGATTTAACATCGAGGATGAACTCGAACAAGCTAAAGAAATATCCGCAAAAATCGGACTGGAATATGCCGGATGCCATAAAATCGAGCTTCCTGTTACAGGGAATCACAGAAATATCATAGTCTATAAAAAAGACCGATTTTAAAATATTCCTTCAAAAAATTTCTTTTTTATGTTAGCTTTCAGCATCTCTTTCCTTACTGTAAAAATCCAATAATGTTTCGATGAATAATGCGCAAAATTATATGTATAGCCAATCAAAAAGGCGGTGTCGGCAAAACGACAACGGCAATCAACCTTTCAGCATCATTAGCAGCAACAGAAAAGAGAACACTTCTAATAGATTGTGATCCCCAGGGAAACGCTTCAAACGGAGTGGGTATAGAAAAATCATTGATAGCTAAAAAGAACCTGTATCATTCACTTACCGGTAAGGTTTCCCTGAAAGATGTTATTGTCAGCACACAGATCCCTACTCTCGACATAATTTCCTCCAACCGGGACCTGATAGGTGTGGAAATTGAGTTTGTTTCTCTCCCGGACAGGGAAAAAAGGCTGAAAAAGCTTTTAGGGACAATGAATGTTCCATACGAGTTTATTATTATAGACTGTCCTCCTTCTCTCGGTTTCTTGACAATCAACTCCCTTGTAGCTGCCGATTATCTTATTATTCCTCTGCAGTGCGAATATTTCGCGATGGAGGGCCTAGGATATCTACTTCAAACGGTCAAGCTTATTAAAGCGAAACTTAATCCCTCTCTTCTTCTCCGCGGAATACTCTTGACCATGTTTGACACTAGAAACAGACTTTCCCACAGGGTCGCTGAAGACGTTAGAAAACATTTCGGTAACAGGGTTTTTAAAACCATTATCCCGAGAAATGTCAGGCTCTCTGAATGTCCGAGCCACGGTCTGCCGATAATTCTTTATGATATCGGATCGCGTGGCGCAATTTCCTATATGGAACTTGCAAAAGAAATGCTGTCCAACGGGAGGATATAGATGCCACCAAAAAATTCGCTGGGAAAAGGCCTGGGAGCGATGTTCCCGGACCTCCTTGACGACTTAAATGATAAACCGCAGTTTATAATGTGCGGTATTGAAGAGATTTTTCCTAACAGATTTCAGGCACGGAAAGAGTTTGGCGGAAAAGAACATAAAAAACTTGTTTCCTCCATCAAAAAAAATGGAATTATTCAACCAATAGTTGTCAGGCAATCAGACGCCGGCTATGAAATAATTGTGGGCGAGCGCCGCTGGAGAGCCGCCCAGGAAGCTGGTCTGAGTAATGTTCCGGTGATTATCAGGGAAGCTGAAGACCGTGAAATGGCTGAAATTTCCATTATAGAAAATCTACAGCGCGAAGAGCTGAATCCGATCGAAGAAGCGGAAGCCTTTCAAACCCTTATGAACACATTTTCCCTTTCTCAAGAAGAAATATCATCCAGAGTCGGCAGAGACAGATCAACCATTGCCAATTCCGTCAGACTGCTTAAGCTGCCTCCGGCGGTAAAGGACGCCCTCATCCGAAAGAATATTTCCGCCGGCCATGCAAGGGCCCTTCTCGCTCTCAGCAACACCGAGGCACAAGTCCGGGTACTCGGAATCATTCTCAAGAAGGAGTTAAGTGTTCGAGAAACGGAACTTATTATAAAAAACCTAAAGACTGTTCCGAAAGAAAAAAAGGTGTCCCTGAAGGATCGATATATCATTGATCTGGAAAGGGAACTGTCGTCTAAACTGATGACGGCAATTAAGATCAGACAGTCGAAGAAGGCGGGTATTATCGAAATCAAGTTTTCGAACCAGGAAGAGCTAAACAGGCTGATAGAATTTATAAGAGAAGCAGCAGATAAATAAACGTAAAAATTTCTTTTGTGTTTTTACGATTTTCATATTATATACCCCGTAATCAAATGCCGGTAAGTATTGGTTTCGCAGACGACATTGGCTTTGGTAAGTAGCTATTATTATTTTAAATATAGGTTTTGTGAATTGTTTGTGTCTTTACCGGGCATATCAACATAGAACTTATCAACAGTTGTTGGTAAATTTGTTAATAAGGTTAATGGGTCATGGACATTCTCTGGGAAAAAAGTTGTCAATTTATCAAAGAAAAAATCAGTAAACAGAATTACGAAACATGGATAAGTCCGATAAGGATTACCTCTATAGAGGGGAATAATGTAGCTCTTTCTGTACCCAATAAATTTTTTAATGACTGGTTAACCGAGAATTATCTCCCTATCATGAGGGACTCACTCTCCGGGGTAATGGGAATCGACGTAAATATAAATTTTACAGTAAGGGATGAAAAAACAGCCACAACCGTTGAAAAAACCAGGGTAACGACAAGACAAACCAAGCCTAATATTAATATAAAAAGGGGGTTCCCCTCGCTCAATTCTCACTACAATTTTGAAAGATTTGTCGTCGGTTCAAGTAATCAATTTGCCCATGCCGCATCTATAGCTGTCGCTGAGCAACCAGCAAAGAATTACAATCCGTTGTTCATATACGGCGGTGTCGGGCTGGGAAAGACACACCTTCTCAACGCTATCGGTCTCCACACACTCTCTCTATACCATGACATGCATGTACTTTACCTCTCGGCCGAGGAGTTTATGAATGAACTTATCAACGCCATACGTTATGATAAGATGCAGAGCTTCCGTGAAAAATTCAGGAATATAGATTCTCTGCTCATTGATGATATTCAATTCATCGCGGGAAAAGAAAGAACACAGGAAGAATTTTTCCACACGTTCAATAGATTACATGACTCCGCTAAACAAATAGTTGTTACAAGCGATAAGTTTCCAAAAGATATTCCAAACCTTGAGAAAAGATTACGTTCAAGGTTTGAATGGGGTCTCATCGCAGACATCCAGCCACCGGAAACAGAAACAAAGGTAGCAATTATTAAGAAGAAGGCACAGGAAATTAATATCGTAATCCCCGATAATATCGCTCACTACATCGCTTCAAAGGTGGAATCAAACATAAGAGAACTTGAAGGGTATCTGATAAGAATAGGTGCATACACGTCCCTAACCGGGAACAAAATAGACATGGATACAACAAAAGCGGTCCTTGAAAAACTTCTCGGTCATGAAGGCGCAAAAGAGATTACCATTGATGAGATTATTAAGGCAACCGCCAATAAATTTAACGTTAAAAGATCAGATATTAAATCTCAAAAAAGAAATAAAGTATTTATTCTGCCACGGCAAATTGTTATGTATCTGTCAAGACAAATTACCAACTTATCCTATCCAGAGATAGGAGCGGAAATAGGCGGCAAAGATCACTCAACAGTCATATACGCCAACAATAAGATAAAAAAACTTATGGACAAGGATAGTAAAATAAAAATTTTAATTAATGAGATAGAAGATTCTCTACAAACCAAAACTTAGTAACAAATCTCCATATTTTATCAACAGGAACGATGTAATAAAAGTACTTGGAATGATTTAGTAAAACTATTTATTCACATATCAACGGACCTTACTACTATTATTATATGTATATATATTAAAGAAACTTTCTATATTAAACCGGGAAAAAGGTGATAAAATGCAATTTAACATAAAAAGGTTATTATTTTTGGAGGGAATACAAAAGACTCTTGGTATTGTGGAAAGAAAAACGACAACACCTATTTTAAACAATGTACTGATAAAAACTGAAGAAGGAAAAATAAAAGTTGCTGCTACTGATAGAGAAATAGGATTGGTTTCGTACTATGATGCGGAGATTATATCTGATGGCGTCATAACGCTTTCAGCCAGAAAAACCTTTGAAATGATAAGGGAAATTCAGGGGGATATTATAAGTTTTAAAAAGGGCGAAAATAATTGGGTAAATATAACGTGTGGAAAGGTTATATATAATATTCCCGGTATTTCGGCGGATGATTTTCCGGAAGTAGAGGTGTTGGGCGATGAAGGGATGACTTTCTTTAAAGTTAAGAGTGATATGATTGGTGAAATGATTGATAAGACTTTTTTTGCGATGTCGAAAGAAGAGATGAGGAGTCATCTAAACGGTGCCTTTTTGGAAACAGAAAAGAAGGTTAAGGGTTATCTGATGAGAATGGTTACGACTGATGGGCACAGATTGTCTCTTGTCACTTTTAATGAAGAGGATGGTGATTTTATAGATATAAGCGGAGGGATTATTTTACCCAGGAAAGGAATTAGCGAGGTTAAAAAGTTAGTTGATAATGGGAGTGAATACATAGAGGTTGGAGTTAAAAAAGGAAAATGTGTTCTTAAAAAAGATGATACGGTTTTGAGAATTAGCCTGGTGGATTCAGAGTACCCGGAGTATAAAAAGGTGATGCCAACCGATAAAGGAAATTCGGTTCAGTTGGACAAAGAACAATTTTTACACTCTCTTAGACGAATGAGTGTTATGTCGAGCGAGAAGTACAGCGGCGTAAAGATCAGAGTCATAGAAAATAAGATGATTCTAAATTCAACAAATCCTGATATCGGAGAGGCAAACGAGGAAATAGATATTTCATACAAAGGTGAAGAGATTGAAGTGGTTTACAATGTTGGTTATTTAATCGATGCAGTCCAAGTGATTGGCGGAGATCGTATATTGTTTGATATGAGGCCCGGACTCAGACCGGGGGTTATCAGTGAAGCGGGTAATGAAGGGTATCTATGTATAATTATGCCGCTTAAAATGTAAAGGTTAATGGGGAGAATTTTGGTTTAAGAATGATAGAGAATACTTATCGTGCAGATAGCATCAAAGTACTGGAGGGCCTGGAGGCCGTTAGGAAAAGGCCCGCTATGTATATAGGAAGTACCGGAAAGGATGGTCTTCACCATCTTGTTTATGAGGTAGTAGACAATAGTATTGATGAGGCCTCCGCCGGCTTTTGCGATAAAATCGATATTAAGATCAGGGTAGATAATAGTGTTACGGTAGATGATAACGGCAGGGGGATTCCCGTGGATATGCATAAAACCGAGAAAATCTCGGCTGCGGAAGTCGTAATGACAAAGTTGCACTCAGGCGCGAAATTTTCCAGTGATGATTATAAGATATCGGGTGGTCTTCACGGTGTTGGAGTTTCTGTTGTGAATGCTTTGTCAGAGTATCTGGAGCTGGAGGTGCGACGGGATGGCCGAGTATATAGACAGTCTTACAAAAAGGGTGTGCCGGTACACCCTCTCGAAGAAGTGGGCCATACAAAGAGAAGAGGCACGAAAGTTACCTTTCAACCTGACATAGAAATATTTGAAGATGTAGAATTCAGTTTTGAGATTCTTACTAACAGATTACGGGAATTGGCTTTTTTAAATAAGGGTGTCAAGATTAACCTGAAGGATGAAAGAACCGATAAAAACGCTGAATTTTTGTATAAAGGTGGAATCGTTTCCTTTGTTGAGTACATAAACAGACACAGAAAGACTCTTCATAAAAAACCTATTTTCATAAATGGTTCTAAGGAAGATTGTCAAGTTGAGGTTGCCATACAGTATAATGATACTTATACGGAGAACATCTTTTCTTTCGCTAATAGTATCAATACTACAGAAGGCGGAACACACCTGATTGGATTCAGGTCAGCCCTTACCAGAGTGATTAATAATTATGTGATTAACAATAACCTTTTAAAATCCGGAAAAGAAGCTTTGAAAGGTGAGGATATTCGTGAAGGACTTGCGTGCGTAATTAGCGTAAAGTTGAGTCAGCCCCAGTTTGAGGGGCAGACAAAGACAAAGCTGGGCAACAGTGATGTTAAGGGTTTGGTGGAAGGTGTCGTATATGAGAAGATGGGACATTACCTGGAGGAGAATCCGGTTGTTGCGAAACAAATTGTTAATAAAGCAGTCGAGGCTTCACGGGCAAGGGAAGCGGCTCGAAAAGCAAGGGAACTTACCAGAAGAAAGACGGCGCTTGAGATTAGTTCACTTCCCGGAAAACTGGCAGACTGCCAGGAGAGGAATCCCGCAGGAAGTGAACTTTATATTGTCGAGGGAGATTCGGCTGGTGGATCGGCTAAACAGGGCCGAGACAGAAAAAACCAGGCCATACTGCCCCTGAGAGGAAAACTTTTAAACGTTGAAAAAGCACGATTTGACAAGATGCTTAACAATGAGGAAATTAAGGTAATAATTACAGCTCTTGGGATGGGCATAGGTGAAGAAGATTACGACATCGGCAAGCTCAGGTATCATAAAGTAATTATTATGACAGATGCCGACGTCGACGGGTCTCATATCAGGACACTTCTTTTGACATTCTTTTTCAGACAGATGAGAGAGCTGGTAGAAAGGGGGTATTTATATATCGCACAACCTCCGCTCTTTAGAATATCGAATAAGAGTGAAGAAAAATATATTAATACTGATGAGGAAATGGAAAACTATATCCTGGATAATGGTGTCAACAAAGTGCAGGTTATACTGGGTGACGGAAGCAATTTAACAGGAAACCGTCTGTATGGGTTGATCAAAAAGGGGATAAAGCTGGATGCTATATTGAGAAAGTTTGAGAATGAAGGAAAAAACAAAGAAATAGTTAGACTACTGGCGGGAGACCCGGCTTTTAACGAAGACGTTTTCATGCATGAAGAAACACTTGTTAAGGTCGGAAAAAGGATCAGTATGGCCATGGGGAAAGATAAAATAGCTGATTACTGGGCTGAGATGGATGAGGAGCATGGTGGGTATAAATTATTTTTTAACGTGGCGGAAAACGGTCGTTTCATTAAAGTATATCATGATAAAGATATCTTCAGTGTACCTAAATTTGCCAGGGCGAGAGAACTTCTAAACCAGTTGAGCTATCTTGGAGAAGCGCCGTACCTGTTGGCGGCAAAAGAATCGGACGACAAACCACATGAACAGATTGATAGCATGACTTCTCTCGTGGAATGTGTGTTAAATAGCGGGAAAAGGGGGATGTCCATTCAGCGTTATAAGGGATTGGGCGAGATGAATCCCGAACAGCTGTGGACGACAACTATGGACCCGGAAAAGAGGACACTCCTGCAGGTAAAAGTGGAGGATGCGGTTGTTGCAGATGAAATCTTTACAAAGCTGATGGGCGATCAGGTAGAGCCGAGGAGAGACTTTATATACGAAAACGCGTTGCAAGTATCTAATCTTGACATATAGAAATTGAACAAATGAAACGAGGTGGCCTTCACTTAAGATGTGGGCCACCTCGTTTTATTTGCTGTATGAAAGGACTTCAGTCCTTACTATCCGTTTTGGAAGCTGATTTCGCCGTATCGGATTCACTTGGCGTAGAAGAAGTGTGAGTGTCTTCTTTGCTGCTATCACCGGCAGGTGCTTTCTTCCCGCCGTAATCAGTTACATACCACCCCGCGCCTTTCAGGTGAAAAGTGGAAAGAGAAACTAACTTTTTAACGGGGCCATGGCAGGAGCCACAGACGGTAACCTCCGGGTCTGTGATTTTCTGAAAAACATCAAATTTCTTACCACACTTTTTACATTGATATTCGTAAATTGGCATTCTATAAAAACCTCCACACGAGTTTCATATTCATCGGCTTACAAACGTGAAGCCCCCCTAGGGCAGGACTTGCAGGTGCGCTTCCTGTCAGTTGAAAATATCCCCTATGTTATATTGATCACGAAAACAATCGATAACGAGACGCAGATCCGAGTCTGCGCTGGACTTTAGTATATTACGGGTAATATAATGCACTTTTTTTTCTTCTTTGATCTTCTCTTCCAGTGGCGCATCAAAATTACTGGACCCATTGTTAAACCTTATTACATGAACCAGTTCGTGGGTGGCTATGTATAACATGAGAGGGAGCAGTTTGATAAAAGAATTAGCTCTCTCAACCGCATCAAGGATCCTGTTATCCTGAAGACAGACTCTGAAAAACTGGAACTTGTCAGGATCACTTATATTCCCATTCTTATAACAGTGGTACCTGCAGAGGTGGGCAAATGCCGTGTCGTTAATTTCATGTTTTTCAAGGTGTTCCAGGGTCTTGACCTCATACCTGTGAGCCTTGATCTCCCCGTGGCTCAAACGGAAATAAGTCGAGGCCAATTTTTCGGCACGATCAAACATTCTGTTTGTCAGGACTATTTGTGAAGTATTAAAATACATAGATATCTACTCTCCACCGGGCTAATATATACATTTTTTTACCTGTGTCAATAAATTTAAACCTGTCGGGATGGTGGCCTTCTGTTCATTGCAGAATCATAAGCCAGATGTTTAAATATAGCCCTGCCGCAAGAGAAGAAATCATAATTACGGAAGCAATGGTTTCTACGTGGAAGTTGTATCGTTCACTGAGTATAATCATAGAGAGCGCCAAAGGCATACTATACATGAGCACCAGAACCGATCTTTCAATATCATAAAGCCCAAACATCCTTGTAGTTATAAGCCCGATAACCGGTAACACTATTATCCTCAGCAGGCTGAGTCTGAAAGCTTCCCCTATCTTTGTATATGTCCTTCCGTAAAGAAAGACACCAAGCATAAAGATCGCCACGGTTGCAGTCGTTTTTCCCAGCATGTGTAGAAAAGTTGAAAAGGCATGAGGCATCTCAACGTGAAACAGCGAGAAGAGAAACCCCAAAAATATCGAAAGAATCAAGGGATTTTTCGAAAGCCTCTTTGAAACCTGCTTGATTCCTTCCCATATTCTGACGCTTCCAAGCTTATAAAACTCGAGAACGGTCAGGGAAATTGATACCCCCACGATAGAAATGGAAGAGGCGGAGAGTATTGCAAGCTGTTCGCCCTGAATTGTGGGAAAAGCAAAAACGATAAAGGGAATTCCGAAGAAGGCGTGGCTTCCAAAGACAGTACATGTAATCAGAAGATAAAGCCTGTCGCGCGAAAATCTGAATATCCAGTAAAGCAACATGTAAATTGCAACTACCGCGAAAACAGGAACGAAGGCAGCAGCGGCAAATACGTAGGTTGCTTGAGTAAATCGCAACTCAGACATATTAATAAAGAATAAAGCCGGGAGGGCAAAATAATAGACAAAGGCGTTGAGTACCCGCTCGTCTCCGGCCTTTAGGATATCCATCTTCCGTGACATATAACCTGTCCCGATTAATAGCAATATTGGAAGGATTGTTCGAACGGCGATAGTATTCATTGTCTGTTCATTGAAAACTTTAAAAACCAAATTTTCCAGAAATTCAAAGGTCTATCAATATTGTTCCGTTTAGGCTGACAGCCTGAAACGGGCTAAAGGAAGGTATCATCTCATATTTTGTGGCAATGTTCACGCTGTGGCGGATAGAGAGTACTTGAGGATTAATCCTTGGGAATCGGTGCACTCGTCAGAAGATATTTGAGGTCTTCATCTTCGAACCGTATTGAGAATCCGACGAATGGTGATTCGTTCCCCTCGTCACTGAGAAAGTCATCCCACCCTGCCGAGAGATACAGATGTTTGAAAAGCCTGTATTCGGCAAAGGTCTTGAGATGCGGGTCTCTATCTGTATCAAAATCGAATGCCTCGAAGGTGAACTTGAGATCGTCATTAAATGCAAAGTAATCTATTCCCACACCACCGGTAGATTCGAGCAGACCTCCCCTGAGAACAAGGTCTTTCCATCTCTTTCCGATCTCTACATTAAAGAGAAGCTCATTTTTTTCCCATTCTTCCGTGCGGGTAGTTGTCCCGCCAGTCGTGGTATCCCTGACAGTTCTTCTTCCCCTCGGATCGGTTACGAGCCCGAGAATGTAAAACTTATCCTCCTTGGGCTGAATCTTAAGTTCGAGATAACTCTTTGCGTCACTTTTATCAAAGAGATACTCACCACGGTAGCTTAAGAATGTCCTGAACTGTTCCGCCTTGGTCACATACCTGTTGATACCGGACAGAGTTTCATTAAGATTATCAACCGTTTCCTCATCATGAATCAGTTTACCGATTGTTCCCTTACCCTTATTGATCTTATCGGAAATTTCCTCAAGAGAGGCGAGGGTTTTATTAAGCTTGTCAATAGTGGAATCATCTTTGACAAGACGTCCAATCGTCCCTTTCCCTTTATTTATCCCATCGGTTATTTCGCTGAGAGAGGAGAAAGTTTTCTCCATCTGTATGGAGGCATCCCTCAGGCCTGAGATCATCTGGGAGAATTTTTCGTCATTTTGTCTCACGACCTTGTTCAGGCTTTCGGTGAGCTCTCTGGTATTTCTGACGATACTTCTGAGAGACTCTTCTCCCTCTTCTCCTCCCAGTACTCTGCTCAGAGATGTGGTTACGACCTTTACGTCATCGGCTATCGAACCGAGCTGTGTCAAAAGTCTGTCGATATCGGCCTGACGTTGCACATGTGTGATTTCTTCTCCCTCCGCGAGAAAAACTTCACCTTTTGTTCCCGGAATAATTTCTATGTACTTTTCTCCCAGGATGCCGTGAGTTTTAATAGCTGCCACCGCATCTTTCTCCAGCTTGACCTCAGGAAGTATCCGCATGGTGACGAGGGCCTTCCCATCTTTGAGTCTAATCGTGTCAACCCTTCCTACTTCTACACCGGCGATCTGGACCGAGGCATCCTTCTCCAGGCCTGCTGCGTTGTCAAACACAACGTCTACAAGATATCCTTTTTTTAAGCCGAAGCCATATTCTCCCACCCTGAATGACATGTATCCCAGTATGATTAATCCCACCAGAACGAACAAACCAACCTTTGCTTCTGAACTAATCGACAACATCTTATGCCTCCGCGTTAGGAGTTAAGGGGTAAAGCAATAGAATGAAACATTATTGTTTACTTTTTCCCTCTAAGTTTATATCACCTTGATCGGCCCTACGGTATTTCCTGAAAGAAATTGCTCCAGTACCGGATTATTTGAATTTCTGATCTCTTCGGGTGTCCCGTATTCCACTATTTTTCCTTCATGCAACATTGCTATTTTATGACCGATTTTGAAGATCGATTCGACGTCGTGGCTGATGACGATGCTTGTCAGGTTGAAATTTTTCTGGGTGTCAATGATCAAGTCATTTATCGCTTCGGTCATGATCGGATCAAGACCTGTCGTGGGCTCATCAAAGAGAACCATCTGAGGGTGCATAGCGATTGCCCTAGCCAGTCCCACCCTTTTTCTCATACCGCCGCTCAACTCGGAAGGCATCTTATTCTCGATGCCGGTAAGTCCCACCGCCCTGAGCCTATCCGCAACGATTTTTTTTATCTCATCATCCTTCATCTTGGTCTGTTCTCTAAGGGGAAATGCCACGTTCTCTCCCACATTCATCGAGTCGAAAAGAGCACTTTCCTGGAAGAGCATTCCGAACATCTTTCTCATTTCATTAAGATCCTTGTCATTGAGCGTAGTAATATCGGTACCGTTTATTAAGACTTGGCCGCTGTCCGGTTTAAGGAGTCTTATGATGTGCTTGAGGAGAACGCTTTTTCCTCCTCCGCTCCTACCGATGATCACCGTTGTTTTCCCCTCTTCGATATCAAGATTAACACCGTCGAGAACCTTTTGCTCTCCGAAAGATTTATGAATATCAACAATTTCTATTATACTTGCCATATCAAAACATAATTGCGGTGAGAAAATAATCGCTTATCAGTATAGTTATCGAAGCCAACACAACCGCTTCTGTTGTTGCTTTGCCAACGCCTTCCGCACCCCCGCTGGTATTGAACCCCTTGTAACAGCCGATCAGAGACAGGATCAGGCCAAAAACAGCCGCCTTGATCAATCCGTTATAAATATCGTCCAGTTCAACGTACCTGGTAATATTTTTGACAAAGATACCGGAATTAATATTCAAAAGAACAACGCCCACAAAATATCCTCCCAGTATTCCCACGAAGTCCGACACTATGGTTAAAACGGGAACCATAATAACCCCCGCGATAACTCTTGGAACGATGAGATGCTTGACGGGATTTGCCGCCATAACGTAGAGGGCATCGATCTGTTCGGTCACTCGCATGGTTCCCAGCTCCGCGGCCATGGCGGAACCGGCCCGGGCCGTTACCATAAGAGACGTGAGAACCGGTCCGAGTTCTCTGGTCATGCCGAGAGCTACCGTGGAACCAACCAGACTCTCCGCGCTGAACATTCTAAAACCATGATACCCTTGGAGGGCCATAACCATACCCGTAAAGGTACCGGTCAAGACAACAACAAAGATTGATTTAACGCCGACAAACTCCATCTGTTTGAAAATGTTCCGAAGTTTTAGAGGGGGCCGGATCATCCAGCTCAAAACCGAAATGAAAAGGAGCAGAAGTTTCCCCATCTCCTCAACATTTTGCAGGACTGATCTTCCCAGATTATCGATGGCGGTCGAGGCTTTATTCATAAATTACCAATTAGGACTAAGGGTCAGAGGCCAAGAAATTTTCAATCTTCATTTTTTTGTTCTTAGTGTTGCGCCGTATATTTATAAAGGCCCTCTCTTATTTTTATGAGCATTCAGTGATAGTTGAATGACCCGGTCAATCAGGCCCGACTGATCTATTCCGGAAGCGGCTGCCTGATGAAAGAGCACTGTCGAAGGAGTCATGCCGGGCAGAGTATTGGGCTCGAGAACCGCCACCTTTCCATCCTTTCTTACAAACATGTCAATCCTTGCGTACACCTTCAACCCAAGAGCACGATATGTATCCACGGCAACCTTCTGTATTTCTTGCAATGTTTCTTCGGGAAGTCTGGCGGGGGTCTTATTTTCACCCTGGCCATAGAGGAATTTGTCTTCTAAGGACAGGATATCTTCCGTAGGAATAGTTTCTGAAGGTGTAAGGGGGATAGGCTCATCATTTCCTATAACCCCGCATGTAACTTCGGTTCCGTCTATAAATTCTTCAACCAGTACCGTGTTGTCCCATTCGAAGGCAGAAATAAGAGCGTCAGGAATTCCTTCTATTGACATCACCTTTTTGACGGAGGTGCTGCATCCTTCCCTTGTAGGTTTAACCACACAGGGGAAGCCTATCTCTTCCGCAATTTGTTCGAGAATCCTATTCCGATCTTCTTTATCCCATTTTCTTCTGGTCACCGGTATAGTATTAGGTACATCTATACCGTTCATTTCCAGAACGTTTCTTGCGGTATATTTGTCTATACCAAGAGCGGAACCGAGTACGCCGCAGCCGGTGTAGGGAATTTTCAAAAGTTCCAGCAGACCTTGTAAACATCCGTCCTCTCCATATTTTCCATGAAGACCCACATACACGAAGTCCACACGCTCTTTCAACTCTTCATAAGGGATTGGGATTGCTTCCTCTTTAAGGTCTAC
Organism: uncultured Syntrophales bacterium; assembly: GCA_964652795.1. Taxonomy (GTDB): domain Bacteria; phylum Desulfobacterota; class Syntrophia; order Syntrophales; family JADFWA01; genus JAUSPI01. Next base: position 6,012 of record CAZZBF010000024.1, on the reverse strand, counting down.
TTCTATGTCGCTGGTACTGTTCCGCATCAGCAACTTTACCGGTATCTCCCAGAAGCTACCCCGGCTGTCCATAAAAACAGGGAGAGGATCGTACTTTTCACGATTTATCTTACTGAAGATATTCCTGCCGCTTTCCAGGGAAACTTCCTTTTCCGAAGACATCCCCCCCATGATGATTCCAACTCGTAATTTATTATTGTTTTTGATGTCCATTATCTTTCCAATGCGTTAGTTACGCAAGACTATAATGTTATTTAGTTGTTTTGTAAAGTATGAACTTTTATCCCTGCAAAGCCCCTTTTTTTTCTTTATGAATTTTGAGAGAATTTTCAATAAGCCTTGATATTATCATAGGGGGGAGCATACCGGCACAGGCTGCCTGTTCGAAAAAAAATGAAGAAGGTGCCATACCGGACGATGAATTCGGGTCTGTGATAAGCACCCGACCGTCTTTTACAACGAATCCGTCAATCCTGCCATAAGACTTGAATCCTAATGCATTGAAAGCCCGGACTGTTTCCTCTTTTATCTGTTCCGCAACGTCGGCTAAAATATTTTTAGGTGGCGTGAACTTTCTGCATCTACCGGGCATATATTTGTCATCATATGTGTAGAATTCGCTTTGGGGATGAATCTCCGTGAGCGCCAAAGGAATAAGCTTATCATTCTCTTCCAGAATGATACACGAAAATTCTATACCGTCGAGGTACTCTTCTATAAGAACGACGGTATCCCATTTGAGGGCTTCGGTCATTCCCCTCTCAAGGGAACTCGAATCATTGATTATTGTTACACCTATACTCGATCCTTCCCTTGTTGGTTTTGTGACAAAAGGCAGGCCAAATCTGTTTATCAGTTTTTTTTCAACGCTTTCTTTGTTTTTGCACCACTCGTTCTCTCGGATTATCATGCTTTCGGGAACGCCGATGCCGTAAAACTTAAGGATTTTCTGTTGTATATACTTGTCCATTCCGAGAGCCGAAGCTAACACTCCCGGTCCCGTGTAAGGGATACACAGAAGCTCAAGAAGACCCTGGATACATCCGTCGTCTCCGTATTTTCCATGCAGAGAGATGAAAGCGAAATCAATTTCACCTTTAAGTTCCTCGTAGGGTATCCTTCTTGCCTTTGTTTCAAGCTGTTCCGAGATATCAGTGGTTGTGTTTTGAGAGATAAGCTGCCAGGGGAGTATCCATAACCTTGCGGCATCATCCATAAAAATTGGTATTCCCTCATACTTTTCCCTGTCAATGTTGTCATAGACGTTCCTGCCGCTGTTTAAGGAAACCTCCTTTTCCGAGGACATACCGCCAAAGATTATACCGACTCTCATTTTCCTCATTTAAAGCAACCTTTCGTTCAATGTAACTTATGGGATTAATACAATCGTAAAACTCAAATCCAGACAATTCAAACTTTATATCCTACCATAACAACTTATTATAGATCCCATATGAATGTTACCCCGCTGTTCGGAAATATCCACTCATCATCGCTTATTTTTACATGTGTCGATTTTCCTTCCTTTCGAACCACTTCAGGATAGGGATGCTTTCCGGCAAAGAAACTGACATCTCTTACGTTTTTTAATTGCGCACCATCGTAGTTGAAAGATATTTCAAGCCCTCTGGTGGGATAAACGAGATAGACGGAGAAAATATTGTTACCTTTAAACTTCTTGGTTATAATTTCAATCTCCATCTTAACCGGTTTGTTCACTTTCTTTTTTAACGTGTTCCCCCCGCACCAGACCTCGTATCCCCTGTCTGTTTCTTCCGTTCTGATGATAGTGACGTCCTCGCCGTCGACACGCACGCGATTAACAGTGAAGTCGCTTTCTTTAAATAGATCTTCTCCCCGATTGAGAAGCCATCTGTACTCACATCTTTCATCTTCAAAAAGAGCGGAGAGCTGTTTATTATTTAAGGCACACCCGATAATGAAATTGTTATTTCTAAGGGTTTTGGTATATTTTATATGAGTTGTTACAGTGAAATAGTTTTTTTTAAGATCGTCGTCGGTCACGTTTATATCGTATTTAAAGTCAGTCCTCAATTCGAGCTGCCGGTCTTTTTTGCCGAAGAGTGTTTCAAACATTTCATAGTAGATTGCGTTGCCCAGTTCTTCATCCCGCGCTCTTGTCTGGAAACAGTTTCGGATTATATTGTCTATGCGTGATATGGATTTTTCCTCATCGGGGATGTATATTCTCCTTAATCGTGGTTCTACGGTATCGGTTTTCCCCTTATGTACGAATACCCGGGGAGCCCTCTTGCCCAGCGCGCATAGTATTTCATAGCTTATTGTCTGTGCTTTTTTGGCGATTTCGTTGGCCGAGATGTATTCGCTTCCCTGTTTCCCCATCAGTACGACCTCGTCTCCTACCCGGCAATCCGGTATATCCGTTACATCTATGGTGCACATATCCATGGAGACACGTCCCACAAGAGGTACTCTTGTTCCAAGTATCAGGGCTTCTCCCTGATTCGAGAGTATCCAACCGTAACCGTCTCCGTATCCGACAGGAATCGTTGCTATCCTGGTCGGTTTTCCCGTAATGTAAGTTCTCCCGTAACCAATGCTGTAATTCGTGGGAAAATCTTTCAGAAGCACCACACTTGTCTTGAAGCTCATAACCGGAGCGAGGTCTGCTTTTGATTCCGTGTCCGGGGAAGGGTAAATGCCGTAAGACATAAGACCGGGTCGCACCATATCGAGACAAAATTGTGGAAAGTTAAGGATTCCACCGCTGTTGGAAATGTGTTTTTGGGGAATATAAATATTATTTTTTTCCAGCATTTCGATAAGTTCCTTAAATAGTTTCCACTGCATCTGATTATAGTCTTCATCTTCAACTTCACTTGACGAGAAATGAGAAAAGATACCCTCTATTATAATATTGGGAAAGTTAATGATTTCTCTAATGATATCGAAAGCCTCTTGATGAGTAGTTCCTCCCCTACCCATACCTGTATCCACTTCTATATGAATTGGGGCCTTGACGTCCGCTTTTCTGTAGTTTTTTTGTAACTCACGGGCAAAACCGAGATCGGAAATCGATGGAGTCAAATTGTATTTAAGTATCTCATGGATTTCCGAAACGGTGGCCGGACTCATTATCAATATCGGCGCGTTTATCCCGCTTACCCGTAATTGTACCCCTTCATCCGCGTTGGCAACTCCGAGAAAGGAAGAACCGTTTTTCAGAGCCATGTTGGAAATTTCAATTGCTCCGTGACCATAGGCGTCCGCCTTGACTACCTGGAGAAGCTTAACATTAGGGCCAACAATTTTTTTTATTTCGCTCAGATTATGGCTGAAGTTTTCGAGGTCAACCTCGACCCAGCTTCTGTATTTTAGGGCATCTCTTAATGACATTTTGAATATAATCCTCCGAGAGCGGCAAAGCCGCAACACTAAAAGAGACTAAAGTTAGTGTACACGCCTTCGGTTCGGTCAAGTTTGAAACAGGTTGCGCTGAAAGCTCATTTTTCAACTTTGATATACTCGTACAAGGTCTTTTTACGAAAACATCATAGTTAATGTACACACCTTTGGAGCGGTTAAATTTAAAACAGGCCATGCTGAAAACGCAATTTTTAACTTCAGGCACTCTGGTTTATTCTACAACTAAAGACTTTATTTTTTCGTCATAATATAAACCCCGTCCCATTTACCGTCAGGTGGATATTTTTTAAGCTCTAGGCACCGTTTGATATACAGCTCAGAGGGGGGATCGCCCTGATGGACAGACAACACCTTCCTAAAACAGGCGATGGCCTCATCCCACTGTCCCTGTCTGTATTTTTCCAGCCCCTCCTCAAACAGCTTAACAAATTCTTCCCGATTTTCAACATCTCTTCTTTCCCTTAAAAGTTCATATATCCTCACAGGAAACTCCTTCCCCTTGACTCTGACGGAGTCGAGTTCCCGACATAAAAATTTATCCTTTACCTTGTTGTATGTGTATTCGCTGACAATGATATTTGTTCCGTATTCTTTGTTGATTCCTTCCAGCCTCGAGCCGAGATTTACGTTATCACCCATTACCGTATAATCAAACCTCATATCGGAACCCATATTACCGACTACCATTGCTCCGCTGTTCATACCGATTCCGATATCAAGCACAGGCCTGTTTTCATCCGCCCATTTCTTTTGAAGTTTCCTCAGTTCATCCATCATACCAAGAGCGGACCTGCACGCGCTTACCGGGTGATCATCCCGGGGCAGCGGGGCACCGAAGACCGCCATAATAGCATCTCCCATATATTTATCGAGAAGACCGTCATATTTGAATACAACATCGGTCATGGCGGTCAGGTATTCATTGAGGAGGTGGACGAGTTCCTCTGGTGAAAGTTTCTCAGAAACGGTTGTAAAACCTCGGATATCCGAGAAAAGAACAGTAAGATTCATTTTTTCCCCTCCGAGCTTGAGCTTTGAAGGATCTTTCAAAACTTCGTTGATGACCGAAGGGTTCAGGTAATACTGAAAAGCACCCCGTATCTTTTTCTTCTCCCGCTCTTCGGTTATGTATTTGTAGATCGTTATGCCGAGATAGACGGTTAATATCGTAATAACGGGGTAGATAAGATTGAGCCAGATGTTATAATGGGAAAAGATAAACCAGTTGAGAAGGATATAAGTTACAAGCAACAAAAGACTAAAAAAAACACCGTAGATGCCCCTGACCCTAGACAGAACAATGCCGGGGATAAGGCCGAGGAACAAAATAGCCGTAATGTCAAATATCCCGATCCAGCCGGGACGCTTAAGAAAGTTTTGACTTAGTACATTGTCTATCACGGTGGCATGAATTTCGACTCCCGGATACGTAGTGCTGAAAGGAGTTACCCTTAAGTCGTAAATACCCGTAGCAGTAGCGCCCACCAGAACGATTTTGTCTTTAAAAAGTGCGGGATCCAGGCGGTTGCTTATTATATCAATAATCGAATAATGTGGAAAGGTCTTCGCCGGCCCAAGATAATTTATCAACATTCTGCCCGATTCGTCGGTCGGGATATCAATATCCTCTATCTGTATGGATTCAACTCCGAAGCCCCCCATTTTCAGGACAATCATCGGCCAGTCCATGTACTGAAGCAGGGCAGAGATGGAAAGGGGGGGATAAAAATCGTCTCTGAATTTTATAACGAGAGGAGACCACCGTATAGTTCCGTCACTGTCGGGGAAGCAATTAAAGTATCCGCTATTTTCTGCTACATCGGATAGTGGTCCAACGTTTGATGCCGCCGCACATGCATTTGGCAGAACGGATTCATCCGGGTTGCCGGTGAACTGTACTATCTGATATTTTGAGTAGGAAATATTGTCGGCACATTTCTGAGCGGCTTCTTTGTTCAGGTGTGCTATTTCCTGTTCTGTGGTGTGGAAAAAATAGCCAAGGGTGACATTGCCCGCATTTTTGATAGATTCAGCAAGTATCGGATCGGTGTTCTCAGATTCGGCAAATACGATATCCATTCCCACAACTTTTACTTCATATTTTTTCAGGGTATCAATAAGTTTCGCGATTGTTGCCCTCGGCCATGGCCATCGTCCAAGTTCACTTAAACTCTTCTCATCAATGGTTGCGATTACAACATTGCCTGCGGGTGATCTCTCACCCCGGGAAAGAGTCCTTAGATCTAGGGATTTTAGTTCCATAAATCTAAGGAAAGGAACATTCACGAAATAGAAGATGATCGCTATTAGCACAATAACAAGGCTGATTTTCAGGGGAGATATTGACAACAGTTTTTTGAATAGGTTGTTCATGAGGACTCCTTGTTCGAGGATTTAACAAATAATATCAAACCCTTTTTGAAAGTCAAGATAAAGGAGTGAGAGATTGCACATGCAGTATGTTTGAAATAACAAATGTGTTGACAAAGGATGTGGCTTTATGATAACCAAATGTGTCCTGTTAAATGGCAAAAAGAGGGTTATGTTTGCCGATGTAGCTCAGTTGGTAGAGCAACTGATTCGTAATCAGTAGGTCAGCGGTTC
>CAZZBF010000023.1:4924-39020 GCA_964652795.1 uncultured Syntrophales bacterium | reverse complement strand
AGCGAGATTTAGAACTGTGAAGCTCCGCCCTTTGGGCGGAAGCTCCCCGGTAAGGAAATCGAAGATTCATGAACCGAAGGCTAATAAAATATTTTTTTGCTGTTGCGATCCCTTGCGGGATACGCCCCCGGCCGAAAAAATGTTTTGAGCAACGAAGAATTATATTTTTCAAAGCTCTCTCTTTGTAAATGTTAATGGTTCCGAGCAAATTGACCCTTCACGAACTTAATATTCTCGTTTCTACTTAAAGCCGACCGCTTCCTGCCTACTCTCCGAATATCCTCACAATATCATTATAAAAAACAAATATCATCAACATTACTAACAGAGCAAATCCTATCTGCTGTGCCATTTCTCTCCATTTGACATTTACTTCTCTGCCCGATATCAGCTCAATAATGAAGAAAAAAAGATGTCCTCCATCAAGAAGGGGAACGGGAAAAAGATTGATTATTCCAAGATTTATACTTAGCAAAGCCATAAAAAATATAAAGGAAATCATTCCTTCCTGCGCGCGCGCGCCTGCCATTTGCGCTATCAGTATGGGTCCGCCCAGTGTTTTGGCCGAAAGTTTACCTTCAACCATTTTCACAATACTAATCAATGTAATTTTTGTGATATACCACGTCTGTTCAATTCCGGCCCACAACGCACTGAAAGGATTTAACCGTTCAATCATGGTATGCGAAGAAGCCTTTATCCCTATTTTATATGAATCAATCTCCTCACCAAAAATATTTTTTGATTTTACCGGTTCTGCCTTTAATTCAAGATCCTTTATCTTATTATTTCTTTCTACCCTTATTTCCAGTTCTCGTCCCTTACTATTAGCAATAACACCGGCAAGCTCACCCCAGTGCGAGACCTCTTCACCGTTAATCGCCAATATGACGTCTCCCCCTTTTATCCCTGCTTGAAAAGCGGGAGATCCTTTTTGAACATCACCGACTTCCGCGGTGAGAACCGGGACTCCGATCATGTAAACGATGGCGAACACCATTATGGCAAAAAGGAAATTGAAGATTGGTCCCGCCGCAACGATCCCTATCCTTTTCAATACATGCTGTCTCAGGAAAGATCTTTTTTCATCATCCTCCGATAATTGATCATCCGGCGACTCTCCTAAAAGTTTCACATAGCCGCCGAGAGGTATCATTGAAATAATATATTCCGTTTCTCCGATCTTTTTCCCAACCAGCTTTGGGCCAAATCCGAGAGAAAACTTTAACACACCAACCCCTGCCCACTTGGCCATGAGAAAATGACCGAGCTCATGAACAAAGACTAATATTCCCAGAAGTATTATTACTGATATTATATTTATACTAACCAATTGCCTGTTCCTTTAAAGTATTTACTATTTTAGTCGCCTCTTCCCGTGCCCATCTGTCTGCCTCCAAAACATCTTCCATAGACAAAATCTCTTTCCTCCGATGCAAGGAAAGGGTTTTTCGCACCACTTCAGATATATCCACAAACCTTATTTTCTCCGCAATAAATGCTTCAACAGCCACTTCATTTGAAGCATTAAGCACTGCCGGCATTGTCCCTCCCTTTGTTCCGGCAAGATAAGCAAGTCTCAGATTGGGAAACTTTTCAAAATCGGGAGAAAGCAATTCCAGCGTCCCAACCTTCAGAAGATCCAACAGTGGACTGTTCGTTCTCGAAAGTCTTTCCGGATAAGAAAGCGCATAGGATATCGGACCTCTCATATCAGCAACACCCAATTGAGCGATAACAGAACCATCTATAAATTCCACCATGGAATGGATCACGCTTTGAGGATGAATATATACATCAATTTTATCAATATCAACGCCAAAGAACCATTTTGCTTCGATAACTTCAAGTCCCTTATTCATCATCGACGCGGAATCTATAGTAATTTTTTTCCCCATCTCCCATCGGGGATGTTTCAGAGCATCGGCAAGCTTGACTTTCGGAAGTTCTTCCCCGGACACGTTAAGAAAAGGCCCCCCGGATGCTGTAAGAATAATTCTTTTTATGTCCTCCTGACTGTTGCCTGCCAGGCATTGAAAAACGGCATTGTGCTCACTGTCAACAGGCAATATCACTATTCCCTTCGATGCGGCCTTTTCAACAACGAGACTTCCGGCCATAACCATGGTTTCTTTATTGGCAAGAGCTATATTTTTACCCGCGTAAATCGCCTCCATAGTCGGAAGAAGCCCTGCCGCTCCAACTATAGCTGAAACCACCATATCCGCTTCTTTAACAGAAGCAATTTCCCTGTATCCATCAACCCCGCAAAGAACCTTTATTCCGGAAGGAAAGTCAAGCATTTCCTTAAGCCGGCAAGCGCAATTATCGTCTATAACCGAAACTACTTTGGGCCTGAATTTTTCGATTTGTTTTTTTAAAAGGGTGATATTGCTGCCGGCCGAGAGAGCTACGACTTTAAACACGGAAGGGTTGCTGCCTATCACATCAAGTGTGTTTACACCAATGGAACCTGTTGACCCGAGAATTGATATATTTTTCATTTAATTACGAATATTTTATAATAATAAACAAAAGGAATTATAAAGAGAAGACAGTCCACCCGATCTAATATCCCACCATGTCCCGGCAGTAAAAACCCGGAATCCTTCACACCTGAGGTTCTCTTAATTGTAGATTCACACAGATCTCCCAACTGTCCCAGGGCACTCCCTATAAGACCCAGCAATATCGCGTGAACAAGAGAAAGAGCAGGAAAAAACAATAGTTTAAATATAACACATCCTGCGATACTTCCGCCCAAAAGACCTATCGCTCCCTCAACTGTTTTTCCAGAGCTGACATCCGGCAACAATTTTCTTTTACCAATAGACCTTCCCACGTAAAAAGCCGATATATCACCTGAAAATGCGAGAACCAGAGTAAAGAATATCCATAATATACCCTCTTCCAAGCCTCGCATGAGTATTAGATGCGACATCATCAGCGGAATGTACATAAAACCGAACACAACCTTACCTGGAACGCCTATGCTTATTGAACCGCCTTTAAACCTCAAGAGGTAAATAAGAAATGTTATAATTAAGGAAAATGTTATTACGGCAAGCTCAAGGTGAATGCCTCCGAGATATGCCGCAAGGGGTATCAACACGCCTATTACCAGACCTTCACCCTTTTCCCAGTATAACCCTTTCGTAAAAACCATATTGTTGTACTCTGCTACAGCTCCCAGTACAAGCAATACAATAAGTACCGCAAATACCATCTCTGAACCATAAACGATAACGGCAAATATGGCAGGCAGTGTTATGATTCCTGTAATCCATCGCTTGATATGAGAATTCACCATATTGAATCTCTCCGCAACAAGTTACGTGGAACGAAGTAATTCGAAGAATAATGTCCGACTATTACTGAAAGGTAATGGTTTAATACTTACAACAACTGTTCGCTCGTTTTACCGAATCTTCTTTCCCTCTCCTGGTAATCCGCAATGGCTTCAATGAGATTTTCTCTGCGGAAATCCGGCCATAGAACATCCGTAAAATAAAATTCCGTATAAGCCATCTGCCACAGGAGGAAATTGCTTAATCTACGTTCTTCACCTGTTCTGATAAGCAAATCCGGCTCCGGCATACCGGCTGTATACAGGTAATCTGAAAACACATCCTTGCTAATGTCCATATCTGTTAAATTACCGGACTTGCTATCTTGTAATATCTTCTTCACCGCCTCAACTATTTCATCTCGGCCACCGTAACTCAGGGCTAAATTGAGTATCATCCCCTTATTGCCGGAGGTTTTTTCAATCGTTTCCCTAAGAATTTTCCTTACTTTCCCGGGAAGCATCTCGGTATTACCTATGGTCATCAATTTTATGTCATTTTCAAGCATCTTCTGAAGTTCTGAACGGAGAAATTTTTCAAGCAAGTTCATTAACGCCCGCACTTCAACGGCGGGGCGAAGCCAATTCTCGGTAGAAAAGGCATAAAGAGTAAGATAACCTATACCTATTTCCCGGCAGGCCTCTACGATATCCCTTACCGAATCGGCACCTTTCTTATGCCCGTCCATTCTTGACATAGAATTTATTTTAGCCCATCTTCCATTGCCGTCCATAATGATGGCTATGTGTCGAGGAAGTTTTTTGCCGTCAATTGTTTCCATGTTCACCTTTGTAAAAATCGCGCACGAAGCAAAAAAAGTTTCAGGAAAGGTTAATAACAATGATAAAGATGATAAAGGATAGAATAAGGATGAAAAGCGAAACTGGAAGGGAAACTATAATTTTGTCCCTTTTGTATTTTGTGCCTCTGCACTTATCTGTGTGATTTATATCTCCATGATTTCCTTCTCTTTGGCAGTAAAAACGGCGTCTATCTTCTTCATATATTCATCGGTAACTTTCTGTACTTCATCCTGATATGTGTACAAATCGTCTTCTGATATTTCACTGTCTTTTTTCAGGGTTTTCAATTGATTGTTCGCATCCCTTCTCACATTTCTCAATCTTATCCTGCTCTCCTCGGCCATTTTTTTTACAACTTTTACAAGCTCTTTCCTGCTCTCTTCCGTAAGGGGAGGAATGGTTATACGTATAACATTCCCGTCGTTACTCGGCATCAATCCAAGATCAGATTTTTGTATAGCCTTTTCAATGTATCCTATCGCATTTTTATCCCAGGGAGAAATCAAGATAAGGCGGCTTTCAGGAGTGGAAAGTGTAGCCATCTGATTTATAGGTGTCGGTGTTCCATAGTAATCGACTTTAATTCCATCAAGGAGAGAAAGAGAGGCTCTTCCCGTTCTGACTTTGCTCAAGGATTTTCCAAAAGATTCTATCCCTTCTTCCATATTATCCCTTAACTCATCCAAAATCAGGTCCTTCATTTCTCAACCCTCCACTACTGTTCCTATTGACCGTCCCACAACCACGTTCTTGATATTTCCTTTCTTCCTAAAATTAAATACCACAATAGGAAGATTGTTGTCCCTGCAGAGCGCTACAGCGGTCGAATCCATCACTTTAAGGTTTCTGTTCAGGACTTCCAAGTAAGTTATTTTGCTAAACATCTTTGCGTCGTCAACTGCAACGGGGTCCCTGTCGTATATCCCGTCCACTTTGGTAGCCTTCAGTATAACATCGGCCTGTATTTCCACAGCCCTAAGCGATGCCGCAGTATCCGTTGTAAAATAAGGATTTCCTGTCCCGGCAGCAAATATTACCACCCTGCCCTTCTCTAAATGCCGCACTGCCCTCCTTTTTATATAAGGTTCTGCGACTTCTTTCATCTCAATTGCGGATTGAACCCTTGTTTGAACTCCGATATTTTCGAGGGCGCTCTGCAAAGCAAGGCTGTTTATTACCGTGCCAATCATACCCATATAGTCCGCAGACGTTCTGTCTATACCCATGATATCTGATTTTGCTCCGCGAAATATATTTCCTCCGCCAACAACAACTCCCAACTGAACACCCAGGTTTACAACTTCTTTAATTTCTTCCGCAATAAATCCGACAACATCGGAACTGATCCCAGAGGAACCCTCGCCCATGAGAGCTTCCCCGCTTAATTTCAGAAGAACCTTTTTATAAACCGGTTTATCCATTTAACCCCTAAAACCGCAACCTTCAAAATGTCTAAAGCTTGCTATTTGAACTGGCAACAACATCTGGACAACAAAACGCAGTTGTTGAGAATAAAGGCTCTAATATCTGAATGATTGCTATACTTCCTCACCCAGCTGGAACCTGGCAAATCTTCTAACTATAATATTTTCACCGGTCTTGGCAATCATCTCCTTAACAAGTGTTCCCACGCTGATATCAGTATCTTTGACAAATTTTTGTTCTAAAAGACAGACGTCTTCGTAGTACTTTTTAAGTTTGCCTTCGATTATTCTATCAATTATTTTTTCCGGTTTTCCTTCAGCTAACGCCTGACTTTTATAAATCTCTTTTTCTTTATCCAATATATTTTCAGGTATACTTTCCGGATTTAAATAAATAGGATTTGCGGCGGCAATATGCATGGCGACATCTTTTGCAAGTATCTGGAAAGCCTCCGTCTTGGCAACAAAGTCCGTCTCGCAATTAATCTCGACCATTACGCCTATCCTCCCTCCCATATGAATATAAGAAGCAACGACTCCATCCTTGGCCGCCTTTGAAGACCTTTTGGCAGCCGCCGACATACCTTTTTTCCTTAAATATTCAATCGCCTTTTCAAAGTCACCGTCACATTCGGTCAACGCTTTTTTGCAATCCATCATACCCGTGCCGGTTTTTACTCTCAATTCCTTTACCATAGATGCTGAGATACCCAATTTTACTCCTCCTTCAAAATTTCCTCACTTAAAGTCTCATCAATATCAGTTACAGCAGGCTCTTCTATATCAAGGCCTTCATCTTTAGTTTCAACACTCTCCGGAACATCTTCCTCCAAAGCATATTCTTCTTTAATCTCTTCCGTCAATTCCTTGTCACTTTCCGCCTGTAAACGCTCTTCAAACTTTTTCTTGCCTTCAATTACAGCATCCGCAATCTTTGAAGAAAATAATTTTATGGCCCTTATTGCGTCATCGTTCCCCGGAATAATATAATCTATCTCGTCGGGATTACAATTTGTATCAACTATGGCAACTATCGGAATCTTTAATCTTTTTGCCTCGTTTACCGCAATATGTTCTTTCTTGGGATCAACAATAAAAATTCCTTTAGGCGGTCCTTCCATATTTCTTACGCTGCCCAGAACTTTTTCAAGCTTATCCCGTTCTTTTTGAAGTTTCAGCACCTCTTTCTTAAGAAAGGCGCTTAAACTTTCATCCTCAAACATCTTATCCAGAGTATTTAATCTGTCAACACTCCTCTTGATGGTATTAAAGTTGGTGAGCATTCCTCCCAGCCACCTCTGGTTGACATACGGCATCCCGCATCTTTCCGCTTCTTCCCTGACCGATTCCTGGCCTTGTCTCTTCGTACAGACAAATAGAATTTCTCCACCTTCAGCAACCAGATCAACAACGACGTTATAAGCAATCTTAAACATTTCTACAGTCTGTTGAAGATCGATTATATAAATACCATTCCTCGCCCCGAATATGTAGGGCTTCATTTTAGGATTCCATTTATTTGTCTGATGACCAAAATGAACCCCTGATTCAAGCAACTGCTTCATTGAAACATTTCCCATAATATAAAAACTCCTTTTAATTGTTTTTTCAAGACCTTTTTCAAAAGTCTCTTTTCCTCCACCCCCGTCTTCTTGTCCGAGAACTTTTTAAAAAGCAACACTCAAACAATCAGAGGGTGTGTGTAATACGTTGGTGGCAGATAACATAAACATTACATATTATCAAGGGGAAAAACCCACCAATATCGGTTTCAAGTTTAAGCTTACCATAACGACATGCTATTTATACTTTTTAAAGTCGTCAACTTTAAACTTAGACAAGTTCGTAAAAAATCTTTTCAAAGCGCATTCGAAGAATCACGCAAGTCATCTAAGCATTTTTGGGAAAAGATGCTGGTAGTGACAGGCGTCAAGAAAATCTGACTGTTTGAGTTCATTAGCGCGAGTTTTAGATTTTAAGCCGGGCAATAACAGCATCCCCAAAATGGTTCTGAGCGAAGAAAACTGAAAACTTTAAAATTGAAACTGATTTCATGTTCGGTAGTGCGCATTGATTTTAACATAATCATACGAAAGATCAGCAGTATATATACGAAAGGACTTACTGCCCATGGCCAGTTTAACGACTATCCTGATATGATTATCTTCCATTATTTTTATCAGACTCTTTTCACCAATCCCCGACCCCTTCCCATCGGCAAAAGCGGGAATTCCCCCGATACTTAGTTCCATTTTACCGGTTGGCAACTCTACACCGGATGCACCTATGGCGGATACAATTCTTCCCCAGTTGGGATCTTGCCCGAAAAATGCCGTCTTTACCAGATTAGAGTTAGCAATACCATATGCGATTTTCTTAGCATCCTGAATTGTTTTTGCGCCGTCAACCACAATTTCGATCAATTTTGTCGCCCCTTCACCATCCCTGACGACAGACTTAGATAAACCAACCATTAAATCAAAAAGCATTTCTTTAAAAACCGTCAGATTCTTTGACGCCCCGGCAATCTGTTTATTTCCGGCAACACCATTGGCAAGTATTATGGCTGTGTCATTCGTGCTCATGCATCCATCAACCGTAATAGAATTGAAACTGCAATCTACCGCCTGTTTGAAAAGAGATTTAAGGCAACTCTTACCTATATTTGCATCCGTCAGTATAAATGAAAGAGTGGTGGCCATATTGGGTTCTATCATTCCAGCCCCTTTGGCTATTCCGCAGATGGTAATTTCTTTTGAGTCGATCCGCCCCTTACGATATTCAATCTTGGGAAATGTATCGGTTGTCATGATTGCTTCCTCGGCACTTAAAATTCTTTCGGGACTCAATCCTTTAACCAACCTGTCAACCCCATCCTTAATTTTCTTTATCGGGAAGGGACGGCCGATAATTCCCGTAGAAGCTACCAAGACCAAGTCATCCTCAATATTCAATTGCCCGGAAACAGCTTCCGACATGGTGAGGGCGTCTTCATATCCCCTGTCCCCTGTGGCGGCATTCGCGTTGCCGCTGTTAGCAATAATAGCCTGAGCAACCCCCTTTTTGATCCTCTCCATATCCAGAATAACGGGAGCCGCTTTAAAGAGATTTTTAGTAAATACCCCTGCCGCTACCGCCGGAACTTCTGAAAAGATCAAGGCAAGGTCTTTACCGCCATCGTCCTTGATTCCAACGTCAATTCCATTCGCAAGAAATCCGGGAACTCTTAAGTCTTTATTGTCCAGATTCATAAAAACCTCTATTGCGGCAAAGCCACATCACAAAAAGTGACTAAAGTTTGAAGTGCCTAAAGTGAGCTAAAGTTAATGTACGCACCGTCAGCGCAGTCAACTTTGGCATACTCGTGAAAAGTTTTTTTAGAGCAAATCGAAGCATTTTGGGAAAAAGATGCTGGTAGTGACCGGCGTTAAGAAAATCTAATTGTTTGAGTGCGTAAGCACGAGTTTTAGATTTTTAGCCGAGCAATAACAGCATCCCCAAAATGGTTCTGAGCGAAGGAAAAGGACTTTTTACGAGAGTGTCACCTTCAGGCACTTTAGTTCTCTTTACACTTTTAACTAAATCTTGCTGCTTACTGCCTACTGCTTACTGCTATCTATCACTTTCCACAACATTTTTTATATTTCTTTCCGCTGCCGCAAGGACAGGGAGAGTTTCTTCCAATCTTTTCACTTTCTCTTTTAACGGTCTTTGACACACCTGTATCATCCCCGCGACTTAAGATATATTTATCAGTCGACGGCTCACGCATACGTTCTATTTCTTCTTCTCTCTGAATCTGAACCATACACAATTTTTCAAGGGTATCTTCTTTAATCCGGTAGACCATATCGCTGAACATATCATACCCTTCCATCTGATATTCTCTTTTGGGATCTTTCTGCCCGTATCCTCTTAAGCCGATGCCTTCTTTAAGGTGATCCATCCCCAGCAAGTGATCCTTCCAATGCGTGTCCACCGACTGGAGCATTATAACCTTCATGAGATAATCCATGATCGACTCGCCGAAGTTTTTTTCCTTATCACGAAGCAAATCCCTGACCCCTGAAATTATCTTTTCCTCAACGGTTTCTCTGTTAATATCGTCACGATCCGACTCGCTGAAGTTAAATTTTAAAGAAAATTGTTTGTAAATTCTTTCGTCAAGACCCTTGAGATTCCACTCTTCCGGATGAAGTTTTTCATCAATATACTCATCCAGGATATCACCAACGAGTTCATCCAGCATATTATCAATATTCGACCACAGCTCCTCACCCTTCAGGATGTTCTTACGCTGATCATATATGACTTCCCTCTGTCTATTCATAACATCATCATATTCAAGTAGGTGCTTTCGGATATCAAAATTCTGCCCCTCAACCTTTTTCTGCGCGTTTTCAATTGCTTTTGAAATAAGATTATGCTCAATCGGCTGTCCTTCCTCAATGCCGATTTTGTCCATCACGGATGAAATTCGCTCAGCGCCGAATATGCGCAGAAGATCGTCCTCCAGAGAAAGATAAAATCTTGAAGATCCTCCGTCACCCTGCCTTCCTGATCGCCCTCTGAGCTGATTATCGATACGCCGGCTTTCATGCCTCTCAGTTCCCAGTATGTGAAGTCCGCCGAGCTCGGCAATTCCTTCCCCCAATTTTATGTCGGTCCCTCTTCCAGCCATACTGGTAGATATAGTCACGGCCTTCGGTTGACCGGCCTGAGCAATTATTTCGGCTTCTTTTTCATGATTTTTCGCGTTGAGTACGTGGTGTTTTATTCCCGCTCTCGTCAAGTACTTACCCAAAAGCTCTGACTTTTCAATAGATATCGTCCCGACCAAAACCGGCCTGCCAATTTGGTTTAATTCTTTTATTTCTCCTATAACGGCATCAAACTTTTCCTTTTCCGTCTTATAAATAACATCGGCATGGTCAACCCTTATCATCGGCATATTGGTAGGAGTAACAATAACTTCCAGATTATATATCTCCTTGAACTCAGCAGCCTCAGTGTCCGCCGTGCCGGTCATACCGGCCAATTTTTCGTACATCCTGAAATAATTCTGAAAGGTAATCGATGCGAGCGTCTGATTTTCACCTTCTATCTTGACCCTTTCCTTCGCCTCCAGGGCCTGATGGAGGCCGTCACTGTATCTTCTCCCAGGCATGACTCTACCCGTAAATTCATCAACGATAAGGACTTCTCCATCCCTCACAAGGTAATCGACATCTTTTTTAAAAAGGGTATGGGCTTTCAGGGCCTGGTTAACATGGTGCAGTATCTCAATGTTTCTCGGTTCATAGAGGTTCTGAACTTTGAGATATTTCTCAGCATTTGCCACTCCATCCTCGGTCAGGACAACTGTTCTGCTCTTTTCATCTATTGTGTAATCCCTCTCCTTTTTAAGCCTGGGAATCATCTGATTGATCCTGTAATACAGGTCGGTAGAATCCTCAGAGGGGCCGGATATTATAAGCGGTGTCCTTGCTTCATCAATTAATATACTGTCCACCTCATCAACGATTGCGTAATGAAATTCTCTCTGCACATAATCTTCGAGACTGAACTTCATGTTATCCCTAAGATAATCGAACCCGAATTCATTATTAGTACCGTAGGTAATATCCGAATTATACGCGGCTCTCCTCTCATCATCATTCATGCCATGAATAATAACCCCCACGGAGAGACCGAGAAGTTTATAGACAGGCCCCATCCATTCGGCATCCCTCCTGGCCAAGTAATCATTAACAGTAATAACATGGACGCCACGGCCTGTCAGAGCATTCAGATATACGGGCATAGTTGCGGCCAAAGTCTTTCCTTCTCCGGTTTTCATCTCTGAAATCTTTCCCTCATACAGGACAAGTCCACCGATTACCTGAACGTCAAACGGTCTCATCATCAATGTTCTTCTCGCCGCCTCTCTGACAACGGCAAAGGCTTCTACCAAGATATCATCAAGACCCGCTCCCTTTTCAAGATTCTCTTTAAAGTATCCCGTTTTTGCTCGAAGTTCGGAATCGCTAAGAGCCTTTATAGAAGGTTCAAGGTCATTTATATCCTCCAGAATCAAAGATAATCTTTTCAATTCTCTATCGTTCTTACTCCCGACGACTTTTCTCAATATTGAACCTAACATAAATATCCTTTTTCAAAAAAAAACCGGCAATAAAATACCGGAATAATGTATAAGCTTGGAAGTTTTGTTATCGAAAGACTGAAATATTAAAATAGATACCTCCTGGGATTCACAGGAACCCCGTTAAGAAAAACGCCATAATGAAGATGCGGCCCCGTGCTCCGCCCGGAGTTGCCGATATAACCTATAACATCTTCCCTCTTAATCCTCTTCCCTTTTTTGACAGCAACTTTCATGAGATGACCATAGCAGGTAGTTATCCCGTTCCTGTGGTCTATTTTTACCATATTTCCCATACCAGGTTTTTTACCCACATCCGCCACAATACCGTCAGCCGGCGCTACTATTTCTTTTCCCAATCTCGCTGCAATGTCTATCCCTCTGTGAAACTCTCTCTTTCCTGTAAACGCGGAAATTCTATACCCGAATTCCGAAGTTACCCAACCCATAACCGGCCAGATAGATGGGGTAGAAGCAAGTACGGATTTCTGTTTCTCCAAGAATTCTAATAATTCTTTAAAGCTCTTTTCCCGGGATGTGGCATCTTCCAGAAGTTTATCGATGTTCTTGCGAATATTTCCTATAAGAATTTCCTGAGAACCTGTATTGTTCTCCTCGGGTATCGGTCCACCCACTCCAAGGACCTGATCATTACCAGGACATCTTTCAAGATTGGTCATGATCCTTATCTTTTTATCAAATTGCTGGAGATCCACCATTTTTTTGTCAAATTCGTCGATCTTGCCTACTAATAAATCTATCTGTTCCTTTTGAACCAGAGTCAACCGCTTTAACCCGGCAAGTTCAACCACTTCCTTTTTAATCATTATATAATCATATGAAAAATATGCGGCAGATAAAAAAACAGCAACAACTAAAAAGGAGACCAATTTGACTAAAAAACCTGAAATATTTACTTTCTTAACCGAACTTTTCTTCCGGGGAATAATGAGGAGGGTGTAGTCACTTCCTGCCATTTTAACTCCTTCAAATAAAGGTAGACAAAATAATTGATTAAAACTAACATAAAAATCCTAAAAGTCAAGTATAGATTGCAAGCTCGGTTAAGTAAAATTTTTGAATCTTTCCGTAACTTATCGCGGGAAGTCTTCGATTTTTAATACAAAATATTTCTTGTTAGCTCGCTATTCAGTTCAATATAATAGATTTACATCATGAAGAAATTTTTTCTTTTAATCAATCCCTGGATATACGACTTTGCCGCTTATGACTTTTGGATAAAACCGCTTGGCCTTCTTTACATAGCCGGGTTACTTAGAAAAAACGGACATGACGTACATGTTGTTGACTGTCTGAATCCGGCACATCCGGAAATGAAGCATGAAAACCACATAAAACCACCTAAGAGAAAACCCTGGGGCGACGGCAAATACCCGAAGGAAAGCATACAGAAACCCGAACCGCTTAGAGACATACCAAAAAGATATAACAGATATGGTATAACCCCCCGAATATTCACAAAAGAATTACTCAAAACAAGAAGGCCTGACCTGATATTTATCACTTCCATGATGACTTACTGGTATCCCGGAGTTTTTGAGGCAATACAGATCATACGCGAAACCCTTCCGGGTATACCAATCGTTCTGGGAGGAAACTATGTTTCTCTCTGCACGTCACACGCGTCTGAAAATTCCGGCGCGGACTTTACATTAACCGGCGAAGGTGAAGTGAGCATTCCCGCCCTCTTGAAAGATATTTTTGATCATGATCTCCGGTTAACTGTAAATGTTAATGACCTTGATTCCTACCCTTATCCTGCCTTCGATCTTATGCCGGACAAAAATCATGTTCCTATTCTTACCTCAAAAGGATGCCCTTACAGGTGCACTTACTGCGCGTCCCATATTCTGAACAGCGGCTTCAGAAAAAGAGACCCCATAAAGGTTGTCGACGAAATAGAGCACTGGAATAAAAACTATGGCATTACAAACTTCTCTTTTTATGACGATGCACTTCTTGTCGGTTCCGATGAAAGAGCTGTCATCATGTTAAAAGAGATAGTAAAAAGAAGGCTTGTGTGCAGCTTTCATTGTCCCAATGGTCTCCATCTGAGGGAAATTACTGAAGAAATCAGCAATTTGATGTTCCGTACAGGATTTAAAACAATCCGCTTCGGTCTCGAAACTTCAAATATAAAAAGGCAGATGGAGACGGGCGGAAAGATCACCAACGAAGAATTGAGAGATGCCGTAATTCAATTAAAAAGAGCGGGTTATCGATCCCGGGATATCGGGATATATCTTCTTTGCGGTTTACCGGGACAGACCGCTTCCGAAGTGCGTGAGAGTATCAGATTTGTTAAATCGTGCGGGGCAAGGCCGATTATAGCGGAGTTTTCTCCTATCCCCGGAATTTCTATCTGGGAAGAATCGGTGAAGGAATCCCCTTATAACATCAGTGAAGAACCCCTTTACCATAACAATTCCATTCTCCCATGCCAGGGAGAAAAGTTAACCTATGAAATGTACAGGGAATTGAAGGTGCTCGCCAGAACTGTTACATAAGTGGGGCCTGTTACCCGAACAGGCCGGAAACCACGGGCCGATGGCTGAGCAAAGTTTGGGGAATATGATTCTGAGTGCGAATCAAGATTTTTTCGGTAACGGTTCAAATCGCAGCGTAACGACCGCAAATCCAATGTCTGAGCTCGAAGAGCGAGTTTTGGATTTGCAGTGAAGCGAGATTTAGAACCGTCGAAAAAATGTTTTGAGCAACGAAGAATTATATTTTTCAAAGCTCTCTGCTGTAAAGCTTCTAAAGCTAAAGTCTTTTTACCCGAACCATATTGGTGGTTCCGGCCACCCACACCGGATGCCCCGCGGTTATAATTACCAGATCGCCTTTTGACACATAACCCGTATTAAGAGCCGTGAAAGCAACCTTCTCGATCATATCGTCCGTATCCTTTGTATCCGTCACCAGACGGGGAAGACATCCCCAAAAAAGAGATAGCCGCCTCACCGTCAGCAGATTAGGTGAGAGCGCGATAATTGATCTTTTAGGTCTGAATCTGGAAATATGTTCGGCCGTCTTGCCCGATTGAGTGGGCGCTACAATAGCAGAGGCATCAAGGTGGTCCATCAAGCCGCAGGAAGCGTGAGCGACAGAATCTGAAATATCCTTTTCCGGTATCAACCGTAAATATCGATCATGAGGATAGTTCTCTTCCGCGCTCCCAATTATGCGAGCCATAAACCGGACGGCCTCCACAGGATATCGTCCCATGGCCGTTTCCTCGGAAAGCATGACCGCGTCGGTCCCATCCAGGACCGCGTTAGCCACATCTGTGGCCTCAGCCCTCGTGGGACGGGGAGAAGAAACCATTGACCCAAGCATTTGGGTTGCAGTTATAACCGGTTTACCCAGGGTATTTGCACGCCGAATCAGCATTTTCTGAATACCGGGCACCTGCTCAAGAGGGATTTCCACACCAAGATCACCGCGCGCTACCATAACACCATCAGAAGCTTTCATAATTTCCTCAATGTTTTCAACAGCCTCATGTTTTTCAATTTTCGCAATGACAGGTGTATCCTTTCCTTCCTGCTGAACGATTTTTTTAACTTTCAGAATATCGCCCACAGTTCTGACAAATGATAGGGCTACATAATCGACCCCGTTTCTCAAACCAAAAAGGAGGTCTTTACGGTCCTTGTCAGTAATGGAAGGAGCTTGAATTGTCCCGGTCGGCAAATTTATCCCCTTATGCGAGGTCAGGACGCCTCCCGTAATTACCTTGCACTCAACCTCGGAGTCCTTAACGCCTAAAACCTTCAGTTCCATAAAACCGTCGGCAAGCAATATCGTATCCCCTTTCTTCACTGCTTCGCAGATGTCCGGATAGGATACCGATACCCGTTTACTCGTACCTTCTATGTTCTGTGCGGTCAGGATAAACGTCTCTCCCGCCTCAAGTCTCACGCCTGGGTCAGGAATATCCCCTACCCTTATTTTCGGCCCCGCAAGATCCTGTAATATGGCGACGGGTCTGCCAAGTTCATCGGAAACATTTCTGATAATACGAATTTTTTTCTTATGCTCGATCAATCTTCCATGAGAAAAATTTAATCTGGCCACACTCATGCCATTTTTAATTAATTTCCGAATGATTTCCGGCGATTCACTTGACGGACCGATAGTACATACGATTTTGGTCTTTATTATAGATTGAATCATCTTACACCTTCACCGAAAAAGAGTATAGGGAACTGAAATGTCAGTGTCAACATTTAACTCTTGCACGATACGGGTAAACCGATTAACATTAAGAAAATTTGAGCCTCCCCGCAGCTTGCTGCGGGGAACGGATTAATACGAAAAACAATTCGCTCGTTTTTCAGTTCAATAAATTCCGTAAAAAATCTCGGGCGGTCAAAGACAATGTTATGGTGGGGCAAACAGCTTTTAATAGGAATTCTTTCAGTATTTTTCCTTATGTTCGGGATTGATCTTCTCATTTCAACTTACCGTTTAAACAACCCCCACCAATTTATTATCTGTTTTTTTGCATCAAACCTGATAATTATGATAAGCGCTGTCGGAGTGCTTTACCCTGCTGTAAGAATCTTTGCCCGTCTGAGAACAAAAAATGTGGACGAAGACAATGACAATATTTAAAAAGACAAATGTAAATAAGCCGGTTTTATTCATGCTTATTATTTTAATGTTTTTAAACCTAAAAGCAACTGCGTCCGGCTACGACCTCGAAAAAAATGTGAGGGAATTTTCTCTCGAAAACGGCCTGAAGGTGCTGATGCTTGAAAGACATCTCGCTCCGACGGTCTCGTTTTACTTAACACATAAGGCAGGCGCCGTTGATGAAATAAGCGGCCGGACAGGCACCGCCCATCTCCTGGAACACATGATGTTCAAAGGAACAACGTCTATGGGAACAAAAAACTTCAAAAAAGAAAAACCAATCCTCGATGAAATAACAGCATTAGGAAATACCTTTGATAGTGAAAGGTTGAAGGGGGACACTGCCGACAAAAAAAAACTGGAAAAACTGAAACAGCAATTAGAGATTTTACAGAAAAGAAGAAAAAAATGGATCGTGGAAAACGAAATCGCGAGACTCTACACGGAAAATGGAGGAATTAATCTGAACGCTTCAACCGGCCAGGATCTCACGACATATCACGTAAGCCTTCCTTCCAACAAGCTTGAACTCTGGGCAAGGATTGAATCCGACAGGATGACAAATCCCGTCTTCAGGGAATTTTACACTGAACGGGACGTGGTTATAGAAGAGAGAAAACAGACCACAGAATCCATCCCGGCCAGATTGCTTATGGAACAGTTTCTTGCTTCGGCCTTCACAGCGCATCCGTACAGAAGACCTGTTCTCGGCTGGGCTTTCGATATGCAATTTTTAAACATCGATTACACAAAGGAATTTTTCAGATATTACTACGCCCCAAATAACACCGTAATAGCCATAGTTGGAGATATATTGCCTGATGAAACCATTAATATTATAAAAAAATACTTCGGAAAAATACCAGGCCGGAAGCTTCCCCCTTCGCACATAACAGAAGAATCCGAGCAGAAAGGGGAAAGGAGAGTTGAACTGGCACACGACGCGAATCCCCGCCTTACAATAGGGTATCACAAACCCACATTGCCTTCATTCGATGATTATGTTTTTGATGTCATCGATTTGCTACTTTCAAGTGGAAGAACATCAAGGCTTTTCAAAGTGCTTGTTGAAGAGAAGGGTATCGCCGAAAGCGTCAACACAGCAAACGGCATTCCCGGTGCACGGTTTCCGAATCTCTTTACAATATTCGCGACACCGAGATATCCACACACGACGGGTGAACTTGAGGACGCCATCTACAGAGAGCTCGAAAAACTGAAAGAGGAGCCGGTCACCGAAAGGGAGCTTGAAAAGATTAAAAATCAACTGAAGGCAAATATTATAAGGAGCCTCAATTCCAACTCGGGACTTGCCAGCAGGTTGTCATATTTTCAAGCGGTCGCCGGTGATTTTCGATACATAACCCGACATATCGACATCGTAGAAAAAATTACCCCTAAGGATATCATGAAAGCGGCACAAAAATACCTGACTCGAGATAATCGGACGGTTGCCGTTTTAAAAAGGAAAAAATAGTGAAAAAAACATTCCGCATAGCAACTTGTACAATAATAAAAATAATACGCTCCTTACCCGCGCTGATATTCCTTGTTGCACTCGTTTCAGGCGTCTGTTCAGCCGAATCTACTCCGACCATAAACCCGGATGATATCAAATATCCACCGCTGACATTTGCGCCGCCGGAGGCCGAAATGGTTGAACTTAAAAACGGTATAATCGTTTATATTCTCGAGGATCACGAGGTTCCTCTCATAAATATATCGGCAGTCATCAGAACCGGTTCGATCTACGACCCGCAAGGAAAAGAGGGTCTCGCCGAAATCACGGGATGCGTGATGAGAACGGGCGGAACCAAAAAAAGAACAGGCGGTGAAATTGACGAAGAGCTGGAGTTCTTTGCCGGTTCAATTACCGTTTCAACCGGTATGGAGTCAGTATCAGCCAATCTTTCAGTCCTCCAAAAAGACCTTGATGAGGGACTCAACATCTTCGCCGACATCATCATGAATCCAATCTTTGATAATAAAAAACTCAAAACGGCAAAAGATTTAAAGATCGAAAACTTAAGAAGAATACTGGACGAGCCTCAAAAGGTGGCGTTCAGGGAATTTAAAAGACTAATATACAGGGGAAACACCAGGGGAAGATTACCCTCCATGGAATCAGTCAAGAAAATTGGAAGAGACGATCTGGTTAAATTTCATGACAAATTCTATTACCCGAAAAATATAATGATGGCCGTAGCCGGCGATATAACCAGAGATGAAGCGGTAGCAAAGATAAATTCATTTTTCGGGGCATGGGATAAAAGAAGGGAAATCGAAGAGATGCCTCCTCCACAATTTAAACAAGACGAATCAATCAATTACGTATATAAAAATGTCCCTCAATCAATCATTATTATGGGATATCTGACACCTGGAAAGAATCATCCAGATTTTTACCCATTTACTGTCCTTGATTTTATTCTTGGCAGCGGAGGATTCCGGTCACGCATTATTCTTGAGGTAAGAAACAATTTGGGGCTTGCTTACAGTACCGGAAGTTTTTATAATGGCAGGAGCAAATATGGGGTTTTGGGAGCCTATGCCATAACAAAATCCTCCTCCACAGCAGAAGTTTTGTCCCTCATCATGTCAATCATTGATGACGTCGGAAGCAACCGGGTGACCGAAAGCGAACTTCTATGGGCAAAAAAATCCATTAACAACAAATTCATCTTTACTTTTAACTCCACGGATCAAATAGCAATTCAGCAGATGATGATCAAATATAATAAACTGCCTGAGGATTTTCTGAAAACTTACACGGCTAAAATAGAAAAAGTAACTTTTGAAGATTTAAAAAGGGTCGCTAAAAAATACCTTTTCCGCGACAAGTCAACCATAATCGTCGTCGGGAATGAAAAAAATTTTGATAAACCCCTTTCCACTTTTGGAAATGTACGCAAAATAGAGGACAGACACGATGGACACTGAGGGGTTTAAGCGGATAGCAAACAGAATAGATTTATACACCGATGACATGATCCGGATGCAGATTGAGCTCACAGCTATTCCGGCCATTGCTCCAGATAATGGGGGAAATGGGGAATACGAAAAGGCAAAGTTTCTCGTCAGCCGTCTCAATGATCTTGGTTTCAGCGATATCAGGGAATACAACGCCCCGGACAAAAGGGTTCCATCAGGTATTCGACCCAATATAATCACCACGATACCGGGGAAAAAACGGGGGAAAACAGTCTGGATACTGACTCACACAGATGTTGTGCCTCCGGGAGAAACCAAGCTCTGGGAATCGGATCCGTATAAAGGATATGTTAAAGAAGGAAGAATATTCGGCAGGGGAACCGAAGATAACCAGCAGGACCTGGTAGCGTCATTATTCGCGGCCAAGGCTTTTATCGACGAGGGCATAACACCTGAAAATGAAATAGGATTGGCTTTCGTAGCTGATGAAGAAACCGCCAGCAAATTCGGTCTCGAATACCTGCTTAAAAACAAAAAGGCTATCTTCAAGAAAACCGATATAATCGTGGTTCCGGATTTCGGAAATAAAGAAGGAAGCATCATAGAGGTTGCCGAAAAAAGCTTACTTTGGCTTCGTTTTAAAACAACAGGTAAGCAGTGCCATGCAAGCAGACCATCTTTCGGAAAAAACGCCTTTTCGGCGGCATCTCATCTTGTTGTAAAACTCAATAACCTTCATAATATCTTTGGCAAATCAGATCCTCTTTATCAGCCTCCGACAAGCACCTTCGAACCAACCAGAAAAGACGCCAATGTACCCAATATTAATACAATCCCGGGTGAGGATGTTTTCTATGTAGACAGCAGGACCCTTCCGGAATATAAATTAAAGGATATAATATCCGAAACGAGAACGATGGCTGATGAGATAGAGAAAGAATTCGAGGTATCAATCGAAATTACCGTCGTTCAGCAAGCCAAGGCTCCTCCTCCAACTCCCCATGACGCACCCGTTGTAACATCCCTTCAGAAGGCCGTTTCCGATGTATACGGCGTTGATGCATCTCCCGGGGGAATAGGTGGCGGAACTGTCGCGGCCTTATTTCGTAAGAAACATTTTCCCGTAGCGGTATGGTCAAAATTAGGGCAGACCGCGCATCAACCAAATGAAAACTGTCTGATTTCAAATATGGTCGGAAATGCAAAAGTATATGCATACCTGTTTCTTCAAGAATAACAAAGGCTTAAGAGTCAAGAGTGAGAATGGGGTTGCAATCGGAGATTTACAATGGTAGCATTCCACCCGTAAAAACCCACATGGCCTTTAGGCCACAACGAAGTATGAAAGTTATATCACAGTTTACGGTGAACTGGTGACCGACAACCGTTGACTAAGAACTTTGAACTCGGAACTTTTATATAGAAGGTTGGAATTTTTGAAATCACAGCCTGAAGACAGCTCAGTTAAAAAGTTGAGTTTCCCGGATAATGCCGCAATTAAAGTATTGCTCGGGGAACGCGACGAAAATATTAAGCGAATAGAAAGATTAGAAAAGGTAAAACTTCACGTCAGAGGAAATAATATCTCAATATCTGGAGATGTTATAGGAATCAGTATCGTTGAAAAACTCCTTGTTCAGCTTTATTCCCTCATCAAAAAAGGATATCCCGTATATAACTCCGATATCGACTATGCCCATAGAATACTTTCCCGAAACGGTTCAATAAACATTGAGAAAATATTTTTAGACACAGTCTTCATATCAGCGAACAAAAGGGTTATTTCTCCAAAAAGTATTGCCCAGAAACTTTACATTGACTCGATGAGAAAATATGACATGGTCTTTAGTATCGGTCCCGCAGGAACGGGTAAAACTTATCTCGCCATGGCCATGGCAGTAGCGCTACTTCTTGAAAATAAGATTAACCGTATCGTACTGACAAGACCGGCGCTGGAGGCCGGCGAAAAACTCGGTTTCCTTCCAGGTGATCTTTCCGAAAAGGTCAATCCATATCTCAGACCACTCTACGATGCGCTCTATGACATGGTGGATTTTGACAGAGCATCAACCTTGATAAACAAGGGAATAATAGAGGTCGCGCCTCTTGCCTTCATGAGAGGAAGAACCCTGAATGAATCCTTTATAATTCTCGACGAGGCACAAAATACGACCTCGGAACAGATGAAGATGTTTTTGACCAGAATGGGTTTTGGCTCGAAGGCCGTGATAACAGGAGACGTAACTCAAACAGACCTCCCACCTGATAAGATATCGGGATTAAAAGAAGCTGAAAGTATTTTGGGGGAAACAGAAAATATTAAATTTGTTTACTTCTCTGAAGTTGACGTAGTTAGACATTCTCTTGTCCAGGATATCATACGCGCTTATAACAATCTGGATCGAAGGAAAGAGAAATCATAACTTTAGAAACTTTCTTATTTATATGAAGATACTTGCGAGCGAACTTTTAACAAAGGCAAAAAGCAGTGCGGCTCAAACAGGGCTTATGCCCAGATTCGCCAGAAACATTCTGTTTCAGAGATGGGCAACTGCAATCTGTATTAGTTTGACTCTCTCCCTACTCCTCACACCCCATATTCATTTCATACATCCAACATATAAAGTCGCTTCTATCGCCACCAAAAACGTAAGGGCTGACCGTGACTTCCTGGTTGAAGACAGGGCTTCGACCGAACAGAAAAAAATAGAAGCGATTGAAAATATGAAACCTGTCTATGACTATGACAGAGATATCCCCCTGGCTCTCGGCATGAATATAGCGAAAGCATTTACATCGATGGAAGAAAATTACTACGAGGCCGATGAAAAAAAATTTCACGAAGACAAACAGGCCACTTTAAAAAAAGCTAAAAAAGAATTTGACGAAACACTGGGGACAGTTCTTACCGCCAGCGAATTTAACACTCTCAGCAAGTACAATTTTTCATTCGAAATATGCAATAACATTGTGAAGCTTATCTATTCCACTTACAATAACAACCTGATAGGCCAGGATATCCCTTCAAAAAGGGAGAAAGATACCGGTATTACTGTCAGAAATGTAAAGACCCAAAACGAAAAAGAAATAAAAGACCTCTCTTCGATCTTAAATATAAAAGAAGCTGGAGCACTACTGCAAAAACAGTCAAGGATAGACCTCGGTAATGAAAATGCTGAAGTTAAAAAAGCCGTTGTTTCATTAACGCAAAGGCTGATCCGGCCAAACATCACCTTCAACAAAAATGAAACAGAAAAAAGAAAACAGACTACCTTAGACAATGTAAAACACGTGTACTCCAAGGTACAGAAAAATGAAATGATTATTCGCGAAGGAGAAAAAATCACTCCTGCCGTCCTGGAGAAGCTTGAAGCCTTTTTCAAAATACGTAAAGGGAAAAGGCTCATAGAATATTCCGCTTTTTTAGGAATGTTCCTCATAATTATGATCCTTTCCATAACATTCTATTATATTTCAAAAAACCGGCTAATAAACCTTGAAAAAACGAACGTGGATATCTTGTTTCTGGGAACAACGTTAATTCTCCAGATTCTCCTGATAAAGGCGGGGATCTTCACATCTGAATCGATAACCCGTGTTTTCACCTTTATTCCCGCCGACGCAGGTCTTTATGCCATACCCTTTACGGTGGGTGCCATGCTCGTAACGGTTCATCTCAGCAGGAGCGTTGCGATCATTTTTTCTGTTTTTTCTTCGTATCTCGCAACATTTCTCTTTAATGAAAAAATTGCCTTCTTTATCTTCTCATTTCTTGGAAGTGTAATAGCAATTAACTATCTGGTCCACTGCAAGCAGCGTACCGTATTTATTAAGGCCGGTTTGCTGGTTGGCATGATTAACGTTATTGTTATTACGTGTCTCGCCCTACTCACCGGCAACACATTCTCGGCGGACACACTTATAAAACTCGCCATGGGAATCATCGGTGGTATGGTTTCAGGAATAATTGTGGCAGGGATTGCCCCGCTTTTCGAAAGCCTCTTTGGCTACACCACAGACATAAAGCTTCTTGAACTTGCCAACCTCAATCAACCCGTATTTCAACAGATGATTATCGAGGCGCCGGGAACGTATCACCACAGTATAATAGTGGCATCAATGGTGGAAGCGGCCGCCGAGGCCATCGGCGCAAACTCACTCTTAGCTAAGGTAGGCGCTTACTATCACGACATAGGTAAGATGAAAAAATCCTCTTACTTTATAGAAAACCAGCGAAACGGGGAAAACAAACATGATAAACTCTCACCCAAAATGAGCAGTTTGATCATTATTTCACATGTGAAAAACGGTTGTGAACTGGCCAATAAATATAAGCTTGGAAAACCAATCGTGGACATCATAAAGGAACACCATGGAACAGGTCTTGTAAGCTATTTTTATGAAAAGGCAAAGAAGGACAGTAATTCTTCTATTCGGTCAATACCGGAAAGTGATTTCAGGTATTCAGGGCCAAAACCTCAAACAAGGGAAGCCGGTCTTGTTTTACTCGGTGACGTAGTGGAAGCCTCCTCACGTATTCTGACAAACCCGACACCCTCAAGAATAAGGGCTCTTGTCAAGGAAAGAATAAGACATGTTCTTACCGATGGACAACTCGATGAATGCAAACTTACTTTGTCTGATCTGAACAGTATCTCTGAAAGTTTCATCAGGATTCTAAACGGCATATTCCATCAGAGGATAGACTACCCTGAACCTGTAATTAAAGAACACAACAAAGTGAAACCTCTTAAAAAGGTCTCAGTTTGATAGACTAATGGCAGTACTGATAGAAAACAGTCAAAAAAAAATAGCGATAGATTTTGAGCGAGTGCGCCAGGCTCTGAGCGGTATATTAGAAAATCTTGATTGTCAGGATAAAGAGATAAGCTTTCTTTTCGTTGATGATGACGGAATACGGGAAATCAACAAAAAATATCTGGGCAGAGATTACCCTACCAACGTCATCGCATTTTCTATGACCGAGGGTGAATTTGGTAACATTAGTCCCGATATACTCGGTGATGTTATCATCTCGGCAGAAACGGCTTTAAAGGATGCAAGGAACGCCAACATTAAATTTGAGGAAGAACTGGATTTTCTTATGATTCACGGCATTCTTCATCTTCTCGGGTATGATCACGAGACATCCGAAGCAGACGCTAAGCGTATGAAAAAAAAAGAAGAAGAACTGTTTTTCGCGCTGAATAATTATCAGATTGAGTAGGAACCGCTCTCTCGAATAGGTTGACAGATTATCTGTTTATGTACTTTTCAATATTACCTTTCCACAATTATAATCTGACCGGGATAGATCCTGTCGGTACGCCTGAGACTGTTCATCCTTAAAAGCGAATTTAAACTGATATTGTGTCTTCTGGCAATACTGCCAAGGCTGTCCCCCCTGCGGACAGTATAAGTCGTGGTTGGAGTATCACTCTTAATTCTAATGATCTGACCGACACGAAGCCTGTCGCCACGAAGATTATTAACTCCTTTTATCTCGGAGATGGTAGTATCGAAATGTCTTGCCATAAGCCACAGAGAATCCCCTCGTTTCACTTTATATTTAACAACTTTGCCCGTTAACGGTTTGCTGCTAATACCCTTAATCCTGAGACGTTCCTCTGATTCCGGCTGAGTATAACCGTAACCGCGGGCTGGAATTTTCAGCCGCTGTCCTTCCCTGATTCTATGTCTGCTTTTCAAGTGATTATATGCTACGATAGCCCGCACGGAACTCCTATACTTCTGAGCAATAACAGATATGGTTTCTCCGCGTTTTACCCTGTGCCTCACGAAGGCCGGGCGTGGAACTCTTGATTGAGGAATTTTATCGGCGACAAGAGCAAATCTTTCAGCCGCTTCGGGAGGAACCTTCAAATCATATTCTCTGTCAGGCGTGAGATTATACCTGAGTTCCGGATTGAGCGACGTCAATGCCTCTTTTGAAATATTGAGACACAGGGCAATGTCCTGCAAGCGCATACATTTGTTTGTCTGAACCAGCTTATAACAGATCGGTTTTTCTAAATTATCGCTCAGATCTATCCCGTATTTATCCGGATTCTTAATAATGTGAATCGTTGCCAGGAAACGGGGAACATACCGCGCAGTTTCATAAGGCAACTGTCGGTAAAGATCCCAGAAATTATCCAAATAATTAACATGCTGTCTCGATATGGCTTTTAGAACCCTTCCCTCACCGCAATTGTAAGCAGCAAGCACGGTCATCCAGTCGCCAAAGATTCCATGGAGTTCTTTGAGATAGGCAATGGCTGCTTTTGTCGATTTTACGACATCCATCCGTTCATCAACGAAGCTGTCACGTTTGAGACCAAACTTATACCCCGTCGAAGGAATGAATTGCCATAGCCCGAGGGCACGCGCCCTTGAAAGCGCCTTGACTTTGAAGCCGCTTTCAACCAGGGGCAGCCACGACAGCTCTTCAGGCAATCCAGCCTCTTTAAGGTGCTTCAAAATAATGTCACGGTAGAGGAAAGCCCGGCCATAAGACCTGACAAAAACTTTCCGATCTGAAGTCTGAAAAAGCCGAAGTTCTTTTTTAACCTCATCATTTACAACGAGAGGTATTTCACTTTTATTTCCCGTCGCAACGGTGTGCATTGAGGCATAAATCTCCAGGATACGTTTCGATATCATGAAACGGAGATCATCTTTCTGCCTTGAAATATCAAGATCTCCGTCAACATCCAATATAAGTTCATACGCTTTATCGAGTGATTTAAGCGCATTTTCAAGATCTCCTTTTTCCCAGAAATCCTGCGACTGACCGAGCAGTTCAATCGCTTCATCCATGGTTTCCTGCTTATGATTTTTACTCTTTTGCTCAAGCGGACTTTCCTTAACCGCGACATCATTTGCCGACTGTTCTTCACTAAAAGCCACATCTTCATCAGGAGAAGACCTCCGGGAAACGTCCTGCGTGGATGACTTGTAAATCGTGTGCATCGGATAGGAACAGGAACACAAAACAAGCAGAAGAATTGGCAACAAAATTTTTAATCGCAACATCGAAAAGAACTCCTTTGGTTTAAGCGAACTAAAATGACTAAATTTAATGATGTTTCTCCACAGTTTTAGTTCAATTCAGTCACTTCAAACTTTAGTTATTTTTATAACTCATAAGATAAGAATCTATAAAAACATCTATATTCCCATCCAGGACACTATTGACATTACCTACCTCCACATTTGTCCTGTGATCCTTAACCATTTTATAGGGATGAAGTATATAGGAGCGTATCTGGCTTCCCCAGGCAATATCTTTTTTGGATTTGCTCATCTCGTTTAATTTTTCGTGCTGCTCCTCCAGTTTAAGCTCGTAAAGTCTTGATTTCAAAACCTTCATCGCCATAGCCCTGTTTTTATGCTGAGACCTTTCATTCTGACACTGCACAACAATTCCTGTTGGTATATGGGTTATCCTGACAGCGGAGTCAGTCTTATTAACGTGTTGTCCTCCAGCTCCGGTAGACCTGTACGTGTCTATTCTTAAGTCGTTTTCATTAATTTCCACAATTATTTCATCATTCACTTCAGGATACACAAAGACAGACGCGAAAGATGTATGCCTCCGTCCACCCGCATCAAAGGGAGATATCCGTACGAGCCTGTGTATTCCGACCTCCGCCCTCGCATATCCATACGCATAGTCTCCCTCTATGGTCATTGTGACACTTTTCATGCCCGCCTCATCACCCGGCTGGAAATCAATGATATTTGTGGAGAATCCTTTGTTCTCAGTCCATCTAAGATACATTCTTAAAAGTATTTCAGCCCAGTCCTGTGCTTCAGTACCGCCGGCACCGGCATGGATCGACATTATAGCGTTCAACGGATCCTGCTCACTGCCGAGCATCATCTTGAATTCTTCATTTTTTACTCTCGCCTCAAGCTTGTCCAGATCCTCCTTAATTTCCTTGAGTGTCTCCTCGTCATTCTCCTCGCAAGCCATTTCAAAGAAAATTCCCAAATCTCCGATAGTACTTTCATACCGCTTCAGATTTTCCACCACGGCTTCCAACTTTGTCTTTTTTTTCAATATATCTTTAGCCTTCTCAGGATCACTCCAGAAATCTTCACCCGAAGAATGCTTCTCGAGCTTTTTTATCTCTATCTCCTTGCCGGCAACGTCAAAGACAGCCTCTGAGTATATCAATTCTATTTTTTAAATCTTTTATAATCCCAGACAACTCTTCGATCATTTTTCTCTCGCCTCCTAAAAAGTGAACTGATAAATAGCAAAAATAATAATAAAAAGCAAAAATATGTGAATAAATCACCATACCTTGAATAAAAACTATTAAAATCAACAAGTTGTACGGTTCCGGTTAATACGGTTCTCTTGAACAATTCCGTTTTCGAAATGATTTCTCCCGTTGGTTCTATTATGGCGCTTATCCCCGTATTAGCCGCTCTTGCGATAGAGACCCTGTTTTCAATTGCTCTGAACACGGTCATTGAAAGACTCTGATAGGGAGCCGATGTCATACCAAACCAGGCATCGTTAGTTATATTTACGAGAAGCGATACACCGCTTTTTCCATACTCCCTGCTGATTTCAGGAAATATACTTTCAAAACATATAAGGACGCCTATTTTATTTCCATCCACTAAAAGAGGATGGAATCCCTTCCCTGAACTAAAGTCCCCTACACCGGCAACCAATTTTCCCAGAAAGGAGAACAAAGAGCTAAATGGCACATATTCACCATAAGGAACCAGATGGACCTTATCATATCTTCCGATAATGCTGCCTTCCGGAGATATCATATACGCGCTATTAAAATAGTACATACTGTCTTTTTCCTTTTCAAAGCCGGGGCTCCCGAACAGGAGATAAGTATTTGCTCTTTTTGCGACATCCAGGACATCCATGTGTTTATTATCTATGTTTTGGAAAAAAAAGGGGGTCGCGGTCTCGGGCCAGATAATCAATTCCGGTTTTGACAGCAGCGCACCAAAGGACAACTTTCTGTATATATCCAAAGTTTTCCTTTGATATTTCACATCCCACTTCACGCCCTGATCTATATTCCCTTGAATAAGCGAGATATTAGTTGATTTAACACCCTGTAAGGCTTCTTTCAAATCAACGACGCGCAATACCCCGTAACATAAAATCAGTGTGATCAGAACACATCCGATCAATACTTCAAATAAAACTTTTCTTTTATCCTTACCGCTTAATATCAAGTCATAAAATACGCAATTTACGAAAACCACCACAAAAGATATCCCGTATATACCTGTTACATCGGCAATCTGAATCAGGAAAGTGCTGAGATACTGAGAATAGGCAAGGTTTTCCCATGGAAATCCCGTAAAAAGGTGCGATTTTCCATATTCAAGACATGTCCACAACAACGGCGCCGAGATTATCTCGGGTATCCCTCTTCTTCCAAAGAAAACCACCCCGGCGGAAAAGAGGGAAACATACATGCTCAAACAGACCGCGAGGAGCAGCATAACAGAAACGCCAAGGTAAAAAGGAAGATACCCATACCTTACGACCACAAATGTGACCCAGTAGATTATGCCGATATTGTATACAAGACCTGCAATAAGGCCAAGTATAAATCCCTCTGAAATGTTTTTACCCTTGAGAGCATATAAAAGGGGTACAAGCGAAAACCAGGCAAAAATCCCCAGCCCGAACTTAGGAAAGGAAAGAAAAAGGAGGATTCCTGAAGCTACAGACAACGCTAAATTAACGGGCGCCAGAACCCTGTTATAAGGCATTATTCCCTATGAACCTCCACCAACTTCCAGGTATAGTGAGCCTCCCCGCCCACAGGGCGGGGCCTGCGGGTTCGTTCCCGGTCACTTCTTGAACTGAACAGTGAACGTACTTCCCGCTGTTTGCCGCGGGGATTTTCAAACTTACTTCTTACTCCCTAACTGCCTACTTTTTTACCGTCTTCTTCTAACTTTTTTATCTTTACCTTCTTTATGCTTCTCTCATCAGCCGATTCGATTATCATCTCAAAACCATCATGATAAACAATTTCTCCGGCAACCGGAATCTTTTCGATAATGTGCAAGATCAATCCGCCGAGGGTCTCAAATTTTCCTTCCGGAATCTCCATGTCAAAATATTCTTCAACCTCTTCAATCTCCACTCTGCTGTCTACAAGTACATAACCATCCGGAAGTTCTGTTATTTTTTTCTCTTTTACATCATGTTCGTCATGAATTTCTCCGACAATCTCTTCTATCAAATCTTCCAGGGTAACGAGACCGGATGTTCCTCCATATTCATCAATAACGATAGCCATGTGATGCTTTCTTTGCTGCAGTTCATGGAGAAGAAAATGTATGTTTTTTGTTTCGGGTATATAGTAAGGTTTTCTCAGGTTTGAAAGAACGTCTACTTCGGAAACCTGTCGAGACCAGAATTTTAAAAGGTCTTTTACATTCAGTATCCCGATAATATTATCCACACTGCCACTGTAGACAGGCACCCTTGTGTGACCATGCCTCATAATAAGATCAAGGATTTCCTCTATTGCGGCATCACTGCTTATCGCAATCATCTCCGTCCTTGGAATCATGACCTCGCGAACAAGGGTATCTCTAAAATCAAGGATACTCTGTATCATTTCGCCGGATCGCTGGTCTATCAGACCCTTCTCCTCACCCTCATCGATGATAGATTGTATTTCTTTCTCCAGATGTGAGTGATCTTTCTTGAGCAAGAATCCCTTAATCCAGACTTTAAATTTTTTACTAAAAATAATAATACTCCCCTTAAAAATTTTAGTTTACTTTATACCACGATACAGGAAAAGGCAAGTGCTTAACAAGGTTTACGGCCAGAATATCAATGGAAATATAAATTGGTAGAACAGGAGACAATGTTTTAGTTACGTTATCTCTTAACAGTTTAACAAGTAGGCACTATATTTTGCGGTCACTTTTTCTTGACACAAAAGGGATTTTAGCTCTATATTATTTCCACTAAAACAGGACAAAAGCTTTAATGGAGTTATAAATGAGTAAAGTCGATTTATTTGCTGAAAAAAAGCCGATTTTAGGCATTAACGGCCTTGGAAGAATTGGTAAGCTGACCTTGTGGCATCATATCGGAAGAAAATATTTCAAGGAAATTATCGTTAATCACGGAAGAGATATTGGACCGGGGTTAGATGCCGTAGCCCAGATGATAGAAAAAGATTCAACATATGGGTTAATGCATACATTCTTACACGGAATAAATGCTAAACCTATAATCAAAATTACTGATGAGAAACAGGGCAAACTCCTAATCGATGGAATTCCTGTAACCGTCTTAAGAAAAGCGAGAAATCCCAAAGATATTCCCTGGCGTGACTACGGCGTAGATGTCGTGGCGGAATGTACCGGTAAATTTAGAGATCCTACCTTAAAACCTAATGACGAAAAGGGAACAATAAGGGGACATTATGTAGGCGGAGCAAAAATTGTAATCAATTCATCCGCCTTCAAGATTAAAAATAAAGCGCTGTCTATGCCGGAAGATGCTGTCACATTGATCTATGGCATTAATCATCAAGCATTCGATCCGAAAAAACACACCATGATTTCGGCTGCATCATGTACAACTACCGCGCTCGCGCACATGATAAAACCTCTTTTGGAAAACGAAAAAACCAACTCTATGCTTACCGCTTCAATGTCCACCATCCATGCTGTGACAAACTCACAAAAGGTGCTGGACAGCGTGCCGAAGGCCGGAGAAGGGGACTTGAGAAAAACCAGGAGTATTTTAGATAATATCATTCTAACCTCAACTAATGCGGCTGAGGCTCTGGCCCAAGTTATTCCGGAAGTCGGCAAGATCGGTTTTATGGCGGATTCTGTCCGGATTCCTACCAAAACAGAATCTTTGATAATATTAAATATAACTCTCCAAAATAGAATGGGGGAAAGTGGAAAAATCAACCTGATTGATACCAAAACAATCAATGAGATATATCAAGAGGCATGCGAAAAAGATCCTGAACGACTTCTCATCTATTCAGAAGAACAAAATGTGTCAAGTGATGTTTCCGGAATAAATGCCTCCGTGGTCATCGAAGGACAATTCAATCATACCAGAATTGCCTTTCTCAGTGTTGACCTTTCTCACATTCCAGGTTTGTCTCCGGAAATTCTGCCATCTTTTCCTCTGAAAAAGATGGAGATTCCTGTTGTTCATCTGAAAATATTCGGCTGGTATGACAATGAATATGGCAGCTACACAAACAGAATGGGGGATTTAACTGTTTACGCACATAAAGCATTAAAATAGAAAACCGAATTATCAGCCCAGTCTTCCTAACAAATTTTATATGACAAAAGAAATCTTAATTTACAGATAATATTGAAGCTTGTTGTTCAGTTCGTTAAAGACTTTGGGCATTATATCAAATCTTAAATCATATCCTCGCTCTATAAGCTTCCGTCGATTTAATACGGTGCTTACCTAAATAGACGGCTCCGCTCCAACCGTCGATGCTAATAAAATCACCAACTTCTAATTTTTGGTCATTGATTTCAATAAAACCCTTCCGTTCATAAACCTTCAAACCCCTTAAACCAACAACACCAACTTTGTTAAGCTGAGGAATGGTTACCGCAGTATGTGAAGTACTTCCGCCTTTGGCAGTAAGCAATCCATCGACCTGACGAATCAATCCGATGTCTTCCGGAACAGTATCCGGACGAATCAAGATGAGGTGTGTCCCGGGATCATCTTTTCTTAAAAGTTTAATTTCTTCCTCTGAAAAAACTATTCTTCCGCAAATCGCACCACCACTAACTCCGATACCAACTCCTAACAAAGCCATTTCCAGTTTTTTTGACTTGATAAAATGCTTTAATCCAACTGATTCCATAGGATTCATATCTCGTGTCTGTAGAATATAAAGACCGTCTTTTGAATCATCTACAAAAGTAAATTCAATCTCCTGATGATTATATTTTTTTTCGTAAATCAATACTTCTGATATTTGATTTAGTTTAGAAAATATTTCGGGAAAATCTTTTTCCAATGAGATATTGTAATCTTTTCTTTCGGTTTCTCTTTGAGCTTCTGAAATCGGATAAGTATCTACAAGACCGGAAACGATATCGTCTCCCTGAATCCCGAATATAAAATCCCCATTAAGTGTTACTGAAGTGGACAAACCTTTAGGGTGTCGGGTAAAAACCACGCCGGAGCCTGATCTTTCATTTAAATTGCCAAAAACCATTGTCTGAACAATCACGGCGGTTCCCCATTCATCTGAAATATCCAGCTCCTGCCGGTATAATCTTGCCCGCGGAGAATTCCAGGATTCCAATACCTTTAATATGGCTTTCCCCAGTTGTTTGCGAGGTTCATTTTCTATTTCTATCCCGTTTCTGAGCAGTTCCCGTTTATATAATATTGCTATCTCCCTCATTTGATCCGGTCTAAACTGTAGCTTTTTCGAAACATTATATTCTCTTTTAAAGTGATCTATGATTTCATCGAAAAAATCACGATTTAAACCTTCATTCATACCCCAAGCTTGAAGGAATCTTCTATAACAATCCCAAGCTGCCCAACTAAATCCCTCCTTTTTGCTCAACCCTTCGGCTATTTCTTCGTTCATTCCTACATTTAAAAACGAACTCATCATTCCCGGAAGAGAAATAGCTGCTCCACTTCTTACTGAAAAAAGCAACGGATTCGCGGGATCACCGAAATTTTTCCCCGTAGCTTTGTTGATCTTTAATATTTCTTTATCGATACGTTCATCAAGATCCTTTATGATGCTATCGTATCCGAGAACGGCTTCAAGGCAACGAAAAACTTCCGTAGTAATTATAAAACCGGGAGGAACGGGAAAATCAAATGATGCCAATTGTTTCAAGAAATATCCCTTGTTTCCCAAAATAACTTGATCATCGTTTTTGCGAAGTTTTGTGTGTATCGGACGAACCGTTATATTCGGATTATAGCTCATGAGAATATTCAGTATGTGCCTGCGCTCTTTAAATTTATCATGCTCGGCACTCAGCGTCCCGATTATATCGCTAATTAAATTGTCAAGCGTTTGCAGCGCAAACGCGGAAGCGATCATTGAACGGATAAATTTTTCCGAGATTTTATAGACAGTTTCTTCGTCTATTTCAGAAAGGCTTTCCCTCCCATCTCCTTTTTTCTTTTCAATACATTGCTTGATAATGACAGGCAGGTTGGCCTGGTGGGCATCGATATAATAAACTTTAATAATATCTTGAATACTTTTTGAAAGAAAACGAAAGATATCTATATACTGATTTATGCCAAAGCGCTTTATTTTAAGCGCACTGTTAAAATATTTCATTTTTGATTCCAAGCCCTCGGTGGCAATCCCTTCCAACTGAAGCGCTTTGATAAACAGCCAGAGATATTTATTAATTTCTGTCAGGGTTATCTTTGTAATAAATCGATGATTTAATCTATTAATCATCTCCTCGAACAGAACAGTGGCCATACTTTGCAGGCGGAAAGATAATCCTAAAGCCTCAAATTTCTCTTCGCGATAGGTTCCATACATTGACGGAATCCCAGCGGCTATATGTCTTTTACGGTAAATGTTTTCGAAAGATTCTGTCTTTTCCGTTGAAAGGATGCGTGTTTTCAATACGCTCAAGAGATCCAAAAGAATGACCAGACTTTTGTAATAGTTTCTGCTGTGTAAATAATTCTGCAAATCATCTATTTTTGTTTTCTCAAAAAAGGAAGAAGACTTTAATCTTCCTGGGAGTAATGACATTTTCCTTTTCTCTATT
>CAZZBF010000023.1:0-4914 GCA_964652795.1 uncultured Syntrophales bacterium | reverse complement strand
GATGCCCTGTATAATATTTTTTGTACAAAAGCTGATAAAACTTTATTAAGAGGGTAGCTCTCTCCTTATCTCTTTCGGGAACACGGGGAATTGTCTGCAGGGTTTTCTGAATCTTTGATTCGTCCCATTCCAGAAATGTATTTGTTTCCTGATTGGTTTTTCTCAGCATAGTCCTGAAAATCTTATGCATTCCATCAAAGTATTCACCGGAATTATCAATTTCTCCATAAACTTCGGCAGGCAAATATTTTCTTATCTCTTCCTTGTCACAGAAATTCCAGAATCTGAATATATTTTCAACAAATGAGACCAACGTGCTGTTGCTTTCCACATGTGATTGCTTTCGTAGAAAATGTATAAGTTTATCCTGGCGGAAAGAAACCTCATCCATCTTAGTCGAAATATCACGAAGTTCCCCTTCTGCGCCAATTTCATTGAAAAAAACAGGTAAGAGTTTACTCAGCTGTATAACCAGATTGTTGGCGGGGGCAATATCTGAATTCAAAAGCTCTGAGATATCTTTTTGCAGGAGGTCAGTATCACGTACAAAAATGCCCCCTATGTTAAGATTAATAATTAGCGCCGACA
Source organism: uncultured Syntrophales bacterium (assembly GCA_964652795.1). Taxonomy (GTDB): domain Bacteria; phylum Desulfobacterota; class Syntrophia; order Syntrophales; family JADFWA01; genus JAUSPI01. The sequence goes on along the minus strand of CAZZBF010000023.1, from coordinate 4,326 downwards.
ATAATCTTTTGGTCCAGCGGGGGTTCATAGAGATAATCTCCAGCCAGGAGCGGATATTTTGAACATGAAAACGGTTGAATTTAACCTCCCAATCCGTAGTTATTCCTTGAATATCAGGCGTTTGAAAACCAAAAAGGATAACCTGGTCGATAAAAGTGTCGACCAACTGATGATTATTCAGCTGAAATATTTCTTTCGCGATAGTATTGATGCAGTGAAAAGTTGTCTCAGGATATATATGACGAGCGCTACTTTGTTTGAGTAAATAAAATATCTTTTTTACAAATTCATTCAAATCTAGTTGCGACTCTTCCGTAAAAACTCTGCTGAGAGAACGATTTATTTCGATTAAAGCCCCTCGATGAATATCAGACAGACCATCGTGATTAAAGATCTTGAACAGAAAATTGAGCCTGGCATAATGCTGACGTCCTGAATAGGCATCTGATCTTTCAAGTTCATCTGCAACTCTCAAATACCCATTTAATATTTGGGAATAATCAGGCAATTGCAGATATTGAGTTATCGCTTCCCATCCTTTATCGTCAATTGATCGATCAATTTCTTCAAGATTACCAAGTAGCTTTTTCAGGTTAAAATGACTGATGGGGAAAATGAGCTTTTTAAAAATTAAAAGGGCTCCCCTGTCTTCGTCACTATCATCTAACCAATCGTGGGGGTTCGGCTGGCTCAACCAATAGTCATATGTGGTCTTAAAAACTGAATAAAAAAGCCTTTTAAGATTTTCAACCTGAATCGATATATTATTTTTAGTTAAGATTGTTAAAACGGTTTTTAATTCCTTTGACTTCTTTTTGAGAATATAAGACTTTTCCTGAGAAACTTGGGTTAGAAAGTCAAAAGCTTGCAAAACCAACGGTAAATTTCTTGTCAGATGTTCGCCACTATTTGACAGAATTTGCTCTATATATTCAAAAAGATAGTCTATTCCTGTTTCTCGCACGGTCCCATCTTTTGTTCGACTTATAAGATCCAAATAAATTTCCGTTATAATCTTGACGGCTTGTTTCCCGTTCGAATGAAAGTTATGATGGTGAAAATCAGCCAAAGAAATTTTCCGCAGTTCTTCCACAACATATTCACAATTAATATACGGGTGGTTTAATTCTTTCAGAAATTCTTCTGTTCGTTTGTGTATGCCGCGAGAATCTTTAACAATTGCAAGGAGGGGCTTATGCTTATCCGAAATTTTGACGTCAACAGAGGTTTCCTCTAAATTGGCTTCTAATGCGGATGAACTCCATATTTTTTTATCTTCAATCATATTTAATCGCCAAGTCAGTTAACAGCCTTAGTAGATTTTTGGTTTTATTAAAGACAGGGAAATATGCTTTTAATTTAATATATGATTTCACTATTGATTTCAATGAATATTGCTTTTTCGATTAATTATATCTTTTCTGTTTGACTATTATAAACGTAATTACGACAGCAAAAACTTTAAAGCCCCTTATAGGGCGGAGGCATCGCAAGAGCTTTTCTCCGACAGTTTAAAAGGCGCGCATAACACTTTGTAGCCGCCTTTCCTTGACAGGCAAAGATATTTTTGGCACATTTAAGGCATTAAAAAGCAAATTCACGTATTTGTGATATTTCCTGCCAACCTGTTTAACGAGATCAATATTGACCGGGAGCACGCCCTCAAGCTCAGCCCTGTTAGCGGGGAGTTTAACAATACGCCGGGAAATGATGTTCATTTTCCGGCTCATCGTATTACCGGAGAATGAAATATTATTTCAGGAGGTAGCTCATGAAAACAACGATGGTCATCCCATCTTACTGGGCACGCGAACATGCTTTTGGAACAAGAGAAACTGACGCGGTCTACGATCACCCTACTCACCTTGACGAGGAAGGAACCCTCAAAAGAGCTCTCGAAAGTCTTAGTATTCTTGAGGACAAGGATTTCAGCCTGGTGGTCATTGCCGCCGCCAACGCTGAAGATATAACAGAAAGGGTAGAAGATAAGGTCTCCGGCATCATTGCCTCTGTTCATTCCGATGTCCCGACGTATCTTTTCAGCCACTCGCACCTGGGGCAAGTTCATGAAGTTCTGAAACAGGCTGACGGTGAGCGTTTTTGCGGGCTCCTCAGCCTCCGGGGATATTCAAATATCCGCAATCTCTGTCTGTTTTTGCCTCACTTGCTAGGCTCGGATATTGCCGTGCTTATCGACGATGATGAGGTTTTCGAGGATTCCACCTTCATGAGCAGGGCGCGCGAGTTTATCGGACGAAGGCTGGACAATGAGTTTATCGGTGCCGTTGCCGGATACTATCTTCAGCCTGATGGAAACTGGTTTCTCAAACGTGAAAAAAGTGAGTGGATGAAACATTGGGACAAACTGGACAGAATGAACGAAGCCTTTGAACAGATAATCGGCAGTGGTCCGAGACTTAAGGAAACACCTTTTGTCTTCGGTGGAAATATGATCGTACACAGAAAGATCTTTACCCACATTCCATTCGACCCAAAGGTGACGCGGGGAGAAGATATCGATTTCCTGATAAATATGAGAATGTTCGGGCACAAGTTTTTCCTTGACAACTCCCTTTCGATCAAACACCTGCCGCCTCCCAAGTCTCATCCGACATGGAAACAGCTTCGGGAGGACATATACAGATTCATCTTTGAGAGGGCGAAGCTCCGTGATCAGGATGCCATCGAGGAGGGCATGGTCTATGTGTCCGCCGACGAGCTGTCCCCTTACCCCGGAGCATTTCTCAAGGACGACCTCGAGGATAAAATCGCGGGTGCGTGTATGATCCTAGCGGATGATTACCGTACCGAGGGAAAGGAGACCGACAGGGCGGAAACATTGAAGAATATCGATATTGCGAGAGGAGATGCTCATCCCGCGGAGAACGCCTTTCACCAGTTTCTCAATATCCAGAAGCTGTGGAAGCAGATGATGGAGTTCTCTTCGCGAGAAGAAATAAAAAAACGCCTGACGCAAGCAGTTACCCGTATTAAATAGAAAGGAGAACCCAATATGAATCTGCTTTTCATACCCAAGGTTTTCCCCCGGGCAAGTGTCATCGGAGGCCCGATACTCATCCATCACAGAATCAAGAACCTTTCAAAAATGGGCTACCGGATAACGGTTCTCTCCCCCGCTTACTCAACTGAGGACCACTATGACAAAAGCCTTGAAGCGTACTGCGAAGACATCATTCTTTTCGATTTCCCAAGAGGCAGAACTCCTGAGGAGGTCGAAGAACTTGAAGCTGAGCTTAAACGTCCTCCTTTTTTTCTTGCGGGAGACGGCGGATTCGACCCTCAAATCGACAAATTTTTCAGGTTGATTCTTACAAAACGCTCTTTTGACGCGATTATTGCCGAGTACTCAATGATGGGTCAATATCTTGAAGGAGCTAAAAAAATCATTCCTCGCGACACTATGTCGATCATCTCCGTTCATGAATGTTATACAACAGCATTCCGTCAGCGGGCAAGCAAGGGTGAGGCTATTAGTGAAGAAACGATCAAGAAACTTTTCGAGTACGAATTCAGCATGTATCGGGCCGTTGATTACATACTTGCCCTGACGCCGGAGGATGGTGATGCACTTGTACGTCTTGCACCTGATCTCAAAGGAAAAGTGGGAGTGGTTCCACATGGCGTCGATTCTGACTTTTACAAGCCTCCCTCTGAGAAATCGTGGGATACAAAGAACATACTCTATCTTGGCAATTTCCAACATCGCCCGAATGTCGATGCAGTTCAAAATTTCATGACTAACTGCTGGGACAAGATATCGAAGGAGGTCCCCGACGCCAACTTTTACGCAATAGGATTCGATCCCCCTCCTGAGCTGCTCGACCTCAGAAGCGACCGCATCGTAGTCCGGGAGGGAGGAGCGCATTCCGACGTCAGGGATATCTATTGGAAAAGCGACGTCTTCGTTGCCCCGATCGAGCTCGGAGGAGGGTTCAGGGGTAAATTGCTCGAAGCTCTCGCTTGCGGGTTACCCATTGTTTCAACCAATCTTGCGGCATTTGGTATTGCCCCTGTAAACGGCAAAGAGATGTTCGTAACTGACGATTATGACCGGTTCGCCGAGTATGTTATCGAACTTCTCAAAGATACAAACCTTAAAAAAACAGTGAGTGCCGATGCTCGATCCCTCGGCGAACGATTTGACCACAAGAATGCTGCAAGAAAGCTGCACGAGGTTATACAGACTTACCATAAACATTAATAATGCCGAAGAAGAACCTTCCGTAAAGGTGAAGCTCCCTGCCCTAGAAACTGTGTCGCAATGGGGTGAAATGTCATTCCGAACGAATGTGAGGAATCTTAACA
>CAZZBF010000022.1:0-39729 GCA_964652795.1 uncultured Syntrophales bacterium | reverse complement strand
CCGAATTTGATGCACTCGTAAAAAGTCAGTTTTCTTCGCTCAGAACCATTTTGGGGATGCTGTTATTGCCCGGCTAAAAATCTAAAACTCGTGCTTACGCACTCAAACAGTTAGATTTTCTTAACGCCGGTCACTGCCATCATCTTTTTCCCAAAATGCTTCGATGACTTGCGTGATTCTTCGAATGCGCTCCGAAAAGACTTTTTACGAACTTGTCAAATTTACTTGTCGTAAAAAAGACTGACCAGATTCATGATATCAAGTATATATTGCTTTATATATAAAATATTATCGTCATAACCTTCGGAAACCTTGAACTTATAGGTACTTTCCAATGGAGATGGATGGAAATTCAGCATGGGATTTTCAAGCAGAGAGCGTGAACACCATTTGTATTCCGCACATAAAAGTTCGCGTCGTATTTTTTCAGAAGGGAAAGAGCATTTAACAATCCCGCATTACCCGAATTATAAAAAGGTCCGCTCGAGGATGAAATGCCGTTAAGCAGATTCCCTTTCCCGTCTTCGAGTGTGTGTATCCCGGTATCTTCTATCTTCACGCAAACATGAGGGTTGTCATAGTATGTGGCAATTGTCAGCTTCTTTGTCGGAGTTGTTTTCATGGAATTCATCGAATATCGAATAATTGTTGAGAAAGCGATAGAATATTCGGATGAAATTCCGGTAACAACCGGTATATTCCGCTCCAGCATCAGTTCCTTTTTAATGGAGTGCTTAAAATCCAGGTAGAAATCGAAGAAACCCGTCTCTGTTTCTATTAAATCAGATATGTTAATTTTTTTAGTCGTTGTATCCTGTAAATTATAAACTTTAGCTGAAAGATCGCTGAATAAATCAAACAACCTTTCCGTTTCTTCCGTTATGAGATCAACGTCATTGAGTATCTTTTCATGATTTTTGAACCGATCGCCACCGACAGCCGTCGTTTCTGTCTCCGCACAAATCCTCTTGTGCAACAATTGAGCACGCCCCAAAACTCCGTTAAGAGGATTTGCAAAGTTATGAAGAATACCTGGAAGAAGTTCCCGAATAATGGTAGCTTCAAACTCTTTTTTCAACTCGCCGAACAACTCTGCATATTCAGCATTCCCGTCAATTGCCATGACAGCGCTCCTTTTTTAATATGATAGGCATGCTATTGTTGGCGTTGATCAATAATATTATTATCCAGCATATCCCACGCCTTCTTTACTTTTTCCGCCTCTTCGCGATCTTTTTCGCTTTTCCGTTCTGAAGGAGATTGAGTGGAATAGATAATGTATGTATTCCCCTTGTTATCTTGAACTTCTCTAACGCCCTGTTCTTCTTGCTTTAGCATAATTTGAATCGTTTTGTCACTCACACCCGCATTCTTCAACTTTAAAATCTCTTCCGGTGTAAGAGCATGGCAGGGCGAAATATACCCTATAAATATCATGATGCCAATTAAAAAATATGCCTTTCTCACTTTTATCCCCTCTCCCGGTTCATCACACCTTTTTTCCTTACAACAATGCAGTTATTTAATAACTTTTTGTTTTTTTATAACAGGATAAACTTGATGAAATTTACTTCCTTGACAACTTTTTGCCCCATTGCAACATTAACGGCAATTTTTATATGCTCCCGCAGTTGTTTTTTAAAGTTCCGTGAATCACTTTCCTGATCGAGTGATTTCAGCGTCCTGTATAACAATTTTCGTAAATCTTCCCGGTCACCTGATAATTTCATTCCGTCATTTAATTCCAAAACTATATCACAGAGCAACACACCGACTTTCTCTTTTTCACGACATACGTATATAATGAAATCATTGAAATACTCAAATTTATATTGAGGATGAGCGTCAACTTTCAAGCTCTCTTCCGTTTCAGGGGCAAGCTCATCTTCGGGTTTTTCGGCACAACACGCTATATGTACGCCTGAAAAGAAAACATTCACCAATATTATTACCGCCACAACACACGCGGGCAGGCACGATACTTTAATTAAAGACACATTGTCAGGCATAGCACTTCTCTTGTTATATTTCTCTTCCGTCTTATATTTTCCTGCTATTCGCCGCCCAAGCTTGAATTCATGCATGAAAAGAATTCCATATTTTTCCTGTCTCTTAATATTTTGAGCACGGCTCTCAATTTTAATATTGCCTTGGAGTGAATCTGGCAGATCCTAGATTCCGTCAATTCCATAACCTTTCCTATCTCCAGTAAAGTCAATTCTTCATAGTAATAGAGCGACAAGACAATGCGTTCTTTTTCGGATAATGACTCGATTGCATTTTTTAATATCTCCTTTGTCTCAGTGCTGGTAATGACCGATAACGGATTATCGTAATCAATTTGCTCCAGGATATCCTGTGAGGCATTTTTATTTAAGTAACCCGGAACAAGATCTTCAGTGCTTAAGATAGAAACACCTCGCGCGTCATTAAGGAGCTTGTAATACTCTTCCAGCGATATGTTGAGATACTCGGTCACTTCTTCATCCGTCGGCATTCTACCTAATTCCACCTGTAATGCGGCGTACGCCTTTTCAAGTTTGGCGCCTTTATTCCTGGCTGATCGCGACACGGCATCCCTCGACCTCAATTCGTCCAGTATCGCGCCACGTATTCTAAATCTGGCATATGTTTCAAATTTTACATTTTTCGCTTCATCAAACCGTTCCAACGCGGACATGAGCCCTATAATTCCAACATTTATAAGGTCTTCTTTATCAACATGGCTTGGCAGCCGTAATACAATCCTCCCGACAACATTTTTAACAAGAGGAACATATTTCATGATCTGTTCTTCGCGTTTTTTCTTATCTGTCATAATTGTTAATTATCGCCCTGTTAAAAAATTTAATCGTGCCGGAGTTACATGTGGTGGTCATTTGCCGGGACAATCTTTCGGCAATCTTGCCAATATGTCCGCTTGCCTTTGAAGAAGGAAATACTTCCATAAGTAAATGCTGTTTTTTGATTACCTCTTTAACACTCTCATCGAAAGGGATAAAACCGATATACTCGACTGAAAGTTCAAGAAAATGTTCAATCGCCTTGCTTAACCTCCGGTACACGGCACTCGCCTCATCCGCATTCAGAGCCATATTTACAAGTATCATAAACCGTTGCGCCGCTTGGCTCTTGTAGAGAATCTTTATCAATGCATACGCGTCTGTCAATGAGGTCGGTTCAGGAGAAACAACGACAATAATTTCACTGGCGCACATATTAAAAAACATCACGTTTCCTGCTATTCCGGCTCCGGTATCAATTAACATGAAATCCAGATTCTCATCAAAATCTTCGAGCACATCCAATAGCGTAAATTTTTGTCCCCGCGACATTTCCACCATCTCCTGAATACCTGACGACGCCGGAAGAATCATCATGCCACCCGGACCTTTAACAATTGTCTCCGCGACAGTTTTTTCTCCCGCCAGCACGTGACATAAATTGTACGTTGGCGTGATACCCAAGATAACATCGACATTCGCTAATCCCGTATCCGCATCAAGGAGTAAAGTTTTTTTCCCCTTCATAGACAAGGCATACGAAATATTCGCCGCAATATTTGTTTTGCCTACTCCTCCCTTGCCACTGGTTACGGCGATAACCCGTATATCCGAATTTCTACCCTTTACCCTCTTTTCCTTTATCAGATCACCGTTCCCCATCCCGGTTGTTCTTACTTTTATGTCCCTGAGCGTCTTTGCTTGATCCACCGAATTACTCCTTCTCAATGTGATACGGAAACCGCATTATCACGGATCCTGTTTTTCATTATGATTCTTGCCAATATTCCGGGATCAACTGCCTGTATATCCCGCGGGACATTCTGTCCATCCGTAATGTATGATACCGGCTTACTTATGGTATTAATCACATTATAAATGTATCCGAAACAATCGGAATCATCCAGTTTTGTAAATATTATATTATCATAACCGGTAATACCGAACCGGTTTGCCGTATCAATCATGATCTTGTCGTTTGAAGTAACACTCATAACAAGATTTGTTTCCAGGGATGGTATCGTCGAAATACAATCCTTCAGTTTCAGCAAATACTCTCCATCCATGCGACTTCTTCCGGGTGTATCGACAAGAACAACTTCCCTGTCTGAAAAATTCGCAAGAACCTTTTCAAGTTCGCGCTTTTCAGTCGCAACTTTCATGGGGACATTCATAATATCGGCATACTTTTTTAATTGATCTGTGGCGCCGATCCGATAAGTGTCCATCGTTATGATTCCAATCTTTGATTTCCTGTCAAACAAATGATGGGCCGCGAGTTTCGCCAGAGTTGTCGTCTTCCCGGCACCGGTCGGACCGACAAAGGCGAAAATCTTTTTTTTCTTTGTCTGTTTTCCGTACGAAAGAGCAATTGACTGCCTGAGAACAACTTCCAGATGTTTCAATGCGTCATCATAGTTCTGCAACTTCTGTGGTTCATAATTATCCTGCAGTTTTTCTATCAACCCCAACGCCTGTTTCCTCGATATGCCTTTCGTTAAAAGATAATAATAAACTTTTGAAAGACCGGAAGATTCTTTCTTACCCTTCTGAATTCCTAAAAAATCAAAAAAAGTGTTTAGATTTTCTTTTATTTCGGCCAGTTCCGCGCCAACATCCGCGCTTCTCATAAAATTTTTCATGCAATATTTCAGTTCACTTACATCCGATATAATTGTCGAGTGTATATCCGAAATATTCCTCTCATCATTTGTCTCTTGCCGTTTACTTTCATTTATCAAATCTTCATCACGAGCGGCAACGACCTCGATTATTTGCCCTTTTTTGGTTTTTACCCTTTTCGTCGATAGTACAACGGCGCTGTCACCCAAATCCCGCTTTATTTTCCCCATTGCCTCGTTGATACTTTTCGCTTCATACCTCTTAAGCTGCATCCTTAACTCCCACTACTCCAAGTGATTTAACGTTGACATTATGGCTGATTTCGTTATGTGACAGGATAACGATATGGGGGAAAAACTTCGCCAGAATCTTTCGGACGTATGTTCGGACACTGGGTGAACAGAGAACAATAGGCTGTAAACCTTTCTCGGAGAATTTCGCCGTAAACCCTTGAAGATTACTGACGATTTTTTGAACAACGCCTGGATCAGGCGTAACGAATGATTCATATTCCGTGTGCTGAACGGACTGGCTTATAGTATCTTCCACTTCCGGAGACATCATAACCACCGTCATAGTTCCGTCATCCCCAACATATTGATGTGTAATGGTTCGTGACAGGGCTTGCCTGACATATCCGGTCAGTAAATCGACATTTTTTGTTATCGGAGCATAATCCGCCAATGTCTCCATTATAGTGAGAAGGTCGCGTATTGAAACCCTCTCCCTTAAAAGTTCCTGAAGAACTTTGTTTATGGTACCAAGCGAAACAATATTCGGCACAATCTCTTCAACAATTTTCGGATGTGACTGTGCCAAATTATCCAGCAGGTACTGTACATCCTGTCTTCCCAGTAATTCATCGGAGTGAGCTTTAACAACTTCGGTAATGTGAGTGGTTAATACGGTTGCCGGATCCACTACAACATGCCCTTGTACCTGTACGCTTTCTTTTTTTTCCTCCTCTATCCAGACTGCTGGAAGACCAAATGCCGGTTCCACTGTTTCGTGCCCCGCAATCGTTAGAGCCTTGTCCTCAGGCGTGATTACCAAATAATGGCCCATCATTAATTCTCCACGCGCAATATCTACCCCCTTTAATTTAATGACATACTCGCTGGGTTTTATCTGAAGATTATCGCGAATATGAACTGAAGGCATGATAAAGCCCATCTCGGTAGTCATCTGTCGCCTGAAAGTTCTAATGCGGTGCAGAAGTTCTCCTCCCTGCTTTGCATCAACGAGGGGAATCAAATTATATCCGACTTCGAGTCCAAGCATATCAAGTGGCAACAGTTCCTCCAACGGTTCCCTTGCCGGCATTTGCACCGGACTTTCTTCCTCAACCTTTTCAACTTGTTCTTTTGATCTGAAAACAGTAAAAGCGATAAATGCAACAACGCATGCGATAATCAGGAACGGAATCGTCGGCATCCCCGGTATCAAGCCAAAGACCAGCAACATAAAGGAGGCCGAAGCCATTGCCTTCGGTTGTAAAAAGATTTGCGATTTTATTTCGCTGCTGAGATCGTATGATGCCGTTGATCTGGTTACCAGCATTCCCGCTCCCGTTGATATAACCAGAGCCGGAATCTGCGTAACCAGGCCATCCCCAACCGTCAGAAGAGTATATGTACGGGCGGCATCGGCAACCGGCATTCCCTGTTGAAGCACGCCAACAATCAACCCTCCTACAATATTAATTAGCGTAATAACAATTCCTGCTATAGCGTCACCTCTGACAAATTTGCTCGCGCCATCCATCGCGCCATAGAAATCGGCCTCTCTTGCGATAGAATCGCGTTTCTTTCTCGCTTCGGACTCGGAAATGAGTCCCGTATTCAAATCAGCATCAATGCTCATTTGCTTGCCCGGCATGGCATCCAGCGTAAACCTCGCCGCGACTTCGGCAATTCTCGTCGCGCCCTTGGTAATGACGATAAAATTGATCAGGACAAGCACCATGAAAACTATAAAACCAATCAAAAAATTACCGCCCACCACAAATGTACCGAAGGCTTTTATAACCTGTCCGGCCGCTCCAGCCCCTTCATTACCATGAAGAAGAATCAGACGGGTTGACGCGACATTCAGTGACAGACGCAAAAGTGTGGCAGTCAAAAGAACGGAAGGAAAAACCGAAAAATCAAGCGGTTTTAATACATAAATGGCAACAAGAAGGATTATTATGGCAAACGTAATATTAAAGGAAAGCAGCAAGTCAAGAATAAATGGAGGAAGGGGTATCATCATAACCAGCAAAATAGCAACTATTCCTACTGCCAAAAATGTGCTGCTGCTTTTGACCCATTCCATAACAGAATGAGCTGAAATATTTGCATTCGCCATTATGTATCACTCCACAAAAGCTTGTTGATTGTTAAATTACTTTTACCATTACGAGAAAGGTAATCTCACAAGATATTGACAATTGAAGCTTCCCGCGACATATTGCGGGGAACCGCCCGTTGTTCAGTTCAAAAGCCTTCAGTAACATTTTGTGCCTCGTAATGACTTGAAATACTATTTTGCAAAGGTATCAACTATTTACCAGATTTAATGTTGTAGATATATGCCAGTACTTCTGCAACCGCTTTGTATAACTCCGCCGGTATCGTTTCATCCACATCAACAATTTTATACAATACTTGTGCCAGTGGTTTGTTCTCAATGATTGGAACATTATTTTTTCCGGCAATATCTTTTATTTTTTCCGCTATATAACCTCTCCCCTTCGCGCAAACCTTCGGCGCTATCATTGTAGTCTGATCATATTTAAGGGCTACAGCAAAGTGTACGGGATTCGTTATTACGACATCTGCTTTGGGGACACTGGCCATCATCCGTTTTCTCGCAGATTCTATCTGAAGACGTTTGATTCTCGATCTTATTAGCGGATCTCCCTCGGATTGCTTAAATTCATCCTTTACATCCTGCTTTGACATTTTAAGATTCTTTTCAAAATCCCATTTCTGAAAAATATAATCAAACAAGGCCAGTACAATGAGTACCCAGCATGTTCTTAAAGTAACCTTCGAGGCAACTTTTCCAATATATTCCAACACGCCCCATGTACTTAGACTGCCAAGTGAAATAAGATTCGTCATCTCTCCCTTAATCGTTATATATCCTATGAACCCGACAACAGAAATCTTTAATACATTTTTTATTAATTCCACGAGGGCCTTCATCGAGAATAGTCTTTGAAACCCCTTGATAGGATCAATTTTTGACAGCTTCGGCTGTATTGACTCTAAAGACAGAAGGAAACCAACCTGCATAACGTTTACGGAAACGGCAACGCAAATGACCATTGAAAGCAGTGGCGCCAGTATGCCGAATATTTTATAAATCAGCGTCTTAATGAGAAGATGTATCGTGTTGCTATCAATAATAAAATTTCCTGATTCACTGAGCACCCACCGTGTCATTTTCATAGTTTTTTCGACCATAATTTCGGCATTAAAATAAAAGAGTATAAGGCATGCCAGCAATATAGTAACGGACGTTACCTCCTGGCTCTTCGCAACCTGACCTTTTTTTCGCGCTTCTTCCCTTCGTTTAGGTGTAGGTTGTTCAGTTTTTTCCTGATCTTTTTTCTGCTCTTCAGCCATAATAAAATACTGATCGATCCCGTGACGGTAGTGTCAAAAATATAACCTATTACTTCTAATGATCTCGCAAAAATAATTTTTCATTGTGAAGCTCACCACCCGGAAGGCGGTGAGCTTCGAGTTCACAATATGTTTTTTATATAGAACGCATCACCCCCCCTGTAAGGCAGGGTTTATGGTTACGCTTCAGGTCATCGCGAGGGCGAAAGTTCAGAGCAATCATATAATTACAATGAATTAAAACCGATAGATTGTTTCGCTTCGATAGCGACGCCGTGTTTTTTCACTTTTTGCGAGGCTTCCATTATTAATCTATCTTACATCAGGCTCATGAACATAATCAATTGCCCGTCAAATTCCGCGAAGACAGATTCCAAAATCTTGACAAAATAAGGCAGCGTTAAACCGATACCGATAAGTCCTATTGCTATCTTCAGCGGAAAGCCGACGATAAACACATTTATCTGGGGTACGGTTCTGGCAATAAGCCCCAGGCCAACGCTCGCGAAAAGAAGTATGGCCATGACGGGAGCCCCGGTCTTTATTGCAACGACAAAAATGTTTTTTGACAGTTCAATGATCGACTCCATCAACGGCCCCGAATAATGGAAACTCAAAGGAGGAATCACCTGATAGCTCTCTGTAATGGCATACAGAAAAATATGGTGGGCATTCACTGCAAGAAAAATCAGAAGAGCAAGAAGATATTGGAATTGTCCTATAATTGATACCTGCGAACTGGAAACCGGGTCAACCACATTAACTATTGCAAACCCCATTTGAAAACCTATTAATTGACCCGCCAGCTGAACACCCGCAAAGAGTATCCTGCCTGCAAAACCAATAATAATCCCGATGAGAACCTCACCACACATTTTCACGACAAGCATTGGAATCTGAATCGGAACGGCATCATATTGAACAAAAGGGACAAGTAGGAACGCCACAACCACGGATAAACCGCCCTTTAATCTCATCGGAACCGATGCATTGCCCAAGATCGGAATGGTGATTATAATCGCGCTTACCCTTAGAAAGACCAGCACGAATGTTTCTATCTGTTCTGCCGTTATTTGCGGTATTTCCATTGGATATTAGCGATTATCCTTTCCCCTTATCTTATATACATAGGGATAGAGGCAAACAGTTTTTGTGTGTATGTAACCATGAGACTGACCATCCAGGGAAGCGCGATTATAAGGGCTATCATAACCGCGATTATCTTGGGAACAAATGTAAGCGTCATTTCCTGAACCTGAGTCACCGCCTGAAAAATACTTACGACAAGGCCGACAATAAGCCCTATGCCAAGCATAGGAGCGGCAAGAAGGAGCGTCACTTCTATGGCTTCATTCGCTATTCCCACAACGAGATCAACAGACATATATGCCACCTTTTAGTAATTGTGTTTTGTAATGCTCCCCTCCCACAGGGCGGGGCTTCCCCGGTAAGGAACATGGTTGCTTTATATTTCTCCAAGTCATGAAAAACTCTGAACCAGCGAACCAACTATCAAAGACCATCCGTCTACCAGTACAAACAGTAGAAGCTTGAAGGGCAAGCTCACCATAATAGGCGGAAGCATCAACATTCCCATTGAGAGGAGAACGCTCGCGACAACCATGTCGAGTATCAAAAAAGGTATGTAGATCATAAAACCGATCTGAAAAGCTGTTTTTAACTCGCTTATGACAAATGCCGGTATCAAAACGGGAAGTCGAATCTCATCCGGATTGTTTGGTTTCTTACCCTGGGAAATTTTAAGAAAAAGCGCCAGATCTTTTTCCCTCGTCTGTTTTGTCATAAATCCCTTCATTGCCTTGGCAGTCATATCCAGAGCCTCTTGATGAGTTATTTCCTCATTCATATATGGCTGCAACGCCTGGCTATTTATCTGATCCCACACCGGCGTCATGATAAAAAACGTCAGAAACAAAGAAAGTCCGATGATTATTTGATTTGCCGGAACCTGTTGTGTGCCGAGGGCATGCCTGAGAAGTGACAGAACAACCGCTATCCTTGTGAATGAGGTGAGCATAATTAATACGGCCGGGGCAAGAGAAAGTACCGTAAGAAGGAAGAGTAATTGAAGTACGGTTGAAATTTTGCCGTGAGTATTTTCACCATCAGCAAAATTTAAATTAACAGAAGGAATGGGGAAAGATTGAGCCCATACTGAAGACGAAATTAACAAACACGCGACGGCAATAAGGCCCAGGCATAAAATAAACACGTGCAGCTTCAAATCCGGAAGCCTATGCATTTTCTCCACCACTCTTCTCGGCAGGACGACATAACGAAAACAAACGGGTCTTGTAAAAGGCTAAATGCTCGGAGAAATGGTGCGCCTTTTGTGTCCACCCTTGAAGCTGTTTTACTCTTTCGAGAGACAACTCATCTTCAAGGCTTGTAAGAAGAAACATATTATTACTTGAAAGGCCTACAACCAGTACTTTATCCAATACCTCTACCAGCATGATACTGTTCTTGGATCCAACGGATCTTGTCGACAGGATTCTGATCAATTCTCTTCCGTCACTTGTACCCTCCGAGTTTTTCATGATCTTTTTCAGAAGATAAATACACACAATCATCACGCCGATAACAATAGCGAGAGATGAAAAAATTTTTACCATGAAAGGAAATAATTCCATTGAATTCATCATTTACACCGTTTTGTTACCCTTATCGCAACTTTGTTACTCGCTCCGCGGGTGAAACAACATCAGTCAACCGAACTCCATATTTATCATTAACCATAACGACTTCACCCCTCGCAATAAGCCTGTTGTTCACAAGGATATCCATTGGTTCTCCGGTCAGCTTTGCCAATTCGACAACAGACCCATGCCCAAGCTGTAGAAGATCTCCTATTAACAGCTGGGTTCTGCCGAGTTCAGCCGTCAACGTAAGAGGCAAATCCATAATAAAATTAAGGTCAATTTCGGCGCCGGCTGAATCACTTTTTTCCAATTCCTGGAAATTAACACTGCTGACCTCCCGCTTTTGCGATGCCTCTGCAGAAGTTTCCATTTCATCTTTCACATTATCCCAGCCGATGTCATCGTCACTCTTTACATCTTCTTCAGACGATTCATTCTGACTTGAAGCCTCCACTTCTTTCTGCGCGTCATCCCAGCTGATGTCTTCGTCACTCTTTGCATCTTCTTCGGATGATTCGTTCTGACTCGAGGCATCAATTTCATCTTTCTTGCCGCTGGCGTTGATGTCCTCACCGTTTTTTATCTCTTCATTATTTAGTTCATTCTCACCCATTTTGCTCAACCTCTTCATTTTTATTCATAAAATTTCCTGATATTCTTATTGCCCTGTTTCCCCTGTAAAAACCGGGACGTCCTGTGAACTTTAATTTATTTTCAATATATACGCTTAAATCGCCATCGACATACTGGTCGAGCGGAATTACATCCCCTCTTTTCATTGTTATAACCTCAAGTCCCGTCAATTCCGTCTTACCCAACTCAACAACCATCTCCACTGAAGATTGTTGCAGTCCTTTCTTAAACTTGTTCGTCCACTCTTTGTCATGTTCAAGCTCAGCGGCATGATATCTGCCTTTCAACTTGTCCCGAATCTGTTCCAGCGAGGCGTACGGCATACACACCATGATCATTCCCGAAGAGTAATCCAATGCGACCTCATATTTTACAACGGAAACAACTTCAGACTGGCCCACAATCTGAGAAAATTGAGGATTTATCTCAGATCTTTGATAAACAGTCTTCGCATCCATAATCGCTTTCCATGCACTTTCAATATCCGAAAGAGCGCTCAAAACAATCTTTTTAATAATGTTGGTTTCGATGGATGTAAAATCTCTTCCTTCGACTTTAAACGACTCTCGCCCGGTGCCTCCGAAAAGACAGTCAACTAATAAAAATATCAATTTTGAATCAACAACAAAGAGCATATCTCCCTTGAGGGGAAATATTCTGAAAATATGCTGACTTGAGGGAACAGGAAGAGTTTTTAAAAATTCTTCGAACTTCACGAAACTGGTGGATACTGTGCTGATATCGACGATTCTCCGCAATATGGATGACAGAGTTTTTCTGAACATTCGGGCAAAGTTTTCATTGATGGCATCAAGAGCCGGCATTCTCCCTCTTACGATTGTCTTAGGGCTGGCAAAATCGTACACCTCAACACCATGATGTTCTTCGGGAGCGATAACTTCCCTTCCCGTTTCCACATCACCGTTGGACATTCCCTTTAAGAGAGCATCCACCTCATCCTGTGACAAAATCTGCGACAACTTAATTACCTCCCTGTTTTCAGAAATTATGTGACGTTCAGCTTAACCCGGAGCGTATCCCGCGAGCCCCGCCCTTTGGGTAGGGAGCTTCACATTACTGTATAACAAATTCCGTAAAATATATCTGTTTGACTCTGCCCATGCTTAAATAATTGTTTAAACGTAACATTATTTCATCTCTCAACTGCTGTTTTCCATCGTAGCCAACAATATCCGTATATTTCTTGGAAGATAGAAGATCCAGCATATCGTTTAAAATTTTCGGCTTCAGCGTGTTCAATTCCGATGAACATTCTTTGGTGGTCGTTTCCACTTTAATGGTAACCTTTAAATACCTTTCTCCGCTGCCATCCATAAGATTTACAATCAAAGCCCCCATATCCCAGATATCACCGATCTGTACCGTTGATTCTTTCTCCGCTTTTTCCTTACTCGCCCAGGATTTCTGAAAGTACTTCCATCCCGCGAAACCCGCGATTATTATAATCAGGATGACCGTTCCTATAATAATCCATTTAAGAAACTTTTTGCTTTTGCCTTTTCCTTTTTCCTCTTCTTCTTGTATTTCTTCGATATCTTTTTTGTTTTCCCGGGCCATATCTTTCCTCCTAAAACTTACATCGATAAAATGATTTCCACTCTTCTGTTCAGTTCACGGTTATGCTCCGTATCATTTGGCACCTTTGATCGCGAATCGGCATATCCCGTGGCAGAAAGCCTTTCAGGAGCAATACCGCACTCTGAAATCAGATACTTAACCACAGCCACAGCGCGAGCCGTCGAAAGTTCCCAGTTAGAGGCAAATTGTTCGTTGTGAATTGGTATGTTATCTGTGTGTCCCTCTACCCTTACGGGACAATCCAATTCAAGAATAATGGAACCGAGAGAATCAACTGCCATATTGTTCCTTTTAAATTGAGCTTCCCCCGTTTCAAAAAGTATTTTTTCTCCAAGAGTAATTAAAACTCCTTCTTCTATCGCCTTCGAATCTATCCCGGATATTCGATCAATATCATTTACAAGTTTTGCTTTCTTTTTTTCCCCTGCCTCTATCAGACTTGACTTCGGTCTAATAAACGGAATAAAAACTCGTACAGGTTCTAAATCTCCCAGTTGTATCATGCCTACGGTTTCTCTCACGGATTTGACTACTTCCTGAACTTTTGAGGCATCCATTTTAGACACAGAAAGAACCAGAACAAAAAATGTAAGAAGAAGTGTCACCAGGTCATTGAATGTTGTCAGCCATTTCGCTCCTTGTTCTTCTGTCTTACGCCTCTTTTTCCTCAACCCGGTAGCCTCCTATTCGCGCGTTTTTCTCTTCGTGAATCTCAAAGTAAAATTCTACCCGACGATTTTTCGTCCTGCCTTCCGGTGTTTCATTTGTGGCTACAGGGTGGTACTCGCTATATCCAACGGCAGTAACCTTCCCGGGGGAAATTTTGCCCGTATCCAAAAAATACCGAAGCACATTGACCGCCCGCGCTGTCGACAATTCCCAATTGGAAGGAAACTCGCTGGTATTAATGGGAACGTTATCCGTATGCCCTTCAATTCTCAAATGATAAGGGCCGGTTTTCATAATTTTCACTATCCTGTCGAGGGAAGGATATGCGGCATTGGTGAATGTCGCGACTCCTGAGGGGAACAGAACGCTGCTTCCCAGTGTGGCCTTAAACCCTTTCGGAGTTCTCTCTATGTCAATCTTACCTTCCAAAGCCACTCCTTCGAAAGATGCCTCTAAGCTCTTCATTGACTTTGCAACAGTATCCTCGGAAACGTTCAATATTCCGTCGGCAGACTCGGACATGCCATTACCTAACCCCACTCCATTACCATCGGTCCTGACGTGAGTTTCGCTTGTCCCCAGGACACCTTTACCTGACATAATCTTCTCTTCGACCTGCGGAACACCCTGAGATGCGCGATGCAACGTTTTGTCCATTTCACTTTCACTCGGTTTGGTGCCTCCGGTATAAAAGTCATTAGCCGTTAAGTCTATTTTACTGTTAGCCTCGGAAACCTTTTCATCTTCTTTTGATCCCTCTTTATACAAACTGCTGAAGCCTTTAAGAAAATCGATCATATTTTTTTCTTCAAGACTCGAATAAGAAACCAGCAACGCAAATAACGCGACTAAAATCAGAGACAGAGAACAAAATACCATCTCCCAGCCGCCTGATTGTGAGACCTCATTTTTTCTATTGTCTTTACGATTCTTCGCCATTTAAAATGATGTTTTTCTCTCTTCCGGCGCCAAAAACGAATTCAGCTTTTCCTCCAATACCCTTGGGTTATCACCTGACTGAACGGATAATATTCCGTACATCATCAATTCTTTGACCAACACTTCATTCGCGCTTCGTGCCTTTAATTTGCCGGCGATCGGCAGAAAAATCAGATTTGCCAGAATTACACCGTAGAACGTCGTTATAAGCGCGACAGCCATGGAAGGACCGATGGAACTGGGATCATCCATCTGCATCAACATCTTTACAAGCCCTATTAACGTCCCCATCATTCCCATCGCGGGCGCGAAGTTCCCCATGGTTGAAAATATCTCCGCACCGGCTCTGTGCCGTTCCGAAAGATAGTCAAGTTCGGTTTGAAGAATAGATGAAAGTACGGCCGGCTCCATGCCGTCAATCATAAGCCTGACCCCCTTCATCAAAAACGTGTCCCCAATTTCTTCTTCTTTTTTTTCCAAAGCAAGTATACCTTCACGTCTGGCTATTCGCGACATCTCCACCAGCTGTTCTATTATCTGGGACGGAGACTGCTGCTTTTGAAAGAACACGTTTTTCGCGACTTTTGCGACACCAAGAACATCCGCAATCGGATAATTAATAAAAACGGCCCCGAATGTCCCCCCGAGGACGATCAAAGCGGACGGCACATTGATGAACCACATCAGACCACCGCCCATACTCATAGCCACGATAACGAGACCGAAACCGCTTATAATTCCTATAATTGTCGCAAGATCCATCTATGTCCCTGATATTTCATTATTTTCTCAGTACCGTATAAATTACTCGCTTTAAAGTAACATCCGCAATACACGGTATTTCCCTATTGAAGAGCAAATACCGTACCAAAAGGATATCTATCCACAGTCTCCCGGAATAATGAATAATTCCGGTATCGTGGCATAGATTCGGCAGAGCATTGGCATGATTGTGTCAGCCGGTTTTGTGTCTGTATTTCGGAATTTTACAAGGACTTTTTTGACAACGTGTCAGTAATTTGACATCAATTTGGAAGTGATCGGGGAATAGAAGATAGGAGACAGAATGTAAACGGAATATTGTTTTCTTCTGTCTCCTGACTCCGGACTGCGTCTTTGCCTCTTTAGATTTCTACCTTACCTCTTGATGTTCATCAACTCGGCCATCATCGAGTCTGTCACGGTAACAATCTTCGCGCTGGCCTGATAGGCCCTCTGAGCTGTAATCATATTGATGAATTCCGTCGCGATATCCGTATTTGACATCTCAAGAGAGTTCGGGCTGATTTCTCCCATACCCGCGGATCCGGGCGTATTCGGGACGGCATCTCCCGATGTCACGGTGGTACCGAAAAGATTCTTTCCCATTCGTTTCAGACCCGCTGTATTGGGAAAGTCATTCAGAATAAGCCGGGCAATATCGGATGTCTGACCGTTGGTAAAGAAACCGCTGATCGTGCCGTCCGCTTCAACAGAAATGCTTTTCAACACACCCGAGGCATATCCGTCATGAACCAGTGTTTTCACCACCGATGTGCTCGCATATCCAGTTACCACCTCCGCTGTCGAACCGGCAAGATCCCATGACACCACACCCGAACTTCCAATGGTCGCATCGGTAATGGAGGGCATCGTCAGGTTTACGTCGGCCGGCGCCACTTCCGTTTGAGCAATAGTAAATTCTATTGTATCGCCGGTAGCCCACGTATCCGACAGGGCGAAGGTGATATCGGCGCCGCCGGCGCCATCCAGATCGATCGCGACCGAGTCATCGACGCCTGCCGTCCCCGTCGTAAGCGACATATTGGCGTAACCACCGTTCCCCGTTATCGTCCATGTATCCTCGTCGGCCCCTCTTGTGAGAACTATTTCAGACGTTGTATCCTTATATAACTGGCCCTGATTGTTTATCGTTATTGCGGCCGAGCCGTCACCTGCAGTGGTATACGTCGAATCGGCACCCTCCGTTGCCCCTCCGGTAACAGCCGAACTGTACACATATTCAAGAGCGCCGTCCGTATCGAATTTAAGACCCGAATAGGACTGCGCTGTAGCGGCAGTGCCGTCCAGATAACTCTTGAAGCCCCAGTATCCGACACCCTCCGTCTTTTGAAAAGTCAATTTTAGTGAATGGATTGCTCCAAGAGAATCGTAGACCGTCTGGGACGCGTTAAAGGTTCCCCCCGTTGCCGTCGCAGAATTGAGGTTCGCACCGATAGAAATTGCCGACGTGGTGGTGGGAGTGGACTGAATGTTTTGAAGACATATGTCCGTTATCGTATCCGGATCGGTCGCGGTAAGGTTATACCCCTGTACTTTATAAGTATTGACATCAACCAAATAACCCTGATTATCCAGATGAAAAGCGCCTGCCCTAGTGTAATATTCTCCGCCATCCGCATCTTTAACCGTGAAAAAACCTTCACCGTCAATCGCGAGATCGGTGGCATTTGACGTTGTCTCGAATGACCCCGGGGCAAATTGCGTGCTTATACATGCTACTTCCACACCACGGCCGACCTGCATGCCGGATGCCGATCCACCCGTTATGCTCTGGCTTAAAATATCGCCAAAATGTATTTTCCCCGATCTGAACCCGATTGTATTGACGTTGGCTATATTGTTACCTATGACGTCCAGCTGCTTACTACTGGATGCCAGCCCCGAAATGCCGGCAAATAATGAACTGCCCATTTTTCTTACCTCCTTGCCTTAATATTATAAACCAGAATCACTGTCTTTAACGCTTTTCACGCTTAAATAGGAAATTTCCTCATCATCCACTATAACGTACGGCCCATTCCGGAAAATCACCCCCGTTACCTGTCCCTTGATTAATGTATCCACCTCGACAGAATCCCCTGCCGCATTAGTGGCCGATACCTCAAAAGTATAAACTCCCTCTTCCACAGAACTGCAATCCCAGCTGACCGAGTTTATCCCCTCCTCCTGTTGTCCAAATTCAATTGTCTGCACGAAAGTCCCGTCTGATTGATATATACTTATAGTTCCTTTGGAAACATCCTCCGGTAGATTGTAAACAATATCGACCGAGCTCCCGCTGGCCTTAACGGTATTTCCTTCGGCGGTTATCTCTTTTCCAATCAGGTCAATTGCTTGAACACCACTCATAAGCTCCTGATAAGACGTAATCGTTTCAAGGTTTGAGTTCACATTGGTCAGCTGTTCCAGACTGGAAAACTGGGCAAGCTGTGCCGTAAAATCGGTGCCATCCATCGGGTTTAGCGGATCCTGATTTTGCAGCTGGGCAATCAGCATCTTGAAAAAATCATCCTTGCCCATAACAGTATTCTGCAGTAATTCAATTGAACTGCTGTCTGTAACCGAAGTAACGCTGCTCATTTTTTACCCTCCTTTGATTATTCTATATTAGACAAATAAACTGATTTCTCCATTCGATTCAATATGAACGTCCTGCTCTTCTGTCTCGGCAAACGTCTGATTGGAAGAGCTGCTCCAATTCCTTCCATCCGCGTTTTTTCCGTTCTTTGCCTGGTTTTCGTCAAACAGAGCAGAATCATGCCCTAATTCAAAAGGACTGACCTCTGTCTTTTCCTGAACGGAAACAGTAATATTATCCGCTACCAATCCCTGATTGTTGAGAGCTGTTTTCAGCTGCTCGGTATTTGATTGCAACAGTTGCTTGACGTCCAAGTGCTCCGTTTTCAGGATCACATGCACTTTATTGTCCCGGACAAGAATGTCCATGTCGACCGATCCGAGATGCGGCGGGTTCAGTTCAATTTTTATCCGACCGAAACCTTTACCCAATTTCTTACCCGAAGCACTCACCACCTGATTGATTATATTGCGTGACCTGATGACGAACTGATCCTTATTCTCATCCATGACCGTTGAAGGCGACTCAGCTTGTGTCATTGCCTGTTGCCTCATTTCCGAAAACCGGAGGTCCCGGTTTAATGCCTTCGTACCTTGAGTGCCGGGATCACGCCCCTCAAGACCGTTTTTGTCAGCGTCACCATTGACCCCCTGTTCGCTTCCGCCAAAAACCGATACCTTTTCCACGTGTTGCTCTCTGTTGGCAGACATAATATTATCCCGAGGTCCCGATATGTTTTGCGGATTCATTCGCTTCGGTGAATCTTTTTCAACCGCAAATTCACCTTTATCCCCTGCATGGACTTTCGAAACAAAACTCTCAGCCCGGTTTTTTATCTCTTTTGTATCCCCAGTATGAATTTTTGAAACGGAACTCTCAGTCCGGTTCTCTATCTCTTTTGTATCCACTGTATGAACTTTAGAAACGGAACTCTCAGCCCGGTTCTTTATCTCTTTTGTACTCCTGCTATCTACTGTGTTACGGTTTTCTTTTAAAAGATCGCCCTTCAAGTCATCGGATAGAATGGCCTGACCTTTTTCATTTCCGCCACGAACCTGTTTATTCCCATCCTCTAACGATGTGTCTGTCTGCTTGTCCTTCATATACCCGAGTATATCCGTCGCTGTCTTTTGGATATCGTTCGACTCCTTAAATCCATATGCCACGGAATTCTTGCCCGAAGACTTCATTGACAAAAAGTCAATAGCCTGTTTTTTGTCGAGCCCCATTTTTCCCAATGCCTGGATGATCTTCTCGTCGCCAAGCTGACCAGCGCCGCTATGCTGAAACGGCATCATCACATTATATCCTTTGCCTTGCATATTCTTTACGAACTCGCCAATAAACGAATTATCGATCTGATTAATTGATTTGCCATTGTTATTTTTTTGATCGTTAGATGAAACGCGTAGTGTCGCTTTGTGTTCTTCCCCACCCGTTAGGATTGAATTGATCCAGGCTTCTTTGCCCAACGCAACTTTCCCGGCTTTATCTTCATCAATCAGAAAAGGATTAACCTTTTCTGCCCCTGTCGCTTGTGACAACGTCCCTTTTTGACCGTCTGAATCGCTATTTTTTGATAGATCAGCCAGGCCGTTATTTGATTTCCCTGTCTGTCCACTGCCTTTAGTTGTTATAAGATGCCTGAGCATATTAGAAAAAAGCGCCTGATTATCCGGCACATTATTTAGCTTCATCTGCCCGCCGTTCACGCCGGTTTTACATTCGCTCTTCTTTTCTGAATACAGAAGGTTATCAAGTTTACAACCCTCTCCGCTCAGCATATTGTATAATGTGTCCATCTATTATTTATCCGTGGAGTTATTATTCTTGAAACAAGAAGTGAGCAAAAGACATGCCACAAGCGCATTTAAATATAATGCCTATAATATCAAGATATTAAGCTGGGCAACGATTGAAAGGCATTAAATACGGGGCAAATAATGCCTGATGGTGGGAAAAGAAAGAAGTTTTTTCCGACCTGAAAGCAGGCTGTGCGTGCTTAAGGTTCATTGGGGTTTTCAGATGATAGTTGGATGTTGGTGATTTCTTTGGTTATTTCCACTGCTTTCTTGGAATTTATATGTTCCCATACGGCCCCGGCTTTTTTACTCTTCATGTTCATGATAATGGCGGCCGCCGTCTCCTTATCCAGTTTTTCCAGCATGGATCCCGCATGGGCAGGGGGGAAAGATTCGTAAATCTTCGCCAGTCCTTTGAACTTAGTTTCTTCAACTTCCTTCATTGATGCGACAAGAACAGACAATCTTCCTTCTATCTCGCGTAATTCATCAATACGCGATATAATTTCCTGCTTTAAGGTCATAAGATTTGTTTCCGCGTTTCTCAGATTTTGTTCTCTAACATCGAGATTTTTCTCTTTCTCCATGAGTGATTTTAATAATCTTCTTTCCCTCAGCAAACTGTCCTCGGATACGTCTGCCATCCTGGCTTTTTTAATTGTGTCATCAGAAGTATCTGCGAATGCTTTGTTGGTTGACAGACATCTATCTACGGCATCGGCACGAAACATAACATCTCCGAATGTGACAATTTTCGCCAAGACTATTAAAATTATGACAATTTCACATATTATGATAAGCTTTTTCAATATCTTACACCCTTATTATGTTGTATTCCTCCAAGTTCGTCCAGAGTTTTTCCCTCTTTTCTGCTGATTTCAGCATTATATTCCCTGAGCCTTTTCACCCGGATTATATCAAGAATTTTCCGTTTTTTTACGGCCTCCACAAGTTCCCTTCTCTTCGTTTCGTGTTCCTGTTCGATGCCGCTGATAACCGATTTTTGCCTTTTACCGCAATAGGCCAAATACATAATGCGGCCACTGCTCAGCGAAGCATCCACGGGATTAAGGACGTTGCCATTGCCCATTTTTTCCAGGTCATTTATCTCCCGCCGACGTTCTTCCTGTATTTTTTTTAATTTATTCACTTCACGATCCAAGCGTCTTCTTATCTCGGCTAATTCGGATAGGAGTTTTTCCTCCGCCCGCTTTTTGAAATCCAAAACCGGCTGTAACTTGAAATGAAACATAACCCATTATTTCTGCTTACGAAGCACCTGTTCGCCTTTTAAATGTTTTCGAGAAATGTCTCTTATTAAAATGCGGATATTTTCGATAATTTCTTGGTCTTTTCAACCTGACCATGTCGTCCGGGTAGAAAAAATCATACGTTGCCGACCGGGTCGCATCTAAGAATCCGGCTCCAGCAGGGATAAAAGCTGTTCTTTTGTCTCTTCTAAACTCACGCTTTCATTGATGTCCTGTCGCAGAAAAGCGTTGATTTTATCTATCATTAGTATCGCAAAATCAATTTTCGCGTTACTGCCTTCGGCATAAGCGCCGATGTTTATCAAGTCCTCCGCCTTTCTGTATATCGCCACAGTATTTGCCACATCACCTGCTTTCTTCCTGTGGTTATCATCCACGACATCGATCATTGGCCTGCTTATACTTTGAAGAATATCGATGGCCGGATAGTGATTATTTGAAACCAGGTCCCGAGTGAGTGTTATATGACCGTCAAGAATTGACCGCGCGGAATCGGAAATCGGTTCATTAAAGTCGTCACCTTCTACGAGTACCGTATACAGTCCGGTTATGCTTCCGCCGGCTTCGATATTTCCCGTTCTCTCAATCAGTTTTGGAATAAGACTGAAAACAGACGGGGTATAGCCTTTTGTTGTCGGTGGCTCTCCAAGGAAAAGACCCACTTCCCGTTGCGCCATGGCAAATCTTGTCAGGGAATCAACCATAAGCAGAACATCCATTCCCTGATCCCTGAAATATTCGGATACGGCTGTTGCGACATACGCCGCCCTCATACGTATCAGCGGGTGAGCATCCGGTGTGGCAACTACCACAACGGAACGCTTCAGCCCTTCTTCTCCGAGATTGTTTTCTATGAACTCTCGAACCTCTCTGCCTCTCTCTCCCACAAGCCCTATGACATTCACATCAGCCTTTGTATGCCGGGCCATCATACCGAGAAGAATACTTTTACCCACACCAGAACCGGCAAAAATGCCCATTCTCTGGCCTTTTCCGCAAGTTAGAAGCCCATTAATAGCTTTTACACCCAGATCTATCGGCTCTCTTATTCTGCCTCTTTTCATAGGATTTATCACGTCGGCATAAATCGGATACTCATCATCATACTCGACAGTTCCTTTATCATCAATCGGCATACCGAGGCCATCGATAACCCTCCCCAAAAGACAGTGTCCTACTTTCACGTCCGCTTTTTTCCCCATGGGAAAGATTTTTGACCCCGGCCCGATTCCTTGAATGTTTTCAATAGGCATCATAAGGCCCTTGCCTTTTCGAAATCCCACAACTTCAGCCGCGATTGAACTGTCGCCACCGTTGGAATAAATTCGACACATCTCCCCTATCGAACTGCCGCAATCGTGCCCTTCTACCAAAAGTCCGGTAATATCACTTACTTTACCGTAAATGCTGACCGGATTTACTGATTCAATTATTTTGTGATATTTTGCAAGTCTTGTATTCATGACAAGCAACAATTAAGAAGCACCCAAAGCTTCTCGAATTTTTTCAAATCGATGCTCAATTCTTGCGTCGACCTCCGCATGGATCGTTTCAATCGCAGCCCCGCCTGGTTGAACAGCGTCATCTTTCTCGAAGATGAAATTCTCTGTCGCACCGTAATTACTTAAAAGATCCGGTTTAACATCGATAATATAATCATAATCCTTGGGGTTTAGCTTGATCTTCACCTCTTCTTTATCTCTAATATATCCTACGGCATCCTTCAAAACATCTATGATAATATTCCGGTCGAGAGATATTTCCCTGTAAATGATTTTTTCTGCTATAAGTAATGCCAGTTTGAGTACTTGACTCTCCGATTCTTTCCACATATTTTGTTTTAATACTCTCACTTCATCAATTAAATTCTCAACAGCATTATATGCAGAAGAAAGTTCCTGTTTAGCGCGACCTGCCCCCTCCTCCAATCCTTCTGAAAACCCCCTTTCGTAGGCTTTTTGCGTATCAGCTATACGTTTTTTTTCCTCGGATTCTACAATAGCGTCATAATCCAATTTTTCCGGTGCCGGTGCCGGTGCCGCAAATTGAATCAATCTGACATTCTCTGCTTTTATAACTTTCTTAAACAAAGGAATCCCCCTCGTCTCCCCTCGAAAGCTGAATCTTGCCCTCTCCCTCCAATCTTTTAACAACCTCTATGATTTTTTTCTGACTTTCCTCAACTTCAGACAAACGTGTCGGCGGCATTAAATCGATATCGTCTTTAAGCATTTCCGCCCCACGCTTAGACATGTTTCTGTAAAACACTTCTCTCCTGTCTTCATCAACCACTTTCAACGCGCGGGCCAAATCTTCTCCATCTACTTGCTGCAGAACTTCCCGCATGCTCCTGTCATCGAGGTCGAGCATATCATCGAAGGTAAACATAAGATTTCTAATATCGATTGCCAAATCCGGGTGTGATTCATCAAGCATCTCCAAAATTGCGCTTTCATTTGCTCTGCTCATTTTATTAAGAATGTCTGCCACCATATCAGCGCCACCGAAATACTGTTCACCTGTTGAACCAGTGATGAGTTCTGATTCAAGGGTTTTAGCCATCTCATCTATAAAATCATGTGGGACACTTTGAAGTGTCGCTATTCTTCTCACAACCTCTACCCGCATCTCATCGGAAAGGTTTTCAAGGATCCTGGCCGTCTGTTCCGGTCGGAGATGCGCGAGTATCAAAGCGATTGTCTGGGGATGTTCGGACTTGGTAAAATCTAAAATTATTTGCGGCTCAATATTTCTCAGTTTTTCAATAACAGGATTGACAGAGGGTTCAAATGTCTGGCTCTGTATGCCTTGCAAGACCTTTTCGGCTCTTTCCTCTCCCACTGCTTTTATCAGTATGTTTCTGATATTACCGCCGCCGGACGAAATAGCGGTTTTACCATATTCTCTGGCAAGTATACAAAAATCACTGGCAGCATGCTGTATTTCCTCTTGGGTTAAATTCCTGAGCCGATTCATGTGCAATCCCAATGTTTTAATCTCATCAGGTTCCAAATTACGTACGATACGGGCCGCAGCTTCTTCATCCAAAGCCATCAATACTATGGCCGCCTTTTCCTGGTTTGTCATGTTGGAAAAAATCCTCCCACACGCTGTTTTAATTGAAGCTCCACGCCCACAGGGCGGTGGCTTTCCGACAAGAAATGAACAAATCGAATAATCGCAGACAGTAAGCTGTTGCGAACAATATGTTTTTATTATATTTCGCCTTTTATCCCGCCTGCAACGCGGGGCATTCGGGCGCATTCGCGGTCAGACTACTTTAGCCAGTCTTTTATTACCTCTGTAAATCCCTGATCATCAACGTCCGCAAATCTTTTTATAGCCTGCACTTCTTCCGGCACCTCTACCTCGTTTTCGGGTTGTTGTCCCTCACCAATCAACAAGCCCCCGGGTCCCGCGCCTATTTGACCACTCGCAGGTGAGGTGGTAAGGATACCGGTGCCATCGGTCATTACCATCTGTTCCCCACCTCTTTGAAGTATCGACTTGAGCATAGGACGGAGAATAAACATTATAATAAATATAATAACGGCCGATGAAGCAATGTATTTCAATACGGGGACAACGTATATGCCTAATTTACTTTTCCAGGACTTTTCGGGAATTACTATTTCTTCCGCTTCCATCTTTTTGAAAGGAACGGAAGTAACCACAACCTGATCGCCTCTTTTGGCATCAAAACCAACAGATTTTCTAACTATCTCCTCCATGGTCGCCATTTCTTTTTTCGATCTCGGCTGGTATTCTTCTACTCCCTTATCATTTTTTGAATATACTCCGTCAACGAGAACGGCAACAGACAGTTTCTTAACACTTCCTACAGGCATTACCGTTTTGCTTATAGTCCTGTTTATTTCATAATTGACCATCTCATCGATTCTTTCGTTCTTCCCGCCGGATGATAAACCTGTAGTTCTCGAGGTCGGGGCAACTGTACTTTGTCCCCCTCCTGATAAAGGTTTCGCCGACAGTTCCTTTCTCAGGTGCCTGCTCCTAACCGCGGGTTCCTCGGAATCGTAAATTTCTTCCGTCTTTTCCATAACACGGAAGTCAATCGTAGCAGAAACTTTCGCTATGACCTTATCTCCCCCCACTACAGTTTTTAACATCGACTGAATCCGGTTAGAAAGTTCCCGTTCCACATTATTTTGATACTCTACTTGCGATGTTGTCCTCCTGGCAATCTGTGATCCTGACTGTGTTTTAGATAAAACTTTTCCCTTACTATCAACGACTATCACGTCTTCGGGCTGGAGCTCCTCGACACTACCGGATACCAGATGCACTATTCCGTCGATCTGGGACTGTGATAATCCGCCGCCGCCTTTTAATTTAAGAAAAACTGATGCCGTTGGTTTCGCTTCTTTTTCAACAAAAAGAGATTTCTTTGGTATGACAATATGGACTCTGCTTGATTGAACTCTGTCTAAATTATTAATCGTTCGGGCGAGTTCTCCCTGTAGCCCTCTCTGATAATTCAACTGCTGCACAAAGTCGGTTACGCCGTAATTTTTTTTGTCAAAAATTTCAAACCCGATTACCCCCCCCTGCGGCAACCCGGATGACGCCATATCGAGCCTCAATTCAGAAACCTTTTCGGCAGGAACAAGTATAGAGTCCCCCGCTGATGATAGTTTGTAGGCAATACTTTTTTCCTGCAGACGGGCAATTATCTTACCGGCATCGTCAGATGAAAGATTTGAAAACAGCACCTTGTACTCTTTCTGATTCATCAAAACGACCATAAGACCAATTAACACCAGGCTGAGGATAGCGGAAACAATAACGGCTATTCTTTTCGAGGGTGTAAGTGAATTAAATCCTTGTATAAGCTGGTTAAAAAATTGCATTTTAGATTACATATCCCCTTCTGTAATATCCCGTTACTGTTTATACCTGCATCCTCATAATTTCTTGATACGCGTCAACAATCTTGTTTCTTACCTGCATCATCGCTCTAAATGAAATATTGGCCTTTTCCAGAGCTATAATCGCTTCATGAATGCTTGCTGAATTATCAAGTTCCACCCTCGCGATTGCTTCATCAGCTTCTATTTGAGTTTTGTTTACTTCACTGACCATCTCCTTCAATACATCACCGAAAGAATTCTTGGCGGTGTCTTCAATATTTGAATTCCGTCCGGTTAATGTCTGGATAATATTATCGGGTTGGACTGCGAGATTGTTCATTTTAAAATCCTCTTTTCGTATATTGAATTTTTACTTGCCGATATCCAATGTTTTGAGCGCCATGTTTTTTGCCGCGTCAAATACGGTCACACACGCCTCGTAGGCTCTGTTAGTCATGATCATGTCGGACATCTCAATAATCGAATTGATGTCGGGCATAGTCACAAAACCGTTTTTATCGGCATCGGGATGCCCCGGGTCATATACTTTTTTGACACACTCCTTATCTTCGGCAATTTCTTCAACCTTGACGAGTTGTAAGTGTTCTCCCAGAACATTGTTAAAGCTGCCCTCTATGGGTTCCGACGTAAAAACCATTATTTTTCTCTTGTACGGCCCCCCCTCCGGCATCCTTGTAGTATTGATATTCGCGAGGTTTGAAATGATAACGTCCATTTTTGCCCTCTGCGCGGCAAAACCGGACGCGCAAATCTTGAAAGAATTGGAAAAATCCATTTACTTGGCCTCCCTTAGCACAGTATTTATACCTCTAAATTTTCTTGCCAGTAGATCTACCGTCAGATTATACATGAGGTGATTTTCAGCCAACTTGCCCATTTCCTGATCAATATCAACTTTTTTGCCCGAATCGACAACTTCAATGTTATCGGCGTCAAACGAGTCCGTTGTTCCGGACAAATGTTTTTCATTATATTTGCCTACCTCCATCTCCCTGCTGCCACGCATTATTTCATCCAATTCTTTTTTAAAAACGACGTCCTTAGATGTATAGTTCGGGGTATCTATATTTGCGATATTAGAGGCAATTATTTCATTTCTTGCCAGATGATAATCCAGCATGGATGACAACATTGTTACAGTTTTATCAAATAATTTTTCCATGACACCTCCCATTGCTTGTCGTTATGCAATGCACGTACCAAAAGATATTACAGATATTAATATGGCTGTTTTGTCTTCCTGTCAGAAAATCGTTCAAACATCCCCCTCTTTATATTCATTTAACTTGTTTCTCATGGTTCGAACACTTATCCCGAGGATTTCCGAAGCCCTTGTCCTGTTTCCACTCACCTTCCCCAGCGTCTCAAATATCAGTTTTTTTTCTACTTCTCTCAAAGACATATCGGCAAAACGATTTATAATATCTTGCCCGCCGGGCCGGGCTTCTCCAACTGTTTCCATTGCCCCGTCACTTTCCAGACAAAGATGCTCCGGCAAGATTACAGAATTTCCGCACATTAATACAGCCCGCTCAATAACGTTCTCCAATTCTCTCACGTTACCAGGCCAGTAATACCCCTTAAGCATTCGAATGACTTCTGATGATAATGCCGGCTTCTCTATTTTATTATGTTTGCTATACTTTTGTAAAAAATGTTCCGCAAGTACTTCAATGTCTGCCTTTCGTTCCCTGAGCGGCGGAACCTTAACGGGTATGACATTTATTCGGTAGTACAGGTCACCCCTGAATTTTTTCTCTTCAACGCGCTTTTTCAAGTCCGCGTTTGTTGTCGCTATTATCCGAGTATCAACATACACGGGGCTCTTCGCTCCCAATCGGTCAACTTCCGATTCCTGGATTACACGCAAAAGCTTGGCCTGAAGCTGAATATCCATTTCGCTGATCTCATCAAGCAGAAGAGTGCCTCCGGTCGCTAATTCAAACTTCCCCAGCTTTCTCATTGAGGCTCCGGTAAACGCACCCTTTTCATAGCCGAACATCTCACTTTCGAGAAGTTGATGTGGTATTGCCGCGCAGTTGACAGCCACAAACGGCTTTTTAAATCTATTGCTGTGGCGGTGAACGTAACGTGCCAGTAACTCTTTTCCTGTTCCACTTTCACCCTGAATGAGAATTCCTGAGGAGCTCCCGGATACATTTTTTAACAATTTCAGAAGGGATAACATTCTATTATCACCTGTTACGATTGCTTTATCAAGTGATGAAGAGCCGGATGGTGCCTCTGTCTTTTTCCTCTCGCCCGATCCGTTCTTCGACATAACATCTTTCATGACCAGTTCAAGGTGTTCTGTAGAAAAGGGCTTCATGATAAAATCTGAAGCACCCTCTTTCATTGCCTCAACAGCCGTATTGACGGTCCCGTACCCCGTTATAACGATGACCGGCGTTTGTGTGGAAATGCTCTTGACGCCTCGCAAAACTTCCATGCCGTTCATGCTTGGCAATCTTACGTCAGTAATAACCACTCCAAATGCCTTTTTCTCAAATTTGTTTA
Source organism: uncultured Syntrophales bacterium (assembly GCA_964652795.1). Lineage (GTDB taxonomy): Bacteria > Desulfobacterota > Syntrophia > Syntrophales > JADFWA01 > JAUSPI01. The sequence goes on along the minus strand of CAZZBF010000022.1, from coordinate 11,144 downwards.
TCGCCTCCACCCCATCAACCGCTGTATCAACATCATACCCCAATTCCAGGAGTGATTCCGCAATGGTTGTCCTGACAGAAGGTTCGTCATCAACAATTAAGACCGTTATTTTTTCCATATTATCTCAATGCTCAACCAAAACATACTTTGACAAATATAATAAACTTATCTTCAACTCATGAATCCACGTATTCAGTTCTTCACATAACGGCGGAAAGTATCGGACCATCGCTTCTCATCCACACAATAATTGATGATAGTCGACCAGAATTCTTCTTTCCCCTTTTCTATAACGGAAGAGAAAATTTGATCTGCTCCGGCTTTATCATTACTATTCAAATAGCTTCGTCCCATCCAATAAAGACCCCACAGGTCCCGCTCACTACCGGAAGAAACAGTCTGAAATTTTTTATACATTTCGACACTTTTGTCATAGTATCCTTCATAATAAAAACACTCGCCCAAACCTTCATAAGATTTTTCGCACAGCAGCCTGGTGTCACCACTCATTCGACAGTTTTCAACAGTCTTTCGGTAATTTATAAGCGCTGTCGCGAAAAACCCCCCCTTTTTCAAAGCGTCGGCATATTTTTTATAAGTTTTCGTAATCCCGCCATTATAGATTCCCGAATTGACAACTTCTGAATAATAACCTGCCGCTTTCTCATACTTTCCTTCTCTATAAAAAATATCTCCAATTAAATCCGCTGCTTTAATAGAAGCTACCCTGTCCTCGGTCGATTGATCCTTAATCAGTTCATTGGCCGTTTTTTTAGCATCTTCATAAAGATTTTCAGCAAACTCCACCCTTGCAAGTGCGAGTAAAACTTTTTCTCTTTCGGCTTCCGTTATTTTCATATCGGCCATATTTGCATACACTCTTCTGGCCTGATTCAATAAACCCGTCTCGTAAAGACTGTCTCCCATTCTGAATAACATGGGTAATTCACCATGTTCGAAAAGACCGTTTCTGCGGGTTTTAAAATAAATGTCCGCAACGTTAATATAATCTTTCTGCGTGTAAAGGCTGTCCACCAGATAACGTCCGCATAATACGAGCAGCTTTTTGCTTTCCCCTTTTCGTTTCCCAATATTGAGACTGCCCAGGAGCGCGTAAAATGTATCGAACGCATCTCTGTACTTCTTCATTTCCAACAAACCACACCCTTTTTGATACAAAATTTCCCTTTCTTTAACGGAACTGCCAAACTTGTCTTTCAAAAGGTTATACGTTCCTATAGGATCCCGGTAATTATCCATTCCACAAAAGATGTGATTCGGCACATTAATTCCCGGATTTCGCACTCCGATATCCGCCATCATAACGGCGCTCTCTTTGGCTTCCTCGCTTTCGGGATACTTTTCAATGACAAGACTTAGCACCCCCAGTCCGAGACTATCTTTTCCGATACTAACAAACGATCTGGCGAGGGAGTACAGCGCCTGTTTCGAGTTCTCACCTTCAGGATATAAATTTATATATACAATCAACGTTTCGAGGGCATTTTCATATTGTCCTGTTCTAAAATAGTGGCAACCCAGTTTCAAGAGGTTATCCCGAGAGATATCCTCTAAATCGGGCCACCTTTGTATAGCTTTACGGTACCAATAATCTGCGTTTTTGAACTTCTTCATCTGGGAATAACAATCTCCTATTTGAAAGTACGCGGGTCTCGCATATTTCCCGTTTTCGTACTGCTTCACATAGGTTCTGAATTTTTCCACCGCCTCCCGGTATCTCTTTATCCGATGATAAACAGTTCCCATCAAATATAATGCATCAGGGATGCATGCCGCTTTCGGATACTCCCTGCAGAGAACCTTCAGTTCCCTGATTGCTTCATGATTCATTTTTGAACCCGCATAGCTCTGTGCAAGTTTGAAATGTACAAGCGCATTTTCTTCGGAAGTGGGAAACTTGCTGATTAGACTTTTATAACTATCGATCGCCTTTTGAAAGTTTTGCGCCTCTTTTCCTTTTCCCATATTAAAATAACAATCGGCCACCCTTCTCAGCGCAATCTCTTTCTGATCAGCAGCCAAAAGGTCACTGCTAAGAATCTCGTTAAACTTTCCCAGGGCATCTTCATATTTTCCCTCTTTAAAATCTTTAACGGCAGCCTGAAACAGTGAAGCATCTTCTTCCTTCGTGCTTTCCGTTTTTATATTGGTATATGAAGACCACTGGTTTCCTGAAGACGTGTCGTTCCTGCCTTCAACTACTTTTGTTGCCGGGGGAGGATTTTTGCGCAGATTAATGGGCTTTCTGATCATTGATTGCGCGCTTTTATCGGATTGTTCCGCTATTATTTTCTTTGCCCCGGCAGGTGAAGAATCCGGATTGCCGGGTGACGTGGCGGTTTTGCTATCCAACGTCCCCTTCGCGAGCGGAGTGTTTTCCTGTGGATCATCCGGCTTTATGATCATTGACTGCGCGCCTTTATCGGGTTGCTCCGCTATTATTCCCTTTGCCCTGGCGGGTGAAGAATCCGGATCGCCGGATGACGTGACGCTTTTGTTGTCCACTGTCTTCTTCGCGAGCGGAGTATTTTTCTGCGGATCATCCGGCTTTTTTATTTCCAAGACATTAAACTCTTTAATTATTCCAAGCTGCTTCAATTTTCTTCCGCTGTTTATTGCGTTGCTCCTGCTTTCACGGGAATCGGCAAATATCCGATAAAACATTCCTTTCCCCGGAATGTTCACCCTCATATAAAATGGTTTGAGCCCCTTTTTCTTCAATAATTCAACGGTCGCATGAACGCCGGCGATGTTTTTGTATGACGCGACGTGCACGACATATCTGGCCTCTTGCGGCTGGATACAGTACCCTTCAATAGAAAACCCGCAAATGAAAAGCGTCATAATAACTAATATAACGGCAGAAACACAATTCCGCCTCGCGATGTATAATATTGATATCATCTTGCGACATACCACCTCGGAGTATTTCCAGATTAATGTTTAGCAATTTACGTACCAGTTGATATGTTACCGCAATATCCCGATACTGCTGTATATTTCAGACAACCCACCATCGACTTCGGTTCAAAACATGTCAGACATCGCATTAATATAGCCAATTATTTGACGAATGAAGATTGTAAAATGAGTACTTCCGGTGGGTAATCGAAGCTCCCCGCAACAGGTTGCGGAAACTCCCGACTCTTAAGGAATGTATTTTTTGTGTCCGACCGCGTTCTCCGCCGCAGGCGGGGCTTGCGCTCGCTGTTCAGTTTATCTTATGTGGTATGATTTACGGGCAGAACACCCCTCGTTTTTATTCGCAGGATGTTCAAAATATCTTCCACTTCTCGGAAAATTCGTTAATGTTACACAATATTATATCTTTTTAACTTTTCAACATAAGTAGTTCTGTTGATCTGTAGCAGTTTGGCTGCTTTGTTTTTAACGCCACCCGATTTACTTAGGGCCTTCAAAAGTATATCCTTTTCAAAGTTGGTAATAGCCTGATTCAGGCTTAAACCCTCGTCGGGAATCTCCACGCCTGTTTCCATGTCAATAACTTGATCAATTTGACAGGATATCCTGTCAGGAAGATCATCCACTTCTATGTAACCTTTTTCTTTCATGACAACGAGCATTTCTATGGTATTCTGCAATTCTCTCACATTGCCGGGCCAAGAGTATTCCACCATGTATTTCATAGCTTCTTCGTTTAACCCCTTTATCGTTTTCTTTTTAAGGGAATTGAATGTCTGTAAAAAATGGCTGATTAATATCGGAATATCTGTTTTCCTTTCCCTAAGGGAGGGCAGATAAATAGGAATCACATTAATACGATAGTAAAGGTCTTCTCGAAATTTACCTTTTTTAACAGCCTCTTCCAAATTACGGTGAGTTGCGGCAATAATCCTGACATCGGCATTTATTGTGCTCATACCGCCTATTCTTTCGAATTGTTTTTCCTGAATAACTCTCAACAATTTAACCTGGAGTGACGGACTCATATCTCCTATTTCATCGAGGAAGATTGATCCTTCCTGTGCTAACTCGAATCGCCCGATCCTGGTCTTTATAGCCCCGGTAAATGCCCCCTTATCGTGTCCGAATAATTCGCTCTCCAGAAGTTCTTCCGGAATTGCGCCGCAGTTTACCGTAACCAGAGGGTTAGCCCTTCTGTCACTGTTAAAATGGATCGATCTTGCCACCAATTCCTTCCCTGTTCCACTTTCACCGTATATAATAACCGTACTGTCTGATGATGCCACTTTTTTGATTGTTTCAAAAACCTTATCCATGCTTCTGCTGTAGCCGATCATTTTTCCGAAGTCATACTTTTTTTTCAAATGATCTTTCAGAGCAACATTCTCTTCTTGAAGCTTTGCGTATGATAGGGCTCTTTCCACTACAGGCAATACACGATCGTCTTTCAGCGGTTTGGTTATATAATCGAAAGCTCCCAATTTCATCGCTTCAACGGCGCTGTTTACAGAGGCATAGCCTGTCATTATTATAACAAGACTCTCAGGATTTATTTCTTTAATAAAAGAAAGGAGTACCAATCCGTCCACATTGGGCATTCTTAAATCTGTTATCACCAAATCGTATTTCCCGAGTGGAAAAACTTCCATCGCTTCCCTGCCGTCTCGGACTCCTTTGACATCATATCCCGTTTCAGACAATAATTCCGACAGATTGATTCTGGTCAGGTTGTTATCTTCCGCTATAAGTATCTTAGCTTTTTTCATATACCTTTTCCCGGATGTACCAATTGATGATTTGGAAACTTTTTACTGTAGCTCCTCGCAACAAGCTACGCGGAACGAAGTAATTTGAAAAATAACTCACAATTTTTGAGAATTTTTTTGTATTGACCCGCCGTTCAATTCAAAGACCGTCAAATTATTTACACTATAATTATAATTATGTAAATAAAAAAGAGTAATTTTGACGTTTCCCGCCCGCGGGGCGGCTTACCGGTAAATAATATGTTTATTTTATATCGCGTTCCTTACTTCTCATGCGAAGGTGTATTTCGCTGGCGCGCTCCCGACAGACGATAAATACGGATGCTCAAAAAATAAGGCCGGGAACAAGAAATTTATCTAAAGTTTTATCTCAACATAGCCGATCTTCAATACAGAAGTATTCTATAAGTGAAACCTAAATCCATGCGCTTGAGAGGACAGGATGACAATTTCATCTTTCAAGGTTGATAGTGTTTTGAAGGCGTACAGCAAACAAAACACATCAAAAAATCCTCCGCTTGAAAATGTCGATGCTGAGGATAAATACCGTGATACCGTTACGTTATCACCGTCCGACTACAATTCGAAGGCTTACGAAAAAATTACCTACGGTTTATTAGATATCATATTGCAGAACAAGCCGTATTAATACCGGCATATCTTACGCCATGGTATTTGAGACGGCTTGTTTTGTTGTGCCTTCAATTGCGTGTGGAAATATGTCAAAATAATGACGATGCGTTCCCGGAATTGAAGCTCCCCGCAGCAAGCAGCGGGGAACGAAGTAATTATAAGAATAATGCGCTCGCTGTTCAGTTCAAAGGGCCAAGATGAGAGTTGTTTGTGGTTTTACTTCGACAATTGATACCCGGTGTGGTGGAATATGACAAACAGTTACGGGGAAAATTCGCAGTCCATTTTAATAGTTGATGATGATTCCCTATCCAGAAACCTGATTTCCGATGCGATCAAGGCAGAAGGATTTGAATTGCTGACCGAGGCTGAAAATGGCCTAAAGGCATTGGACTACGTTCAAACGACAAACTTCGACCTCGTTATCAGCGATTTAAACATGCCCGGCATGAACGGCATTGAGTTATTGCACAAAATCAAAGATATCAATCCCGCGACAGCTGTTATAATAATGACGGGATATCCTTCGATAGACGTTTCCGTTTCCGCAATGCAATACGGCGCCGTCGACTTTTTAACAAAACCCTTCAAAATCGACAATCTGATCTTTAAAGTAAAACTATATCTGAAAGAAAAAAAACTCCTGACCGCAAAGGAATTGGATACCAAAACGGAAAGTTTTCGATTGACCGAAAAAATCAGAGAACTGTCTCTTGTCAGCTCTATCTATGACAGCATAGATAAGGCCGGCAGCAGCAACGACGATATTTTTAAGGACATCGTGGAGCTTTCCATTAATGTTTCGTCAGGAGAAAGCTGTATGATCACTCTGTTCGATGAAAAGACAGACGTCTTCCTCCCGAAAATGATAAAAAATCGCAACGGTAATGAAATAGCTTCTTCCGATGTTATTTCTCCTTACCTCGAATCGGTATTCAAGGAAGTGACCAAAAGCGGTGAAGCGGTAATCAGGAATCCTTTTGATGATAACAATCCCTTCAACTCTGTTCTGTGTGTTCCGCTCATGATAAGAAATAAAGTTTTTGGTTTACTGAGCCTGATCAACCAGGAAAGTAATAATATTTTCACACCGAAAGATATGGATTATATTTCCAGTCTTACTTCCAGGGCGTCACTTAATCTTGAAAACAGAATACTTTATGAAAGTATATTCAGCAGTATACTCGACACACTAAAATCGCTGGTCCGCTCAATCCAAGCTCGCGATGATTACACCGAAAGACACTCCGTCAATGTAACAAACCTTTCTGTTAAGACTGCCGAAACGATGAAACTTTCACCGGATGAAATCGAGTGTCTAAAAATCGCCGCCTCTCTTCACGACATCGGCAAAACCGCCACTCCTGATAGCATCCTGCTAAAACCGGAGCGATTAACAGATGAAGAATACGACATCATAAAGACCCACCCGGAGGTCGGCGAAAATATCCTGGAATCTATAAAATTGTTTGAAACCGAACGAGAAATTATACGACACCATCATGAAAGCTGGGATGGCAGTGGCTATCCCGATGGAATTAAGGGTAACGATATACCCCTTCTCTCCCGGATAATATCGGTGGCCGATGCCTACGATGCCATGACGAGTGATCGTCCCTATCGGAAGGGAATGACAGTGGCGGATGCTGTCGGTGAACTAAAGCGTAATAGGAACATCCAATTCGACAAAGAAATCGTCGATGCTTTTCTTGTAACTATCAAACAATAATATGAAGTTAACAGCGAGTGCATTATTCTCCGAACTGAACAGCGAGCGCATTATTCTTATAATTACTTCGTTCCCCGCTGCTTGCTGCGAGGAGATTCAATTTTTAAATATACTGCCTTCACTCCGCAAATAAACCCTAAAATTCCTTTAACGTACCAACACGGCTTTTTTGATCTGGCACAAATCCTGCAAAATACTCTTAAAAATTGTTGAGGGACATTTCGATGAAAGCTGGCAATATAATAGAACACGATATCCAAGAAGGTATGACTTTAGACCTTGTTATTTTATTCACTAACAAAATACTCGAAACAAAAGGTTACGTTAAGTCCGTATCGGGTGATTTAATTACCCTGAAGCTTGACTTAACGGACAACAAGATGACGCTCCCTACCGGTACGGATATTTATGTTTTGAAAGACGGTCTGCTGCTTAATATCACCGAGTCGAAATATTTTCCCGATATCAAGGCAACTAAAGTTTCACAAAGAAATCATGCCCGGGTTACCGGACTGCTCAGATTCAATTATGTGCCCATTTCACAGGAGCATTACGACCAAAACGCTGAAAACCCGCATATTATTTTTGAGCATACGTTCGGGGAAATATATAAGGAACCTGAAGTCGAAAGTGTTGATTTAAAAACCCTTTTCGATTTTATATACAGTATCGATTCAAAAATTAATCGCGTCTTGTTTTTACTCGAACGCGAATGTGATCAAAAACTTTTTTCCGCGCCTTATAAAAATATAAACCTTAGTGCCTCCGGCTTGCGATTTACGGCAAACTCAAGCTTTAATGTTGGAAATATTATTGCTTTCAGAATACTTCTTCCCTTAACGATAGAAACACCCATTAATGTTTTAGGACAGGTAATGTCGTCTGTTAAGACGGATGAAAACGGCACTTATGAGATTTCCGTTCGATTCGTAAATCTTAGCCAGCGTAACAAGGATATAATAACAAAATACGTATTCAAAAGACAGCGAGAACTTCTAAGGGACAAATCATTTGATATCAATCCACAAGAGGTTCATAGTCCCAGGCAGGGTTGAACTGAACAGCGAGCGCATTATTCTCCGAATTACTTCGTTCCTCGCAGCTTGCTGCGGGGAGCTTCAATAAGTTCCGTGACTTACTCCGGAAATCTGACATTTCTCCGGTAATTTCCGGTCAGGCACAAGATTTCCGCCTGATATTAATCAAATGATAAAAATACCATTCTTTAAATCCGGAAATAACGGATATTTGAAAATGACCATTTGTCGGCAAGATACCTTCCTCCGAAGAAACAGGCTTTACGGATCGAGGATATCAATGCCGCAATAATTTTGATTTGTGACAGGAAGATAAAAATTTTTTAATTTGCCGTATTAAAACCAGTACCGGAAAACCTGTCATAAAAACCAATCACATTAAATCTGATAGTATTGTCTTTCATGGCGCCACCGCTTTATTAGGCACCGCCGCAATAAGTCAGGCAGAGGAAAAGCCCGAGCCTTGTTGGTTATGAAGTTGACAAAGAATATTAGATTGCCACAAAACTGTTATGGCCTTTCGGCTGAACAAACAGCAGCAGCGTATGAACTCCGATGGTACATAGAAAATCTCTTTGCTTCGTCTTGGCGGAAAAGGCATTTTAAAGTTTATCACCTGATTGTCAGGAATGGACATGACGCGCTGATTTATTCCTAAACTAAAGGGTAAAAACGACCGATATATTATATTATTAGGAACGGAAGGTCTTGGGTTAAAACTTATTACTAAAAGCGGCACTGAATTTGAGAAAAAAGCGCTTTTGAGACGCATAAAAGAATTATTGAAATTTAGCCTCGGTCAGAGAGCCCTCATCGTCAGCGGATTTTCCGAAACAGAACGTATCACAAAGGCTCAAACACTTAGGTTCCGGTGATTGTTTAAAGAAATTTTTCACGTGGCAAGAGATCAGGATAGCTGTCAGGTATGAATTAAAAGGTAAAAGAAAATGAAGATAGAAAAGAAGATATCTATTTCTTTTATTACGTTATCCGTAATACTTTTGTTTCTTACGACAATAATTTACTACAAGGTGGCTAAAGACAACCTGAAAAATTCTATTTTTACGCATTTAAAAACAACCGCTCATTCAAGGAAAAATCATGTAAGGACGGTTTTGGATGCGCAAAAAGAAAGGGCGTTGCAGTTTTCTCAAAGCCCTGTTGTTGAAAGTCTATTACAAAAAAATAATAAAGACCCGCGTTATATAGACAGATTTAATAGTGTAGTGAAATGGTTGGATAAAAAGAAAAACAATAACAACATCCTCGAAATTTTTATTTTAAATGCGGAAGGTAAAATAGTTGCCTCCAGCGACAGAAATAAAATCGGACTTAACAGACACGCTGACGCCTATTTTTCAAACGCTCAAACAGGCCCGTACGTTCAAGACGTATATTTCAGTGTACCGGGAGAGAAATCGATAGTCTTTTCCGCTCCGGTTATAGTCAATGAAACAGCAGAGCTTATCGGTGTCGTTGCCACCAGGGTAAATTTGAACATGTTAAACAAAATAACCATGGACAGAAACGGTCTCGGTAAAACAGGAGAAATCTATATAGTAAATAAATTCGGCCGTATGTTAACCCCCTCCCGATTTATAAAAGATACCTCCGAACAAAAAATTGATGCCAAAAGTATAGACTACCATTCTCACGATTCAGGGAAAGCATCCGAAGGTAAACATGAACCCCTTTTGTATGCGGACTACAGGGGGGTCAGTGTCCTTGGAGCGGCAGAATATATTCCGGAGACGCAATGGAGTGTTCTGGTTGAGATTGATAAGTCGGAGGCATTCGCTCCTTTAAATAGACTAAATTTCGCTTTTTTAGCCATGCTATTTGTTATCCCGATAGCAGCATGGTTAGCAGGCAGTTTTATCGCGAGATTTATCAGCAAGCCGCTGCAGAAGCTAAATGAGGAGGCTGAGATAATAGGCCGGGGAAATCTGAGCTATATGAAGGTTGGCACAGATTCAAATGACGAAATCGGCCGGCTCCCAAGAACGTTTGACAGGATGACGGGGGACCTGCGTGAGACCTCAACTTGCATACATGAACTCAATAAAGAGATTGACGAACGAAAGCACGCGGAAGAAGTTCTTCGAGAAGGCGAAAGAAAGCTTTCGCAGATAGTTCAGGGAAGCTCTATAGGAACTTTTGTGATCGACATGAACCATACCGTGACTCACTGGAACAGGGCCTGCGAAAACTTAACCGGAATTTCAGCAAATGAAATCATCGGCACAAAAAACCAGTGGCTGGGTTTCTATCCTGAGGATAGACCCACCATGGCCGACCTCGTTGTGGATGAAGTGCCGGAGAAAGAGTTGAGCAAGTTTTACAGGAATAAGTATCAAAAATCCGTTCTCATGGAAGGCGCGTATGAAGCTGAAGATTTCTTTCCTGATTTGTGTGAGAAAGGCAAATGGGTTTTATTCACTGCGGTGCCATTGAGAGATGCTGAAGGAAAAATCACCGGAGCGATAGAAACCTTGCAGGACATCACCAATCAAAAAAAGGCGGAAGAAACTCTCAGAGAATCAAGACAGCAATATGCTGACATTATCAACTTTCTGCCTGATGCCACCTTTGCCATTGATCTCGAAGGAAAGGTAGTCGCCTGGAACCGGGCGATTGAAGAGATGACCGGTGTCAAGGCGGAAGATATGCTGGGAAAGGAAAATTATGAATATGCCATGCCATTTTATGGCGTCAGAAGACCAATATTGATTGATCTGGTGTTTAAATCCGACGAAGAAATAAAAGAAAAATATTTCTTTGTTCGTAAAGACGGAAATTCCCTGATCGGTGAAGCTGAGATTCCTCACGTGAAAGGAAAAAAGTTATTTATATGGGGCAAGGCGGGTCCTATATTTGATTACAAGGGAAAGGTAGTTGGCGCCATCGAATCCATACGTGACATCACCGAACGTAGGTACACGGAACTGGCTCTTCGCGAGAGTGAGGAAAGTTACCGCACGTTTTTTGAAACATCGGGAGACTTTGTCTTTATTACTACCAGAGAGGGACAAT
>CAZZBF010000021.1:39421-40023 GCA_964652795.1 uncultured Syntrophales bacterium | reverse complement strand
GGTATCCACCGGTAAATCGGCGACAGGCATCCTGCCACCTGTTCTTTTCGCGGAATCATAAAGATGAAACACTTTTTCTGATCGGGAACGATTGCGATATGCCTGATAACACCCGGTTCAGGATTACTATCCATAAATTTCATAAGGTTATCGCGCATCTTTACGCTTTCGTAATAGAGAAAAAACTTAAAGTTTCCCCACTTTATATCTTCTTTATTTAACAGATGCGCGTTTGTTATTTTCGACCGCCTAAATCCGTCATATTTCGCTTCAATCAAATGACCTTCTTCGGAAGGATTTTGCTTCAAGTATAGAGTTATAAATAACCTGTCATGTCTTTTTATTAGCTTTGATATAGGTAAATAAAGCAATGAGTGCCTCGGAAGAAACGTGACGGTAACATCAACACGAGATATAGGGCTTTTCTTCTTTATAACAAAATTAGCATGATAGCCGATTGCACCTCCGATATTCGTGAAGGTTTGGTCATCCGGCTTGATAACATCTGTGATGTCATTAAACACTGAAAGAGCCAGCGTTCTATTCTTTTTTCTGCCCCAGAAATAGCCAAGCGCAAGGAAAAAGGAAAAGGCAATGAAAAG
>CAZZBF010000021.1:11230-39411 GCA_964652795.1 uncultured Syntrophales bacterium | reverse complement strand
AATCGGTTGCGTCGCAATCTGGACATGTTCAAACATTTTTTATCTTTCCTGAAGTCTGGATATGATAATTTCCGGGATATTGTACAGACTCCCCTTTTTTCCGTCAAGAAGCGCCTTCGACAGAGAAACTCGCTCGAACGGAATATCTTTGGCCATCCTGCTTAAACTTTTTTCAGTTTCTGCGGCCAGTTCACTGTTTTCTTCCGTTATTTTGTTATTTATAAAGAGGCGAAGCGGCAGGTTCAGGTCATGAAAACCTTTGATTAACCTTTCGGACTCCTTCAGGGAAAGAACATCGGGATTAAAAACCAGGACTACAGAACAATTTTTCCCCTGCAGGGTTTCGTTCAAAGCATGATAATTGTCACTCAATCTCTTCAGCCTTTTCATGACATTATCGTCTTCTTCATCGTAATCGAGCAGTGTTTCTTCTTTACTTGAAGTCCCTCTTATTCTATATATCGTATAGCGTTTTTCCAGAATCTGCTTTCTGATCCTGGTTAGCTGGTCAATCCAGGTTATTGTAATTCTCGGCAGGGCAAGAAACCTGAGTGTCAGCCCGGTCGGCGGTGTGTCAAATATAATGTAGTCAAAGTCCGTCTTGTTTCTTATCGTCTCTTCGATGCCGGTCAGCAGCGCGTATTCTTCTATGCCGGGTGAATATTTAAGTACTGAAAAGTAATTATCGAGATTCAGTGCTTGAAGATATTTATAAGTTCCTGAAAAGACATTTATTTCCTTCTTGAGATAATCTCGTGAAATTTTCTGAATGTTGATCTCTTCGAGAAAAAGATTTTCTGAAAATTGCTTTTCTTTATTCTTCAGTGTTATTCCGAAGATGTCTCCCAGATTATGTGCCGGATCCAGAGAAACGATCAATACACGGCTTTTTTGAGAAAACTGCCATGCCGCGGCAGCCGCCATAGTGGATTTACCTACCCCTCCTTTTCCTGTAAAAAAAATTATCTTCATTTAATCTATGCCCAGTGTTCCGCACATCTCCGCTAACATATCATTGGCCTCCCCTGCCCTTCTATTTAAAACTCTCAGCTCTTTTTCCATAAAAGGCAGAAGCTCGACGGCCAGAAATGTTGGTGGTGAGGGAAATCCGACAAAGGAACCCAGAAGAAGAAGAGCGAAGATGTTTTCGAGCTCCTCCGTTTCAACAATCGTGAGAGCAATAGTTTTTTCGCGCTGCGACGTACGCAGGCCGGATAAGACGCGATGAAGAAAACTAATGATTGATGGATTCATCGAGATGGCTTCTGAATTCGCGTTGGGTATAGCCGGCACGTGGATTCTACATTACGCGCCGGCTACATTTGATTTGCTGTTTTATTCTGTTTTGTATGCCTTCGATTTAATGAAATCAAAGAAGAAAACAAAACTCAGTATCAGCATTATACACAAAAGAATTGTTACTGTCCATCCGGGATAGGGCTTAGCCGCTATGGCACCCGGCTGAACAACCGCGATGAACCAAATGATGGCGCAGGTAACGGTAATCCAGAGAAGCCAGGCCGGAATTACGGCGATATTGGCATACGGCGATTTCAGTTTTTTGGCAATAAAGGCCGCGCCGGTCATAAGGGCTATGGATGCGATCAGCTGGTTTGCTGCCCCAAAGGAACCCCATATAATCAGCCAGTTCCCTGTCGCGGCCAGCCAAATTCCTATGGCAGCGGGAATTATGGAAGCAACCCAACGGTTTGTCAGAACAGCAAAAACCGCTCCGGCACTGTCCTTCAGGGGAGCAGCCATTTCCGTCAGGCAGTAACGGGCCAGACGGTTCGTGGTATCGAGTGTCGTCATGGCAAAGGAGGCAACCCACATGCCGGCGATTACCTTGACGTATTTAGCCGGGATGACTCCCAACCAGGTTACGGCAACCATATCCGCATACGATTGGACAAAGAGATTTGCCTTAGATAATTTGACGGAAGCGGATGCCTTGGTAAACATGGCTCCCCAGTTATCCGGATTCAACATTTCAGTCGTAACTCCCGCATTCATCAGCGCTGTATAACCGAAACCCGCTATGGATACCACAACGATAGTCGACAGAAATCCCTCGGTAAACATTGCACCATACCCTATGAACAGACCGTCACTTTCCTTTTCAAGCTGTTTCGTTGTTGTTCCGGAAGCGACAAGAGCGTGGAAACCCGAGAGGGAACCGCAGGCAATAACCAGCGGTATCGCGGGCCAGAAAGGTGTCGGTTTGCCTCCCATCAGAACGGGTGCGAAGCTGGAAAACGCGGGAACTTCAAATCCCTTAAACGCAAAGATAGCTGCCATAAAGCCCAGTACCAGTCCAAAATAGAGAAGCCATGAATTGAGATAATCTCTTGGTTGTAAAAGTATATTAACGGGAATAGCAGCGGCAATAATAATATAGAAAAAGAATATCCACATCCAGGTCATGTAGCTCAATTTTATAGGAGTCACCGTGCCCAGCCAGATGGCCATTATCAGCATAATTATGCCGATAATGGTAGCAAGGCCAAAGTTCATTTTTACCCTGTATAAAAGTACACCAAGGATTAGAGCGGCAAGTATCTTCCACGCATATGCCGACGCAATGGACGGAGTCCGAACGAACATACCGCCTACAATAGCCGCGAAGGCCGCCACAAGCAGGATGAGAAGAAAGAAAACGATCCAGTAAAATGCCGAGCCTGTTCTCTTTCCAATGAGATTCGTGGCGACAAACTGGACTGATTTACCATCATACCGGACTGATGACATTAAGGCCAGATAATCATGAACAGCTCCAATGAAGATGTTCCCAAACCAGATCCAGAGAAGTGCGGGAAGCCAGCCCCAGCATATCGCTATCGCGGGACCGATTATAGGCGCGGCACCGGCAACCGACGCAAAATGGTGACCGAAAAGAACCTCTTTCCTCGCCGGGATATAGTCCACCCCATCATAGAGTCGCTTGGAAGGCGTCTCTATGGTATCCGAAGCGCCCACGACGTCTTTTTCTATTTTTTTGCCGTAGGTAAAATAAAGGATTAAATAAATTAAAAAACCGACAAGAATAATAAAAGTTGTCATTTTTTACCTCCTTTCTAATATAAAGTTAGAGATCATAAAAATGTTCTTTCTTTACCCTTCTTAAAACGTTTACTCCTCGTAAAACATAAAGTCAAACACTTTTCAGCTTCTTTTCAGACATTCATCTTCAATGCATGTGCTTAAATAAAGGCAATGCAGAAAATAATAATCTTGACAAACCCGACTTCTGACGTATGATTTATATTTAGAATATCAGTGATTTTAACAAAATCCAGTCTATCCCGTCTTTGAGGTGGCAAAATGACACAAAACGAAGGCATCAAATCGGGAGCCGTAAAGGGATTTAAAATTGGCGGCAAAGTAAGAGAACTCAGGGAAAAACAACATTATACCTTGAAGGACCTGTCCATTAAGACCGATCTGTCAAAAACTCTTTTATCCGAAATAGAGAATGGCGAGGTTATTCCGCCCGTGGCGACTCTGCTTAAGCTTGCCAAAGCCCTATGTGTGGGAATGACTTTTTTCTTTGAGGACTTGGAAATCAGTGAAAAAGTTTCTGTTACCCGTCCCGACGAGCGGATACAGCTCAAACGCAGACCGCATCAGCATGAAGGGGAGGTCGATTACGTCTACGAAATTCTTGAAACGAAAAAACCTGACAAACGTATGTTGCCCTTGCTGGTAGAGTTTCAGCCAATGGATAAAAGTGACATGATCTTTACAAACCACGAAGGTGAAGAATTCTTATATCTCATCGAAGGAACACTTGAATTTCGCACCGATGATCGGATAGAGGTTCTCCAGCCGGGCGATTCCCTCTATTTTGAATCGGATATAAATCACAGTTGCCGCTCCCTTGACGAAAAACCGGCTAAGGCTGTTGTTGTGGTCTGGAGTAAAACATGACGGCTTCATAAAAAGTCCAACTTCTGCGTTGCGCTGCATCCTTCGTCGTTGCGACGTACGTATAAGTACGACTCACTCCTCAGGATTTGCGCGCCTTGACCTTGAACTTTTTACTTTGCCGTCGAATCTTAACAAGTTCGTAAAAAGTCTTTTAGGAGCGAATCGAAGCATTTTGGGAAAAAGATGATGATAGTGAACGGCGTTAAGAAAATCTAACTGTTTGAGTGCGTAAGCGCGAGTTTTAGATTTTTAGCCGGGCAATAACAGCATCCCCAACATGGTTCTGAGCGAAAAAAACTGACTTTTTACGAGACCATTAATCTTGGCTTATTGTGATACTGTGAACATAAAAAGGAACTGATAATTATGCTCGAAATCCGTTTTCACGGACGTGGTGGACAGGGAACAGTGGTGGCCACGATCTTGTTGGCCAAGGCTTTTTTTAAAGCAGGTTATCAAGTTCAGAGCTTTCCTTTTTTCGGAATAGAAAGAAGGGGTGCTCCGGTCGAGGCATATTTAAAGCTGAACGAAAAAGATATTCTAATAAGGTCGAATGTTTACAATCCCGATCACGTCGTCGTTCAGGACCGAACTCTTGTCCAGAGCATTGATTTCACAAAAGGCCTTAAGCCAGGAGGATGGATACTGATAAACAGTCCGGCTACCCCTCATAACATGACCCTCTTTGCGGGTTTTAGGCTGGCTTTTGTCGATGCCAGCCACATCGCAAGAAATCACAAACTTGGCACCCGAACGTCTCCTATCGTTAACACGTCTATGATTGGCGCTTTTGCACGCATACTCGACATGCCGCCAATGGAATCCATTGCCTCCGCCATAAGGGAAGATATTACGATTGAGGCGGAACAGAATGTCAGGGCGGCGGAAGACGCATACAGGGAAGTCCGAATTATTGGAATGATTGAGTAATGATCAGAAAAGTGTCAGAAAAAAAAGAATTTATTGAAACAGTTCCATTGTTAATGCCACGTTCCTACCTGACCACGGAAGGCAACAAAACTGGTTCGTGGCGCTTTTTAAAGCCCCGATATGAAGAAAAAACTTCTCCGTGCAGCACTGCCTGTCCTGCCGGTGAAGATATCGGACGAATTGAAATGCTGACAACCCGGGGTTTGTTCAAAGAGGCATGGGAAACCATACTCACAGAAAATCCCTTCCCCGGTGTCTGCGGACGTGTCTGCTATCACCCCTGTGAAAAAATATGCAATCGAAAAGAATTTGACAAAGCTATTGCCATTCATAGTGTCGAGCGTTTTCTCGCCGATACTGCCATCCGGAATAATTTTAAACCATCTCTGAAACGTGAGTCTGCCAGAGAGCAGAAAATAGCGGTAATAGGCGCCGGTCCCAGCGGTCTCGCGGCCGCCTATTTTCTGACACTTCTCGGCTATACCTGCGATGTTTTCGAGGCCATGCCTGAACCCGGAGGAATCCTCCGGTGGGGAATACCTCTTTACCGCCTCCCCCTTTCGGTTTTGCAAAATGAAATTGCCCTGATTGAAGGTCATGGCGTACGGATACATACCGGAAAGCACATTTCACAGAGCTTTCTGAAAAAGGCCATAAATCAATACAATGCCGTCTTTCTGGGTTGCGGGCATTCTCGTACGGCCCGGTTGAACATTCCGGGAGAAGATATAGACGGTGTTGAAGATGGGTTGAATTTTCTGAAAAGCATTCGTCAGAATAAAAAAGTTTCATCCAATGGAACAATAGCCGTTATCGGAGGCGGGAACACGGCTATTGATGTAGCCCGAAGCGTTGTGCGGCTTGGCGGAAAGGCTCTTATAATATACAGACGCAGGCGTCAGGACATGCCTGCCTTTGAACAGGACGTGCGGATGGCGCTTGAAGAAGGGGTTGAAATTAAAGAACTTCTCTCTCCCGCAAAGATCACCCATGACAATAAAGAGTATGTTTTGAGTTTACGGCACGTGAAAGTTGTCGGCAAAGATATTCAGGGAAGAGCTCTCGTTGAACCCGACGGGAAAACCCTCGAAGAAATCAGGGTTAAACGAATTTTTAAAGCTATCGGTGAAGAAACAGCCGAACCCTGGCATAATCCCCCCGAAGATGGGGAAAGAACTTTGAGAATGAACGACTCTGTTCTGGCATACCGGCACCAGGGTCCCGTTTTGGTGTTTGGGGGCGACCTGACAAATGAGACAAAAAGCGTTGTGCATGCAGTGGCTTCCGGCAAGGAGGCGGCTATAGCTCTTGATATATTCTTCAGGGAAGGATTTGATGCCATCGGGTCGACGCTGAGGACCTGTATGGTTGGAAACGGCCCTTCTCCTCTCTCTATGGAAATCTACATGGGAGGAGCCCGCCGTTTAAGAAGTTCTCATATCGTCACTTATGAAGAAATTAATACCGACTACTTTCATCTGACCGCCAGAGTTTCTCAACCACGTCTCTTAATAGAAGAAAGGCTCCAGACATTTGAAGAAGTAGACCTTAGAATTTCGGCGCATCTGGCAACCAGAGAGGCGGAACGCTGCTTTAACTGCGGCCTCTGTAATCAGTGCGAGAACTGCTTTGTCTTCTGTCCGGATATGGCCGTAATTCGGGACAACAGTGCCCAGGGCCGTCATATCAATTATGATTATTGTAAGGGGTGTGGTGTCTGTGTGGTGGAATGTCCGCGCAACGCCATGACACTGGAGGAGGAAAATGATGAAGAAAGTCCTGGAGGGAAGTCAGGCAGTAGCTGAAGCGGTACGCCTGGCAAAAGTTAGCGTTATTTCTGCTTACCCCATAACGCCGCAGACCCATATCGTTGAGTTTCTTTCGGAATACTGTTCGGATGGAAGACTTAACGCACGTTTTTTACGAGTGGAGAGTGAACATTCCGCTCTGGCTGCTCTGATCGGGGCGGCGAGCACCGGAGTAAGAACGTTTACCGCAACTTCTTCACAGGGGCTGGCCCTCATGCATGAGCTCCTGCACTGGACATCGGGTGCAAGGCTTCCGGTTGTAATGGTCGAGGTTAACCGGGCGCTTGCTCCCGGCTGGAATATCTGGACCGACCAGACCGACAGCCTAGCGCAACGGGACACGGGGTGGATACAGTTCTATTGTGAAAACAGTCAGGAAACACTTGATACCACTATTCAGGCTTTTCGTCTGGCAGAGTTGGTCAATCTACCGGTCATGGTTGTCTTAGACGCGTTTTATCTCTCACACACCTATGAACCGGTCGATGTACCGGAACAGGATATGGTCGACCGCTTTCTTCCTCCTTACGAACCTAAATTTCAGGTTGATACGAAAGATCCGCGCGCGCTTTGTTCACTGGTTCTGCCTAATACTTATATGGAAATGCGCCATAATATCGCGATTGCGATGGAGTCGGTTCTGTCTCACCTTCCGAAAATCGAGGAAGATTTTGCCGAAATCTTCGGGCGTCGTTATGGCCCGGTGGAACCGATCGCCTGTGATGACGCGGAAATCATTCTGGTGACGTCCGGAACAATTACGAGTACGAGCCGTCAGGTACTCCAAGATTTGCGCGCAAGAGGAGAAAAAGTCGGGCTCCTTAAAGTAAAGCTTTTCCGCCCTTTCCCCTCGGAGGTGTTTCGCCGGGTACTCGGGCCGGCAAAAAAAGTCGCCGTTATTGACCGCAATTTCTCATTCGGGGCAAGCGGTATATTTGCCCAGGAAGTGCGAGCCGCTCTCTGCAGCCTTTCCAGCCGCCCCCAGGTTTTCGGTTACATTGCGGGAATCGGCGGACGTGACGTTACAACGGACACGTTGGAAGAGATATACTGGCAAACCAAAAAGAACGAGGTTCCGGGAAAGGAAAGTATATGGATGGAACTTCAGGAGGTGGATCATGCGACAGGAAGTTCCTGAAAGTGAATATATGTACCCGGGGCATGTGGCCTGTCCGGGATGCGGGGCCGCAATTGCCATGAGACTGGTGATGAAGGTTCTGGGTGAAAAAACGGTCATCGTCCTGCCTGCCTGTTGCTGGTCCATTATCGCAGGTCCATATCCCCAGTCTTCATTGAAGGTTCCGATAATCCACAGTGCCTTTGAAACCGGCGGCGCGGTAGCCAGTGGTGTTCGCGCGGCACTGGATGTTAAGGGAGATACCGAAACCACAGTCGTTACATGGGCCGGTGATGGAGGAACTTTTGATATCGGCTTTCAGGCGCTCAGCGGCGCCGTTGAGCGTAATGAAAATTTTATCTATGTATGCTATGACAACGAAGCCTATATGAATACCGGTATCCAGCGGAGCTCCTCCACCCCTTACGGCGCGTGGACTACCACCACACCGGGCCGGGAATGGAAAAAGATGCGGAAAAAGAATATCGTGGAGGCTCTGGTAGCCCATCGCATTCCCTATGCCGCCACAGCTAACATCGCCTTCCCGGAAGATATGATTCGAAAGGTTCAAAAAGCCAAAGAAATAAAGGGAGCTCGATTTCTCCATATTTTTGCCAGCTGTCCTACCGGCTGGCGTATTCCGTCTGAAATATCGGTCAAGATTGCCAGGATGGCCGTCCAGACCAATATTTTCCCCCTTTACGAAATCGAAGGCGGCGTAAAATACACAATAAACTATACCCCCAAGGAGTACCCGGTAAGAGAGTATTTCAAACTCCAGGGACGGTTCCAGCATCTTACCGACAGTGATCTGACCGAGATTCAGGAAATGGTCAATGAAGACTGGGAACTACTGCTCCGTAAGGCGGGAAAATTGTCTTAACCAATATATGGCAAGCATGTTTTCTTGAACCCTTGACAGGAAGCGTATCCCGTACATGCTCCTCCTTGTGGTCGGTCGGGGAGTCTCACTTAAATTCTAAATTTCAGCCGTAAAGATGTTAATTGAAACATGATTCAAGTCACACCCGACATAGAAATTGACGAGAGTGAAATTCAACTGGATTTTATACGTGCCTCGGGGCCGGGCGGGCAGAATGTCAACAAAGTCGCCACGGCCGTTCAGCTCCGATTTGATGTGAACTCCTCACCTTCCCTGCCTCATGACGTCCGTGAACGTGTGATTAATCTTGGAGGCAGCCGAGTTACAAGGGATGGGATACTGATTATCGACTCCCGCCGGTTCCGCACACAGGAGCGGAACCGGCAGAATGCGATTAATAGACTGGTTGAGTTAATCAGAAAGGCAGCGGTGAAACCGAAAACCCGCCGCAGGACAAGACCAACGATCTCGTCAAAAAAACGGAGGCTTGAGATAAAACGCCGCCATGGAATGATTAAACGCCTTCGGCGGTCAGTTCTTGATTTCGAAGATTAAGGGATATATCGTAAAATACCCCGCAATGTACCAACGCTTCCGTGATGTTTTTCACTCCTTCACGTAGCGGGCTACCAGATCCCCTATTTCACGCGTTCCCATACCCATTTTACCCGCGTCGAGACTCTTGATATCGTTTTTCACAACTTTCTTTATAGCTTCAAGCAGTCTTTTCGAAGCTGCTTCTTCTTCAAGATATTCGAGCATCATCTGCGCCGCGCCTATTGCCGCCAGGGGATTTATCACATTCAATCCAGTATATTTCGGGGCTGACCCTCCTATCGGTTCAAACATTGCTATCTTGCCCGGATTTATATTGCCGCCGGCAGCGATACCCATCCCACCCTGTATCATTGCTCCCAGATCAGTAATAATATCTCCGAACATGTTATCGGTCACAATTACATCAAAATATTCAGGATTTTTAACCATCCACATACACGTTGCGTCAACATTCGCGTAATCCGTTTTTATGTCAGGATATTCACTCCCGCATTCGTTGAAAACTCTTTCCCACAGTCCGAACGCGTAAGTAAGCGCGTTTGTTTTTCCACACAGGGTCAGTTTCTTTTCTTTATTTCTTTTCCTGCAATATTCGAAAGCAAAACGGACACAGCGTTCAACACCCTTTCTCGTATTTATCGATTCTTGAATTGCCACTTCGTCAGGAGTGCCTTTTCTCAAAAAACCGCCACTTCCGGCATAAAGCCCCTCGGTATTTTCCCTGACAACAACAAAGTCAATATCTTCAGGATTTTTGTCTTTGACGGGGGTATAAACACCGGGGAAGAGAATAACGGGTCTCAAGTTTATATAAAGATCCAGTTCAAAGCGCATCTTCAACAAAATTTCTCTTTCAAGTATTCCCGGTTCAACTTCCGGATGACCGATCGCGCCCAGAAGAATAGCATCCATCTGTCTCAATTCAGAGAGAACGGAATCCGGAAGAAGTTCTCCTTTGATGAGGTATCTTTCTCCGCCAATATCACAATCAGTAAAATTAAATTGGGGTCCTCCAGCCTCTGAAAGGGCATTTAATGCCTTGACGGCCTCTTCAATGACCTCGAGCCCTGTTCCGTCTCCGGGTACTACAGCAATATCATACGTCTTCATAGTCTATTTTTACCTCTTCTTATATAATCTACCAATCCTCCCGCTTTTATAAGTCTCCTCATAAAATCAGGAATCGGGCGTGCTGTATAAATTTTTCCACTGACAATACTTTTACACTCACCGCTGACAAGATTAACTGCTACCTGTTCTCCTTCCAGTATACCTTCAGCCGCTTCTTCCGATTCAAGCAGCGGCAAACCTATATTAAACGCGTTCCGGTAAAATATTCTCGCAAAACTTTTAGCTATGATCACGCTGATACCGGCTTCTCTAATGGCGAGCGGAGCATGCTCACGAGATGAGCCACATCCGAAGTTTCTGCCCGCCACAATGATATCTTCGGAAGAAACATCCCTCGCAAAATCCGGTCTTATATCAGCAAAACAGTGCCGAGCTAACTCAGACCCATCTGAAACATTGAGATACCTTGCCGGAATAATCAGGTCAGTATCTATGTCGTCACCAAACTTCCAGACCTTTCCTTGAAGTTCCATTTTAAAAACTCCTTCTAAAGCTCATCCGGAGCGCCAATCCTGCCCAGAACAGCAGACGCAGCAGCAATCAGAGGATTAGACAGATATACCTCACTTTTCGGATGACCCATTCTTCCTATAAAGTTTCTATTGGTTGTTGACAATGCCTTTTCACCTTCAGCCAGGATACCCATATGTCCTCCCAGACAGGGACCACAGCAGGGGGGACCGATCACGGCACCGGCATCGAGGAGCACTTCAATAATACCATCCTGTATTGCTTTCTTGTATACCCAGGGAGACCCCGGTATGACAATAAGCCTTAAGCCGCGGGCAATTTTCCTTCCTCTTAAAATATTTGCTGCGTCACGCAAGTCTTCCAGCCAGCCGTTCGTACAGGATCCGATAAAAACCTGGTCAAGCGAAATGTGCCCAGCCGCCGAAACAGGACGAACATTTGCCGGTGAATGGGGAAACGCAACCTGAGGCTCAATTTTATCCACGATTATTTTCACTACTTTTTCATACGTCGCGTCACTATCGCTTTTCAAAATCAGAGGTTTTGAAGAAGACCTTTCAGCAACGTATTTCAGCGTTATTTCATCAGGTTCTATGATTCCGTTTTTCCCTCCGGCCTCCACAGCCATATTGGCCATTGTAAACCTTTGAGACATCGGAAGTTTTTTGATTACTTCACCGGTGAACTCAATCGCGCAGTAAAGAGCTCCTTCCACACCCAGTAACCCTATCATATAAAGGATCAGATCCTTACCCACTACATTGGAAGGCAAGCTGCCTTCGTATTCCACCCTGATGGTTGGAGGCACCTTAAGCCATATCTCACCTGTCGCCATGACGGCACCCAGATCGGTGCTCCCGACACCTGAAGAGAACGCCCCCAGCGCCCCGTATGTACACGTATGACTATCAGCACCTACTACCACCTGCCCCGGTAACACAAGACCCTTTTCAGGCAATATGACATGTTCAATTCCCGATTCACCAACATCGTAATAATGTTTAATCTCATACTGTCTCGCGAAGTCCCGCATCAGTTTCACCTGCTGGGCCGACAGGATGTCTTTATTCGGAACAAAATGGTCGGCTACCAGAGCTATCTTTTTGTTATCGAAGACTTTTTTTGTTCCAATCTTCTCGAATGTTTCAATTGCGAGAGGAGCTGTAATATCATTGGCAAGCGCTATGTCCACTTTTACTTCAACTAAATCTCCAGGAGAAATCTTATCTGCCCCCGCATGGAGCGCCAAAATTTTTTCTGTTATAGTCATCGGCATGTCTGAACCCTTCTCTTCTGTTTATTTTTATGAAGATTCGACTCACATATCAGAAGAACGAAAAAAGTCAAATACTTTTAAATGTTAGGGCAAAAAGATATTCTTCACTCAACTTCAATATTCTTCTGACCATATGATTTCAGAGATTCAAGCCTGTTTAAAGCGTTTATATAAGCCTTGGCGGATGCCACAAGGACATCGGGATCCGTACCACGTCCCACGACTGAACGTCCATTGTGTTTGAGTTGAACGGAAACTACTCCCTGGGCATCTGTTCCTCCCGTTATCGCATTTACCGCGTATCTCAGCAGAGGGTGGTTTGTCTTGGTAATTTTCCTTATGGCGGCTATAGCCGCGTCAACAGGACCCACTCCAAAACCCGCCTCCTGCATTATCTCCCCTTCTATCTCCATCTGAACAGTCGCCGTTGGAATTGCCGTATTGCCGCTAACTACGTTGAGATAAATCAGCTTGTACTTGTCAGGTTTTCTGAATACATCATCAGAGATAATAGCCTCAATATCCTCGTCAAATATCTCTTTTTTGACATCCGCAAGCTCTTTGAAACGTTTAAAGATTTTGCCAACTTCTTCGTCGTCAAAATCATACCCCATCTTTTTAAGATGTTCCTTCATCGCGTGTCGACCCGAGTGTTTTCCCAGAACAATATGGGTATCCGAAACTCCCACTAACTGCGGGGTCATAATTTCATAAGTAGCCTTTTCCTTGATCAGACCGTCCTGATGAATGCCGGACTCATGGGCGAAGGCATTTGCTCCCACAATTGCCTTGTTCGGCTGAACAGGTATACCGGTTATATCTATCAGAAGCCTCGACGAGTGATAGATTTGCTCGGTCTTTATATCCGTATGAAGCCCGAAGAGGTCCTTCCTCGTTTCCAGAGACATAACAACCTCTTCGAGGGAAGCGTTTCCCGCTCGTTCTCCTATACCGTTTATAGCACACTCCACCTGCCTCGCCCCATTCTTCAGAGCGGACAGCGAATTCGCAACCGCCATACCGAGATCATTATGGCAGTGAACCGATATGATCGCATTGCCGATATTTTTTACATTCTGAAAAAGATATGCTATTAATTCGCCGAATTCATCAGGCATGGCATATCCGACAGTGTCGGGAATATTAACCGTGGTAGCTCCTGCGGAAATAGCGGTTTCCACCATCTTACATAGGTAGTCTCTATCCGTTCTCGTTGCATCCATGGCCGAAAATTCCACGTTTTCCGTAAAGGCACGGGCATGCTCCACGGCGGCACGGGCGTCTTTTAGAACCTGCTCGCGTGTCTTTTTTAACTGATGCTCCAGATGTATGTCGGATGAAGATATGAACGTGTGAATTCTGGGATTCGCAGCGTCCTTAACCGCTTCCCACGCTCTGTCAATATCCGCGATATGTGTTCTGGCAAGCGCGGCAATTTGAATGCCTCTGATCTCCCGGGCAATTTGCTGAACCGACGCAAAATCTCCTTCCGAAGCAACCGGAAATCCAGCTTCAATAATATCTACACCAAGCCTTTCAAGTTGCCTGGCAAATCTGAGTTTCTCCTCCATATTCATACTAAAACCAGGGGACTGTTCTCCATCTCTGAGAGTAGTATCGAATATAAAAACTTTATTTTTGTCTGATTTCATTATTTTTCCCTCCATCTAAAAATAAAAAGGCCATGGGCTTTGCCGCCCATGGCCTTTTAGTACTGTCTTATTTGTTAGTTCATCCTCTTATACAAACGGCGGGCGGCAGGTACAAGACACCTGTAAGGTTCAACAAGCACAACAACAAAAGGCCGTTTAAGATAGATAGGTTTCTCTTCACACCAAAAGTCATCCGCTAAAAATCCTCCAAAACACAAGTTTACATAGTTTAAAACAAGTAAATATGGATGTCAATCATTTTTTTTTACAGGTTGTCATTTAAAAATCAGAAGTGCATTTTTGAAATTTAGCTAACAATTTAAGATATACATAACTCCATATCTTTCGTCTATTCAGTATCGTCACCCTCGCCTCAATCCTTTTGCAAACGATTAACTATCGATTGTGCCTGTCTTTTCAGTGATGTGAAAAACTTATGGTTCTTTGCTTCTCTGTCATAACAGCAGCGATAAGACTCGAATCCCTGTTGCCTACATCGAATAGAATCATCAAATGCCTTCTCGTCTTTGAGCTGAGATGCTCGATAAATATCGAACAACTCGGATCTTTTTTTCTCAAATGCGTCCCACTCGCTTTTGCACTGTGAAATTTCGGTAATTTCAATGGTTGTGGGGGAAGAAACCAAAAGTATTTGATTCCTTTTCGAAACGAAAACAAAAATCTCGTTGGGAATAAAGGGGCAAATATCTTGAGCACTTACGCCCAAGAATGCATGTGCGAAAGAGTGGCTTTTCGTGCTCTTGACCGGTACTTCAGCATAGTAGATGACTCCGGCATCCGAATGAAAAACGCGACGATAAAAGTCCCCGGTTTTAGAAAGTTCGCTTAAGGTCTTTGGAAGTTTCGGATGTTCGGCCAAGTATTGCTTAAGCAAGGTCTCCGTCGTGACAAAGAGCGACTCTCGGTCGGAATCGAATCTAAGCCCGTCAACCTGGGCGAAGCCAGGTTCCGGCAAGAGTGTCAACAAGTTTATTTTTCCTTGTTCGGGGAACCCTTCAATATTGACTTGTCCCACAATGGTTCTTATTTGCCTTTCTATTTCCGCGAGAGCCTGCCTATCATCAATCGGGCTCGTTGCTTTCTCAAACTGGCGGATGAAGCCGTTACGGGTTTCAAAATATTTTTCTTCGAGCAACACGGTTTTTGTCTCCGTTGTCGCGGAGGTGTTCTCAGAAGGTTCTGCGGCGAAAACGGTTAAAAGACAGACGAACGAAAAGAAGAAGACCAATGCAGACTTTATTTTCACTTGGCTCCCTCCATTATAGGTTCAAGGTGACAATTAATAAATCTGCAAATCAGAGAACATACATGATAAGTTTTGTCAAGAGGAAACTGGATTTCTATTCTCGTTAGTCCCTGGTTTAACTCGAAAAGATGACTGTATTTGTAAACCGGGCCATCAACAGGGTTGAAGAGAAACAAATGACAATCACAGAGTAGCTTGTTGATAGCATTCTCCCCCTTACCCCCCCCTCACTCGTGTGAGCCGCTAATTACTTCAAGAGAGAAGTGGAAATTGCACATGCCCTGTAGTATAGGGACTTAATTGTTTTTTTTCGATAGTTACATTTTTTTGATTTGACCATTCGGATAGTAGGTCCTTTTTTGACTCTCTGAAAGGGAATCATTAATTCACTCTTCTTGTAATTTCCTGTTTTCATAGTACTCTATGGAAATACTGGCCGGAGGAAGAAAGAACAGGCATTTCCGATAAAGATGGGGATTATATTACGGAAGGAAAACAAAATTATTCCCTAAGATAATAGAACTTTTTGGGTATCAGAAAACCCTCACCTGTTTTTAAAAAGGCGTTGCTCGTAACAAGAAAAAGGGGATATAGGAAAAAGATAGTTGGATTAGACACAGCAGGCTGGCGAAAAGGAATTGATAAAACGAATACTATAGAACCTGTTTATTGAATCGATTGAAATAAGTGATATTATTTACGCAAGGAAAAAAAGGAGAGATGGAATGAAAAAAAGTATTTCATGCGCTACCCTGTTATTGCTGCTATTTTTTGCAAAGCTCTCTTTCGCCGTGATGTTTGCCGACGACAAACTTTTTCTTTATGAGGGAGAAAAAAAAATAAGGGACAACTCTGTAATTATTTATTGCGCGGTTAATGACAAATACGATGTGTGTTTTGAAGGAAATGTCTGGACATCCCAGGGACCGGGACCACTATCTTTTACCTTTTATAGAACAGATGACCCGCATTTAATAGCAGAGATTAAGGAATGGTGGCATACGGAAAAAGGACGAGACGATCTTTCCGGGGAAAAATATAAAAACTATTTGCGCGAAAAAGCCGATAAAGCAAAATACAAAATTACTCTTACTTTACCGGAACCGTCGAAAGAAATGTCCTACATACCGCCTGAAGGAACAGCAGGGGGCATTATAGGAAGCACGCGTTATTTAAAGATCGATCTTTTGTCAGGGAAAATAGATCAAATGAC
Organism: uncultured Syntrophales bacterium; assembly: GCA_964652795.1. GTDB lineage: Bacteria > Desulfobacterota > Syntrophia > Syntrophales > JADFWA01 > JAUSPI01. The sequence goes on along the minus strand of CAZZBF010000021.1, from coordinate 23,178 downwards.
AAAAGAAAAAGGGTCTATTAAAAAAAACGAGCGGGTAAACTGACAGAAAAGCTTTTACTGGGTCAAAAAATCCGCTTAACAGGAGCATCCATAAGGCTATCTCCAGCCTGGCAATTGTTATAATTTGTTATACGCGATTTTAATTTTTTATAGTTCTCCGCATCTGTCGGCAATATCAGCGTTTCTGGAATTTCCGACTTAAAGCCGACGCCCTCTTGTAGGCCGCTCCCTGCGTGGTGAAACCTTGCTCAACTATTTGCCAGCCCTTCTTTACATACAGCATGTAGTTGTTGCCTCCTTTTTTACACGCTGCGTGGTGGACCTCATTCGGATTAGCATACGCGCCCCGTGGCGAACGGAGCACGACAAATTCATCCGGCCTTTTCGTTTTGGCCGACCCGGTTTTGTGAGAGGTTGTCTTTGGTAACTGTGTGGTTTGTGACACTCCACCGGAATTTTTCTCCATAACTGCCGTCAGATCATTTAAAAAACTATGGCTGTTATAGGTCAGACCGGCAGATTGGGCATGTACTGAGACCGAAGAGGCAAATTTTCGAGTGCAGTCATTTTTGGGAAATTTTTTAACCCCGGGTACCATCACATCTCTTAATACGGTTTTCTCCGCCTTTTTTATTTCAGCCCTGTGGGATGTTGAGTAGAGAGGTCCTGTGCCCCAGCGTCGATACGCATCCTGGGTGAATCCCAATTGACCATAGGAATTTAGAAGTTTTCTCCGTAAATTACCGAGACAGTCCGGCACCACATCGTTTACAAACTTGTTCCACCACTGTCTCGCTCTCTTTTCCCCCTCAGCCGCGTAATCAACTGTTGCGCCGGTTCCGGAAGAGGGTTTGCTTTTTTCGATTCCGTCAAACGAGGGAGTTGGCGATTCGGGCTTCGGTTTATATTTCGATCCATACGAAGGTTTATAGGTAGGTTTATAAGTAGGCCTCTGTGCAGTTTTAAGCTCGGACGCCATGATTGTCACAGAAGCTTTAGTTTTACCGGTTCGTCCCGCCGCGTCCGTCACCTTCGCGTATATAGTACGTGTAACATCGCGGCCTTTAGCGATACCGGAAACGGTTCCTGAAAGGGACGCAGTTGAAGATCGGGCGATTGTCAGACCGTCTCCGCTGACATCCACCTTGAAGGGCGGTTTAAATTCTTCGGGTAAAGATATGCTGAAATTTCCCATATCGCCGCTATTCAGACGGGAGGGGGATTTCAACGCGATCTGATAGTCTTCAACGCTGAATACCTTCCGGGCAGTTTGTTCTTTCCCTTCAGGCGGAATAATAGTCGCCTCGAATACCACCTGCTCCCCTATCTTGACCGCTCCCCTGGCAAGTCTTATCCCCGTGCGCTGCAACCGGCGGTCCTTTTTCCGCTCGTATTCTCTTTCAAGCTTATAAATTTCCGCTCCCGTTCGTTTGTTCCGTGCAGTCAGCTTTGTCCGGACTTTATCTATGCCGTCACCAAGCATAAATGTCACATAGAGATGGGGAAGTTTGTCGATTTTAATAAATTGGTGATCCGTTTCATCGCCGAGAGTATCTGTCACCCAGATACGGGTTATGCACACGGACTGAAATATCCGGAAAGAACTCGTGGCCTGGACCTGAACCTCGGGTTTCACTGCCAGTTGATGGGTCAGCCCCACGGTGTATGTGCCATTTGGCAAATCCTTCAGGCGAAAACGGATCTTGTATTCCCTTGTTCCACCTGACTCTGAAGCCTGGATCTGCTTGTGATACCGGGGGACCGGTTTGCCCGTGCTGTTATAGAGTTGCCAGGACAGATAGGAAAGAGTAGGTTTCTCTGTTTCAGGGTGCGGAACCATGGCACGAAAGGCAATAATTTCACCATTTTCAAGCGGGCCAACCACCGGACTACCCTCATAGGTTGCTTTAGTTGCCTTAATCTCGAACCCTGAAAGTTCAATCCCGGGCCCGGCAAGCTCTGTACCAAGCCCTTCCAGTTCCTTTTGCAGTGCCTGAACCTTGGCGGTAAGAATAGCTATGTCCTTGCGTAGAACAGGACCGCCGTATCCTGCCTTGGCGAGACGGTCTGTTTCTTTGGAGTACTCCTCTAATTGCTTTGCAAGTTCGGTATAGCGAACTTGCAGTTCCTCAGGAGAAGAACTTTGGGCCGCCGTTGGAAGGGCAACGCAGAAGATCAGCAAAAGAAAGGGCATGATGGTTAAAGGTAATAGCTTTTTCATTTGTCCCATCCCTCCTTCCAACCCCAGGCCGGGTGAGGTTCAAGACCGTTCATGCCGTTTTCCCTGGCCTGCTTGAACACCTCTTTCAACTCCTCCATATTCTCGATGATTGCAACAGAACCCTTTTTGTCCGGCAGGAACAGAGTGATGGGGAAATCGGGAACGTCTTCAAAGCGGGTCGCCGGACCATGTTGAATCATGCGGTCGCCGGATCCCATTTTTCGGGCATTGACATTTGCCTCAAACATAGTGGCTGTTTCTGCATCGGATATGTTGCCGAGTACGGCCTTATCCGAGGTTTTTCCGACTCGTATATTGCCCGGGCTTCTAGTGGAACCAACACCAAGCACATCGGCATCGGCAGCCAGTAATTTATCGGTGTGTGGATCTGCCAGGACTTTAACCGGTTCAACCCTCGCTCCTTTCGCGGGTTTGAATGTTTTCCCACTTTCCTGAAGGAAATTGCCGTCAGGGGTTTTATAAACGACATGAATATTTCCTGCCGGGTCGGTGATCTTTACGACCTCTTTGCCGTCTTTCACCAACGGGACAGCTTTGGCGTTGGTGCCGAGGCTTTCGGCAACTTTCTTATTGTAATCCTTAATTTTTTTAGCATATATTTTACGGGCCTGCTTAGCAGCATCATCCGCGTTCGCGGCAGCGCCTTCTTTCAATAGTTTGGCTGACAAGCTGTCAATCTCTGCGGCCATCCTGGCGGGGTTGCCAAGCTTGCTCAGGCTTTGATCAACGGGAATGAGACCCGCCATGAGTCCCCAGTCGGCAGTTTTGCCTTTTACATGTTTTCCCTTGCCAACGGCCAGACCACTCTCCAGCCACTTTTTGGAGTGCTTGTTCACCGGACGAATAAGGATGATTTCCCCCCGGTCAGCACTTGTTTTGGACAAAGCGTCAGTCCATGACTTCGGCATACCGGATTTGGCAAGGGCTTCCGCCTGATCATTATTCAATCCCACAAGGTTTGGCATACTGCCTTTGATGTTCGCTGCGGTATCGGCAGCCGCTTTAGCCGCTTTTTGCGTCAGCTCTTTGCCTGCGGCAACCGCTCCTTTAGCTAACTTGCCTCCGGACGTTTCGCCCATTGCAGCAAGAAGATTTGTAGCATGTTGTTTAACACTCTTAAGTTCCTGGCCGCTCCTGATAATCAAGGAATCTAAAAAGCCGCCTTTAGGCATGGTCAGTCGCTTGAGATAGCGTCCGATGGCGGGAAGGGCGTCGGGGAATCGCTTGCCGAACTGCTCCAGCGCATTCGGGGTGATGAGCATAACGAGGATAAGGCTTCTTTCAAAAGAGGATGCTTTGTTCCCCGCCATATCCTCGCCTTCGGAAACAGTCATCACGTCCATGGCATCACCCACGAGGGGAACGAGCTCAGTACAGCGGACCACCAGGGTCTGCTGGGCTGCCAGCATTTCTGCCTGGGCGGTAGCCGCCATGGCATCCGAGGCCGTGATGGTTCGCAGATTATCCGCGTATTCCCTGAATGACTCGGCGGCCTGAGCGGGATCCGGGGTGGTCAGCGCGCGGATAAAGGCCCTGGCTGTGGCTTTGTAGAGCATGACCTTTTTCTCCATGGCGCATGCCATTCGATCTTCTTCTTTATCTACCAAGCCGTAATAATGAACCACGTTGCCAAGCACAGCGGTATCTTTGAGCGGATTCGAAAGCTGGTCTGATATACCTCCGCCCGCACCGCACAACGAAGCGAAGTCATAACGAAGAATCACCCGTTTTGAGATCTCGTACATTTCCTTCAGGCGGGAGACATCCATTCCATATCCTTCGGCCACGGCATAGGCATTTTCGAGAGCGGCCTTTAAGCCTTTACCATCCAGATCAAGGATGTCCTGTTCCCAGGCATTCATATCCCTGAGAGCTTTTTCCCGCATCTTTTTGAGCTCATCGGCACGCATTTTCACCAGACGCTCAAGCAATGCCGCGGCTTTTTGTTTTAACTCGAGGTTTTGGGTGTTTAGAGCTGAAAGTGAAACAGTAGCCGTTTCCTCGGCCGTGGCGTTACAGGTTTTGAGGAAAGGTGAAATGATTAAAAAAAATACTATAGGGACAAAAAGATACCTTAATATATCCCGGTATATAACCAGACGTTTTATAGGATTCATCACAGTCGTCCTTTATGAAATATTTATCTGTTCACATGGTTTTGATTACTCGAGAACAACGGCCTTTTCGTCTTGTTTTTCCGGTTGGCGGGGACTCTGTTTTGTTTCTTTCTCAACTGGTTTTGTTGGTTTAGCTACAGGCAAAGATTGCTTTTCTATCTCGATTTTCTTTGGTTGGGCCATCCTGATTTTTGTTTCCCGCAACCATGTAAAATAATCCTGGATCGTGGGTGAACCCTTGATCTGTTCCAACAATTTGCTGCAGCAGTCTTCAATAGCCCTGCTGGCCACTTGCCACTGATTATGCGCAAATCTATGTTGTTCAGGGTCATATTCACCTGACTTTACATCTTTTTTATATCCCCACGGCGTTTGTGGTCTGTTGGTTCCCTCACGTACACCTTCTCCTTTTATCCGAAATTTGTCAATAGCATTGCCATCCCAATCATGCACGTTTATATCAAGTTGTAGATAACTCGTATATGTGCCAAGCATACCCTCCATATGTAGCGGTAAAATGACATTAAAGTCGATTATTTGGGGGTAAATGGCGATATCGATTTTTTCCTTATCAAAAAGCTTTTTAGAAATGCCCTGCAAAACAACAACTTCATTGAACGCATATCCCAAGCTGTTGGTTAGCTCCTTTTTTAAAGCAGGAACAAAAATGTGCGAAGCTGTATCGCCGCCAATATTTAGTTCATAGTACGTGCGTTGAAAATGATCATCAAGTATCAGCGCTGCCTTGTAAGGATATGACCTGACAAAAGGGTTGTAGATTTTCCCAGGGTCAGGTTTTGGGGTTACGGTGTACGAACATCCGATGAATACAAGCACGCTCAAAATTACAATCAGCTTACGATGTATATACATTAATTTTCTCCTAAATATCTGTAAAACAGTTTTTGCTTGTAACACAAAAAATCTAAAAAAAGCTTTTAGAAGAAAAGCCTCGCAAAAAAAACAGCTTATATATGGCAAAAATATCATTTTCTGTCAAGGCTGTGACCCCATTTTACCGCGTTATGGCTCTCCCGGATAACAAAAAGCGGATAATGTATTGCAATGAAACCAAATAATTCTTGTTGGTAACAATATTTTTTTACGGGTTCAGATTTTTCCCTTACAGAGCTTGTATTGTATGCTGTCCACAAGAGCATGCCAGCTCGCCTCAATGATGTTCGAGGATACGCCGATTGTGTTCCAGATTTCCTCTTCATCCCTCGATTCCACCAGAACCCTGACTTTTGCCGCCGTTCCGTCGCTTCCTTCCAGGATTCTAACCTTGAAATCCACTAAGTGCATCTTGTCAATTTCAGGATAAAATTTTCTTAACGCTTTTCTCAGGGCACTATCAAGGGCATTTACAGGCCCGTTTCCCTCCGCGGCTGTTATCTCTTCCTTTTCTCCGACCGATATCTTAATCATTGCCTGGGATTGGGATGAACAATCTTTTGTTTTTTCGTCGATTACGCGGAAGGCCTCCAGGAGAAATGGTTCCTTAAACTCACCCATTGCCTTTCTCATCAGAAGTGCAAGCGAACCCTCGGCGGCTTCAAACTGGTATCCCTGATCTTCCATGTTCTTTATCTCCTGAACAATTTTATTGCTTCTGGTGGCATCCTCACCCAAAAATATATTCAGTTCCTTTGATTTGTACTCTATATTACTCCTTCCGGAGAGGTCTGAAATCAGCACCCTCCGATGGTTTCCAACGAGTTCAGGTTTAATATGTTCATAGGCCACAGGATTTTTTGAAATGGCACTTACATGGATGCCGCCCTTATGAGCAAACGCGCTTTTACCGACAAAAGGACTTGAATTAAGAGGAGGAATATTCGCCACATCACTTACATAAAGAGAGAGATTAGTAAGCTGTCCGATCGATGTCCCGGGCAGACACCTCTTCTTCATTTTTAACTGAAGGTTACTGATTATGGAAATTAAGTTGGCATTTCCACACCTCTCTCCATAACCGTTTATCGTTCCCTGGACCATTCTCACTCCTGTCTCAACGGCCGACAGGGAATTGGCTACCGCAAGGTCGCAATCATTATGTACATGAATGCCAAGTAATTGAGGGGGAATCGACGAAGCGACTTCACCTATTATGTCAACCAGCTCTCCATTAAGCGTTCCCCCGTTAGTATCGCAAAGAACAATCATATCGGCACCGGCGGAAAGAGCCGCTTGAAGAGTCTTCAGGGTATATTCCGGGTTATTTTTATAGCCGTCAAAGAAATGCTCGGCATCGAACAATACCTCTTTTCCTTTCGATTTCAGGTATTCAATGGTTTCCTGAATCATTAAAAGATTTTTATTTAATGATACCCCAAGAATCTCTGTTACGTGAAGATCCCAGCTTTTTCCGACAATTGCGACAGCCGGTGTTTCCGCGTCAAGCAGGGCTTTCAGATTGGGGCAATCTTCAGGGGAAGAGTTCGCCTTTCTTGTACTTCCGAAAGCGGTAAGACGGGCATTTTTAAACTCCACATCCCGTGCAAGCTGGAAAAAGCGCATATCTTTCGGATTTGACCCCGGCCATCCGCCTTCGATATAATGGAAGCCCATATCATCCAGTCTCCCGGCGATCCGTAATTTATCCTTTGCGGAAAAGTGGATGTTTTCTCCCTGCGCTCCGTCTCTTAAGGTCGTATCATAAATCAGTACATCCCATTTTTTCATTGGTAGTAACCTCCCTCAAACTAAAAAATCCGTTACCAGTAAACCTGATAACGGATTTGTTAATTCTATACTGAAAAGTTAAAACACTAAACCATTATCAGGTCCCCCAGGCATCGGGCCTAATTATCCCGCATATGATAATGGCAATAGTGTTTTGGATCATGTTGGTCTTTTTAGCCTCTATTTCTAAACTTTTTTTATCCTATAATTTCATTTTCCGTTTGTCAAACAAAAAAATGCTCTCATTACAATTCTCTCAAGGGCTATCCACGGCAATAATACGTACCTTGAGCTGCCCGATCAGGTTTACAAGAGGTAACAGCCCGGAGATACTCTCGCCTTCAATGAGTTTGATATGTGTGGCATCGGCAGGTATCTGCCCGAAGGTAGGGTCCACCGCGATCCAGCGTCCGTTCACCAAACTCTCAGCCCATGTATGGTAAAGAAACCCCTTGTAATTATCGGAATACACGATACCGTTGACCACGCGGGTCGGTATGTCCAGCGCGCGGGCAAACGCGGCATAGAGAAAGGCATACCCCTGGCATTCCGCCTTTCTGTTTTCAAGCACATCGAGAGCCGAAAAAGCGTCAATAGGCTTCCGTTCGATATTTTCCCGCATCCATTGAACCAGGAGACTGATGTGTTCAAAGGCTGTCCTGGCATTTGTTGTAATCACCCCGGCCGTTTTACGAATCAGTTCATTCCGGACAGGAATAACATATGTATGTAACAAGTAGCGTTTTACTTCAGGAGAATTGGCTGTATTAATATCATTTCCATTGTCCGTTTTTTCCGTGCAAATTTTACAGAATACCTCTTTTCCTTTGCGCTCGCACTGCTGCCGACGATCTACCGGCACATTCAGTCCAGTATCGATTCCAGAAAGAACAACTTTCATGCAGGTAACTCTATCCGGCACCTGAATGGTAATGTTACTCTTAATCAGGCTGAAATCGAGCAATGTCTCATCTTTGTTTATGGCTGCCTGGGTCAAGTATTCTTTTGCGGTTCTTTCACTTTCAAGATCGGCAATTAATACACCGCCCAGCGACATTTCAAAAAGCGGCTTACCCCTTCCGTTAATCCAGGTTACGGCTTCCTGGCCGTGAAGCCGGGTTTTGATTTTAAAAGCTCTGCCGCTAAATAGATCACTTTCTTCATAAGCAACAATTTCCTGAATGACCGTACTCACAGTCTGGGTTTCCCCATCGTATACCTGGTAGCTGTAATGGCGGCCCAGCTCAAGCCCGTGAAATACGGGATACAGATTAATGATACTGGTAGGATAGAGTTTTCCTTTCACGGAAATATTTTGCAGGCTGGTCTCACCTCTATTAATAATCTCTACTTCAAGTCCGCTATCCTTTAATTTGCCGGCAAGTTTCAGGCGGTTTCCGTCGAGGTTGTATTCATAGGAAAAACGTTCCAGGCTGAGGTCGTCTGTCACCCGGTCATAAGACTTGAGTGTGGCTTTTTTGTTCAGCATCAAGAAACGGAAACAAAGAACAGCTTCTGAATGAATATCAAAGCGATTTTTCGCATCTTCAGCCGGTAGGAGCGATAGATGGGTGAACCCGATCTTTGTACCGTTGAATACAATTCCCGTCCAGTAATCTTCATATGGCCATTCGGCAAGGACATATCGCACCGATGGAGAAGGCGGCAGACCGGCATCACGAAAATACAGACCTGCACAACCACCTATCAAAACAGGCAACGCTATAAGAAGCGGATAAAGGCACCTACAAAAATAAGACTTGATCATGCGATTATGTATCATAAGTAAAACCACCTTAAAGATCATGTTCATTATAAATGCCGGGTTTCTAACTGTCAATAACGGCTAAAATTAAAGCTCCCCACTGCAAGCAACGAGGAACGAAGCAATTGAAGCTCCCCCGCAACAAGTTGGGGGGGGAACTCCGACTGTTAAGGAAAATGTTGAAATACCATTTACATTATAATACACATATAAATCCCTATTAAAGAGGTGTATTATGAAAGAATTCACGGTAAGTATGACTAAAGTCTTGAAGGAAAATCTCTATTGCTACAACTGTGGTACATGGATATATTGCCCGGAGATGAATGCCAAGGTAAAAAATGGGGAGGGGAAAATTGAAGAACAGATTGGCGAAGGCTGTCTGCACCAGGATGCTAAAGGAGAGTTTCTGGAATGTCCTGACTGTAAGAGCCGTTATTATCTGAGCAAGTAAGCAGAGGGACTTTTATCAGGGCGCTTCTTATGGCTTTTTTTAGCCGGCAGAAAGGTCAAATCAATTAGATCCGAAGTAAACCGAAAACCCATCCCGGCCATACAGTAACAACAGCCGAATTCATAATATAGAAAATATTGAAGCTCCCCGCCACAAGCAGCGGGGAACTAAGTAATTCGTAGAATAATGCACTCGCTGTTCAGTTCAACGCTTAGTTGAGAGGTTTCTCTTAATTCCCCTCTGAATTTTACTCCTCTACTCCGATACCATATTTTTGTAATAATTTAGATTCGATAAGAGATACTATGAAAAAAAACACGATACCTCCCGCACTGAGAGCAAGTAGTGAAGCAAACATCATGGCTGTTTCCAGATAGTAGAAATGTGTAAGAATCAAAAATCCCAAACCTTCATTCGAACCCACGAATTCTGCCACTACTGCACCTACTGTAGAAAGAGCCGTCGCTATTTTCAGCCCGGAAAACAAATAAGGAATTGAATTGGGGAATTTTAGTTTCATAAATGTCTGTCGCTTTGTTGCAGAAAGTGCTTTCATCATCTCCAAACATTCTGGTCTGATCTCTCTAAATCCTCTTGTTGTATCAACAACGATTGGGAAAATCGCCATGATTGCAGCTGCTATAATTTTCGAAACAAGCCCAACACCAAACCACAAGATCAGGAATGGTACCATTGCAATTATCGGTGTAACCTTGAGTGCTACAATGTAAGGATAAAAGCTCCATTCAGCAAACTTGGAGTAGCTAAATAAGACAGCTATTGGTACACCTATCAGAACAGCTATGAAAAAACCGAGAACAGCTTCAGACATTGTGACACAGAAATGGTAGGCTATAGAATGTGCGGAATCCATCAAACATGATACGATTGCGGAGGGTGAAGGTAAGACGAATTCCCTTATGCCAAACAAAGCTACCAGAAACTCCCATAAAATTACAGCCAGCACAAAAACAATCACCGGATAAAAATATTTTCTGTTCATGCCTCAGTCAGCTCCCGAAGTTCTTTCTTAAGGCTGACAAACTCCCCGCTATCTCTCATAGCAATACTTCTGGGCCTTTCCAGTTTCACGTCCACAATTGCTTTTATTCTTCCCGGTCTTTTGGTTAGAACAATGATCCTGTCCGATAAAAATATAGCTTCAATAATATTATGAGTCACAAAGACTATCATCGATAGTTCTGTTTTGCCACTATGCCATAAATCGATCAATTCTAAATTCATCTTGTGTCGCGTTATCTCATCCAATGCTCCAAAAGGCTCGTCCATTAACAGTATCGAAGGTTTGAACACAAGTGCTCTGGCTATAGAGACTCTTTCCTGCATGCCCCCGGAAAGCTGACGGGGGTAACTTTCCTCAAATCCTTTCAGACCCATCAATTCGAATAAATGAGTGGTATCTGCTTTTTTACCCATTAGTTCTAAAGGTAAGTTAATATTCTCTTTTGCTGTACGCCATCTCATTAAAACCGGACTCTGGAATACAAATCCTATTTTCCTTTCTTGAAGGGCTTTTTCAATTGCCTGGTTATTTATTAACACATGTCCCGTTGTGGGTTTTAAAATTCCACCTATAATTTTTAGCAAGGTTGTTTTGCCGCATCCGGACGGGCCAATGATAGAAACAAATTCTTCTTTGCCGACATTGACACTGATTTCTTTCAATGCAATCAGGTTGCCGGTTTTTGAAGAATAAACCTTAGATATATTTTCCAATTTCATTGCCGGGGTCATAAAAATGATCCTATTCTATCCCATAAATTCTTTTCAAAAACTCGTTGGTATACACATCATCCAGATTTACAGGCTTATCTATTATGCCTTGCTCAAGCATGTTGTTCATCATCTCTTCCCATACCTTTCTTTCCATCCAACCCAGAGGTGTATCCGAATCTTCGGGTAAAATAAATTCTTTTCGCGCTCTTAGTGCTTCCAATTGTGGTGTCCCTTCTAAGAGCTTGTTTTCAGCCAAGACATATTTTATGCATTCATCTGGATTTTCCAGAGCATATTTCCATCCTTTCAAGGTCGCTCTGAGATATCGCTCAACAAGTTCAGGGTTTTTCTGAATCATTTCATCTGTAGTAAATATAGCATATCCATAAGATTTGATGCCGAAATCGACAGGCCTTATCGCGTTGAGTTCTATACCTTCTTTTTTGGCTTCCTCCTCTGCAAATATCAAATCTGCTATAAATCCTGGCTGGACATCATACACACCTGTAAATAGAAGAACATTAGAAGGAATTTTCTTTACTTCTGTTATTTTTGTTGCATCAACACCCTCTTTATGAAGCAATATTCTGTAAACTATCTCAAGAGGTCTGCCAAAGGAAACTGCCACAATTTTGCCTTCAAAATCTTTTGGGCTTGTGATGTTATTTTTACGTAACGAAAAATATACATAGGGGCTCTTTTTGTCCAAAATTGCTATTGCCTTTATTGGAATATTTTTTGCTCTGGCCGAGATCATAGTTTCTGATCCTGACTGAACGCCAAAATCATCGTTACCGGAAGCTACAAGCTGTATGGATGGAAAATCTACGCCACCTGGATAGTTGGTCACATTCAACCCTTCTTCAGTATAAAATCCCTTAGACACAGATGTCAACCACCCTGTATGGATGGCATTTATAGTACAGCTCAGCCTTGCGGGTATCACTT
>CAZZBF010000021.1:5540-11220 GCA_964652795.1 uncultured Syntrophales bacterium | reverse complement strand
TTTTTTTTCCGTGGATTTTTGAGTGAGAAATACAATCGCAATCATTATGATAATCAAAACAAATACGCCGATAATTATTTTGTTTTTCATTTTATCATCCTTTCATCGAAATTATTTCCCCGGTACTATATTGCTTCTTAGTTAATTTAGTCCATATTTCCGAATACAGAATTACTAAAAATGAAATGCCCTCATCTATAAAATGAAGGTCTTAAGAAAAATTGGTTTCAAGCGGGGTCAATTTCAGATTACCAATTCGGGGAATGACATGCTTAGCTTATTTGATTAAATCTTTTTCCCTGATGCCACACATTAAAGTCTATTTGTTATAGCAACCTTCTGGTTTCAAGTCTTGTAATAACACGACTATTGTATATCAAATTCTTTCTGTCATTGCATCACAATTATTACGAACAAATTGAAATAGGCTTCATATTATACTAAACATATAATTCACTATCAAAGAGGTGTTTATTATGAAAGAATTTACGGTAAGCATGACTAAAGTCTTAAGGGAAAACCTTTATTGTGACAACTGCGGCACGTGGATATATTGTCCTGAGATGAATGCCAAGGTAAAAAATGGGGAGGGGAAAATTGAAGAACAGATTGGCGAAGGTTGTCTGCACCAGGATGCCAAGGGAGAGTTTTTGGAATGTCCTGATTGTAAAAGCCGTTATTATCTGAGTAAGTAATCTCTGAAAATAAAGTGCAGGATATAAAGGGAGATAACCCTTCATCCTTCTGTTATTCTTCTTCGGTATTTTCTATATCAAAACTGCCGCTGTCTGATAATTGCACGGGGCGGGAAGACCTGTCAATATTATCCAGCGTATCAATATCGCTTCCGGTTGAAGCCCCTAATTCCTTAAACTTGCGGGCGGCAACAAGAACCCTCCCTTCAAGAGAACCGACTGCCTTATTGTAATTATCAACCGCTCTATCGAGACTCTTCCCCACATTTGAGAAATGGCCGGCCAGGGTGGTTATACGATCATACAATGTTTTTCCAAGATTGCTTATCTCCTGAGCGTTTTCCGCAATCTGTTCCTGCCTCCATCCATAGGCAACAGCGCGCAACAGAGCGATAAGTGTGGTCGGAGTGGCTAAAATAACGCGCCTATCCACTCCGAACTCTATCAAACTCGGGTCCTGTTCAAGCGCCGCACTGTAGAAAGTTTCACCCGGAAGAAAGAGAAATACAAAATCTGGAGTGGGATCAAACTGATCCCAATACGATTTTGTGCTGAGCTGCATCAGATGCGTGCGGATATGACGCGCGTGATCTTTTAGCTTTTTCAGTTTAGCCGTTTCATCCTTCGTCTCCAACGCTTCAAGGTAGGCCTGCAAAGGAGCTTTGGAATCCACCACTATATTTTTGTTGTTGGGAAGTTTGATGACCATATCCGGCCTGAGCCTGCCTTCTTCGGTTGTAACCGATTCCTGCTGAATAAAATCACAGTATTCAACCATTCCGGCCATTTCAACCACCCTTTTGAGCTGTATTTCACCCCAGCGACCACGAACCGTCGGAGTCCTAAGCGCCTTTACGAGATTAGCCGTCTCACTCTGAAGCTGGATCTGTGTGGTGGCAAGTGACCTTACTTGTTCTGTCAGTGTCGAGTAAGCGGTAGTACGGGCCTTTTCAATTTCGTAAATTTTGCCGTCAACCTTTTCCAGAGATTCCTTCAACGGTTTAACAAGCTCATCTATCGCCTTTTGACGCATCTGCAGATCGCCCCTGGCGCCCTCCTGGAACTTTTCAAGAGTTTCCTTCGCTAATTCCAAAAAAGACTGATTATTACTTCTAAGCGCGTCCAATGACAGCGCCTTAAAAGCATCGGTTAATTTCTGCTGAGCTTCATTAAGAAGGGCAAGTTTTTCTTCAGCGGTTTTACGTTCTTCATAGAGTCTTGTTTCGGATTCTGACAGTTTTGTCTTGAGTTCCGTGTTTTCACCCAGAAGTTTTAACGCAAATTCTTCCCCCGCCTTTATAGCTGATTCAAGATTCCGCAACTGTTCTTCCCTGTTTTGTAGCCGCTCAGTAATAGTAGATTTCTCGACCTGACTCTCCAACCTGACCCTTTCAATAGCACTCTGGTTCTTTTGCTTGAGAACAAGAAAAGTCGCCGCACCTCCGGACAAGATTCCCAAAAATACTAAAACAAAAATCGAAATAAAATTTTCCATAATAATTTCCATCATCAAAAGATAAAATCGGTCGAAAGGAAATTGGATTTACGTTCCCGCACAATATCCGTAATAATTTTTCGGTTAATATCTACTCCCTTTGCTGCCACCAATGTTCTGATTGAAAATACCCTCAACGCATCCGACACGGAAAGAGTACCTTCGGCAGAATCTTTTCTGCCGGTGAACGGAAACTTGTCAGGACCCCGCTGACACTGGCTGTTAATATTGACTCTGCATACCTGATTGACCAGAGGATCGATAAGGTGCGCTATTGATTCGTGATCTTTACCGAAAATACTCACCTGCTGTCCATAGTTTGATTCAATAATATACTTAACAGGCTCTTCAATATCATCAAAAGGGATAACCGGAATAATAGGGCCAAATTGCTCTTCCCAGCAAACTCTCATCCCGGGATCCACGGGATATAATACCGCCGGATAGAAAAATGTTTCATTAACGATGCCGCCCCCTTCATTCAATACCCTTGCCCCTAAACGGGTGGCATCTTCGATCAGTTCCGTTAAATATTTCGTCTTATCGGGTTCCGGCAGAGGTGTTATATTAACGTCGTTCTCCCACGGCATACCGAATTTTAATGTGCTCACCTCTTCCACAAGTTTATCAAGAAATGAATCTACCAGCTCGGAATGTACAAATAATATTTTTAGCGCGGTGCAACGCTGCCCGTTATATGAGAGGCTTCCCAATATACACTCCTTGACAGCCAACTCCAGATCGGCATCCGGGAGAATAACACCCGCATTTTTTGCCTCCAGCCCGAGAACGCAACGCAACCGATGCGGTTTTGGATGTTGCTTTCTTAATATGTCCGCTACTTTGCTTGTTCCAATGAACGCTAAAACATTTATTTTACCGGAAGACATCAATGGAGCAATAACTCTGCGGGCATCACCATAAACAGTGTTTACAACACCCCTCGGAAAGGATTCCTGAAACGCCTCCAACAGCGGTTGATGAAGCAGCACACCCAATTTAGGAGGTTTGAAAATTACCGTATTCCCCATTATCAGGGCGGGAATAAACGTGGTGAAGGTTTCATTCAGCGGATAATTAAAAGGTCCCATACAGAGAACAACACCCATGGGAGCTCTGCGGATCTGAGCGATAATCCCCTGTTCAATCTGGAACCTGGAAGAGACGCGATCCAAATCCTTTAACGCATCAACGGTATCCCGTATGTAGTCAACCGTTCTGTCAAATTCCTTTTCAGAATCCTTGTAAGATTTTCCGATCTCCCACATCAACAGATTAACAACTTCGGCTTTCTTCTGCTTCATACGGAACGCGAATTCTTCAATGTGCCCGATTCTTTCTCCTGTGGACATTGTAGGCCAGAGCCCCCTCCCGTTATTGTAAGCTTTTATTGCAGAATCAAGGGCTTTATCCGCAATCTCTTCCGTCAAAAGCGGGTACCGGCCTATCAATTTCCTAGATAGCCCTGAGGATGTTTTAATGCAAACCGGAGAAAAAACTTCCCGCATCGGGCCATCCCAGCAGTGTATGTCTCCATCAATCAGATATTCCCTTTGATCATAAGGTGTTTCAAAATTAAATTCGGCCGGTATATCTTTCTCTTCCGGAAACATCTCCTTAATATTTTCCTGAAGTTTCATCAGATAATACTCCTCTCAACAACAAAACATGATTATATCACTTGTCACGCTGACGCCTCACTGTAACAGTTTCACCGCCAATTCCCCAGTTATCGGTTTTCACCTCATCAATGACAACTACCGTAGTTTGAGGATTTTTCCCCAGGATATCTGATAGTAACTTTGTCGCTCCGTGAATAAGCTGAGCCTTCTGCTTTTGTGTAACTCCTTCATCCGTTATCTTAATATTTACGTACGGCATAACATCCTCCCCTTTCCCGCTTTTTCAAAGCGACCGGTTTAAGCCGACAACAGATTATTTTCTATATGAAATCAACTTGTTGATCAATTACAGCGGGCTGGTCCAATAAAATAATCTTGGGTTCTATTCTTTTTAATTCTTCAATGTCCCACTTATCATCGTTTTTCAGTAATTCCAGGGCTTCGTCTTTGGAATTCGCCAGTATTATAACTTCCGC
Organism: uncultured Syntrophales bacterium; assembly: GCA_964652795.1. Classification (GTDB taxonomy): domain Bacteria; phylum Desulfobacterota; class Syntrophia; order Syntrophales; family JADFWA01; genus JAUSPI01. The sequence continues at coordinate 6,932 of CAZZBF010000021.1, read as the reverse complement.
TTCGATATAATTGTCTTTGTAAACGTGGGGTTCATCGAACATAGACCAACTGGAGAATCTCTTAGTGTGCCGCCAGATAAAAATTTTCATAAAATACCTCTTATTATCTTGTGATATCTTGTTATAGTTCCTTTATCATTTCTGTCAATTATACCTCAGACAAATTTGATTACAAGATAAGGAAACTCTTTTTTTAAATTATTCTTCAAGACTTATCCGAACATGGCTTATCAATAAAACGGTCAAAGTTATAAACCTCATATAGGGCCGCATTTTACCTCGAATCGCCGACCCGGTTTCACTTCAATCAGCACGAGTTCAGGTGGCGAAAGCAGCCGCATCGGAGGTCCCCATACACCGGTTCCTCTCGACACATACATGTGCGCATCGCCAACCTTGTAGTAGCCCGCCTTAAAACCGCCATTTCCAAGTCCCACGAGAAAAACCATCGGCAGGCTCTGCCCGCCGTGCGTGTGTCCCGCCAACACCAGAGTCTTAGACCTGCCGCGAAGAAAATTCGCAACCTCCGGTCGATGCGTTAAAAATAGTACGGCTCCTTTTATCTTAGGCCGAACTTCTTCAACTGCCTTATGCGCCGGAATAAAATGCTTATCGTCAACACCCGCGATTGAAAGCCCTGGAGAAATTGTTTCAACTTCCTGGCGCAGCAAACGGAACCGCAGCAGATGACAAAGTCTTTCGAAATGCTCCACGCCGGAGTAAAACTCGTGGTTGCCGGTCGTCACGTAAACCGGTATTACGGGGAAAAACTCACGAATTAACGCCACCTGCGGTTCGGTGTAACTACTGTGGTCATCGACAAGATCCCCGGGAATCAAGATCACGTTCGGTTCCAGTTCACGTGCCACCTTCAGGGTTAGACGCCACTGATTTACGGAGGAAATCGCACCAAGATGAGAATCGCAAATCAATACAAATTTCTTCGCCTCCGCTCCGGGAACCGTAACCTGCAGCCTGGTTACCGATGGAGCAGAGGATGCTATCGTACAGCTTATCACACTGATTATCCCGGCCGCGCTCCATAATACTGCCGCCATCATACGCCGTACTCGCAACGAAGCATACCGAACGCGCCACCGTGCTGCCAGCCACAAAGCTAAAGCAGCGATCTCAAAAATGACCAGAAGCGTCCACAGAATCGCAGCAAAACCGATGAACAGTACAGCCGCGTATGATAGCACCGGAGTCAAACCTTCGGCTATATTCCTGGCGACCATCACTCGAACCGGCACATACGCAAATCCTGAAAAAAATAGCGCCACACCGAACAACGCGAGGAACTTCCATCGAAGGCCAACTAATACCTGCGTTCGGTAGAATATGTGTGTCAGCATTGCCGCCCAGATGGTGAATATGATTAAAACTGTTAAT
>CAZZBF010000021.1:0-5530 GCA_964652795.1 uncultured Syntrophales bacterium | reverse complement strand
ATCCTGCCGTAAATAATAGAGGAGCGGGGTTCGCGTTCTCTGATCAGTTTAAGCTGTCGTTTTATTCTTATTACAAATTGAGTAATCGCATCATTTCTTCAGGATATCTTCTACCGCTGATATCACCTTCAGGCATTACTTCCCTTATGTCGGACAGATCTTTTCCTGTGAGTTCCAACTCAAGAGCGGTGATATTTTCTTCCAGGTGGTCAAGACGCGTCGTGCCGGGAATTGGAACAATATCTTTGCCCTGCGCCAATACCCAGGCGAGAGCAATTTGACCGGATGTAATACCTTTCGATTTTGCGATTTCACCCACTCTCTCAACAAGTTTCAGGTTCTTATCAAAATTATCGCCCTGGAAACGAGGGGAACTCCTTCTATAATCATTCAGTTCCAAATCATCGAAAAGTCTGATTCGACCTGTCAAGAATCCCCGCCCCAGTGGACTATAGGCCACAAAGCCTATTCCTAATTCACGTACGGTCGCCAGTATATCGTCTTCGGGATCACGGCTCCATAGGGAATATTCGGATTGTAAGGCACTAATCGGATGAGTCAGATGAGCGCGGCGAATCGTTTGCGGTCCGGCTTCCGACAATCCTAAATAGCGCACTTTGCCTTCCTTTATCAGATCGGCCATCGCGCCGACCGTATCTTCAATCGGCACAGAGGGATCGACGCGATGCTGATAGTAAAGGTCTATATAATCCACACCCAAGCGGCGGAGAGAACCCTCACAGGATTCTTTGACATATTCGGGACGTCCGTTAACTCCACGATAGGCTGGATCGTTACTGCGTACGATGCCAAATTTAGTTGCCAGAACAACTGTGTCACGTCGGTCGCGGATAGCTTTGCCCACCAGCTGCTCATTTGTATACGGCCCGTACATATCCGCGGTATCGAAAAAATTGATCCCGAGGTCTGAGGCACGATGAATAATGCCAATCGATTTCCTATCGTCGGCTGTCCCATAAAACTCGGACATGCCCATGCATCCTAATCCCAGGGCGGAAACAATGAGCCCCTGTGTTCCTAAATTTCGTTTTTCCATAAGTTACTCTCTTACTAAATTATTATATCAAAGATGAAGGATCCAATTATTGGAAATTACCGGCACAGTCAGTATCCGGTCGGCTGGCTGAGTGATCTACTTTCCCCCTTCACGCTTTGGCAAATAGTCCTCTCTCACAGGCGAAAACACCTCTATGGCGATTGCGTCTTCAACAATTTCAGCACCGTGCTCCACATCACATGATATACACCAGCTGTCACCCTGTTCTACATCGTACTCTTCCGAGCCGACTGAAAGACGAATTCGGCCTTTGACGAGATAACCGGTCTGTTCGTGAGGGTGGGAATGTCGAGGCAGTACACTGCCCTTTTTCAGCAAGAACTCCGTCATCAAAGTTTTTTCGCCATATACCAGTGTTTTTTGTTCGATTCCCGGAAGGGTAAGACCGTATCCGTTTTCATTATGTTTCTCAAACATCTTTATCCCCTTTTTCCTATGTGTAAATTTCCTATACTGAAGCTCTCCGCAACAAACAACGGGAAACGTAGTAATTTGAAGAATACCACGCTTGCTGTTCGACCAGTGAAACGCGACTCTCAGAACATTATCGCATCCGGTTCATGAATCTGTTCCAAAGTGTCTCTTATGAACATGATTTCGCGCTGAATAAGCCTGCCTTCTTATTCTTCCCTACTCTTTTTTACTGTTTTACATAACAATATTAGAATTCTATCATGTCGAATCTGGTCAGCGTTGTCATCCGCCTGGACCCCGGCGCGTTTACAAGGTGCCAGACAGTATATTGCTCAGCATAAAGAGTACCTGCGGACATCCCGTCAATCGGCACAATAACCTTTAAGCCTCGCATGGCAGCACCGGTTGCGGTGTGCAATACAGCGCCTTCAGCCGTCGTACCGGCGACAACTACCGTTTTAATTCCCCTTTCACGTAGGATATTTTCCAAATCGGTGTTAAAGAATTTATCGACGCTTGATTTGACAATCGGTTCATTCCCCAAAGGTTTTACACCAGGCAAAATAGTTTTTTGTTCGGCATTCCTTGTAAGACTGTACACGACAGTAACACGTTTATCTCGAACCCGTCCTAAAAATTTCTTGATTTTGGGGACAGAGGCAATACACCGGGGTCTTCTTTGGGAATTACATGTCAATTCCTCTATGTCCAAAATTAAGAAGGCCGTTTCTTTCGGTTTAAGTTTGACGGAATTCAATTCAATCGGTGCGGGTGCTCTGACTGACTCCCACAGTTCAATAATCCCTGCCTCATCATCGGCCGGGATTTCAGATATGCAAAACGGACAAACAAAAATCAAAGCGAATATCACCGCGAAAACCATTATGTAACTTCCATACTTGTTTAGTGATTTCATTGCTTTCTCCTTCTGAAAATTACAGATTGTTCATACCAATCTTTTTCTGCGACAATAAGCCGAATAATGTCCGGGAATTTATTATCAGCAGATGCTACTCAATCGATTTATTTCCATTCTACACGCCGTACCACCGTGACACCTGCCGCCTTCATTTCGTGAACAGCATATTCAACGGCGGACAATCCGCCGTATATTGAAGAACGCCTGAAATTGTTCGTACGCGCTCCGGACAAATTCAGATCGACAATTACTCGAAGCTTACTATCATTGAATAGATTTTGTGTTTCAATTGAAGATACTCTAAGACAGCTGTTCAGAGTGCATCCCCCCATAACCAACGTTTTTTTGCCTTCATTGACGCAGGTTTCAACCCATTCCCGGAACCCGTTTGCATATGGAAACAGAATACTGTTTCCGGGTTTGATAAAGTAAAGCTGCCTGTTATCGATTATTCCCGTCAGTCGATCATCCCACCCGTAACTGTCAGGCGGAAACGGACATCTGCTGAACATAATCTCAGCGCGGCGGTAGTTTTCGTTCAAAAATTGAGCGCAATTTTTAAACGCGAGCTGAATCGGCTTAACCTCAAATTCAGCCTTAGACCCGATAGATCTCATCCAGGCACCGCTTGTAAATGACCGCTGCGGGTCGATGAACAGCACGGCCGCATCATCAACTGAAACATGAAATCTCTCAAGACCGTTCAAAAGGCTCTGATAATCATTTGCCACATCGGCACCGGCGGTATCTTCTAAAAGTGAAACCCAGTTGCTATAAACACTCTTATCCGATGTTACTCCTTGCTGTTTTTCCAGTGTGTTAAAACCCTTCCCGTGTTTCTGTGTTGAAGACGGAAAATTTTTTGGTCCAACCAGAAACGAAGAACGCGGCGCGTTGAAAAGAACTTTGCCATACGGGCCGAGAGGATCTTCCGCGATTTCTCTCATAAAAGCGGTGAATTCATCCCTTTGGATAGGTTTCAAAATGGTAAGAAGATCAAAAACAGCAAAAATGGGGGCCTCGTACCAGTGCCACCCCAATCGTTCCGCGGCAATATGAAGTTCAGATCTTGAAAGTTCACCATCTTTATTTAAATCGAGTATGTTAAAAAGTTCATTTAGCGTCATATTATCATTACTAAGCGTCTTGGGGTCGTTCGCACCTTATCTTAAATGAATCAAGAGTAGACATAACTCCTTGATAGTCATGGCTGACTGAGCATTGCTCAGTCAGCCGCAACCATACTCAAATAATTAAGAGCCAGATTCATATTTAAAGGAAAGGTTTACCTTGGCACGATATTCGATCACTTTACCTTTCTCAATTCTCATGTCAAGCTGACTAATCTCTGCGATTCTTAAATCTTGAAGACTTCCGCTGGCAGTCTCCACCGCATGTTTAGCAGCTTCCTCCCAGGAAACATCACTTGTTCCCACCAATTCAATAATTTTGTAAACTCTATCGGGCATGATTTTCCTCCTTTTTTTAGTTGTTCTCTAAGTTCTGTCTTTTGGCGTTTTGGTAACTAGGCTGAAACCTATTTATTAAAATTACGCCAGTTTTAATTTACCTTAAATCACCTCCTTTCACGTCATAGCAGTTATGGGCATCACGCGAACCCTTCAAAAAGACAATACCGAGTTGCCCTGATAAGTTGATGATATAAGACAAATCTTCCGTAAAATTTGTCTATTTCCTATGACAGGATACTTAATTGAAGCTCCTCCCAACAAGTTGGGGGGAGCTCCGACTGTTAAGGAAAACGTTTATCTTTTATTCGCTCGCTAACCCCGCAGCAAGCTGCGAGGAACGAAGTAATTCGGAGAATAATGCGCTCGCTGTTCAGTTCAACTATTATACTTGAGGAATTGTTTTAGAATCTTGAATTTTTATTTCAAGGTGCGATTTCTTTGTAGTATTCGGGGCGTCGGTCCTCAGGCAGATTATTCATTTGAGCCATTGATTTATCCCGGGCCTTACTTACGTCGATCTCGGCTATGAAAAGTTCCTCTTCACCGGGTTTCGCGCAATAAATCAATTCGCCCTTCGGCCCCGCCAATTGACTCTGACCGGTAAACGTCAAAGTGCCTCTCGGACGAATTTCCGAACCGAAGCGGTTTGCCGTGACAGCGAAAACAAAGTTTTCCAGGCAGCGGGTAAGCATGGCCTGCTGGCAGTACGTTAGAACCAAATTGGATGGATGACATATAAGATCGGCACCCTGCAGGGTGAGTACCCGGGCAACCTCAGGAAATGTCCAATCAAAACATATCATTACGCCAACTTTTATACCGCGCAATTCAATTACATCGAGGGGAGTGTCGCCCGGATCAAAATACTCTTTCTCCGTGTTGAAGAGATGCAGCTTTCGGTAAGTGTGGAGAATGCCATCACCTCCTATGACCATAGCACTATTGAATATCTTGTCAGCGCTTTTTTCAGCAAATCCGGTAACCAGAAAGAAGTTATGATCGCGGCACAACGCAATCAGGCTGGAAACAGTTGGAGACCTGGCAGGGTCTTCTGCCAGAGAAGCAAGCTCGGAACGATCCTCAAAAAAATATCCGGTGAATGCAAGCTCAGGTAAGACAATTATATCCGCTTCAGCGCCGCGCAAAGCAGACACTACTTTTGAAAGGTTACCTTTTACTTCCCCAAATTTCGGATTAAACTGAAAAAATCCAACTTTTAACATTTCAGTTCTCGACACGTCCCCAGACAACGAAAATTTGTACTGGCTGACCCCGCAAGATATAAACTCCAGCGGGAAATTATATTCTAAAGCTGTTCTAAATTATACGCCTTATATTGACTCTAAGGAATATGATAAGGAAAAGCCAAACGATTATAATTACTACAACTTTAAACACGCGGAGAGCTCGTATTTTTCAAATAAAAAATATAAAGAAGCTTTCGAGCTGGAGTACGGACAAACTGTTTACCCAGCTGTTAAACCTACTGACATAAATGAGTTTAAAGTAGAGACAAATTTTAGTATTATTCCGCCTGTGGTTATAAAGGGAGCTACTGGGGTTTATACCGCTTATGGATTCACGGACGACGCGCCCGAAGTTATCGAAACTGGAGAGGCTAGATATACTCCGAATTATGGAGAGTTG
>CAZZBF010000020.1:32642-42217 GCA_964652795.1 uncultured Syntrophales bacterium | reverse complement strand
CGTCCTGGATTTCATAGACATCCTTGGATTTTCCACTATATACCAATCTATCTTCTGACATCAAAAAACCTCCTTGCCGATTTCTGTTTTATCTGTTTCATGCCGTATGAAAATTTACATGGGTGTCTCTTTGTAAAATAATATTAACTCTCTATGAGATAACAGATATGACGAAACTGGCTACACAGCCCTCTCTACCATAATAGAATTCAAAATTCAAAATATTATACTGCCCATCATGATGTGGAACGGAAATCCGACCGCATCTAATTCGTTTCTAATTTTATTTATGAATGAAGAAAAAACGGAAGGTTTGTGAGCAACGATAATTTCGCAAAGTGAAGTTTCCCGCCCTGTGGGCGGGGAGCTTCACAAATTCTGTTTATCCGTGCGAAAAACTCAAAAAAGCGTTAACCCTATTCCCTTGTAGCAAAACATATTATTTGTGCAAGTATTTTTACGGCTGATATGTTGTTTAGGTGTGAATTCGTTGAAAATTGCATTTTATGGTGAAAACATGCATTTATTTCAAGTTATATGTTTAAAAACGCTTTTCTTTCAGCACGGCGCATAGCCTTCAACCGGGAGTTCTCCTTTGATTTATTTTGTTAATATGAACGTTATAATATCTCTTGCAGATTTATAATAAATATCCTGTCCCTGATTATCCTGACCGATTACTTAATAACGAATCTATGTTTATCAATATAATCAGTTTCTTCTAAGCCTTTCGTGTTTTTGAACATAATATATGCTTCTTCCCCTGATTGATAAAACGCGCTACTACGTACGATATCCGTCAAGGAAGACGCTGTACCTTTTAGTTTTAGATCTACATATTTCGTATAGATACTTTCAATCAATCCGTTGAAAAAAGCGGGTGCATCATTATCTGAAATTGTCAACTCAATATTTCCGGTAACGTTAGACTCTTTGAATAGTCTTCTGATCCTATAAATTAATACTGGGATTATATGCTCGACATTGTAGTTAACGATTTTTCTTATAGCACCCTTGGCTTTATCCGTAAGTTCGCCATTATTGAAGGTGATTTCATTTCTAATCGTCGTATCATCCAAGTCACCGTTAATGGCTTTCGCCTCATAATTTCTCATGAATTTCTTTTTTTGTAAGCCCAATTGAGGAATCAAATAATTATTCCTTATTGAATAAACTATCGGAATAATTTTTGATATTGCGCTTATGGCATTTTTAGCTTTTTCTTTTTCTCTGTTTTGGATCAACTTTTCAAAGAGCCTATAAACAGGTTCTCTTTTGTTTGAATATTGATATACATCTTGTTCCTTTGTCAAAATGCCTGTGGGGATGATCGGTCTTAACAAAGTTAGAATATGCACTTTTTTCGACGTCCCCACAACTTCACCCATTCTATATTCAATTTCAATATCTTTAATTTCCGCTAAAAAGTTATTAAAAATGTATTTTGCCAGTTCATCCTTACGCTTATTGCCAAAGATATCGTCTGCTTTAACTTTTTGTGTGTCATTATTTGCTTCTGCTATCAGGGTGCCTGCTGAGTAATCATCTATTTCGTTTTCCAAATCTCTGATGATTGAATTTATCAGATTGACCTGTACTCTTATTCTGGAATTTAGGAAATTTTGTATATCCATACTGTTAAATTTTTCTCGGTATTTCGAGTTGTTATTCAAGAATCCTATTACTTGATTAACCTTAGGTAATTTAATGTATTTTAAAATAGTTTCTATTGTATCTCCATTGAAGTTGGATTTAATAAAATGATTATATTCTTTAGCAATTATTTTGTCTGGTATGCCGTTTTTCAAGAACAATTTTAACAGGGTAATTATCAATATAATGAATCTGGTTTGGTTGCCATTTGTTAAACAACATTCGCTATATCTGATAGTCCTGTCGTCTTCTATTTCGGCATTGGTCAGTGATATTATCATGCCAGAATGTAAGAACCTGAACATATTCTCATAATCCATTAAAAGGCTTTTTATGATTTCCAAGTTCGTCTTTTGCAAGCCATTGTATTCCCTAGGATTACTACCTGCTTCCGTATCCCGATATTCCAAAAACAAAATTTCTTTAAATGGGACTTCCCCCATAACCGTTTTAACATCGTTGGATTTATAGAATTTATCAGCGAATGTTATTTTACCTTTGCCCATACTCTTTATTTCTTCCATAACGCTTTTCATAATCAATCATCCTATTTGAATTTTTGTCTCATGCGAGCAGACATTAGATTGAAGTTATTAATTAAGTCCTCGAAATGTTTACCATTGTTTTTTAACAGAAATTTGCCAGGTTCCATAAATTTCTTATAATCATATAACCTGTTATAATCATTATGAAGTTTTCTTTGGGAAAAATCAGAATAATGAGAAAGATAATTTCTCATCTTGTAATTAAAGTCGAGCTTCTGTTTTTGAGTGTTAGTAAGTAAAGTAAAAGGATTATATGTATCTTCAATTATCTTTTTGAAAAAACCAATGGACCGCTCTACATTATGAAAATCTCTATAGTGGTCGGAGAATAATATAGCTTTGATCAGTTTTGCATTTAACTTAGCTCTCTCAGGCAATCCAATTTCTTTTATTAATTTGTTAGTATCTAAACAAACTGACAAAATAAGTTCTTTTTCAATAAATCTCTCCCAAAGAGCACAAGCCCTGATCAGCAATGCTTCTAAGAGCATGCGTTTCTCTTTTGCCGTTTTTTTCTCTCTGTAAGGCAAATCAGCGATAATTTCTTGTCCATACTGAATGATATTTTCAATATTCTCTTCTAATTCAGTATGGTTTTTTAATATTGATTTAAAGTTCATAGCCCTCTTAAATATCATATCATATAGTTAAATATCATAGATCAAGCACAAATTGTAGCTCAATAGTAACATGTTGAATTACCCGGCTATTTTTTCCTTTTCGAAATGCTATTTCATTCGATTTTTTAATTTATGCCGTTTACGTTAACAATTAAACTTTTTATTTTACTACATTTTCTTGAATAATGGCGGTTTCTTCCTTCATCAGGTCGTATAGTTTATATATCATTTGATCAATTTCGGCTTTCAAATGCGCTGGTGTCGGTAATCATTTAAGTATTCTCTATTATATTGAGGTGTATCGTTTTAAAAAACAAAACCCCGCTCTTATTTAAAGAAAACGGGGTTTTGTGTGACTGTCTGTCATTTTCAAGACCTTTCTTGCGTTTGAAAGAAAAGATCGTTTGTTGTTTAGGCCATGTTACCTTATTCCGTTCCGTTAAGACTTTTGTATAATTAGCAAAAAAGTGTGGAATGTCAAGGAACTTCTCAGTGGTGAGTGTTTAGAAAAGCCAGGTTGAAAAAACAGGAGAAAGGCATGAAGCCAAAAGCAAAAGGGAAATACAGGGTGTAGATTGGATAGATCGGGGGAAATGGTGCAGCAAGGTACGTAATTTAAAGTTATGCATATGCAGTTAATTCTTTCAGAACAGTTGGCGGATTGGTTACAGTTGCTCCCTGGGGAATCTGGTATGACTCCTTTACTGGTGTGACAATCCATGTCTTTGAGGGACTTAAGGCTTTCAGGGTACCAGCAAATCCTTTTGATACACGCGGTGACAATGAGGCTTTGAATTCGAACGCAAGTCGTTTTTGCTTACTTTCAAGAATAAGATCGATTTCTTCTCCTGATGATGTCCGATAAAAGTATGGCCGCCATCCAGGCATGGCGCTTACTATCTGTTCAATACACCATCCTTCCCATGACGACCCGAAGACAGGATGTCCCATCAGATCTTCGATATTTTCAATCTCAAGGAGGGCATGAAGAATGCCACTGTCTCGTATGTAGACTTTCGGTGATTTTATAAGTCGCTTTTTAAGGTTGGCCTCGAGCGGCTGAAGGACGCGTACCATGTAGGTCTGATCCAGTATGTCGAGATATTTCCTGACAGTAGGATGAGTAATTCCAAGCGATTGACCGAGCTTTGAAGCGTTGAATATTTGTCCATGATAATGGGCGATCATAGTCCATTGGCGACGCATTGCTGTTGCTGGAATGGCAAAACCAAATTGTGGAATGTCCCGTTCCAGGAATGTTCGGATGAAATCCTGACGCCAAACATAGCTCCGTTCCTCGGAGGGTGATAGAACCGAATCGGGGAATCCCCCTCGTATCAACTGAAACATCACATCGTCAAATCGTGATTGCTGGTATAATGTAAGTTCTCGGTAAGTAAAAGGAGTTAGTTCAAGATAGTGAATACGGCCGGCAAGTGTTTCAGAACTTGTTTTAATGAGTTCCTGCGATGCCGAACCGAGAATAAGAAATCGTCCCGGTTTCCTGTTTTCATCGACCGAAAACCGTATGATCGGGAAAAGATCGGGTACTCTCTGAATTTCGTCAATACAGACAACTTTGTTTTTCTGCATGCTGAAGAAAAATTCGGGATCTTCAATTTTGCGCAAATCGGACGGTTTCTCAAGATCGATGTAGACGGTGTTTTCAATTGAATCGATGATACGCTTGGCAAGAGTTGATTTTCCGCATTGTCGAGGTCCCAGAAGTGCGGTTACCGGAAACGAGTCCAGTGAATTCTGAAGATTATATTCTATGCTTCGAGGAATGTATGTTTGCATATTGAAACCTTGATTTTCAATATACAAATATTTGTGCTGATGTCAACAATTAATTTCAGTTTCCATAGTCTCGTTTTAGAGAAATGAGAGTCGGAATTAATCAGAAGGTACTCCTGTCTAAACCGCACCAGATGCTCAGCTTCGCTGATTTCCACGGGGCGGGCCTGGTGAAACTCGTATTTGTGGGTCAGCTATCAGCGGTCAGCATTAAAAAATAGGAGCGGGGTTTGTAGTTGAAATCTCCCTTGAGCCCCCTTTAAAAAAGGGGGAGGTTAACGGTTGTTCCCCTTAAAAAAGGGGGAGATTCCCGAAATATGTTATGTTAATTTGCACGGACAAACGCACTGACAAACAATACCGGATCAAGGTCCGGCACATGGTTTGTTTATGGCACCCTTTTTTCAAGGATAGAGTAATTATGGATTCCCGATCGAGTCGGGAATGACAGGGGAGGAAATTTTGCCAGGTATAAATCTAACGCTGCCGTTAAATGTATCGTTGTCTTTAACTAATCGCCAAGCAGGTAACAACAGTTATGACCGACAACTGTCCAAGATGTGTCTGTAATGTCCGATAAATGTCCGTTATTTCAGTTCGTATTTCCTTCCTTTTTTCTCTCCAAATACTTTTAGAATACTTCTTTCTACCAATCCTTGTAGATCACGGTAAAGGGTCTTATCTGAGACATCAGGAATTATTGTTTTAAAAGATGACAAATTAATACCACCCTTTTCCTTCACATACATAACAGCTTTTATCTGTCTCTTATTCAGCCCAAGTTTGCTTAAATATTCCTCCGTGTAGATATCCTTCCTGAATTCTACCTGAAAGCCTTGCTGATATTCCTTAAAAACCGGTTCGGGAATTCCAGCGGATTTCTTGAACACCGGTTTTCCAGTCTCCGAAAAGACACACATTCCGACAATAATTATACCGACACGAACAACAAGCGGTAAGCCATTCCATATTATATGGAGAACTACTTAAGGTAACACTATCTATATCTCATATTAATCCGGCATTTCATACAAGTTGTCTTACGTAAATTATTTTATCATCGCCGGTATCGTAAAAATCCTTTATCCGGGCTATTTCAGTAAAGACATTTTTTCTATAAAACATACGGGTGGAAGTGTATTTTTCGCGAGAGGATGTTTCCGCGTAGAGGGCTGTTCCTCCCATCTTTTTCACCTTTTTTTCAGTTTCCCGCAGGAGGCTTTTCCCGATTCCATAACCGCGATAATCATTATTGGTAACGATCCAGTATAAATCAAAAGCGCTTTTCGTTCCGGGGATCGGGCCATAGCAGCTATAGGCCAGAGTTTTTTCTCCATAATCAGCAAATACAAAATAGTACTCACTGAGACATCCATTCTTCAGACGTTCCCGGATTAATTCCACCGCGGTGTTCACCTCGTCATCGTAAAAAAACCCGGTGGATTTCACGATCTCCAAAATAGAGCAGATATCATCTTCCCTTTCCTGATCACGAAAAGCCATATCGGTTATATCAAACTTCATAATTTTTTATTTCAGGCTATCCATAAGAATGTTATCAATAACCACAGGGAAGGGAATTTTTGCCTCACGAGTGGCAGCCACAAATCCGCTATCAGGCGAGATGCAGGGATTGGCGTTGATTTCCAGTATATATGGTCTATTATGCTGATCTATCCTGAAATCCACCCGTGCCCATCCACGAAGAGAAAAGGTCTTCCAGCATTTTTCCGCAATCTCACTCAAAGTCCTGCACAGAGGTTGACTTTCTGAATCCGCGGGAAAAATTCTTTGAGTGTGCCGGTATTCAAAAGAATCTTCCTGCCACTTCGCGGCATATCCTACTATTTTAGGTTTCTCTTCAGGGTAATCAACAAACAGCATCTCCGCGGGCGGAAGAATCATCGGACCGTCTTGTGAGGCAAGAAGGGAAACATTGAACTCTCTTCCGTCAATGTATTCCTCGATAAAATAGTTTTCCGAAGGCATCGTCTTTATTTTTTTCAATATAGCGCTATCGGAACAGGTAAACACCGAATCTTCGTCCAGTTCCAGGGAACCATCTTCCCAGATGGGTTTCAGGATATATCGACGATCAGACCGTAACAAGTGTGTTTCTTCCGGCGTGAAAAATGGAGATGTAGGTAATCCATGATACTGTATCATTTTTTTAGTCAGGACTTTGTGGGTGGTAAGAAACATGGAATCCGCCCCGGATCCGGTAAAAGGTATACCCGAAAACTTTAAGACAGCCGGAGCAAAGTATATTAATTCCCCGTGATTCTGAACGGATTCTACAAGGTTGAACACAAGTATCGGTTTGATTCCGCGAATCTCCTCCACCACTTTATCTATCTTCAATGAGAACCGGACAGGAAAGGTCTCATATCCCAGTTCTTTCAACGCCGCGTCTACAAACCGAACCTGATCCAGAACATCCATTTCATCTTTCCGCGCGTTAACGGAAACTTCATTAAATAAAATCACAATTCGTTTTTTCATAAGGAAACACAACCGGGTCTCACTTTTGAACCCGTCTCAAAGCGGATTCCATGATCATTCTAATCAAATCCGCGAAGGTATAACTATTTTTATAGGCAATAATGGGGAGATCCGAATGAAGGTAATTCAATCCCGCTAAAGGATTGATCTCCATGAATTTAGGATTATTATTTTTATCGCAACGGAGATCGACTCTTCCCCCGTCACGGCATTCGAGGGCCCGCCACGCATTCAGGGCAATTTCACCGCAGATTCTCTCCATCTCCTCTTCCACCAGGACATATTCTACCCGATCCTGGTAGTGAGCCTTGTTAAGGTAGGAGTAACCACTCTTTTCCGCTTTCCGGTTTAAAATGATTTCGATAACTCCTATTACACGCGCTTCCTCGCCTGTTCCGATTATACCGGCGGTAAATTCTCTTCCCGGAAGATACTCTTCCACCAGTACAGACTGATTAAATCTTTTTAGCAATAGTTTACATACTGCACGCAATTCGTCGGGAGTTTCCGTGAGGGATTTTTTAGTGATACCTTTCCCCGTTCCTTCCGCGACCGGTTTCGCGAAAAGAGGATAGTCAAGACGGACCTTCTCAACATCTCTGATGTGACTTACGACGACAAAATCGGCGGTAGGAATACGGTTATCCCTGATAATCCTTTTAGTCATGCCCTTATGCAAGGTCAAGGACAGCACGAGAGGATCTGAAAAGACATACGGTATCCGGTAAGCGTCCAGCAGCGCGGGAACCTGTGCTTCACGGCCAAAACCATACATGCCTTCCGCGATATTGAAAACCATATCCCACCGGTCACCGTTATTGATACGCTGGACAAGCTTTTTGAAATTCCCGATACGGTCGGTCTTGTGTCCTAATTGTATCAGGGCTTTTTCAATGCCCTCGACAGTTTCTTCGCTGTCAAATTCAGCGGCTTCTTCCGGAGAGAAGCCCTGCTTTATATATTCGCTTTTTAAATCAAACGTCAAACCTGTCTTCATGATATTCCTGTTTAATTTTAAAGACATGCTCCACGGTCCACTAATTTCCGCGGGACCACATAAACGCGAGGCAATCTACCGGGATTCCGACAGATCGCCTCCCGGAGCATTGAGTAATGACACGTTAGCTTATTCTTTTACAAAAATCGGGATACTTAAATATCCTTCCTTCAAAATTTTTCAGGATTACATAGTTCCCGTCACGCCCCATAAAATATTCAGGCAATAGAGGGATCTTTCCGCCGCCGCCAGGGGAGTCGATTACGTAACGCGGGACGGCGTAACCGGAGGTAAACCCCTGCAAACCCTGAATAATTTTTAATCCCTCTTCTACGGGAACACGAAAATGCCCGGATCCGAGTATGGGATCACACTGATAAAGGTAATAAGGACGCACACGAATCTTAAGAAGGCCATGAACAAGACGTTTCATTGTCTCCACGTTATCGTTAATACCTTTTAAGAGCACCGTTTGGCTTCCCAGCGGTATCCCCGCATCAGCCAGCCTGGAACAGGCCTCTATCACTTCAGGAGTGATTTCATCCGGATGGGTAAAGTGTATGCTCAGAAAGAGAGGATGATACTTTTTAAGCATCCTAACAAGGGACTTAGTGATGCGTTGAGGTAAAACCACCGGCACTTTTGTTCCGATCCTGATAATCTCCACATGCGGGATCTTCCGTAATTCAAATAACATACAGTCTAATTGAGAATCCGAACAGGTCAAAGGATCGCCCCCGGAAACAAGCACATCGCGGATATCGGGATTCTGACGGATGTACTCAATCGCGCGTAATAGAACGGCATTACTGAAGCGTTTTTTATTTTTTGCCACCATGTGTGAACGCGTGCAATACCTGCAATAGGTGGAACATACATCCGTGAAAAGCAGTAGAACACGGTCCGGGTAACGGTGGACAATATTGGGCACTGGACTCGTATGTTCCTCCGCAAGGGGGTCTCCCGACTCCCCCTCTGAGATTAACAGCTCATCTTCTCTTGGCACTACAGACTTGCGGATTGCCTGTTCAGAGTTATCCGGATCAATCAAACTCGCATAATAAGGAGTAATACGTAAGGGAAGGGAATCACTAATATCTGTAATAGGATTTCTCTCTTTTGGGGTGAGTAAAACAATTTTTTCCAATTCCTTTAAATTTGTAATACTGTTTTTGATTTGCCATCGCCAATCATTCCAGTTACTTTCCGTGACTCCCGGGAAATACTTCCGGCAGAATATCCCGGCTTGTTTACTAATAACAAACGGTCTTTCTTTGATTCGGTGAATTTGGGTGGTTACATTAGAGAAAACCGGCTGTACCGGTTTGCCCATTATACTACCTGGGGGTTGATCGTCCTCCTCAATTTTTAACTCCTCTTTCTGGAAAGCGAGCGAGTCCATTTTTTTACTTTTCCTCCTATTGCTTATTTTCCTTCCGAATTAGTGGGAGTATGTAAACT
>CAZZBF010000020.1:14325-32632 GCA_964652795.1 uncultured Syntrophales bacterium | reverse complement strand
TTATTTTTTAAAATTTTTTAAAATTATTTGCGGAATATCCTGTGCTTTACCCGGGATGAATGGAATGCGATTTAAGAGGGGAGTAACTCACTTTTGAGCCCGTAATTTAAAATTGAAGATTCCCGCGCAAAACTTCCAATGGAATTTCAGTAAATCCAAAAAGCCTAAAACCGCGGCCTCCTCATATTCCAAAGCTGAAAATTCTTTCTTCCGGCATAATCGAGAAGCCGGCTGACCCAACGGGCGTAGAACGGCACATTCTTAACCGGGACCAGTTTCTTGTCCAGAAGGTACTTTTGGAACTCCGGCAATTCGTTATCGAATGGTGTTACCATTTTTCCAATGTTTTGCCCTTTTGGTTTTTATCATCACAACATATCCAATGTTGAAAGTTCATTTGTACATGATTTCACTGTTATATTTTCACTTTCTAATTTATGTAAATTGTTGTAGGATTGTGCAAGTTCGGCAGATACCAACCAAGTATATTAATCGTTATCGTGGCACGATTGAAATTTATAGATTCGATACATACACATAATGAAATGATGCAATTCAGTCCAGGTGACCAAGTTTGTTTTGGGCCGCCAGGACGTGGGAAGCTGTTCGGTATATTAGTAAAGTACAACAAGAAAACCGTAACTGTAATTACCGAGTCAGGACAAAAGTGGAATCTTTCACCTCATTTGCTTAGCAAAGTAATAAACGTAAAAGATAAAAAGCAGGGAAAAATAATCGATCTATACAAAAAATAATTTCATAACCACCGCGTCCACGGGTCGGCGGGGAGCATGCCGCCCCTGAGCAGGCGTTAGCCCATAAGGAAGATAACATGAATGTATTCGAAGAATTCAAACGACTGGTAACGGAGTTTGAGAAGCAGAAGGTAAAGTACGCCCTTGTGGGCGGAGTTGCGATGGCATTCTACACAGAGCCGCGCTTTACCCGTGATATTGACCTTCTTGTTGATTCCGAGGATTTCGATGCGGCAAAAGGTATTCTTGAGAAGGATGGATACTTTGAATCCGCAACACCTTGGATATTCCAGAACGTGAGCATAGAACTCCACCGGTTTCTGAAGGTTATAGCACCAGAGGATGAAATGTTGATCGATATTCTCGTCGTGAAAGGTGAAGAGATAAGAAGAATAATAAAGGATGCTGTGGAAGCGGAGTCGGAAGAAGGAAAAGTCATGCTTGCGAGCAAGAAAGATCTGATATGGCTCAAAAGGATGAGGAACTCCAAACAGGATCAGGCAGATATAGAGAAACTGGAAGATGACAAAGATTGATAAGGTTTTAAAGAGACTCGGTGATCTCTACGAGTTTAACCGAAAGATCAAGGGCTACGTTTTAAAGAGGAATAAAAAGGCCAATAAGCCAATCCCGCCGACCCGTAACACTCGCGGCTGATTTTTTCATTACACCCTGTCTATCTGAAATCAACGGTGGATCAGAAAACCAATCCTCACCCTTTGTAAGTGAAGCCAACAATATTTTTCCGTGTTTGATGTTATTGCGGTCGCTTGTCAGGGCAAACCCGGTCAGATGATAGGTTCCCAATCAAGTCGGGAATGTCATTGTGAGCAGCCGGGAACAACAGGGAAATCGGTCTGTGGAAGCTCAAGAGCCATACGGCCTGTTCGGGGAACGGGTGCTACAAGAAGGTGACATTTTATATGCCGCTATAAAACTGTCGTGTATAACCTCTCTCTACAAAAATTGAATTGGTGGATGTGCAAAAACTATAGGGCCCGTTCCGGGAACGGGCCCTACAGGAATCTATTTCACGGATGACCTTACCCGGCAAGGCACGGTTTTCTTGCCGCGGTTGTTTCATCCAGCCTCCTTACCTTGCAACGCCCAGGGGCATTATGCAGTAACTCCGGATTTTCCTTCGCCTCCAGTGCTATGGCTTTTAGCGCTTCAATAAAAAGATCTATATCTTCTTTGGACTCGGTTTCCGTTGGTTCGATCATGATCGAACCGTGCACTACAAGCGGGAAATAGATGGTGGGCGGATGATAACCGTAATCCATAAGGCGCTTGACCATATCCAGAGTTGTAACTTTATCCGCCTTTTGAAGCTCGTCGGAAAAGACGCACTCATGCATACAAGGCCTGTCATAGGGAAGATGGAACACCCCTTTTAACTTTTCCTTGATGTAATTGGCGTTCAGTACAGCCAGCTGGCTGGCCTTTTTAAGGCCTCCGGGACCCATGCTCAGGATATAGCTGTACGCTTTTATCATGACGCCGAAATTCCCGTAAAATGCGTGCATTTTACCGATAGATTGAGGAAAATCTTCAGAAAACAAATATTCCCCATTTTTGTCAACCATGCGGGGAACGGGAAGAAACGGTTCAAGGTGTTTCTTAACACAGACGGGTCCGCAACCAGGCCCACCACCTCCGTGAGGAGTTGAAAAAGTCTTGTGGAGGTTCAGATGAAGCACGTCAATTCCGATCTCGCCCATGTGCACGATTCCCATAACGGCGTTCATATTTGCGCCGTCACAGTAGACGAGCCCTCCTTTCGCGTGGACAATCTCAGCTATTTTTTTGATGTTTTCCTCGAAGAGACCGAGTGTGTTGGGATTGGTAACCATAATTCCCGCTGTGTCTTCATCCATAACGTCGGCCACTGCCTCGGGAGAAAGTATACCCTGTTCATTTGATTTTACCGGTACCGACTGGTAACCGCACAGTGCCGCGCTGGCAGGATTCGTGCCGTGTGCCGTATCGGGAACGATGATCTTCGAACGCCGCTCACCTTTGCTCTTGTGGTAGGCATAAATTACAAGCATTCCGGTAAATTCCCCATGAGCCCCGGCCGCCGGCTGGAGCGTCACAGCGTCCATTCCGGTGATTTCCGCGAGATACCGTTCAAGTTCAAACATCAGTTTAAGCGTTCCTTGTGACAGACCGGCGGGAAGCAGGGGATGAGCACCTGTAAACCCTCGAAGACCCGCCTGTCTTTCGTTAGTTTTGGGATTGTACTTCATAGTACACGAACCGAGCGGGTACATACCGGTATCCACCCCGAAATTCCATGTGGAAAGTCTTGTATAATGGCGTACCACGTCTACCTCGGAAAGATCGGGAAAGTCCGGGCCTTCACCTGTAAGGTCTTCATTCAGGGGAGAGAACTCAACGTCACGCCGTGGAATCGAAAAGCCCCGTCGTCCCTTTTTCCCTTTTTCCCAGAGCAGAGGCTCATTAAGTATCAGGCCTGTAGTGCCTAAAGATTCTTTCATGATTTCACCTCCCTGACCAGCGTGTCTATATCTTCTTTAGTCCTTGTTTCCGTTACACATAAAAGGTAGTGGCTGGAAAGTTCCGGATAGTACGCAGCAAGCGGAAGGCCCGCCACTATTTTTTTCTCCAACAGACGCTCGTAAGTGCTCTTAAAATTCGCGGGAAACTCCACAACGAACTCATTGAAGGTAGGACTTTCAAAGCTAATTTTGAACCCTGCCTTCTTTAACTCCGATTTAAGATATTCGGATTTATCATAGTTGAGCATGGCAAGTTCCCGTATACCGGTACCGCCCGCGGAAGCCATATACATAGCGGCCGCGAGGGCACAGAGACTGTTATTCGTACAGATGTTGGAAGTCGCTTTCTCCCGGCGGATATGCTGCTCCCTCGTGGCAAGCGTTAGAACAAAGCCCTTTTTGCCGTCCATGTCGGTGGTTTTGCCCACCAGGCGGCCGGGCATACTGCGCACATATTTCATTTTACTGGCAAACATCCCGAGCACCGGACCGCCAAACGACTGGGGAATACCGAGACTTTGACCTTCCCCGCAGGCAATATCGGCACCCTGACTCCCGGGATTTTTAAAAAGTCCGTAAGCAAGGGGCTCCGTAAACGAAGCAATAAGGAGGGCGCTCTTTTCACGTGCCATCCTGCCGATTTCCATAAGGTTTTCAACACACCCGAAAAAATTTGGCGACTGAACCGCAACCGCGGCAAGATCATTCATTCCGGTAAGCCTCGAAAGATCGGTACTGCCATTATCAAGATATGGAAGCTCCTCAATTTCATAACCGGATGGTTCAAGATAGGTTTTAACCACACGACGATAGAAAGGATGAATAAGCGATGAAACGGCAACCTTTCTTTTTCTCGTTATCCGGAGCGTCATCAGAAGTGCTTCAGCCAGGGCCGAAGCGCCATCATAAATCGACGCATTTGCCACCTCCATGCCCAAAAGCCGGGCGGTAAGCGTCTGGTACTCATAAATCGCCTGTAATGTCCCCTGACTTATTTCCGGCTGGTAGGGGGTATAAGATGTTACAAACTCTGAACGGCCAAGAAGATTTGAAACCAACGCCGGAATATAATGTTCATAACTGCCCGCGCCGATAAACATTCTATATTCCGGAGAGACAGCCATACTGTCTGAAAGAGCACCCATACGGTCATTCAACTCCCACTCGGTCAAAGGCTCCGGCAGATTGAGATCATCTCTGTGACGGCAGTCCTCAGGGATCGTCAGGAAAAGGCTGTCTAAACCCTCCATCCCCACTTCCTCCAGCATCGAAGTGATATCCGCACTGGTATGAGGTAAGTAACGCATTTATTCCTCCCCTTTAAGTACTTCAATATAAGCATCTATGGTCATGAGGGCGTCCCAATCATCCGGATCACTGGGCATTACTTCAATCATCCATCCATCGTCATACGGATCACTGTTTATCAGTTCAGGGGATTCTTCAAGGGCAGTGTTTACAGCAATGATTTCTCCACCGACCGGCATATATAATTCGGAAACGGCCTTGACTGATTCCACTGTACCGAACTCCTCGTCTTTTTCAAAGGTATCGCCCACTTGAGGCAATTCGACAAACACAATGTCTCCGAGCTGATCCTGGGCATAGTCATCAATTCCAACCCTTACCTTTTCACCTTCAAGCCTGGCCCATTCATGATCTTCCGCATAGCGAACATCATCGGGTAAAATTAAATCACTGATCTCTTTCACTGTACCTCCTCCTTCTGTTCAAGTTTTAAGTTTTTAGTTTTATGCCCGTGAAAACCCTTCGCGGTTTTATACGGTTGAGTACATTTCTTTTAACTTTAAACTTTCAACATCTCTTTTATCGGCCGGCGTGCGGTACGATCCGGCCGAATATCATCCACTATCATGACCTTTATCTTCCGCCTGTCATCCTTGAGTTCCACGATTTGACCGGGAAGGAGTTTAGTTTTCACCTTGACAAATCCGCAGCAGAGTCCTTTCGGATTGAAACCTTCCGGTTTGTCGGGGCTGGAAATACTGTAAATCCGATCACCATGTCGCCCGATTGCCATGTCACTCACGCATGTTAAAACCCTTCCGATTATATTACCGGCAGCGTCCAGTACATGAGCCGCGGGGTCATGGATGGAAACCTTACGGAGATCATAACCCACAAAAGCACATGTGTGTTCTGATTTTTCTATGTAATTAAGAATTTTATCGCCTATAAATTTCTTGGTAAACCCTGTTGCTTCATCATTATAAGGCAGTGTAAAAAGCCAGAGATGATTAACAAACGGCCATGGTCCGATGTCCTGGTGAGAAAGTGGAAGCAAAGCTCCAGCCCTTAACGAGTCCCTGGCAGCAAGAGCGCACGGAATAAGATCGAATTTTTCGCCTGCCGCCAGGATCATTTCCCATGTCCCGATAAGATGATCAGGATTCAAAAAGATTTCAAAACCAAACTCCCCGGTATAGCCAGTTCTCGAAAGCAAGAGAGGCGTGCCGTCGATAAAGCTCACCGTATCGGCAAAAGTGGATGTTTTATCGAAATGACCCTTAAAAGAAAAATAGGGCATCTCGTCAAAAACTTTTTCAGGTTCTTTCAAAACATTCATGAGAATACTGGCAGCCATAGGACCCTGGATGTCTATTTTACCAATCTTGTCCGTAAGATCTATTACTTCAACGTCTCGTGAATCGGCATGGTCAATCATATGACATGTAACATCACCCCCCATACCGGCGTTTACAACAATCATGTACATATTACGCTCTATCTGGGACACAATAGCATCGTCTATGAGTTCGCCGTGCTCGTTCAGATACGCGCCATAAACGCACCTGCCTGGGGTTAAGGGGGCTTTCTTTTTACCTATACAGGCATTAAGATCCTTGGTAAAACACAACTGGAGCAATTCAAAAGCATCTGTACCGGTAACCATGATAACGGCCATATGGCTTGTATCGAAAATACCGGCATTTGTAAGAACCGTTAAATGTTCTTTTTTCGCACCCGAGGGGTACCAGAGCGGCATATCATAACCGCCGAAAAGGGACATATTGGCACTATGAGAAAGATGCCAATCATGTAAAGGAGTTACTTTTGTTTCTTCCTGCATAGTCTTCTCCTCTCATCACAATACGTTTAGATTAACAATTCTGTCAATATGTTTTCCGATTATGTTGCTGAACTTGATATGGCTTCCCAGACCGTCTGGGAAATATCCCGCACCTTAAACTGTGCTTTCTCTGTTGCTTTAGCCATATTTATAGCCCGTATACACGAGGGACATGCCGTTACCAGAGTCTGAGCACCGGTATCAAGGAATTCTTGGACCTTGCGCCGGGCGATATCAAGGGAAAGTTCCTGATTTGATACCAGGAGATCCCCTCCTGATCCGCAGCAATTGCAATACTCCCGGTTATCTTTAAATTCCACGAAATCAAGTCCGGGAATTTTATCTATTATGTAACGAGGTTCATCATATATTTTGCTGTTTCTGCCAAGATCACAGGGATCATGATAGGCAATATTATCGCTTAGTTCACCAAATTTTATTCTGTTCTCCTCAATAAGCTTCACTATAAACTCTGTTGAATGAAAAACATCAATAGGCACCTTTTCACCTGTAATATTATTATACTCGTCAGTCCACATACGGTAGCACCCTGGACAGGTCATAACAATGCTCTCAGCTCCCATCTCTTTTATCTTATCCATGTTATGCTTCATGGATTTTGCCGCGTCTTCCGTGTGGCCTGCTACCAGCAATGGATAACCGCAACACCACTCCTCATCGCCAAGAACAGTAAAATCTATACCTGCTGAATCCAGTATCCGGGCGAAGGATCGAGCTACATCTTGAACCGCGGGGTAAAATGATGTTATACACCCAACATAATAAATAACAGCTACTTTTCTATTCTTCCCAAATTCGTACGGAAATTTCAATTTCTTTGTCCAATTAGCTCTCTGATCATTCGGTTTTGAAGCAATATTTTTTGATTCGGCAATATCATTTACCAGATTTTTCAAGCAATCAAGTTCTAAGCCATTTTCCACAAGGCTGCTCCTTAAATCTCTCCATATCTCTTGTGGTTTAATGTCAACGCTACAGTCAATCCCGCACCTGCCGCATAATGTACATTGAAAAATAGATTTTACATATTCGGAGGTTATTTTCCGGTGATTTAAGGAACGCTCCCCGAGCAGGTTTTTCGCCATAAGAATTCTACCGCGGGGTGTGGAGGAAACCCATTCCTCCCTGGTCGGACAGTAATTTACACAGTAACCGCATTGATTGCAGGCAATAATTTCTTCCAGGAAACCTTCTTGCTCGTATTTCCCCGCTCTTCCGGGAATTATCCTGTCCGCTACGGAAACAGCTGCCATGGCAATCTGATAGATGTCCGGGTTGAAAAGTAATGTTGAATCAACCCACATTCCGGGGTTTAGGATGCCCTGTGGATCAAATTCTTTTTTCCTCTTTTTAATCTCCCCGATTTTCTGTCTGGATAATATTTGCTTTCTATATGGGGCATTCCATATACCTATCCCTCCGCCTGGTTTACCGCCACAAGATATCGCCAGGTTGGAAAGCTCCCTCGGAGTGTGAAGGGCAAGGATATATTCCGCTATTTTCATTTCATTGCTGATCACCATCGGCATCATCATACAATCATCGCGTGAAATAACATGCCCTAAAAGGCCAATCGGTCTTTTGTCCAGTTTCTCGAGACCGGAATAAAATTGCTTCAGGTTATTCAGGGGGACATGAAGACTGGTTGGAATTACAGTGGGGGCTTTTCTCCTGACTCTCAGCATGTTGAATCTCTGCTGCCATTGATCCTCCGCGCCTTTTATCTCCTTGCCGGAGTGACGGCGGATCAATTCTCTTACCGTTTTTTTACCGGCTTCGACGTCTCTCTTTTCACCATCATAAGTAACCAGCACAACGCCGCTTCGGGGAATGAAGTTCGTTACCCGATACCCGGACGCTTTAAGAAGCGCGAGGTATTTGTGATCAAACACCTCAGCTGAATAGGGGCAAGGTACCGTCTTTACCAACTGATTAAGAAAGCCAAAAATATCTTCCATTCCATTAAAATATATCAAATGATGTGAAATCACGTCTGGAATTTTACGAATTTTAAGGGAAATTTTAGTAACTATCCCCAGTATCCCTTCGGACTCAAAAAACCATTCCAACCCCTGTCCCCTCGAGTATTCTCTCACTGTTCCATCAGAAAAGACTATCTGGGCAGATAGAAGTTGCTCAAAGAGAGACCCGTACTTCAAGCTGCCTATTCCTAGACCATTGCCCATCATCCATCCGCCGATAGTTGCTGATTTGGCACTGGACGGGTAACTTCTAACCGTTAATCCTTCCTTTCTTAATTTTTGGTCTAATTCCCACCATGTGATACCCGCCTCTGTGGTTACCAATTTTTTATCTTTATCGACTTCAACAATTTCCGTCAAATCTATCAAATCCAATACAACCCCGCCTTTTTTGGGTACCGCGCCAAACAGGCCGGACGAACCCCCGCCCCGTGCCACAACAGCTATTTTTTTATAAGAACAATAACTTAAAGCGTCAGCTACTTCTTTCACAGTCCCTGGTTTGACTATGGCCGCGGGCATTGTTTTAAATAAAGACTTTATCATTCCGGGAATAGGCATAAGATCGCTTGCATAAAACCATCTCTCAAAATCGCTGGTAGTTACTCGATCTCCCACAATTTCCCTCAAATCTTTTTCCAAATTTTTCTCTTTCATCTCTTTTCCCGGATTTTGATGAAACGTCAATCAAATTGAGTTTTTTACTGTACCATAAAGCCTGACAATTTCAAGGGGGCTTCCCCGAAAAAAAGTTTTAAAACAACTGTAACAGCAACATTTACCCCTTCTCATAAAATATGCTCTTTTTATATGCATTTATAAGCACTTGTTTTTATTTCTCTTATCAAGCTTGACAAACAAAATGATTTCCTGTATAAATATAATTAACTTTTTTGAAAGACATTGAAACAGGGCTCTTGGAACGAATGAAGATTTTTTCAATAACAATTTCTGTCAGACCTGCCCGCTACATTCAACATCCACTTGGGTGTGGATGTGAACAGACAGGGGGAGTAGGTAAGACAAAAAACCCGCGAACTTACTATTGAAGCTCAATGAGCATATTCTGATTGTAAGTTTTTTGTGAGTTTTAGAATTGTTCGAGAAAATCCGATACCAAAGGGCTCTTTTTTTTTAAGCGCTAAATAAAAAACCCGATACCAGCAGAATAACACAAACAATATTAGTAAAATGAAACACTTCCATTTTTCAAAGGCTGATACACATTTTAACAGGCATGATCTTGTCCGACATTTTGGCGGCAGGAGACATCGCGACTTATCTCATTTTGTCAAAATGAAAATAGATAAACTGGAAATTAAGCTTAAAGATATCATAAAACCTCGTCTCTCCTACCGGGTCGGAAAGGTCAAATCGACCAATAACGGGATTATTTATATTGAAGAGGGAATATCGTTAACAAGTTCAAAACTCGTAAAAACCATGAATAGTTGTAATGAAATGATATTTTTTATAGCTACTCTCGGTAATGGCATTGAAAAAGAGATCGCCCGATTTACGGAGGAGAATTATCTCTCAAAGGCATATATCCTCGATTCCATGGGATCGGTGACCATAGAGAATATAGTCGAGGAATTTTATCAAGACATGAGTAAACAATATAAATCGGAAGGCAGGGAAGTTACCTTTCGTTTCAGCCCGGGTTACTGTGATTGGTCTATTAAAGATCAGAGAAAGATTTTCAATTTTTTAGATTCTCATCCGACAGGTGTTGAACTGATGAAATCCTGTCTTATGCAGCCCCGTAAGTCGATTTCAGGGATATTCGGAATTTTGCCTCCTGGCATGTATTCTTCATATTCTCCTTATAATCCGTGTTCGGAATGCAGCAGAAAAAATTGTGCCGGTAGAAGACAATAAGAAACTGGTAGAAGTTTGAAGCTACCCGCGGCAAACTGCGGGAAACGAAGTAATTCAAAAGTGATCTTCGGTTAATAAAGAAAATTACTAGCGTTATTCTTCTTTGAAGAATTGTTGATTCAATTTGCTCGCTGTTCGGTTCAACAATTTCGCTACGAGTAACACGCTCACTTTTACATTCTCAAAAACAATAATACGGACAAACAGCATGTGAAGGAGTGAAAATGAAAGTTCGAAGAGGCTTGTCAGGAGGGCAATATCGCCCCATTACCGATCAAGATGTTGAAAAAATACATAAAACGAGTCTCAGGGTCTTTGCCGAGATAGGAATACAGGTAAACTTAACCGAGGCGAGGGAATTATTCCGTAATGCCGGAGCAGAAGTAAACGAGAGCAACCATATCGTGAAAATTCCGCAAGATCTCGCGGAAGAGTTAATCAATAAAGCACCTTCTGTTATCTTGTTGTGCGGCCGGGCGGAAAACGGCGAACTGGACTGTGAAATCGGTGGGAATAAGGTCTATATGGGTACCGGAGGAACAGCGCTGAACATTCAGGAACCGGGATCAAACGATTCACGACGAGCAACTCTCGAAGACATCAAAAACATGGCACGTCTTGTCGATGTTCTCGATAATATTCATTTTTATATGCTCAACGTTTATCCTAACGAACTTCCCGGTGAAAGTGTTGACGTTAACCGATTCGGAACTGCCCTGAATTACACACGGAAACATATTATGGGAGGTGTCTACACAGTTGATGGTGTAAAAAACATCATCAAGATGGCTGAATATATCGCGGGTAGTCCCGACAAACTTAAGGAACGGCCGTTTATTTCCATGGTAACCTGCGTGGTCAGTCCTCTGAGGCTTGATGAACATTATTCGCAACTTACCATAGAGACGGCCCG
The DNA here is from genome assembly GCA_964652795.1 of uncultured Syntrophales bacterium. Lineage (GTDB taxonomy): Bacteria > Desulfobacterota > Syntrophia > Syntrophales > JADFWA01 > JAUSPI01. The sequence continues at coordinate 21,467 of CAZZBF010000020.1, read as the reverse complement.
CAAAGGTATTCCCGTGGTAGTTCCGGCAGAGCCTCTGTGCGGTGCAACGTCACCGATTACACTCGCCGGTAACCTTGTCGTGCTCAACGTGGATACACTGGCCGGAATCATGCTCGCCCAACTCGCTAACCGAGGGGCTCCGACACTCTACGGATCTGTCGCGTCCATCGCGGATCTTCGAACGTTGAAATATCTGTCAGGAGCTGTTGAAATGGGACTGTTGAACGCGGCGGCGGCTCAGATGGCTCAATTTTACAAGCTTCCTTATTACGCTACGGCAGGCATGTCCGATTCAAAAGTCAATGATGCCCAGGCTGGATATGAATCGGCTATTACAAGTCTCCTGGTTGCCCTGGCGGGAGGCAACTTCATTCACGATGCCGCCGGATTTCTCGAATTCTGCATGACAGCTTCCTACGATAAACTGGTAATCGATAATGAAATTATCGGTATGGTCATGCGAGCGGTGGAAGGCATCCAAGTGAATGATGAAACCCTGGCTTTCGAGCTGATAAAGAAATCCGGGCCGGGGGGACACTATGTATCTTCACGCCACACGCGCCATTTCATGCGAACAGAACAATATTTCACCCAACTGAGCGATAAGGAAGATCGACCTCAGTGGGAGGCCAAGGGAGCGAAAGACGCACGGACCAGGGCCGCGGATAAGGTCCGAGAAGTTCTCAACAGTCAACCCAGAAATTATATTCCTGAAAAGACAAAAGAACTCCTGAGAAAAGAGATACCGGGAGTAATATTATCGTAAGAGGAAATACTATGCTTATTATTGGTGAAAAGATTAACGCGTCCATAAAATCCGTCGGACAGGCGATAACTGACAAGAACGAAGAATTTCTGATTAATCTTGCAAAAGACCAGTCTGAAGCCGGAGCAGATCTAATCGATGTCAATGCCGGTGTCGGTCGGGATGCGCGGGAAAGCGCTACGACAATCATCGAGTGGTTAATCGATCTCGTGCAGGACGTGGTCGAAAAGCCCCTCTGTATCGACAGTGATGATTCGGCCGTCCTTAAAGCTGCCCTTGGGAAATACCGCGGTGAAACGGTCATGATAAATTCTGTCAATGCCGAACCTGACAAACTTGAAACCATCGGTCGTCTGGCGGCTGGACGTCAGGCATCACTGGTCGCTCTTGTAATGAAAGAAGGAGGTATACCCCGAACCGTTGATGAGCGTCTCCAGGCCGCTGAAATCATTGTAAAGCATCTCGCAAGGTTTGGAGTTAAAGAAGATCAAATATATTTTGACCCTCTGGTGCTGCCTATTTCGGTGGACACGACCCAGGCCATTGTCACACTTAGAACCATTGAAGAAATTAAAAACCGCTATCCGTCAGCAAAGACGGTTATGGGTCTGAGCAATATTTCCTTTGGTCTTCCGAACAGGGGTATTGTTAATCGTTCGTTTATGCTTATGGCGGCCTCGGCAGGACTCGATGCCGCAATATTAAACCCCCTCGACAAAAAATTGATGAGTCTCGTGAGGGTAGCGGACATGCTTACCGACAAAGACCCCATGTGCAAGGGTTTTATCAAGGCTCACCGAAAAGGCCTGCTGGAAGATTAAGACAATATGAGTAAAACACGCGAAGGAGGTTGGCACCGTGCCACGAGAAGGAATCTTAGTTAATAACCCTTACGAAAGATTAAACACTCAACAGATAGAACGTATTCATAAGGCATCGTTAGAAATCCTGAGAGACCCCGGTCTGATCTGTTTCAATGAAAAAGCCGCGGACATATTCGCCGCTTCGGGAGCGGATGTATCGGCGGTTACAGCAGGTGATCCTCCGCACTGGCTGATCAAAATCCCGGACAATCTCGTTTTCGAGGCGTTAGAAAACACTCCCAAAACGGTTACACTGGGTGCGAGAAACCCTGATAATGCCCTGGTAATGCATGGAGAAGAACCGCGGGTCTATTTTGTGTCCGGCTCGGAGACGAATGTCTGGCTGGATGTTGATTTCCAGACATATACCAAGAAGTCTGATTCCAGCGTCGAGATTCGTATACCCGAATTTATTCCCCGTCGCGGAACCGTCGCGGATCTCTGCCAATCGGCACATGTTTGTGAATACCTGGAAACACTGGACGGCTTTATCCGTAACGTCAACATCCAGGACCGGGATATCACGGAGGAGAACAAAGATGTCAATAAATTCTTCGCATCTCTGAACAATACGACCAAGCATGTTCAGGCGGGTCTCACGAACCTGAATCAGCTTGACAACGTGGTAAACATGGCGAGGATCATAACAGGCGGAGAAGAAGAACTTGTACGAAACCCGATCATTTCATTTATCACCTGTCTGGTTAAAAGTCCCCTTCAGTTTGTTGACGACACAACGGACACATTTATCGAGATCTGCAAGAAGGGTCTTCCCGTGGTGGTTTCATCTTCGCCTCAGGCGGGAAGTTCCGCGCCGATTAAAGAGGCGGGAATTCTGGCATTGATAAATGCGGAAGTCCTCGCGGGAATTACCCTGGGACAACTCGTCAACAGAGGAACCCCTGTTATTTACGGAAGTGTTCCCGTGAGAACACGGATGGATACCCTGAGCGATTCGTATGGAGCCATTGAAACCAGTCAATATAATGTTGACTGCGTCCAGCTGGCACGGTTCTACAAGATACCGAATTATTCAACATCGGGTGTGTGCGACTCGAAGACACCGGGACAGCAATCATCCATTGAACGATTGTTTTCCGATATCCTGGTAACGTTGAGCGGCCCTCAGTACCTGCACTGCGCGTACGGTCTTCTCGACTGTAATTCTGTTTTTTGCCTGCTCCAGGCGGTTATGGACGACGCCCATTTTCAGATGATGAAATTCTTCCTGAAGCCGCCTCGGATCAACGAGGCCGAGATCAACGATGTGCTGACCCAGATTAGAAAAGTAGCGCGAACACCTCAGAAGCTTTTCATCAGTTATATCAGAAAAGTGATGCGCACCGGTGAGATTTCACCTCCATACCCCTTTGAAGGGGATGGAGAAACCGACGATGTATTTGCCCTGGCTTATGAAAGAATGAACGAGCTTTTATCAAAACCGGTAAACCATTTTGATCGTGAAACGACATCAAAAATATTTAATGAGATACCAGGGCTTTTGCCACGCTTGAATACTTATGAAGGAGGGAAATAAAAATGAGCGAAGAAATTATTACCGTTTTGAAGGAAAATGTTATCCAGGGAAGAATGACCCAGGATGACGAAGGAATAGATGACAGCCTGACCGGCCCCGGTGTCGTTGAGTTGACCCAGATGGCACTGGACAATAACGTCTCCGCGAAGGAAATAATCGCCGATGGTCTCACCGCCGGAATGGAAATTGTCGGTGATAAATTCAACTCGAAAGAATACTACGTGCCGGACATGCTTGCCTCAGCCGAAGCGGTCAGCGCCTCCATGGATATCCTGAAACCACTCCTTGAGGATGCCGACATTAAATCGAAAGGAAAATTCGCGATTGTCACCGTCAAGGGGGATATTCACGACATCGGGAAAAACATTGTCGCAATCCTGCTCAAGGGTGCAGGTTATGACGTGGAAGACCTGGGCATTGATGTACCGACAGAAAAAATCGTCGACTATGTGCGGGAAAACAAGCCCGAATACCTCGGTCTCTCAGCACTGTTAACAACAACAATGCTGGTTATGGGTGAAGTCATTGAAGAATTAAAAGCGGCCGGCCTCAGGGATGCGATCAAGGTTTTAATCGGCGGCGCCGCCGTATCGGATGAATTCGCACGTGAGATCGGGGCTGACGCTTATTGCTCCGATGGCTTCCACGCCGTCAGAGTACTTGACTCGTTCCAGACATAACATACACACCGACAGTATATAATGTAATCATAAAACAGGAGATTCAATCATGGCCGGAATTGCCGGAATATTAGGTGAAGACAACGGCACCTTACGAAAAATGCTCGAAAGGATCAGGCATAGAGGTCCTCACGATACATGGACATATCAAAATGGCAATGTCAACATAGGGTGCAACGAGCTTAACATGGGAGCAGACTGCAAGGATGGTTCACATTATGCGTCGGACGGCACGGGGGCGGTTGTCCTCGACGGCAGGATATACAATGCCGAAAAAGGCGACATGACCGACGCCGAGGTCGTTCTTTCACTCTATAAGAAGTTCGGACACCGATTCGCCGGCAAAATAGACGGAGATTTTGCCTGCGCCGTATGTGACGAGGGCAGATTGTTTATCGCTCGCGACTGGGCGGGAATTAAGCCCCTCTACTATGGCCATGACATGAAGGAAAACCTGTGCTTTGCCTCCGAAGCGAAGGCCCTCGTCGATATTAGCGATAATATACGGGAGTTTCCGCCGGGCTACGTTTACTCCCGAGAGCTGGGCTTCCAGAAATATAATAACGAAGCCGTCGAAACGCCGGAATTCGAGAATTTTGACCAGGCCAGAAAAGTGGTCAAGGAACTTCTTATGGAAGCGACGGAAAAGCGGATGAAAGACAATGCCGCCACGGGAATTCTTCTGAGCGGAGGTCTGGACAGCAGTCTTATCGCCTGGATGGCCCACGAGATAAAACCGGACATAGAATGTTTCACCGTAAGCATGGAGGAAGGACAGGACCTTCCCCTGGCACGGGATGTAACTGCGTACCTTGGTGTTAAACATCATATTCTGATGTTCGGTGAAAAGGAAATTAAAGAGATACTACCCCTGGCCATCCACCATCAGGAAATGTATGAAGAAAGCTGCGTCCACGGGGCAATCGCCAACTTTTTGGCCGGACGCTTCATTAAAGGTAAAGCAGACTGTGTTCTCACCGGTGAAGGGGCGGACGAATTCTTCGGCGGATACGACGGCCAGTACAAAGAGGCAAATAATCCCGAGGAGATAGCCGGTATTATCGACAGCCTTATCAACGTTGCACACAATACAGCACTTCAAAGACTGGACAGGCTGAATGCCGCCAATTCATTTGAAAGTCGAACGCCTTTCCTCGATGCCCGCGTCATGGACTTCGCGCTGAAGATCCCCCTGGAACACAAAATTAAAGGCAAGGAACAGACGGGCAAGTGGATTGTCCGCAAGGCATTCGAAGAGTGCCTTCCGGAACACATCATCTACCAGACAAAACGATTCTTCGCCCAAGGTTCCGGTGTGGCTTACATCATGCGCCGGCAGGCAGAGAAAGTGATATCAGAAGATGAGTTGAAGGTGTTCAACAGCGTGGAAGGCAACCCCCTGCTCTCGTCAGTTGAGGAACTCTATTACTATAAAATTTTCAAAAGGACATTGCCTCACCCCTCATTCGATCGCCTAGTAGGCAGATGGGACCCTTTAAGACCCGCTTTTTTCCATGAATGGCAAAAGCCGACTTCGTGATCACTGTAAAAAACTCCATCTCTGAGATTATTTATTATCCGGAGTCCTTCGATCCGTCCCTCGTAAGAGGCGCGGTACAAATTTCCTCAAACACAGATAAAACAAAACAATAAAAACATTGACGAGGAGTTAAAAACATGGCTTTATAATGCCTCTTTTTAAGATAAATCTTAATTTGAAGCTCCCTTCCACAAAATGGGGGTTACAGTCGCGCTCTCGGTCAAAATACTCAGTGTTTATTATGTCACACAGGTGAACACATTAAATGGAATCCATTCTCGTTGCTTCTAATAACCGACTGGCTTACGAGCCAATTAAAGATTGCTTTAGCTTGGAATATAAAGTTGATGTGGCTACTACCAGGACATCTTGTCTGGATATGTTCGTAAAAAAGCGTTACGAAATTCTATTTATTGATGTAGAACTCCTTCAATCCGGATCAGCTTCTGTCAATGGACGCATAAATTATAAAGACTCTTTTCAACCCTTCTGGCATGTATTCCCCAATATTGAAATTATCGTTATGTCACCCCAAGAAAAAATTAGGGAGGCCGTTATGGCCGTCAAAGCCGGAGCAAGCAATTATTTCACATACCCCGTTGATATAGATGAACTTAAATTCGTAACCGAAAACACCTATGAATCCAGAATAATGCAATCTGAGCTGGATTATCTCCGTGATAAATTCTGGCAGATCGATTCACTTGAAGTTGTAAAAACCAATAGTCCGGCGATGAGAAAAGTCTTTGAGAGGGTTCGTTCTGTGGCGCTAACAAAAACAACGGTTTTATTAACAGGGGAAACAGGAACAGGTAAAGGTTTATTGGCAAAACTGATACACCGCCACAGCAATAGGGCAAAAACTCAATTTATTACGGTACATTGCGGCGCGATTCCCGACAATCTTCTGGAAAGTGAGCTGTTTGGTCACGAAAAAGGGGCATTTACCGGTGCTGACCGGAGGAAAATGGGCAAGTTTGAAATCGCTCAAGGCGGCACAATCTTTCTGGATGAGATAGGAACCATGACACCCTCCGCGCAGATCAAGTTTTTGGAGGTGTTGCAGGACAAAACTTTTCAGAGGGTTGGAGGAGAAATAAGCATGGAAGCGGATGTGCGAATCATCGCCGCGACAAATGTTGATTTAAAACAACTTGTAGATGAAGGTGATTTCAGAAAGGACCTATATTATCGCCTAAATGTGTTTCCCGTTGACATTCCACCTTTTAGAGAAAGAACTGAAGACATACCACATCTCGCGGGGTTTTTCTTGAGAAAGTTGAACGAAACATACCTGAAGGAAATTCACGAAATACATCCGTATGTTCTGGAAGCCTTTGAACGATACTCATGGCCGGGCAACATCCGCGAACTGGAAAACCTTATGGAACGCGCTTATATTCTCGAAAACTCTTCAGTGCTTGGACCCAATAACTTCCCGGATGAGCTTTTTACATCAGGCATTTCAGATTCTGAACTTTCTTCAGGTTCATTACCTCATCTATCCGAAATGAGACGGCAGGCCGTCGAGGCCGCGGAAAGAAATTATTTAAAAAAACTCCTCGCTTTTCACAAAGGTAATATCCAAAAATCGGCAGATGCAGCCGGAGTAAGTACTCGCCAATTGCACAAGCTTATGACTAAATATGGTATAAGAAAAGAAGACTTCAAGACCCTGCACGTATGACAAATAATCGGAACTCATTATTCCGATTATTTGAAAAAACCGGAACTCAAGGTTTCCTTCATGACTCTC
>CAZZBF010000020.1:0-14315 GCA_964652795.1 uncultured Syntrophales bacterium | reverse complement strand
TTTTATGAGAACTCTCAGTTCCGATAAGTTCCTGCAATTAATTATATATTCCTTTAAATATCAATATGTTACGAATACGGCACACCTGTTGCTTACTCCTGATTAACGCATTGCGGAATATAAAACTTGATTCTCGTTAAAAACATCCCGCGGGAGGGATGATCAAGATGAAAGAGAAAAAGAACTCTGAAAGCTCAATTACCGGTATTATCGTACCTTCAGATTGGGATGATAACGACAACCTGATTCAGATTGCTATCCAAACGATCGATGAAGAAGAATATATAATTAAGCAAAATAAAAAGGGGAGAGAGTTGTTGGATATGATCGAGCAGGAAGTCGAAGTAATTGGTACTACGACGGAGGACGAAGACGGTGATATAATAATCGAGATCAGCGAATATAGTTTAAAAGAATATTTTAAAGAAGACGAATATAAAAAAAAGTATTTATAGCGGAATGCGCAGATTTGAAGTTCCCCGCAACAAGTTGCGGGGAACGAAGTAATTCGAAGAATAATGTGCTCGCTGTTAAGTGTAGAAGTAAACTTTATATTTAAATCAAAATCTAACTTGTAAGGCTCAGGAGATAGGAAATGAGAAAAAAATTATTGTCGGTACTGGTTTCTGTTCTGTTAATTATGTCTTTTATAAGTGTTACCCACGTAACGGCTTATGCCGATAAAATCACGATTGTCGGGATAGTAACAGCTATAGAATTTGATGACAACGACAAGGTTGTCTCCGTCACCATAGATACGGCTAATGGGTATTATGATGTTACCGACAATGCCGCCGGAAAAGAGTTGCTGAAACTGTTGGATAAGAACGTTTCTACAACCGGCATTGTTGGTGAGGACAAGGACGGCAATAGAACCATCACTATTGAAACATATGAAATATTAGGGGAATAGCTTAAAACATTTGGAGTATTTTAAAATGCTAATTTGTTGAGGTTACAACCGGCAATTCGGTCTCGGGTTTACGGAAGATGAAAGACAAAATCATTATCTGCATCCAATGTGGAAAGTCATTCGTTTTTACTGCTTCCGAACAGGAGCATTTTATCGGCAGGCGTTTTGATATGCCAAAGCGTTGCCAGACATGTAGAAAAAATAAATACAAAGCAATCGACCCACAGGACACGGGAAAGCATAACGACAAAAAGAAATACTTGAGGCACAAGAAAGCATGAAGTCTGTTTAAACAGGCCGGCGGGCGCTTTTCAAAAGAATTTTGAGATACGTTGAAGCACAAATAAAACACCTGTTTAAAAAACTGATTCATGAAGCCATTCAGCACTCGGATTAAAGCTGAACGCACAGATTTCCAGGGAGATTTAATTATTAATCATGGATACTCTAATATTTGGAAGGACAGAGATTCTTCACTACATCATTATACCCGCGCTCATTTGTCTGGCACGCATCTGCGATGTTACTCTGGGGACAATTCGGATAATAACGCTCTCAAAAGGAATGAAGTTCCTGGCAACAGGACTCGCTTTTTTTGAAATAATTATCTGGCTTTTCGCTATTGGGCAAATCATGCAAAACCTGACAAATATTGCCAATTATATCGCTTTTGCAACAGGTTATGCCGTTGGAAACTATGTCGGGATTTATATTGAAGAAAAATTGTCGCTTGGAATTGTAATGCTGCGAATAATAACAAAAAAGAAAGGTGAAGATCTCATCGCGTTTCTGAAACGTAACGGTTACGGAGTTACCAGTATGAAAGCCGACGGTGTTTATGGACCGGTAGATGTTATTTTTACAATCATCAAACGTAAAGACTACAAAACGGTTGTTGAGATAATAAAGAAATTTAACCCCAAAGCTGTCTATACCGTCGAGGAAGTTAAATTTGCGAACGCGCCTCAATATCCTATGGTGCATAGAGATAAAAGGAATTATTTAGGTTTATTGTTCCATTCTCTTGTCCCGACTATGGGCTTTAGCTGCAGGACTTTAAATAAACTGAACTATTTTCAGCAGAGTAATCATTTAAAGACTAAGACATTAAAGGAGACCCTTTAAAAATGAAGAATAACGCAGGAAAAAATCAATCCGAGACTGAGCAACCATGGGGGTTGCTCTCCTGTATAGATTTATACAACTGCAATCCCGAAATAATTCGGAACGACAAAAAAATTAAAAAGTTTGTGAAAGAACTTTGCGACCTGATTGAAATGAAACGCTTTGGAGAAACCCAGGTGGTTCATTTCGGCGAGGATGAACGGGTTGCCGGATATTCAATGACACAGCTAATAGAAACCTCGCTTATCTCAGCACATTTTGCCAACCAGACCAACACAACTTATCTCGATGTTTTTAGCTGCAAACCATACAAACCTGATATGGTCGTTGAATTCGCAAAAAATTTCTTTAAGGCTGAGAAAATTAACCTCAAGGTGGTTACCCGTCAGTAATCTTTGAATGTTAAATAAAAGCAACAGGGACATCTAAGCGGAAAGTACAAAATGATGCGAAGGAAATTTATAACAGATCTTGATGAATGCAAGCGGTTGTGGAATGTTCTTTTACAGCCCAGGAATATATCTGACTTGTGGGAATTTCGTCTTTGTTTCCAGAGACATTTTAATTGTGATCCCTGCTTTCTGGTTCTGGAAGACGCAAAGGGTATAGCCGGTATGCTACCGCTCTCCTATCTTAAAGAACATGAAACATTTGTTTTTTTTCCGGGGGAAGTATGGAAAGATAAGACATGGCTTGAAAGAACCCCCATTTATTTAAGAAACAGAAAACTTCTTCCGGAGCTTTTATTCTCCTGTCCCGAAAAAACGCACTTAAGATATATGGAAATACCTGAAGAGTTTCTGACCCCGGACCTGGATGTGGATGAAACAGGTTATGTCCTCTATCCGCCCAATCTGAATTTTGACATAACACTTTACCGTAAAAGGTTTTCAAATAAAAAATTTAAGTGCATCAAGAAAACAATTGAATTACTGACGGGCGCTGAAAGTTCGTTCTACGTCAACCGATTAGAAGATTTTAACCTGCTTATTGATCTGAATATTCAAAGTTTCGGATCGGATTCATACCTGTATGATTATCGATTCAAAAATAGTTTCATAGATGTCAGCCACTTTTTATACAGCAGGGGTCTGCTCAGGATGGTGAGCCTGGAAATAGAAGGGAAAACGGCAGCCGTCGATCTGGGCGTATTATATCAAGGAACATATACGGTATTTCTTGGAGGAACAAGCCCTGAGTTTCCGGGCATAGCCAAGGCCATGAACATGTATCACATTGAGTTTGCCTGCAATGAACGTGTCTCAAAGGTTGATTTCCTTTGCGGTGATTTCCACTGGAAAAAACTCTGGCACCTGGATACTGAACCCCTCTACAAATTTACGCCTTACGCCTTAAGTTCAAAAGAAGATGTCGATCTCTCACGGGTAAATAGTTCCGGCGATTTACTTGGTGAAACTCCATGTTATGCTTAAAATAAAAATTGACAAGTTCGCAAAAAGTCCATTTTCTTTGCTCAGAACCATTTTGGGGATGCTGTTATTGCCCGGCTAAAAATCTAAAACTCGTGCTAACGTACTCAAACAGTTAGATTTTCTTAACGCCGGTCACTACCATCATCTTTTTCCCAAAATGCTTCGATGACTCGCGTTATTCTTCGAATGCGCTCCGAAAAGACTTTTTACGAATGCATCAAGATTAAGGAAAGATATTTTTATGAGGCATGATCCAGTACTTGTAGTCGGAACAACACCGGACTATGTATTAAAGATTCACAGGAAACATCCTGAAGACACATTCTTTATTATTGACAGCAGTTTTCAGAATAATCCTCTTCTTAAAACAATCGAAAAATCCGTTGTTCTCCTCGCCCCCCTTCAAAATTTTCGAGAAACACTGCAATCAGTTCGCCGGTGTCTGTCCGTTAATAAAATCACTCCCGGGGGCATCGCCTGTTTTGACTGCGAATCTCTGATCGTTGCAAGCAGACTGGCTGTTCATTTGAAGGTGCCATTTCCTTCATCTGACGCTATCGCCAGAACAAGGAACAAGTTCGAATCAAGGAGAATATGGAAAGACAGCGGGGTCCCTTCCCCGCGAGCGGCTCTCGTTTCTGATTTACAAGAATCACTCGTATTCTTCAGATACCTTGAGAAAGACATCGTTTTGAAACCCATTTCCGGAAGTGGGAGCGAGCTTCTTTTTTTGTGTAAAAGCGAAGAGGACATCAAAAAAGCGGTGCGAATTATGGAGAATGAACTTCCCAGAAGAAGAACAAATCCCCTTTTCAAGCCGATTCCCTTTTCTTCGGAAACACAATTGATCGACCCATGTAATTCATGGATTGCTGAAGAGTTCATTTCAGGACCTGAATTTAGTTGCGACTTTACGCTTCAAAACGGTCAAGCAATCATTCTCAGAGAAACAGGAAAAATTAAAGCTCCTGACCAGACATTCGGTTCCATCCTCGCGTACACTTTTCCACCTTCATATCCGAAGGGGTTTTCCAAGAAAAATCTCTGTCATATCCTTCAGAAGGCTTCAACTTCACTCGGGTTCACCTGGGGTCATTTCATGACAGATTTCATAATCAGGAACAACCGTCCGGTTATTATTGAAATGACTCCAAGGCCGGGCGGTGATTCCATTCCCGATCTCGTGGAAAATGCCACAGGACGCGATCTCCTTGGAATCCATCTGGATATAGTATCCGGTAAGTTTAATCCCTTGAAGCCGCTGCGCATGCCGCCCGAATCATTCGCGAGCATAAACCTCTATGCCGCAACGGAAGGATTAATCTCACACATGGATCCGTCCAATATTCTTTCACTTCCATGGGTCAAAACGATATTACTTAAGAAAAAAGAGGGAGACCGGACAATTCTTCCTCCCTCCGACTATGACAACAGACTTTTGGGATACTGCATTATCTCCCCTGAACGAGGCTGGAATCCAATCTCCGTACACCAGCATCTTCAAAGCCTTCTTGAAATTTCTATTCTGAACTAAGACATAAATTCTCAGGATATGACCAATAAGAGGTAATACGATAAATATGCGCGCAAAAGACAAAAAAGACAAACAAAATGCTGACCAACCTTTTGCTTCCAAAAAACAGAAAAATTTTATATCTGGATTAACCCCCTTTCTAATCAGGACATTTAAAAAAAGTCGAGAAAAACCCCTTCCAAAAGCGGTTCTCCACCAATATTTGAGTTCCATACTGGACAGAAAGGATATTTTGGAAGAAAGCGCCTCGCTGTTCGGAACTCCCCAGTATTTTTTTGATGAACCATCCCTGTCACTGCAGATATCCCGTTTTAACTCGGCTTTTTCAAAGCACCTTAACAGATACCGCGCGTTCTATGCGATGAAGAGCAACTCTTTCGCGGTAATATGCGAGCATGTAACGGCCCAGGGCATGGGCATCGACGTATCAAGCGGGTTCGAGCTTTCCAGGGCGCTATCTATGAATTGCGCGGATATAATCTTCAGCGGGCCCGGAAAGACCGACGAAGGGCTTACGCTGGCGATTAAAAATAAAAAAAGGGTAACTCTGCTTATGGACAGCATGGGCGAGATGCAAAGGCTGGCGAAACTTCTTAAACGAGAAAAGGAATCGGGAGACAACCTGAAAGCCGGGATACGTGTCCGAGGCAATCATAAAGGGGAATGGGACAAGTTTGGAATTCCCATCAAAAATCTGGCCGAAATGTTGAGAAAATCGATGACGGTAAAAGGAATGGATTTCTGCGGCATTCAGTTTCATACCAGTTGGAATCTCGATCCCACTGCTCAGATAAATATGATAAATGAAATCGGTTCCTACATCCATCGGCATGTGCCGGCGAGGTTATGGCAATCTTTGAAATTCCTTGATATAGGAGGTGGTTTCTGGCCCGAGCAGGGTGAATGGCTCAATCCACAAAATACCCTGAAAGGACAGCTTGTCAGGCTGCTTGATCCGGAAGCCCGTTTCAGAATAAGACATTACTACCGTGAGTCCAGCCCTCTTGACCATTTCGCGAGTGAAATCGCCGCGGCGGTTTCACTTCAGGGAACCCCCTTGTCCGATCTTGAGATCTGGACTGAACCCGGCAGGTGGATCTCAACACCCGCCATGCATATTCTGCTAACGGTGATCGATAAAAAAGACTCTCGAACAGTAATAACCGACGGCGGGATAAACCTCCTGGGATGGGAACGCCCCCTGACAGAGTTCGTTCCTGTTATAAATTTGACAAAATCTTCTTTAAAAGAAGTCCCATTAAAAATTTTCGGTTCTCTCTGCGCGCCCTACGACATCTGGGGAACATCTGTCTTCGGTAATGGAGTTGACACAGGCGACATTTTAGTCATTCCGGATCAGGGTTCCTATACATACTCATTGAGGCAATCGTTCATTAAACCGCTGTCCAAGGTAATACGATATGACGGGAACTCCCTTGAGGAAATGGAAAAGGAACAGCAATACGCGCGATTTTGAACGCCGGCACATATAATAATCGACGCATTTATCGGTATTTGGCGATCGGTATTTTCAATTTATCTCCGGCACTCTCTTCGTAAGAAAGCAAAATAAGTCCTATTCCTCCAAAATCTCTCTAATTTTTTGAGAAAACTGGCTTATATTGAATGGTTTTTGAATGAAATCGTTACAGCCACGCCTCATTATTTCCATTGCTTTACCATTGATACTGTATCCGCTGGAAAGAAGAACCTTAATTTCAGGATTGATCTCTTTCAAAATATCGTAAGTTTTTCCACCATCAATGTCCGGCATAATCATGTCAAGAATTACCATGCTGATTTTGTCTTTGTTTTCTTTGTAGGTCTCAACGGCTTCTTTACCGCTTCTTGCTATTAATACTGTGTAGCCCAAAGTCTTCAGTATTTCCTCACCAACATTGATTATCATCTCTTCATCATCCACAAAGAGAATTGTTTCTGTCCCTTTAAGAAATCCATCGGGCAATTTTTTTTCTCTTATTTCTTCCTTTACATCCTTCTTAGATACGGGCAGGTAAATATTAAATGTGGTTCCAATGCCTTTTTCACTGTAAACGTTGATAAATCCATGGTGATTCTTTATGATACCGTAGGCGGAGGCCAATCCTAATCCCGTACCTTTATCACTGCCCATTTCTTTTGTCGTAAAGAACGGATCAAATATTTTGTCTTTTGTTGCCTCATCCATCCCAATGCCTGTGTCCGTAACTGATATCTTCACGTAATTGCCGGTTTCAAAATGATAAGGTTTAACATAGTTTTCATCAAGGGTAACATTCTTTGTCTGAAGATAAAGTTCGCCTCCACCGGGCATGGCCTGCCACGCATTTACATAGAGATTTAAAAGTGTTTGTTCTATCTGGCCCTGATCCACTTCCACCGTCCAGATGTCTTCCTGGTATGTCCTGTGAATTTCTATTTCTTTTCTGGTACGGCTGAACATATTGGAACTCTTCTCGATGAGTTCATTCAGATTGGTAGGTTTGACCTCGTATTTTCCTCTCCTGGCAAAACCGAGTAACTGGCCGGTGAGCTCCGCTCCGCTCCTGACATGTTGTTCGATATTTTTCAGTTTTTCATAATGAGGATGAGCGGGGTCTATATCTAAAAGAACAAGAGAAGCATTTCCCTCGATCCCCATAAGAAGATTGTTGAAGTCGTGGGCAATACCGCCCGCTAATTTGCCCATAGCCTCCATTTTACGGGCCTGCTGGAGCTGCACTTCGAGTTCCTTTTCTTGTGTGATATCAATAAAACTCTCTAACAAAAATTCCTGGCCGTTTAATGTCACGCTGGTAACGGTTTTGAGGACTGGCATTGCTCCACCGCCGGCCTTGAGTAAAATACAGTCTGAATTATCCATCCTTTTTCCGAGGTCAGTGATCGGACACATTCCTTCTTTCGCCGGGCAGATATAGTTATGACACAAAGAACCAATAAGCCGTTCTCTGGAATCGCCAATCATTTTAACGGCAGCATAATTAACATCGGTAATCCTGTGTGTTTCGGGATCGATGAGCACGATTCCCACATGTAAGGAATCGTGTATATTCTTCAGCCGTTCCCGACTTTCGCGCAACGCCTCTTCAGCCTGCTTGCGCTCGGCAATTTCCAGCCTCAGTTGTTCATTAACCTTTATAATTTCAGCGGTACGTTTCTCTACCCGTTGTTCCAGTTCATTGAGAACTCTTTGCAGAGATTCCTCCGCCAGCTTACGGTCTGTAATGTCAATATGGGTGCCCACAAATCGGACAGGGATACCTTTTTCATCACGTGTTACTCGCCCCTGAGAATAAATCCATCGTATTTCACCGCTGGGACGCACGATACGACAATCAACACTGTATTCTTCATCGTCTCCCCTCAATGCGGCATTTATACGTTCATTCACAAAATCACGGTCTTCCGGATGCACCATGTTTATGAACATTTCATACGTAGGCTCAATTTTCTCCTGTAGATCTAAACCAAAAATGGGATAATTTTCGTCAGACCAGAATAGATCACCGGTTGGGATATCACGATCCCAGAAACCCAGGTGAGCAACACTTTGAGCGTGGCTAAGGCGTTCTTCACTTTCCTTTAACGCTTTTTCCACCTTCTTTCGTTCTATGGATTCACTCTTTAATTCTCTAACTTTTCGTTCCAGCTCTTCATAAGTTGGTTTCGATGACATTTAAAACCTCTCCGATCTCTCTCGAAAACAAAAAGCGCTTTCACCCTTACACTACCGAAATAACTAAAAAATTAAAACAAAGTGAGGTGCGGTTTGTCTCGTCTAAAAGTAGATTCTACCGTAAATCGAGCGTAATTTTGTAGACAGAAAAAATGTAAAAGTCAAGGAAATTAAAAACCGGTGAGACCTTGTGTATACCTTCTTGTATTCCGTCTCTTTCTCTTCATCAATTCTCGACACATTTAACTTGAAACTAAAGTTAAGGTCTGATAATCCACTCGGGTCTTTATATTTTAAAGGAAGGGTAAATAAGTCATGTTGTATAGCGAACGATCAAATTGCGGTCAGCTCAGTCTTCCCGACGCTGGATCCGAAGTTCAGTTAGCGGGCTGGGTTGACGCGCTGAGAGACCACGGGGAAGTTCTCTTTATTCACCTGCGAGACAGGAGCGGCATTGTACAGGTCGTATTCAGTCCTGAGTTTACATCTCCCGATATTTGCGGACGCGCCGACACACTGAGAAACGAATATTGCGTTACCGTTAAAGGCCGGGTAGCAAAAAGATCAGAAGACACCGAAAATCCAAACATTGAAACCGGCCAAATCGAGGTTATGGCGGAAGATCTCGTTATACTGAGCAGGTCCGAAACGCTGCCTTTTCCGATATCGGAAAAGGCGATGATTGTCGGCGACAGCGTTAAGGGGTTAGACTCGGTCGCGGAAGATATCCGGCTTCAGTACCGCTATCTTGATCTTCGACGCCCTTCAATGCAGGATAATTTTATAAAAAGACACAAGATTTTTAAGTGTGTAAGAGATTACCTTGACGAACAGGGTTTTCTCGAAGTTGAAACACCGATACTTACGAAGAGCACGCCTGAAGGCGCCCGTGATTACCTGGTACCCAGCCGTGTTCACCCTCAGCACTTTTACGCTCTGCCCCAGTCTCCACAACTATTTAAACAACTTCTCATGGTCAGCGGTTTCGAGCGTTACTACCAGCTCGCGCGGTGTTTCCGGGATGAAGACCTTCGACCCAATCGGCAACCGGAATTCACTCAACTTGACCTTGAGGCGTCGTTTATCGATGAGGAGTTTATTTATGAGCTTCTGGAAGAACTTACAGCGCGGATGTTTGAAATAGGCGGTATTACCCTTCCGAGGCCGTTCCCAAAAATGACCTATCAAGAAGCGGTCGACACCACCGGTTCAGACCGTCCCGACCTGCGCTTCGGGTTGAGGTTTGTCGAGGCCACCGATGTATTCAAAAACACGACATACAGTATATTTAAACAGATTCTCAAGCGCGGCGGCTGCATCAAGGGCATTAACATCCGGGGCCAGTCGGAAAAACTGAGCAAAAACGTACTTCAAAACGAATATGCCAAGCAGATAGTGCCCGTATTCGGCGCCAAAGGCATGACATGGATGAGGGTAACCGATGAAGGGCTGGAATCGAATATAGTTCAGTTTTTCAGCAAGGAGGAACAGGAGGGTATCAGGAAACGTTTCGAGGCGGAAAACGGCGACGTAATAATTATGATCGCCGATCCTACCTATGAGGTAGTCACGACCGCCCTGGGACTGACACGGCTTCACATTGCCGACAGGCTCGGCCTTATACCCGAAGAGACATACTCGCCGGTATGGATTACGGATTTCCCTCTCTTTGAAGCTACCGAAGAGGGCATTACTTCGAGCCATCATCCTTTTACCGCCCCCGACCGGACAGACTTCGATCCAGCTGATAAAGAATCACTTCTCGCGCTTCGTTCCCGCGCTTACGATCTGGTTGTCAACGGTGAAGAACTCGGCGGTGGAAGTATCCGTATTAACGATCCGGATTTACAGAAGAAAATTTTCCAGGCGCTGGGCCTTTCGGACAGTGACGTGGAAGAAAAATTCGGATTTTTTATCAAAGCATTCAATTACGGGATCCCGCCCCACGGCGGACTCGCCCTCGGCATGGATCGTGTCGTATCAATGATACTGGGTACGTCATCGATAAGGGAAGTAATCGCTTTCCCCAAAAACAGAAGCGCTTACTGCCCCTTAAGCATGGCGCCATCGAGTGTCGCTTACGAACAGCTCGCCGAACTTGGACTGCTCGATCTCGAAGGAGAATTTAAGTTGCCCGGCGCGGAGGAGGATCGGGAACTGATTGACGTGCTTTCGTGGGTATCACGGATAGGCATCAATGACGATGAACGTCATCAGATCGGCACCGCTTTGAAGGAAGCATTCCGGCTGGCGGAAGTTGTTAACAAAGAGGCAAAGGACGAAGAGCCGCTCTTTTCCGTGGTAAACGTAACAAACCGAATTAGAAAAACTTCCGAACCTACGAGAAATCCCTTGGCTGAAAAAGGGGAATTGCTCCGAAACGCCCCTGCCGTAAAGGGGAATTTCTTCAAAGTAGCAAATATAATAGAGTAGGCATTAAAGTTCTGGAAATAACGTCCGTGATGAAGTCATTATTGACAAGTTCGTAAAAAGTCTTTTCGAAGTGAATCGAAGCATTTTGGGAAAAAGATGATGGTAGTGACCGGTGTTAAGAAAATCTAACTGTTTGAGTGCGTAAGCACGAGTTTTAGATTTTTAGCCGGGCAGTAACAGCATCCCCAAAATGGTTCTGAACGAAGAAAACGGACTTTTTACGAATATATCTTTCTTGATAAAAGGATTTTATATGAACACTGATATTTTTACATATGTTGATCCTTCACCCTCTTCCACCGGGGAAGGCGGCCCGCTTGAAGGAAAAACCATAGCCATTCAGCCCAATATGTCGGTACGCGGCTGGCCGACGGAAGCGGGATCGGTCGCGCTCAAAAACTATATCGCTCTTGAGAATGCTACCGTGGTTGAACGGGTCAGGTCCGCCGGCGCGACAATAACCGGCAGTACCCGTATGAGTGAACTCGGTTTCGGCCTGATGGGTGATACGGCAGCTCAAGCCGTAGCCACCGGAGAAGTGGATATCGCTCTGATAACAGACATTATGGGTGAAGCGCGTGTCGCCGCCTCAACAACAGCCATTTTCGGCTTCAAGCCGAGCTACGGCATCATATCGCGGTTCGGTTTGATCGGCCTTATTCCATCGATGGAATGTTACGGAATCCTGGCAAAAACTCCCGGTGAAATTACCTCTATCATGGATATCATCGCAGGCCGGGACGATAAAGATCCGTCGATGCCCGATAATAATATTCCGGACTCCGGTCAGGTTGGTAAAAATCGAACAACTCTGGGAACTCTCGGTGTAATCCGGGAATGTACCGAACACCTGGGAACCGCCGAGTCCGAAGCTTTTAATTCGGCTCTTTCAAGACTCAGGGAAACCGGCCTTATGATTGAGGAGATCAGTCTGGCGGATTTCAATCTTTTCCGCGCGGTTCACAATGTAGTCGGTTCCGTTGAGGCGTCCTCGAGCTGCGGGAAATACGATGGCGTACGTTACGGCCACCGCACCGAATCCTCAAAAAACTGGAATGAAATGTACCTCAAATCCCGTGCCGAATCTTTCGGTCCACTGGTAAAATCCTATCTGTTTCAGGGAGCCTATTTTCAATTTGAAAACTATGCCGCTTTCGAAAACGCGTGCCGTGTCCGCGCCCGCCTCCAAAGAGAGATTGGGGCATTATACGAGGCTGTGGATATGCTGATTTTACCCGCGGAACAGAACCGGACACTTATCGACAAAGCCTCAACAGTCAACGAAGTATACGATATTTTCCCCTTGACGCTCGCGTCGAATGTCACGGGGCAGCCGGCGATTCATGTTCCCGGCTCACTGTTTGGTAAAAATACAGATCCGGGGCTGCAGTTCATGGCTCCGAGGCTCGGAGACGCGAGGCTTCTGGCATTAGCCGGCATGCTGGCACAAGGAGGAAAATAATCATGGAATATGAAGCGGTCATCGGTCTTGAAATACACACTCAGCTCAACTCCGGCACAAAGATGTTCTGTGATTGCCCGAACAACCCCGGTGACGAACCGAACCTGAATACCTGCCCGATCTGCCTCTGGATGCCGGGAGCCATACCCCAGTTCAGTGAAAAAGTCCTTGAAAAGGCGGCTTTAGCCGCTTTAGCTCTGAACTGCGAAATTCAGCGGGAGAACGCGTTCGACCAGAAAGTATACTACTACCCTGACCTGCCGAAAGGTTTCCAGCTTTCCCAGTTTCACAAACCGCTGGCGATCAACGGATGGGTGAATATAATCGGTGAGGACGGCCTCCCCAAAAAAATCGGGATACGTCAGGTTCACATGGAAGAGGATGTCGCCAAACTCGTTCATGAAACAGAAGGACGCACACCGATCAGTCTCGTCGATTTCAACAGGGCGGGAACGCCATTGATAGAGATCGTCAGCGAACCGGACATCCGCAGCCCTTATGAAGCGATGGAATATATAAAAGCGCTCAGGTCGCAGGTTCGCTACGCGGGAAGCGCCGAATGCAGCATGGAACACGGAACCATGCGTGTCGACGCGAACATTTCGCTTCGTACCAGAGGAAGTGATGAGTTCAACACGAAAGTGGAAGTCAAAAATATGAATTCCATTCACAATGTGGGGAACGCGATCGCGTATGAAATCAGCCGGCAGGCCAAGCTTTTGAACGCGGGCGAACCGATTGTTTTACATACCCGTCTGTGGGACCCGGAAAAACAGGTCACCATAGCTATGCGCGGAAAGTTTGAAGGACCCTGCGTGCCCGATCCGTCAGTGCCGAAGATTGTTCTTTCCGAGGAATGGATGGAGGAGATACGCTCACGACTCCCGGAGATGCCGGCTCAAAAAGTGGAGCGATTTACCGCGGAGTACGGGCTGACTCAAGAAGAGGCCGTCTTGATGAGTTCGGAACGAGACCTGTCCGAATATTTTGAGGCGGTTACAGGCCGGAATGTGTCGCCGCGGATATCGGCACAGTGGATCGCGTCACAGCTTATCCCCGCGCTGAAGGACCGCGGTCAAACCCTTTCCGACACCACGGTAACTCCGGAGCGGTTCGCGGGTCTTCTTTTCCTGCTGGAGCGGGATGAAGTTAACGCCAAATCGGCAAAAGACATCCTGTCAAAACTCTTTGAAAGTGAAAAGTCACCGGAGATTATCGTCGAAGAGTTCGGGTTCAAACAGGTTTCGGATACAGCGGAACTTGAAGCGCTTGTCGATCAGGTCCTCGAAGCCAATCCGGAAGCGGTCTCCGACTTTAAGGCCGGCACGGCAAAGGCTATGGGATTTCTCATCGGTCAGGCGATGCAGGCATCAAAAGGAAAGGCCAATCCCAAGCTCATTGGAGAAATTTTAAGATCGAAACTGAAATGAGCTGAAACGATACGGCAGTAATCAACTTCTGTGCATGAACTTCCGCAACAATCTGTCTTGTAATTCAAATCATATCCAACGGACTGCGCACAGCTTTACCGTCTTTATTAAGAACATGAGTATAAATCATTGAGACAGCATTTATATATTTAATATGGTATCGATTCTTGACAACATATCTTAGTTACTGTACATTTTCAACGTCAAGTTAGTTATACCGTGATATAATACGGCAAATAGGCAGTATAATACATGTTAGGTCGGCGCTTCGCACCGACCTAACGGGCGCGAGCTATGTTGACGGTTATT
>CAZZBF010000019.1:21633-42361 GCA_964652795.1 uncultured Syntrophales bacterium | reverse complement strand
AAATCCTTGTTAAAGGAAACCAGAAGGTGATTGTGAACTGAACAGCGAGCGCATTCCCCGCTACTTGTTGCGGGGTTAGCGGGCGAATTAAATCAACAATTTTCCTTAACAGTAGGAGCTCCCTGCAGCTTGCTGCGGGGAGATTCAATTACTTCGTTCCTCGCAGCTTGCTGCGGGGAACTTCAATAGTGATTTCAGAAATATGATTTAAGAGAGTCTTTTCACTTTTATCTTCTCAGCAACGGCTAAACATTAAGGTAATGAGGATACGAAACAATGGAAACATTCGCAGAAACAATTGACAGTAAGGTAAAAGTCACCGCTGGCCGTGAGGGAAAGTACCTGACATTCGCTCTGGCGGCGGAAGAATATGGAATTGGTATCCGGAAGGTCAAAGAGATTATCGGACTGATGGCGATCACCATGATTCCCCAGACACCGGCGTATGTTAAGGGAGTTATTAACCTTCGTGGGAAGGTCATCCCCGTGTTGGACCTTAGGCTCAAGTTCGGTATTGAGGAAATGAAATACACTGATCGGACCTGTATAATCGTCATGGAGGTCATGATGAATAACGGCGAAGTCCTCCCTACCGGAATCGTAGTGGACGCGGTATCGGAGGTATTAAACGTCAAAGCTACCGATATTGAAGACACGCCAGCTTTCGGGGTTGCTATGAACACGGATTACATACTTGGCATGGCAAAAGCAGGAGATTCGGTGAAGATTCTTCTGGATATTGATAAGGTGATCAGTGCTGAAGAAATGGACATTGTGCAGAAGGCAGCATAAAGCAAATTCTTCCCATCATATTGTTTTGCTCTTTTATAATAGAGGAATGACATCATTGAGCAAAAGTATGATGATAGGAATATTGCCTTTATAATGAAGAGACAAGTCGTTTTTTGTTTCCTGAAATATAATTATCTTCACGGATTTTCCGAGAGCCGTATCACTTCAAGTATAGTTCTACGGAGAAATTGTTAATTTATGTTGGAAGCATTAACCTTATTGGATTTGACATTGATTATCGTACATACAACGATTTTATGATATAAAAGTATTGTTTCAGTAAATCCGACATTTACAATTCTTGCTTGGGATTATTTGTCAAGGTTTTTGTGTGGTTGTTGGTTTTGATTGAGAACCCTAAACTTCAAGATATTTATTTACTGTACGTAACAAAATCATCAAATCCCAAAGTTCATATAGCGAGACCTTTGAATTTTGTCATTTCGAGGAGTGTTAGCGACGAGAAATCTTAATGATTCACGGTTGTTAAGATTTCTCCCTACGGTCGAAATGACAGATAATGATAGTTATTCAAAGCTCTCATAGCTTGCCGGTCGGTTTAGTTATAAATTAATAAATTTCTTTCCATGCATGCGTCGCGTCTCGTAACTCCGTTGTAAATTTTTCAGTTTAAGACAGTTGCTTAATAGTGGAAAACGAAGGTTTCGAAAGAATAGCTTGAAAAATTCCCTTGAATTTACTCGGTAAAATAAAAAGGGCTAACCCGTGCAGGGCCAACCCTTTGACATTGCCTGGCGTCCCCACGGGGAGTCGAACCCCGGTCGCCGGCGTGAAAGGCCGGTGTCCTAGGCCTCTAGACGATGGGGACGCGGTATGGTGTAAAGTGGAGATTTATATATTGTTATATATCGGAATGTCAAGCAACAATTTTTACGATCTTTTATAACAACATTCGAAAAGTAGGATCTTGCTTCAGTTCATAATACCATTTTAAGAAGAATAAATAACAAAGGGAAGCTTGACATTCCTTCGGCCCGCCCATATAATTGCAACTCAATAATGTTTTAGAAGTATTTCTTATAGTGATGAATAGGGGAAGAGGAATTCTTACAAAGGTCCAATTTTTATGTCGAAACTGAAAAAAGAGAGAGGGGAAAAAGGCAGGCTCCACATTGATTCACCACTGATGGGTGAATCCCTCGTCAGCAAGAAGTTTCTGAAGAGAATAGAACCTGCAAAATATCTCCGAATGCATCCCGATATCAATATCCTGAAGATAGGGGGGCAAAGTATAATAGATCGTGGACGAAGCGCGGTGCTGCCGATATTGCAGGTACTTATCGAGGCTAAGGAAAAGCACAAAATGATCCTCATGACCGGCGGCGGTACGCGTGCCAGACATGTCTTCAGCATCGGTGTCGATTTGGGCATGCCTTCAGGGGTTCTATCTAAATTAGCCGACAAAGTTTCATGGCAGAATGCGGAAATGATCAGTGTACTTATGGCCAGGTATGGTGGTATCAAGATTGGTCACGGTGATAATTTAGAACAGTTGGTTATGTTTTGCCAGCTTGGTTATCTTCCAATTACCTATGGGGTTCCACCTTATGGTTATTTTGAACATCCTGCCGAAATCGGGTCCATTCCCCCTCACCGGACGGACTGTGGAGCTTTTCTTTTAGCTGAAAATATTGGAGCCCGTTCGCTCATTTTTCTGAAAGACGAAAAAGGTCTCTATCAAGATGATCCCAAAAAATTCAAGAAATCGGAACGTAAAAAGCTCAAGTACTTCGACCGGATTTCGGTAAACGAACTCCTTGAGATGGATCTCGACGATCTTATCATTGAACGTAACATACTTGTTCTAATGCAAAGGGCAAAAACCCTCAGGGAATTCCAGATCATAGATGCTTTAAACCATCCGGAGCATATAATTGCCGCACTTGAGGGGAAACATGTTGGCACAATCGTTTATAATGAATGATTCAAGGCATACAATATCCAAACTATTCAGTTTTTTCTTCCTTGCCGGCCGTAAGTATTACTATTTCGGCTCCCGTGGTCTCTGCGAGTTGGTCAAGTTCTTTTTTTCGCATATGATTCACAAAAAGTTTAAGGTCTTTACCGCTGACGCCGCATATACGGTAGCGCGGTTTTTTTTCACCCTTTTCGATTTTTCGTCTTTCGCGAACAAATATTTTGGTATTCATAACAACCTCCTTTTGCTCAAAACATTTTAAATGCTTGTGTTAATGTAATATATATCCTAAAAGGATATATGTCAAGAAAAAATAATAGATTTATGAGAAAAAAAAACCATCCATCACAGGGAAAACAGGAACGTTACATCCAGCCATCGATTTTAATGGGGCTTTATCTTAAACCTTCGTATGGGTATGAATTGATACAGAATATTCAAAAATTTGGCTTTCTTGAAGGACAAGCGCCGCCTGGAATGATTTATCGCCACCTGCGTCAATTGGAAGGTGATGGTTTGGTGTCCTCTGAATGGAACACTGAGGGAACCGGTCCGGCAAAACGGATATATCACATAACGCCTGAAGGAGAAGAGATGCTCTCTATCTGGATTGAATATATGGAGAAACAAGCTGGAACACTCAATAATTTTATAGAACAATACAGGCAAACTCCCAAAAAAGTTACAAAGTAACCGGGCGGATCATACATGGGTTAACTCTTCTTACCGCTCTTAACCTTGTGTCTTTTTTCACCCATGGACTCCCATATTCCATTTCTCTTATGGATAACGTTTAGAACAGCCCTTTTGCCCCAGAACCTGGGCCGGAGCCAGCTTTTAGTAAGAACAATGTCTTCAGGAGCGGGAACCATGGCGTCTCTGTCAACTGAAACAACAAGAATACCCGCCTGTTCCAGTTCCGATACACGCACTCTTTCCGGGAAATCGCGAAGTCTACCGTATTCAATGAAACGACCGCACCAGCCTGAAGCCGTTAACCCTACGGCAGCGGCCGCTCCGATAATACCGTCATTAGTCCCCCCATGTCCGGAAAGATGCACATTTGATGAGGTGCGGAGGGCCTGTTTCTGTGTGACCACTTCAGCAGTACACTGACGCCCGAAAGCGATAAGCTGAGGAAGAGAAGTATCTCTTTCAGATGCAACACAGATACCTGGATCACTTCCATTTAAAGAATATTGTTCAACATGGTCGACTGCTTTTGAAATGATATTTTCCAATGGAAAGTTATCGGGTGCATCTATGACAACACATGCGGAACTGTTGTGGGAAGTATAAGGAATGCTGTCGCTTATTAAAAGCTGCTGGCGTACCACACCCCACATATTACAATTTTCGGGCAGTGAATCTTCGAACCAGCGTGCCAATTTTCCTGTGCCACGATCGGAACCGATATTATCTGTATCATCAAAACCAACATATATTCGCATAAATTTTTCCTATTCAACAATTCCCTGCTGGGAAGCTACTACTGTTAAGGAAATTTACTGATGTTATTCTTCTTTGGGGAATTGTTGATTTTATTCGCTCGCTGTTCAGTTCAAATAATCTCACCATCAATCACCCTTTATAATTAAAAACTCAAAAATCATGGATAGCGGTTGATTTGAAAGAAATATAAGCATCAATTCCTTCCTGAATCTTAAGTTCAAAAAGGGATCTTTTAGTAAGTAGTGATGTGAAGTTTGCTTCTCTTACCCTAACGTGAACTTCATAGTAAAATCCCCTGTCAAATATCCCTGAAACAGTTCCTTTGAATGAATTTCTCATACTCGACGTGAAAGATTCTTTACTGAGTACAATGTCCTCGGGCCTTATGGCTATGTATCCGTGATTGTTAAAAGGATTTCTGCCGAGTTCGATTTCCAGATTGTCCATGGTAGCCTTCGAGCCGCTGAACTTTACTGCAAAGAGATTTTTCATCCCCACGAAATCTGCCACAAATTTTGAGCATGGTCTTTGAAAAATATCTTCAATTTTACCAATCTGTTCTATTCTTCCATGATTCATCACGGCGGCCTCTTCCGCAAGAGACAGCGCATCCGCGAAATCATGAGTTACCATGAAAAACGTTACCTTGGAGGATTTGTGAAGGTTTTTCAGTCCGCTGCGTATCTCTTCCCTGAAGCGGGGGTCCAGGGCTGAAAGAGGCTCATCAAGAAGAAGTATTCTCGGGTTGACCATAAGCGCCCGTGCCAGGGCAACTCTTTGCAGCTCGCCACCGCTCAGATTTTCAGGAAAGCGTTTCTCAAGGTTTGAGAGATCAAGTTTGCGGATAAGAGAAATTAGTCTTTGCTCGGCTTCTTTTCTGTCAATTTTATGAAAGTGGAGACCGTATTTAATATTTTCCATAACGGTGAGGTGAGGAAAAAGGGCATAGTCCTGATAGACAATGCTAACCCCCCGTTTTTCAGACGGCAATCTGGTAACATCTTTCTCTTCGATAATTATCCGTCCGCTTTTCACAGGAACCAGGCCGGCAATTGCCTCCAGAAGAACTGTCTTACCGGCTCCGGTGGGACCCATCAGGACAAAGAAACCGCCTTCCTCTATAGAAAGATTGATATCGTGAAGATCAAATCCCGGCAGGTTGACTTTCAGATTTTCTGTTTTAATCATGCTTCTTTTTCTCCGGCTGAAGTGGTCAAAAAGCGTAGTACCAGAAACAGAATAAGGCAAATCGAAACAAGCCAGACTGCTACCGGTTGTGAATATTTCAGGCCGTAGGCCTCAAAACGTTCATAAATCATTACCGGTGCGATCATGGGATGATAGGCGACTATTACGACCGCTCCGAACTCACTGATCGCCCGGGCGGAACACATTATGATGCCGGAGAGCATGCTGCGCCAGGCAAGTGGAAATGTGATTCGTGAGAATGTGCTGAACATGGATGCACCCAGACTTCGTGAAACTTTTTCGAGTCTGGGAGAGATGGCTTCAAAACCCTCTTTGACCGCATTTATGTAAAATGGCATACCCACAAAAGTCAAAACGACTACAATTCCGGTTACACTGCCCATAATCCGTACTCCCAGCTCAGCCAACATCTGACCGAACCAATGATTTCTCCCGGCAATACTTAGAATCGCAATTCCGACAACGGGATGAGGAATGACGATGGGAAGATCGATAACGCTTTCAATCAGTCTTTTTCCCTTGAAATTACTACGGGCAAGCAAATACGCAAGAGGTGTCCCTAAGACGAAGGAAATAATGGCAGCCAGTCCCGCCGTATAGATACTTAACCAGATCGACCGGAGTACATCTTTGTCATTTATAGTCTCCCGGAGCATCGAAATAGAAGGAGCGGTTAACATCTCTATAAGGGGCACGAGAATAAATGCCATAATTACGCAACCGCATGATATGGTAATCCAGAAAAACGGGTCTTTTTTCGTCATCCAATATTACCTTCTTACCTTCCTCTGGCGGGAATAAATATTCCGATCGTGTCAATATATTGAGGGTCGGGCTTGAAACCCGACCCTGCATCTTCTCTAATACTTCAAAATCGCCGTGTCAAGAAGAACTGAAAAACCTATCCTATTCTTTAACCTCTACGAGTTTTTGCAGTACCTCCGGAAGTTGTGCCTTCATCTTTGCCGTGGGGACCCTGCAAGGGATAAAGGGAGGTTGTCCCATTCCCTCTAATACCTTGAGTCCACCTTGAGGATCAAGCATATACTTCAAGAAGGCTGTTGCCGCCTTTGCGTTGGGAGCATTTTTGACTAAAGTAACTCCATAAGTACAGGACTTTCCCTTCATCGTTAAAAAAGTGCCCGGCTTTTTCCCGGTAACCTTTACCGTTGCCTGTTTATAGAAATTGTCATATTTATAGTTTCCCAGATTGATCTCATCCGGAAGTTCCACGAATTTTAGTTCATGCTGAACTGCCACCGACCGGTATTCCCAGGCGTAATCCATATGTCCGGTCTGCAGAAGAGCAACCAGTTCCACCGATTTAGGCCTGATATTTTCCTTGGGACGGTTATTAATGAGCATTTGATAAAGTCCCGGTTTCTTATAGTACTTTTCGGCTAATTGAAGCACCATAAGGGATCGGTAACCACAGGGGTCGGCATTCGGATCGGAATGCCCCCACACAACACCCTTCTTTTTTAGAATTTCGTACCAGTTGTCGGCATTAATCTTATCGGCATATCTGCTTTTATCCGTATAACAAAGGACAAGACGGTTGGTGGCAAATCTGATATTCCAGTCGGCGTATGAAGGGATAAGAAGCTTATCTATCACGGTATAATCTGCTGATGCCATAATGTCACAGGGTTTTTTCAGGTCGGCAATCTTCCTCGCACATTTCTGGCTCCCCGCCGCCTCCCGCATAATGTCCACATTTGGATACTTGGCCTCGAATTCCTTCTCCATCTTGGCAAGGGGAATAGTCAGACTTCCCGCATTGAATATAATCACTTTGCCGGTTGGTTGATTCTCCGCCGTCCATCCTGTCTGTGGATAGACCAGCAAACCTGTTACGAAAAACATCAAAACCATTGTAATCATTAAAACTGTTTTTTTTCTGTCCATTTTCACATTCTCCTTCCATGATTTTGAATTTAAAAATCTTTTCACCATACTAAATAAAATGAACATCAGATGCCTTAAAAGTAAGATAAGCTGACATTCCCTCCTTTAGCCCCATATCATCCAACGATCGTCTTGTTATTAAAGTAGAAATAGGAATACCGCAATCAGCCACTATTTTAATTGTTGCGCCCTTATCAATAACACTTATTATCTTTCCACTAAATGAATTCCGGGCGCTCGACTCTATTTTATTTTTTGAAATCAGAATATCTTCCGGTCTTATAGAAACGGTGCAATCTCCCGGCTTACAAGTAGTAGATACAATCGTTGACCCGTTAATATTAATATCGGAAATACCATCATTAACAACGGAGTTGCCTTTAAACAGGTTTTCTACCCCGACAAAGTTTGCGACGAATTCGCAGTTAGGTTTCCTGAATACATCATCCGGTTTACCCACCTGAATAATCTGTCCTTCATTCATCACCGCCACAGAGTCCCCAAGGGAAAAGACTTCTTCAAAGTTATGAGTTACGTGAACTATAGTACTCTTGGTAACCGAATGAATTTTCTTTAACTCGTTCCGCAGACTTTCTCTTGTTTGTGTGTCCAGTGCGGATAAAGGCTCATCTAAAAGTAGCGCATTGGGTTCCGTCACCATCGCCCGCGCTATGGCAATTCTCTGTTTTTCACCCCCACTCAAGGTGCCGGGAAAACGATGAAACAGATGGCAAATATTCAGCATCCGTGAAACCTTTTTTACCTTCTCTTTGATTTTTTCTTTCGGAATTTTATTTAACCTTAGACCAAAGGCAATATTCTTTTCCACGGTCATATGGGGGAAAAGCATATAATCCTGATAAACCATACTGATATTCCTTTTTCTCGGAGGGACGTTTGTAATATCTCTGCCGTCCATCAGGATTTTGCCTCTATCAGGAGCATAAATACCGGCTATTGCCTCCAGGAGAATGGTCTTTCCTGCGCCGGTTGGACCCAATACAACAAAATATTCGCCTTTTTCTATGTCGAGAGTGACATCTTCTAAGAAAAATTCACCCAGATTCTTGTATATATTTTCAATTCTTATCATTCTTAGAACACCCTGGCGAAGCCTCCATACCTCTCAAAAATAAAGAGAGAACCAAGTGATATTACAATCAGGATCGTTGCGGCAGCAATGGCCAAGTTAAGTTCTCCACACGACATGTTGAGGTACAACGAAATGGGTAGCGTCTCAGTCTTCATTCTTGTTGCCCCGGCTAACATCAGCGCCGCCCCAAACTCTCCTATCCCTTTTGACCACGTTATTATAGATCCGGCTAAAAGCCCGTTTTTGGCTAATGGCAGCGTTATATACCAGAATGCCTGCGCGTCTGTGCAGCCAAGTGTCTGAGCTACGTGTTCATATCTCGGATTTATGCCCTGAAATGTCCCCCGCAGTATCCTGAACATAAAAGGAACATTTACAAAAAACTGGGCGATTATTATTCCAAGCGGCGTAAAGACAAAAACGAGACCGGTTTCCGCGAGCTTTTTCCCGAATGGTGTTGTGCCGAACAGTATCAACAAGCCCACACCGGCGACTAATGGTGGCAAGGCTAACGGGGCATCCAGTATGGTATTGATAAGGCTCTTTCCGAAAAAGTCGTACCTGGCGAGCGCGTATGCCGTCGGTATGGATATGATAACACATAAAATGGTTGATATAAAAGATGTTAGCAAGCTTAGTTCTATGGCAAACAGTATCTCTTGTGAACAGATACTTGTGATCAGTGCCGGAAACGTAGTATGGGTAACAACGCATATAATCTGCACTGAAATAAAAATAGCAAGAAGCAGACTAAAAAGTATTGTAATAATCTTGATTTTTGATGCATTTAATTTGCTTAACATTGTTTATTCCTATGGGTGCCTGATACAGGCATACAGAGATTGCAGCACCGCGAATCCTATATTTATTGATTATTTCAGCAATATAACTGCTATTTTCCATATTTTGAATTTGGGTATGTGGTGAAACCACATTTTTCAAATATTTTTCTCCCTTCACTGGATGCAACAAAGTCCACAAATTCTTTTGCCGTTTTTTCATTCTTAGAAAATGTCAGTCTGCCTATGGGGATTATTTTTATAAGATTTTCTTTTTTTGGTATCTCCACAGCATCCGTTTTATCTTGCGTTCCAAGCAGAGAAGCCTTCCAGATTACAGAAGCATCTGCCTGTCTCATACATATATAGACCACCAGTTCATTTACCGTCCCGGCAGTGGCAATAACGTTTTTCCAGACTTCATCGAACATATTGTTTTTCTCAAGTATTTTCTTTGCTATTTTGCCACAGGCGGCAGCCTTTGGATCTCCAAATACAACCTTCACTTTAGGTTTTGTAAGATCTTTTAAACATGTTATCTTCGCCGGATTTCCCTTGGGGACCGCTATTACCGGTATATGGTATGCCACTGGTTTTTCGTAATCGACAAACCCTTTCTCCTTGGCTTTATTGATATACATCGTTGCACCGGGCATATAGACATCTCCATTTTTTGTCAGCTCTATCTGACTTAAGAGGGTATTCGAACCGGCATAATTGTACTTTACCTCCACGCCATACTTCTTCTCAAAAGCTACTCCGATTTTATCCATCGGCTTTCTCATCCCGGCTCCTGAATAAACAAGAAGCATATCTTTTGCGAATACTAACTTTGGATAGACCAGCAGGCATGCCATAAAAACAGCGAGAAACAAAAGACTTTCCTTTAACCATGTTCTTCTTTTCACTTTCGTCTTCCTCCTCTTAGTAAGTTCAAACTTCAACGCGATCTTGACCGTTTCTTTAACTAACCTTCTTATAAATTGTACCTTTTCTATTTTGACGAGCCTTGGGAGCTGTTAAATTAAGCATGTATCTACCCAAATTGTCGTTAAATGTCAATATAAATACACATTCGTTATAATTTAGGATTAATTGTTATTATTTAACTTCTTATTGACGTGCTTGCTGTTTCTTGATAAAAAAGTTTTATGAAAGAAATGCTCACGACAAAAGAACTGGCCGATCTCTTAAGGCTTAATGAAAAGAAAATATATCAGCTAGTGAAAGAAGGAGATCTTCCTCACGTGAACATTGCGGGGAAGTGGCTCTTTCCTGAAAGGCACATTCGGCGATGGATAGATGAAAATGTTCAGAGGGAGAAAGATATTCTGATTGTGGGGAGTGACGATATTCTCCTGGCAAGGTTTTTATCTATTTATAACAGAGAGCAATTTCCCGAGTCCTTGACTTTTTACTCATCGCTGGGCAGCCTGAGAGGTATCCATGCCCTTTCTCGAAAAAAAGGGCAGGCATGCTGTACCCATCTTCTGGATATGGAAACAGGAGAATATAATCTTCCCGTTCTCAGCAGGATACTTTCCCCGCAAAGGTATGTAGTCGTCAATCTATGGCACAGAAAACAGGGGCTTATTGTAGAAAAGGGAAACTCCATAGGTATCAAGGGTTTAGAAGATATGATAGAAAAGAAGGCAAGGTTTGTAAATAGAAATGAGGGATCAGGCACAAATAGGCTGCTTGAATATCTCTTAAAGGAAAAAGGCCTGAATAGAGAAGAAATTATATCTGATAATGAAGTAAATACACATTTGGAGGTAGCTCTCAAGGTTTTCTTCGGCGAGGCGGATGTGGGTTTGGGTATAGAGTATGTCGCCCACCTTTTTTCTCTCGATTTTGTTCCACTTAAGGAGGAGAGATTTGACCTCGTTGTTCCGAAGGAGCTTTGGTCAACAAAAGTCATTCAAAGGTTGATAACTTTCATAGATCCGGTGCGGATTACCAGACTCTCCCATACTTTGCCCGGTTATGATTTGAAAGACACAGGGAAGATTATTTTCGAAAATTGAGACATCAACTGTTTAAAATAATTTTACCACCGATCGTTCCTTTATAATGAAAAATTTAAAATTACGGATAGTGTCTGATTTTAAAAAATATAAGCATAAATTTCTTTACGAATTTTCAATTCGAAAAGGAACCTTTTAGTAATCAGTGATTTGAAAGTTGCTTCTTCTGCCTTGACGTTGACTTCATAGTAAATTTTTCTGTCAAATACCTCTAAAACAATTCTTTTGGAAGTGTCCCAAAGATAAAGAAGAGAATAACAACCTGTCCCGTCGTATGATGCCCGACAAGATTGATCGGACTACGTCTTTTTCGTTGACTGTTTCTCTGAGCATCAAAAAAAGAGCGGTTAACATCTTTCAAATAAAAATTGGTTTCATTTTAAGATATTAAGCCTGATATTAAGAAATTAACTTCCTATTGATACGCAGTAAAACTAATCGCTGATTATACTGCCTTAAAAGCGGAAACAAGAACCACTTAAAGACTTAATTTTATCTTGACAATCAACTTTATTCTTGTATATGTCATAAATGACATACACAAAAGAAAGAACCAAAACCGTTTTGGTGAATCCTTATTATTAAGGAAAATAACGTCTGTATATTTTTAATGTTCAATAATTGTAAGGAAGATTTATCGTGGAGAAGGACAATCCTACAGTAAGGCTGCACATCTGGCTGGAAACAGATAGTGGAGTTATTTTCGGATCCGGCCGCGCACAACTGCTTGATAATATAGAGAAATATGGGTCATTAAAAAAGGCGGCGGAGAATATGGGCATGTCCTATCGGGCGGCATGGGGGAAAATAAGAAAGACTGAGGATATATTGGGATATAAGCTGATTGTCAAGACAGGCAAAAATAAAAGGTATCAGCTATCGGAAGACGGCAAAGAGTTGACGGAAAAATTCCGGGTTTGGCTTGACAAAGTCGAACAAGAAGCCCTCAGGGAAGCCAGAGAGATATTTCCCTGGTCTACCGTGGTTTTTAAGGAATAAGTTGATACCTGAGGAAGGCATCGTGACTTAATGATAACATCTCTGAAATAGTGTGAATCGTTATTTCCCGTACTGAATTTCAACAAATGCTCAAAAACGTTTTTCCTTGATACTGATCCGATCCCCATTGAAGCCACAGAATTTTTAACAGTTCAAAATTATTCTTCGAATCACTTCGTTTCTCGTGCTTTTTGCGGGGAGCACACTCCCGTTATTGTATGTAGCGAAAGATTACTTCAATTTGTATATGTTAAAATTAACATACTGAAATCATTGATAAAATGCTTGACAGCCCCTCATCGTTATGTTATTTGCGGTGGATAAAATGCGAGATGAGTTTGTAACCAAAAAAGTGTAAATATTCTATTTATAATTGAAGGAGGTAACAAATGAAGATTACACGACGAGGTTTTATGAAAGTGACGGGTCTCGGGGCGGTGAGTATTGCCCTCAGTCAAGTCGGTTTTGACTTGCGGCCCATAAAAGCTCATGCGGCTAAGTTGAAAATTAAAGGGGCGAAGGAAGTTATTTCCATCTGTGGATTCTGTTCTGTCTCCTGCCATCTTATCTGCCATGTAAAGAATGGCAAAGTTATCAGCTGTGAGGGGGATCCCGGTTATCCGGTAAGCGAGGGCGCGTTGTGCTCTAAAGGCGCTGCCACGTTAGCCATGATTAATAGTGACCACCGCCTTTTTAAACCTCTTTACCGGGCGCCTTACAGTGACCGCTGGGAAGAGAAAAGCTGGGATTGGACATTAAATCGTCTTGCTCAGCGGATAAAAGAGACCAGAGATAGAGACTTTAAGGAGTATAATGATAAAAGAGAGCGGGTTAATCGTGTGGACTCAATGTTCCATCTGGGTTCTTCTCAGCTGGACAATGAAGAATGCGCTATTGTACATCAGGCTATCAGGGCACAGGGGATAGTCCACTTCGACCATCAGGCACGTATCTGACACAGCGCCACTGTTGCGGCTCTGGCAGAGTCGTTCGGACGCGGTGCGATGACCAATCACTGGATTGATATCAAAAATACAGATTGTGCTTTAATCATGGGCAGCAATGCCGCAGAACATCACCCTGTTTGTTTCAAATGGGTCTTAAAGGCTAGGGAAGAGAGAGGGGCAAAAATTGTTCACGTTGACCCTAAGTTTTCCAGAACATCCGCAAGGTCTGATTTTCATGTGCCCCTCCGTTCGGGTACAGACATTTCTTTCTTGGGCGGTATGATAAAATATATCATTGAGAACAAGAAATATTTTAAAGAATACGTGACAGAATATACAAACGCTTCCTTCATTGTAAATAAGAGCTTTAAATTTGATGACGGTTTGTTTGTCGGTTATAACCCGGATAAAAAAACATATGATAAGTCCAAATGGCAATTTGAGCTGGACGGAAAAGGAAACCCTAAAAAAGACAAAACTCTCAAACATCCGAGGTGCGTCTTCCAGCTTTTGAAGAAACACTATGACCGGTATAATTTAGATGACGTTTCATCCACCACAGGCGTATCAAAGGATGATTTACTCAAAGTGTACACTACCTATACCGCTACGGGTAAACCCGATAAGTCGGGAACAGTTATGTATGCGTTGGGATGGACTCAGCATACAGTCGGTGTTCAGAATATTCGGGCAAGTGCTATGATTCAACTTTTGCTGGGTAACATCGGCGTTGCCGGAGGCGGAATCAACGCCCTGCGTGGTGAACCGAATGTCCAGGGTTCAACAGACCACTGCATCTTATGGCACATTTTACCCGGTTATCTCGGAGTACCAAGTGCTGATTTACCAAAATTGGAAAATTATCTTAAGGCAAAAACACCGGTAAGCCATGATTCCATGAGTGCCAACTGGTGGCAGAACTATCCAAAGTACACAGTCAGTTTATTGAAAGGCTGGTTCGGGGACAATGCTACCAAGGAAAACGGTTTTGGTTATGAATGGCTTCCAAAGGTTGATAAAGGCGGAGATTATTCTTATCTTTACCTGTTTGACAGGATGTATAAAGGTAAAATAAAGGGTGGCAACATTTGGGCAACTGGTCCGGCGAACAGCGTGCCAAACTCCAACAAGGTCAGAAAGGCAATGGAGAACTTAGACTGGTTATCAATCGCCGAGATTCACCATAATGAGACAACGGATTTCTGGCACCGTCCGGGTGCTGATCCCAAAAAGATAAAGACAGAGGTCTTTTTGCTACCTTCATGCCACAAAGTTGAAAAGGATGGGAGTGTAAGCAACAGCGGGCGCTGGCTGTTATGGCATCACAAGGCTACCGAGCCTCAAGGCCAATCAAAACCGATGGGACAGATCATGGTGGATATCATGAATAAAGTGAGAGAACTTTATCGTCGGGATGGGGGTGTCTTTGCGGATCCCATTTTAAAACTCGATTGGCCCAGCAATTACGATGCGGAAAAGATGGCCAAGAAAATCAATGGTTATTACGTAGAAGGGCCCAAGAAAGGTCAGCAGGTACCCAGTTTTGGAGCCCTCAAGGATGACGGTTCAACAGTCTGCCTTAACTGGCTTTATGCCGGAAGCTATACGGAAGAAGACGGTAACAAGGCAAAACGCCGCGACTATTCCCAGACCCCGATGCAGGCAAAGATTGGTCTCTACCCCAACTTTTCATGGTGCTGGCCCGTCAATAGGAGAGTCCTCTATAACAGGGCTTCGGTAGATAAGAATGGAAGACCCTGGGCTCCCGAAAAAGCTGTTATCGAATGGAAGGATAACAAGTGGATAGGCGATATACCGGATGGCGGTTGGCCGCCGCTTGCAACCGGCAAAGGAAGATATCCTTTCATCATGCGGAAAGAAGGGCATGGTCAGCTATTTGGTCCCGGCAGGGCGGAAGGACCATTTCCTGAACATTATGAACCAATTGAAACCCCGATTAAGAAGCATCCATTTTCCAAACAGCTGAATAATCCTTGCGCCAAAATTATAGATAGCAATGCCGATGTACGATCCAAACCGGCAGACTCGCGTTATCCTATAGTTTTAACTACTTATAGCTTGACCGAACACTGGTGTGGTGGAAGTGAAACAAGGGCTGTGCCATGGCTCCTTGAAGCTGAACCGCAGCTCTATGTGGAGATGAGCCCCGAGTTGGCTAAGGAGAAGGGTATCAAAAACGGTGACCCCGTGATCGTGGAAAATACGAGAGCCCGGGTAGAAGCAATAGCGATGGTAACCATGCGTATGAGGCCATTTAAAGTGATGGGTAAAACGGTTCATGAAGTTGGTATGCCCTTCTGCTTTGGCTGGATGACACCTGGTGCGGGTGACGCAACCAACCGTCTGTGTATCAGTGCGGGTGACCCGAACACAACCATACCCGAATTCAAAGCATGCTTAGTGAACATTAAAAAGGCCAAGAGACTCAGAGAATTATCTCGATAGTAAAATGGCCCCGGTTGATATATAACTATTTACTCATAGGGAGGAAAAAGAAATGTCAAAGACATTTTTCATCGATACAACGAGGTGTACCGCCTGTAGAGGTTGTCAGGTTGCCTGTAAAGAATGGCATGGCTTACCTGGAACAGAAACCAAACAGTGGGGAAGTCATCAGAACCCGGTTGACCTGAACGCATTTACATATAAACTGGTCAGGTTTACAGAGCACGCAATTAACGGGAAGGTAACATGGAATTTTTTCCCGGATCAATGTCGCCATTGCTTGGAACCGCCATGCAGAGAAGTGGCCGACGGCTATGTGCCTGGTGCTATAATTAGTGACGAGGAATCAGGAGCGGTAATTTACACTGATAAGACAAAACAGCTGTCCGACAAGGCATTCAAAGAAGTACGGGAGAGTTGCCCCTATAACATACCAAGACGGGACCCCAAAACTAAGTTAATTACAAAATGTGATATGTGTTATGACCGGGTGCAAAACGGACTTTTGCCCATATGTGTGAAGACCTGTCCGACGGGGACAATGAACTTCGGCGACAGGGAAGACATGCTGAAACTCGCACATAAACGTCTTGCCGAAGTTAAGAAAGAATATCCGGAGGCGCAACTGATAGATGAGGATCAAATTCGAGTAATTTATCTTATTACCGACAAACCGGAATATTACCACAAATTTGTCGTAGCACAGGGGCCTGTGGGCATTACACGGCAGGCTGCTTTAGCAAAACTCGTGTCACCTTTAAAGAGGCCTGTACAGAGTTTGTTAGGATAAAAGAAGCTAAACTTCAAAGAGGGAGATTTTATCTCCCTCTTTTTTTATTATAATGTTCAGAGGTAATTATATGATAACAAATGATGGTACTCCCACTTCGGATCAGATTAGAAAAGTTGCGGAAGCACTTAAAAAGCTGAGACCTGCTTACGCTGCATTGTTAGATTTTCACAGCCAGATTTTCTCAGCGCAGGAGGAATCCAAAAAACAGTTGGATATTAAGCCTATACAGATCTCCCCGGAAAGTCTTTCTATTAAGTCGGAAGAAAAACTTCCTCTCATAAATATGTCTGATTTTGTAATAGATACAGAAGAAGCCTCAAAGCTTTTTAGAAAAATATGTAGTATTGCGGAAAAGGCTAATAAAGTCATGGCAGTGTCTGCGAGAGGGATAATTAAAGCCGTTGAAGCAGGAAAACTTGATTTTAAAACTCTCTTTTCAAATATTTTAGTTGAGGACGAAATTCTCTTTGAAAAAATCGCGGACGAATTTGAAATCGACGGGAAGGTTCTTGCTTTTATAACTTACAACAGCATAAAACCCTCTTTATCCGTGTGCGCTTCGCAACTTTCAACGTATTTTGACGAGAACAGACCATGGGGAATGGGTTACTGTCCTATTTGTGGAAGTTTACCTGTTTTATCAATATTCCAGGATCAAGGTAAGCGCTTTTTATTCTGCAGTTTCTGCTGGCACAAATGGTCTGTCCAGAGGATTTACTGTCCATTTTGTGACAATAATGACAATAAGACACTCCATTATTTTCAAATTGAAAAAGAGGAAGAATACAGACTGGATGTCTGTGACAATTGTAAAAAATACATAAAGAACGTGGACACAAGAGACATAGAACGTATTTTCTATCCTCCTCTGGAAGAAGTTGCCACAATTCACCTTGATATCAAGGCTAAAGAACTGGGGTTTGAAGGCGGTGCGCAGCAGCCTGATCTGGATGCATAACTGAAGAAAGAAAATCTCATCAGTTACCTGTACAATGGGCAATCAGGGCCAGTATACCGGCATCCTCGGCTGTAATAACCCGACCATGTTTAAAGATATGGTGCCCTTTTAACGGGTTCCGGGATAATCCTTGTCATATTGTACCAATCCGTGAGACCCGCTGCTTATTTTATCGGTACTGTCTTTAATTCAGTACCCGTTTCCTTTTTCTGCTGATCGGTTAAATCGGTTTAAAGATAAGGAGCATCCCCCCGACAACCGAGACAGATATCTCCATCGTTTACCGGATAGGCTTCTTCGCAGAGGGAACAGATAGCAATGTTTCCTTTACTCCGCTTTTCCAGAAGCTCAGACCGGACAGTTAGGTTCTGGAGGCTACAGATTTTTTGTCCGGCCTCTTTGATCTGTTCAAAGAGAAGCTGTGAGTCCTGGTCCTTTTTAGGTTTGAGTTTTAAAAACCAATTTTTAATTTCCGGCCATTCTTCAATCTTCGCCGAGTCAACAAATACTCTTATCCCCTCCCCCTGATATTTTTCATAAAGGGTCAGGGCGAAACGGCCCAGATTGATCACTTTCAGCCAACCGTTTCCTATAGTACACGGAGTGAGAAGCTGTATCGCATCGGGAAGACAGCTTGCAGTTTCGCAAACGGCATCAAAAAATTCCCCTTCCGGTGTGTTCTTGAGAGCTAGATCCACCATGAATCCCCCGATTATCATACCGGGTGCGGCACTTCCATGGAACGGTTTAACTATCGCGATGTACTCCTCAAGGGTATAATTACAAATATTCATAGATTCGACCTCTCTGGAATTTACTTGGAAGTGAGGCAGAAAGACTTCCGGCTGAATTTGTGGATAACAGGTGTTCCCATTCCATGCCGTATAGCCTTTAACACATTTTCTTTTTTCAGCGGTACTGTTCCGGCAAGCATATGTACCGGCAGATGCTTGAATGCTTCAGCCACCATAGGTGTGCTGGGTCCCAGCAGGATAGCCTTAACATCTCTGCCCGCAGTTCCAAGTATTTCCTCAGTTGTGTTGTTTAAGATAGAAGTTGATGTCAAAAACAGTATATCCGCCCAGCTTCCAAGTTTTTCATAAAAAGCTTCCTTTTGACCAAGGCAGCGGGCAATATCTATTATCTCCAGCAAAACATCTCTTTCCTTAAATATTTTAACAAGGGGACCGAAAAACCCCACCATGGCAACCCTTGTTCCCTTGCCAATATTAAATTTATCGAACATTATATTATTGTTCTTATCCTCGGGAAGTAGCAACGCCTCTTCATAGTTGAGCGCGTTTATAAGAGCGAGGGCCATGCTTCTTTCGATGGGGTTTGTGCTCTTAATCTTTTCGAGAAGATCAATGGCGAGGTTACCTTCATAATCATGATGATTTTTAATAACCGAACAGGCATCTTTGCTGTCAAAACAGGTATAAGCTACTCCCATCCCGCCGTCCGAGGTTGTAACTGCCGTATAACCAAGGCCGAGGCTCAATATCTCAACTTTTGTTTTTCTCGCCCTATCCTCAAATAGGTCGTACAATTTATAATTTAATTTCATCAATCTCCTTTTGTGGAAAGTCAGCCCCCATTTGTTTATCCTGAAAGTGTCTTGATTCGTGGCATCTTGAGTATAAGATACACCTCATCTCCCACCCCCAGATTTAATTCTTCTGTAATTTCAATTGGTTGTTCTGCCACGAGTATATGTTCTCCCACGCGTAATCGTATCAATGTAAGGTTGATCGAGGACTTCATTTCAATGATTATTCCTGTAAATCTGTTAATATCCGGCCCAGGCGGCTTGTTTCTTGAGATATAGATATCGTGAGGCAAGACGGCTATTTTTTTTATTCCATTTCCATTGTCAGGCACAACAATATGGAGGTTCCCGCTTTTGATCTCAACAAGCCCTTTAACAAGTTTCCGACAATATTCACAACGCAAAATATTTGGTGAGCCGATAAACTTCGATATCTGACTGTTTACGGGGTTAAAAAAAATTTCCTCCGGTTTTCCAACCTGCCCAACTGTTCCATGATGAATAATGGCCAGTTTATCTCCCATTTCTTCCGCCTCTCGCTGATTATGAGTTACATAGATGGTGGTTATCCCCAATTTCCGCTGTAATCTTTTAATCTCCATCCGAAGGTATTTAGACATTTCATGATCAAGGCTGCTGAGAGGCTCATCAAGCAACAAAACCTCCGGCGAAGGGGCAAGGGCACGCCCGAGGGCAACCCTCTGCCGTTCCCCGCCACTCAGGTTATAGGGGTAACGATTTGAAAGATGTTCAATTCCCATCAGTCGTAATATCTCTTTTACCCTCTCTTCTATTTTCGAGGAATAAATTCCCTGTGTCTTTAAACCGAAGGCAATATTGGACGCTACATTCAGGTGTGGAAACAACGCCAGACTCTGAAAAAGATATCCGATCCTCCTTTCATTCGAAGGGACTTCATCAACACCAATTCCATTAAATAGCACAGAACCTTTATACTCTACCAAGCCGGCGATAACGTTTAAAAGAGTTGTCTTCCCCGCGCCTGTCGAACCCAAAAGGACCAGAATTTCGCTGTCCTCTATTTTTAATTCAACATTACGGCAGATAAAATTGCTGACTCTTCTCAATTCTACGCAGGGCATATCACCTCCAGCCTGCGGTCAATCTCCGCTCAATGTAGTGAAAACATTTCTCGAAGAAAAAACACATTACCGAGAGAACCATAAGACATACAATGATGATATCAATTCTAACGAGGCTCTCCGCCCGCATCATCAGAGCGCCTATCCCTGTGGGAACAGCCACCATTTCCGCCGCAATAACAACCCTCCACGCCATTCCCGACTCCAGCCGCAAGCCGGTGAAAATCTCAGGAAGGGCCAATGGAAGAATTACACTTATCAGAACCTTAAATTCCGAAGCCCCGAGAGTTCTTGCCGCCCGTATATAATCCTTATCCACACACTTCACGCCGGTGGCGGTGGTATAACAAACAGGGAAAAAGGAGCATATGAATATTATGGCTATCGGCAACATCTCGTTTATTCCTACCCATAACATAAGCAAGGGGAGCCATCCGAGGGCAGGTATGGGATAAATGAGACTGATAATGGGACCAAACGACCTGTCGACGAGTTTTTCCCATCCCATTAGAATTCCGACCAGTAATCCGCAGACGGAACCGGCAAAAAAACCGATCAGGACGCGAAACAGACTGCGGGAAAAGCTCTCCAGTAATAATCCGCTGGCCATAAGGGAGAAAAACTCCAGCATCACCTCGGAGAAGGGAGGGAAAAAGATATGTCCGGGGAACAACTCAAGGCGTGCCGTAACCTCCCAAAGGACCAAAAAAATTA
>CAZZBF010000019.1:0-21623 GCA_964652795.1 uncultured Syntrophales bacterium | reverse complement strand
GGGTAACAAGCCCCACATTTTTTTAAACCTATTCATCATTGGCAAACCTTAGATCGAGTATGTCGTTGGCTTCAAATCCCTTTTTAATATATCCCAACTGTGCCAAATAGTTTATCGTATCCTGAACAACCCTCGGGTCGATATCAGTAGTAAAGATCATCCTTTCCATGGATCGAGATATGATTTGAGGTGTAATATCCAATCCCATGGTCAGCTTGCCTGCCTTAGCCGGCAAAACATTCTTTTTGGCACAGGATAACTGTCCGGCGACAATCGTTGAGGCACTGTCTCTATTTTGATTTATCCACGCTGTAGATTTCCTGGTTAATTTTACCAATTTCTTAACCAACTCAGGGTGATTTCGCAGCAAGTCCTCTTTGACGACAAGGACACTTCCCTGCATGTTGGGCCAGACGTCACGGCTGGTAAGCAGCATGCGCAGGCCGCTGCTCTCTGCCATAGTTGCCCACTGTTCGGGCAGAAAGGCGGCATCGATCTGACCGGTACGGAGCGCTAAAACCTGTTTTGGGGGATTCATCCGTC
This sequence comes from uncultured Syntrophales bacterium, assembly GCA_964652795.1. Lineage (GTDB taxonomy): Bacteria > Desulfobacterota > Syntrophia > Syntrophales > JADFWA01 > JAUSPI01. The sequence continues at coordinate 21,080 of CAZZBF010000019.1, read as the reverse complement.
TGATGTTCTTCAATATTTTGCCTTTATCGAGGCGGTATATATCTACTGTCTTGCGCATCAAAAGGTCCACCGCTCCGCCTTCTCTTACGCAACCGATCCGTACGCCTGTGTTTTCCATGTCTCGCACATCCTTTATTTTGGCTGGATCAACCACCAGACCATAGCCATATTTATGTGTTCCTGCCATTACCTTTACTGGCACCTTGGCATTGGCGAAGACATTAATGGCAGGGACAAGACACATATATGCTACCTGAATGTCTCCTCTTGCCAAGGCAGCCGCCAGGGCCATACCGGTCACATAACTCTCGTATGCGGATACCTCAAGGCCTTCTTTTTTAAACCAGCCCTTATCGCTGGCCACGTAAGCGCAGGCGGCATGATCCATAAACTCGACAGCCATCCCGATGGCCGGTGTTTCCCGGTTATCTCCAAAAACAGTTGGTACAAAGATAAAAGAACATATTGCTACTAAAAGAAAAAACAATACTCGGTAAGCGCTTCTTTTCATTTTCTTGCCTTCAATTAAAAGCCGCTTTCCTACTTCAAGCGGTCATAAGTTTGTGTTTTTTTGAGACGCCGGATGATTTGAAAACTCTATGTGTGCAAGGGCTTAAGTTGCTTTAAAACACAGCTGATTTAACCCCATCAACCGGGCAGTTCCGACGATAGTCACACCGTAGAAATAAAGAAGTGCGTCGTGATTCCGGGCAATATCGAGAATATCTGCCAGCGAGCCATTTGTCACGCTGGATCCAGTCGCTAAAACGACATCGCTGTTTTTGAACAGTTTTTCAATACCCTTCTTATCTCCCCATCCAATAGGAACACCGTATTTAATTTTATCTCTGTTGTCTTCGTCTCTATCCAAGCAGGTTACGTTCTCTTCCCTCAGAATTTTGACCACAGCATCCAGAATGGCCGGTTGCAGCCCGATAATGCCAACCGAATGAGGATTTAAAGTTTTTACGTACGCCACCATTTCTTTGGCGCACTCCTCAGGTTCATTATTTTTGCAGTGAATGGTCGTTATATCCGGATGCAGGTATTTCATTACCGCATTAAGGGATGCTATAAATAGTGCTTTTTTCCGGGAGTCATCCAATGAAAGATTGACAATATCTCTCAAAGGCCCGGAAAATTCTGATGGGGCATCGGTATATGCCTGTCCCTTCTCCTCGTTGAATGAAGCCTGAATCAAAACCTCCTTACCCTTCAGGAGGGGAAAGTCTTTTCTATCAGGATTGCCGATAGCCTCAGTCGGTTTCAAAATATGCGTTCTGATTGTTATCTCATTGTCTAATAATGAATTTTGCTCGGTCAGCCGTAAAAATTTATGACGTAATGATTCATAAAACATTGATTTCCTCATAATTTGCACTGTATACCTCTGTTTTACTTTCACCCGACCTTGAAAAGGAATTCGGAACACCAAATCTGAAGAACCTGTTCTTCAGAATCCGAAAGAAATAGTGGTATCTACCTGCCGAAGGGACACAGGGGATACAGACACGTTGGACATTCAAGACAGAATGCACCACTGCTCATCCGTGCGAGGTCATGCCGGGATATGGTGAGACCTGCCAGGAGTCGAGGAACCAGCAGGTCGAAGCTCGTTGTTTTGAAATACAATGCCCCGGCGGGAACACCGATAACCTGAACATCCCCGATACGGGCGAGGAGTGTCATCGCTCCAGGCAGTATAGGTGCGCCGTAGAGCATGTCCGTCGCGCCGGCGGCTTCTAATCCCGCACGGGTGACGTCGTCGGGGTCCACTGAAAGTCCCCCGGTCGTGACGAGCAGATCAATATTTTCTTTGATCAATTCCCCGATTGCTCTGGAAATAGCGTCGCGGTCATCAGGAACAATACGGGAGTGAAAAATACGGGCTCCCAATCGCTCTAACTTTTTGCGGATAAGGGGAACAAAACCGTCTTTTACCAATCCCTTGTACACTTCCGTTCCGGTCACGAGGATTCCCACCCGGGGCTGCCGCAGGGGAAGTACGGTAAACAGAGGATTTCCGTTCAGCACCGCCAGAGCTTTATCGAGGTTTACCCGGGAAAGGTAGAGGGGAACAGCCCGGGTTCCCCCGATCCTGTCGTTGCAGGATACAACGGAATAACTCTGCCGGCTCGCACACATCACATCGGGAACACAATTGAAATTAATCAGGCGCTCGTCATCGACAATGAGAAGACCGTTTTGCTCCGCCCTGAATGTTACCTTCCCCTCGCTCGGAACGTCCGTGGGGGCAACTCCATCGCCTGCCATAACCCGGGCGAGCGTTAACGCCGCTTCGTTTTCATGGACCCACTCATCGCCGGGTGCTGTTGTTTCTTTGACGTAGACGGTTTTCTTTCCCATCGTCAGAAGGAGATCAATATCATCCTTGTCCACCACATGACCGTTCTTGAAGGCAGGACCTTTCTCGCTGTTCGGAATGATACGGGTCATATCATGGAGCAGGGAACGCCCGACGGCATCTTCGACCAACACGGCCTCCAGTTTCGGTGTTTGTTTTTTTGTGATGGATTGGTAAGCGGCTACATCTGTGTAGGGTTTTTCATCGCCACAACCACGACATATAGTGCCGTCCTTTGATGGATAGGCTTCGCCGCACAGAGGACAGATGATGATGCTTCCCTTCGATTGTTTCTCCATAAAACGGGAGTGTATGTGAATACGCTGGATTTTACACAGCTCCGCCCCGGCTTGTCTGATCTGCTCGTACAGGGTTGGTGAATCCTGATCTTTTTTCGGTTTGAGTTTAAAAAACCACTCCTTGATCGCCGGCCATGCGTCGAGCGTCGATGGATCGATATATACCCGGACTCCTTCTCCCCCGAACTTTTCGTATAGGGTGACGGCGTATCGGCCGAAATTGGCGATCTGAAGCCATCCGTTTCCTACCGTGCAGGGAGTAAGGAGCTGGACGGCATCGGGAAGACAGCTTGCCGTTTCACAGAGCGCGTCAAAGAATTCTCCGTCTGGTGTATTGTTAAGCGCCGTATCGACCATGATTCCGCCGATAATCATGCCGGGCGCGGCGTTACCGTGGAAGGACTTTACCAGATGAACATATTCGTCAAAAGAATAGGGGCCGATATTCACTACTGAATCACCTCCAGAGAATCATACAGGACGGACAGATCTCTCCTGTCGCGGGAATCGTAACCATCCATGTCTTCAGAAAATCTTTCCTGCTCGAGAGGACGGCCCTTCAGCATGAACTGAACCATCCATTTTCGGACGATTCGGCCGCTTACCATGGGGAGTACATCGTCACCAAGATAGAGGGCTTCCGATATGTCATGAGTTACGTGAATGACAGGAATCGACAAATCCCGTTTCAGATTTCGTACTTCTTCGCGGAGATTCTGCCGGGTCACTGCGTCAAGGGCCGAGAAGGGTTCGTCGAGCAGAAGAAGGTGGGGGGTCCGGGCCATAGCCTGACAGATGGCGCAGCGCTGACGTTCACCCCCTGATATTTTATCGGGCTTTTGATCTTTCAGATGCCGGATATTGAACCGTTGCAGAAGAGACGGAACCGTTCCTTTATCTTTAGCGGAAAACGCCACATTCTTGGCGACCGTCAGATGGGGAAACAGCGTATATTCCTGAAAAACATATCCCACATACCGCTTCTGCGGCGGGAGAAATATGTTTTTGTCCGTATCCACCCAGATTTCATCGTTATAGGTAATCCGCCCTTCGTCGGGCCGATCAAGCCCCGCCAGGATTCTGATAATGGTCGTCTTTCCAGCTCCTGATGGTCCTACGAGAACGAGAAGCCGGTTCTTCCGGCAGGAGAAAGAAACATCGATATCAAAATGGGGCAGTTTTTTCTTTATCGAAATATTAAGTTCCATAAATTTGTTTCCTTGTCAGTCGGTTAATAAGGAGGAGAAAGAGATAACTGATCGGTACCAGGATCAGACACATTTTGGCGGCATCTCCATAGCGGAGAGCCTCTACCGCCTCATAGATCGCGATGGACGCGACCTTTGTTTCGCCGGGTATGCTTCCGCCGACCATAAGAATAACTCCGAATTCGCCAAGGGTATGGATGAACACGAGAATTGCCGATGCCGCAAGTCCGTTGACCGCGTTGGGAATAATGACTCTGAAAAACGTGGCCAGGGGTGACAATCCAAGGACATATGAACTCTCCAGAAGGCGGCGGTCGATCTTTTCGAAGGACGCTTTCATGGGTTGAATGGCGAAAGGCAGGCTATAAACGAGTGAAGCCGCGACAATTCCCGCGAAGGTGAAAATCAGGGGGGAACCGGTCACGGCTTCCCAGAACCAGCCGATATTACCCTGGGGTGTCATGATCAGAAGCAGGTAAAAGCCGAGGACCGTCGGCGGCAGCACCATGGGGAGAGTGAGTAATGCCTCGAAAAATGACTTGCCGGCAAAGCGGATGTATACAAGCAGATACGTGAGCGGCGCAGCCATTATGACGAGCACCACCGTCGTTACTAATGCGAGTTTCAGAGAGAGATAGAGAGGGGTCAGATCCATTTACCGATATCCGTATTTCTCCTTGATTTTCTGAGCTTCCGGCGATCTTATGAATGCAACAAATCGTTCCGCAGCCGAGCGATTTTCCGTTCGTTTGAGAATACAGGCGGCCTGCACAGTCGTCGGAGCCTCCGGGACCGTATAAAAACAGCCCTTCTTTCCTTTATCGGAGAGGGCGGATGAATATGCGCAGAACCCTACATCGGCGCTTTTCGTCTCGGCATATTGAAAAGACTGGGCAACTGATTGAGGGAAAACATATTTTCCTTTCAATGTGTCCCACAATCCGGCCTTCTTAAGAGCGATCATCGCCGCAGTACCGTAAGGTGCGCTCTCGGTATTGGCAATGGCTATTTTTTTGACTTTCGGATTTTTCACAACGGTTTGCCAGTTCGCTGCTCCGCACAGCGCCTTATTCGCCGTCCACACTACAACCTGTCCCCTCGCGTATACGAAAGGCTTATCGCAAAGCCCCTGCTTGTCGAGAAGGTTAGGCCTTTTTTCATCGGCGGCAAAAAAGACATCGTACGGCGCGCCTTTGACGATCTGACCGTATAATTTGCCAGTCGATGCGTATGTCGCTTCGGTAGCTATGCCTGTCCGGTCCTGGAACATCTTTGTCAGTTCTCCCGATGGTAAAATAAAATTCGCAGCGACTGCCACCAGAAGTTTTTCACCGGCTACAGCCGGCAAGGACAATCCCAGAATGATAAAACCGATGATGAGCATCTTCAAGATATGGTGACGCATAACGAAACTCCTTTCCCGTGTGATTTTGATTAGAGTTAGTGGTAAGGCATGACCGTAATAACGGGCATACAAATATGCCACATATGACATAACGTAAGGCTTCATATCAAAAAAAAAATTAATTGTAAAGAAAATTATGCTTTTTTAGACATAGCTAAAATATCTGTCCACAGGGCAGAACGCCTTAAGGATTTTTGTAATATTTACCATAGGTTCAGGTAGGTAAGGGCTCGTCCACTATTAAAAACGGTTTGTTCACGTTAATAGTTTCATAAGATTTTTTCGGTTGATACTTCCTGTGGATGTGTTGCGAACACGTTCTCTCAGCTAGTAAATAAAGGCTCCAATGATGACCGGCATACTCTTTGCCAAACTGACTTATGAGGTCTTTACTTTTACTCAGTCTTGTAGTAAGATTCAATAGCTATGGATGTCGAGGTTGAGTAAAACGTAGGCGAAGGTATAATTTCATTATGGAAATCAAGCATAGGATATGGGTAGAGGAAGACGGCAAGGTTCTTTTCGGCAAAGGCCGCGAAAATCTGCTTGAAGCAATAGAAGAATGTCAAAGTTTAAATAAAGCCGCCAAAAAACTCAACATGTCATACCGTGCGGCCTGGGGCAGGATAAAGGCATCTGAAAAACGATTAGGGGTTAAGCTGGTAGAAAATAACCCAAACCATAAAGGAATGACTTTGACGGATGAAGCAAAGCATTTTCTCAAAATATTCAGAGAACTGGATAGCAAAACGGATGTATTCATAAAAAAAACCGTCCACAAACTCGGTTTACTTTCCCGGATAGAAGAAGCGAAAACGGATAACTAATAGAAACCTTTGCAAAACTTACCATAAGCTGAGCAAAGTTTGGGAAATTATATTTTGCAAAGCTCTCTAATAGTCATATTCAAAAACTACCGGTTCTCTCAATATGGCTTCCCTCGCGTTTTCCGCAAGAGCGGCGATGTCCGGGTGAGAATCTTTTAATGAAGCAATCTGCTTCAGGTTGTCGGCGGTTCTTGAAATAAGCATGGCCATGTCACCATCCGCAACCCCCCACTTTTCAATGATTGTATCCCAGGGAGCTCCTCCCGCCCAGTCATAGAGGATTACGCTGGTCCAGGATTTGAGAGGGTTGACTGTAAATTCGGCTTCCATCATCCTTTCAGAGATTGGACCGACCGCTGAAACTATCCTGTTGTATGCGGCTTTCAGCTTTTTTGGAACCCTTTTGGAGGGTATCTTTATTTCCTGGTCACCGTCGTAAACAAACGGGGCAATAACAGCGGCTAAAAGTTTTTCATCATCTTTTGGAAAAGCGTCATTCCTCAGACATTCTGCAATTAGCAGTGGCTGGTCGAGTCTCAACCTTGCGGCCCAGATACCATCCTCTGTCAGCCGATCCTGTTCGTCTACAAATTTTTCTGCTTTTAAGAATGCCAAATGTTTCTGAAAATCTTTCCACAGATTCGATCTCGCTTCTCCCCCCTTTGACTGTTGAAAAGAGGCAAGGGATTTTTCGAAAATATTCCTGATATCTTCCGGGGTATGCGACAAAAGGAGATTGAGTATCATTGAAAAGTCATTCCTGATCCGGCTTTTGATATCTTCAGGCTTTGCGGAGAGAAGGTTCTTTATATGTTTTACATCCATGAACCTTCCGGGAACAGCCAGCATGAAACCAATCTTGTCCTGTCCTCTTCTGCCAGCTCTTCCGGTCATCTGGTGAAATTCCGTACCGTTTAAAGGGATAAATTCATGACCGTTGAACTGATCCGAATTGAACAGGACAATCGTCCTTGCCGGGAAATTAACTCCGGCCGCGACTGTGGTTGTGGCGAATATTGAGTCCAGAAACCCCTTTTTCATCATGGTTTCGATCAAAACTTTCCAGGAGGGGAGCTGTCCGCCATGATGCGCGCCCACCCGTGAAAAGCGGAGATTATAAAGTTGCTTGTGGTTTTTCATGTAGGGGAAACGCTCAAGAATGAGAGAGAGCTCGTCGTTGAATGAGGTATCCTCGTATTGTTTTGAGGATTTCCCGCAGGTGCCCAGGGCCGCGTCGCATTCAGATCGTGACTTAAGAAAAAAAATAGCGGGAAGCAATTTAAACCTCGCAAGCACCCGGATGATTTCACCAAAAGATGGAAGTGTACGTGATTGCCTGTAACGTCGGGTTGATTTGTCTTCCATAAAAATCCTGACCTTGCTGTAGAGGTTTTTCTTATCCAGGAAAGGCTTTATCTTGCCCGAGGGATGGAGAAACAGTGGATAAAGCGGGACAGGCCTTTTTTCTTCTTTAATTACCACGCATTCCTTTTCTCGCATAGAGCTGAGCCACGCAGATATCGTGTAACCGTTTCCGACAGTTGCGGACAACATCAGGAGGTTTATCCTTGCGGGGAGATAAATCATCACCTCTTCCCATACGACCCCTCTCTCTTCATCACCCAGAAAATGCGCTTCATCGAGGATGACCAGGTCGCAATTCAAATCCTCGCCGGTGTGCATCACATCGTAGAGTTGATTTCTCAGAATTTCCGTTGTCCCTACCACGATCGGGGCGTCGACGTTCTCTTTTGTGTCCCCTGTCAGAATACCGACATTATTGCTTCCGAAACGATGCCCGAATTCTACCCATTTTGAATTAGTCAGTGCCTTCAGGGGGGACGCGTACCACGAACGGCCTCCTCTTTCAAAGGTATGCGCGATTGCCTCCTCGGCGATCCATGTCTTCCCGGCACCGGTAGGTGCCATTACCAGACAATCCGTCCTTTTTATGGCTTTCAGTGCCTTTTGCTGAAAAGAATCCGGTGTAAAAGGTGCCTGAGGCGGCCGGCCTATTTTTGAAAAGGTGTCGCGGAGCACGGATTCTGCTTCCGGTTTCATTGTTCTTGGAAGTGCCGGTTTCTTTCGTCTTCCATGATATTTCTTCGGAGCTCTTTTTTTTGAATAATGGCGTTTCATCTTAACCATTTTATTGGTCAATGGGGCTATACAATATACGATAATATGGCGGCTCCAAGAATAATCGCTATCAGTCCCATTGCACGGATGGTTTCACCGCTGGCTTTATGGAACCACCACTCTAAAAGGGCTTTAACCTGATTTGGTGGCGCTACAAACAGATAAACACCTTTTACTATCGCTATTATTCCCAGTAGAAAGGCGAGCCAGAACATCTCCCTGAAATAAAAGGCCGCTACCAGAAAAAATAATCCGAAAATCAGCGCCAGGACAGCCATTATTTTTATGTTCATTTTAAAAAAAGTTGTCTCCATAAACTTGCGGGTGCCTTCCGTATAAATTATTAAAAAAGTTCCCTCGACGATCCATAAAACGGACATGATAAATAGTAATAATTTCATTTTATTCCCCCTAAATCTGCTAATAACTCAGTTAATAGAAATACCTGAACAGCTCATTTTATGTCGTAAGAATTTGGTCATTAAACAGAAAAAATTAACCCGCAATTTTCAGCCATAGAGAAAATGTTACTGCCGACAACATCGTGCAGGTAGAAACGGTGGCAACGGCCAAGTCTGTATCGCCGCTCATTTCTTTTGCCATTACGTAGGTTATAACGGCAGTCGGCGATGCTAGCAAGATAAGACCAGGCAGATAGTCCTTGGGTGTAAGACCCAGTAAACGATATAATGCGAAGCCGAGAGCAGGAAGCAGGATCAGTTTCACGGCATCCACGGCAAAAACTGAAAATATCCGCAACCGCATTAATTTAAAAGACAGAGAAGCCCCTATTATCAATAGTGCCATGGGAAACGCAAGGTTGCTCATAATGCCAAGGCTACGATCAATGACGACAGGCATTGAAACTTCCATCATTGAAAATAGTATACCGGCTATGGCCGCTAATATTATCGGATTGCCCAGTATTTTCCGGGCCATGTTTAATTTATTATGTTTTGCCTGGATATTATCGACATTCAACTGGAGCACAACCACGGCAAGAAAATTTTGAAGAATTATTACAAAACCCGCAATTATACCGGCACGGACAAAACCTTCATTCCCAAGAAAGTAATACGCCACGGCAAGACCTATGTATCCCAGATTTCCATGAAAAGAGCATTGCACAAGAGTGCCAAGCTGGCGATGTTTGATATGAAGTGCGGAGCCCACGCCCCAGACAGCGGCAAAAACGAACAGAACGGCAAAAAGGGTAATAAGAAGGACGACAATATTGAACTCGGTTTTCAGGGAAGCCTTGGAAATTGACAGAAAAATCATGGCAGGTAATGCAAGATAGTAAACCAGTCTGTTTGCCGGTTCTAAAAATGCCGTAGGCATGAATCCTCTCCAGCGGGCGAACCACCCCAGTATAATAATGGCAAATATCGGAATTATAGTGGTTGCAATATTCATAGGTTTTGCGGAAAACAGCAATAAGTCTCCCCGCCTGAATGGCGGAGCCTGTGGAAAATGCTCCGGTTATTAAGAGAATGGGAACAACTGCTCACAGTTACATTCCTTGCGGCAGGTGCAGGGGCGTGCCGCAAGGAATGTTTAATCGTGGAATTAATGTAACTCCCTATCTTCGTGCTCTTTTTCTTTATAGGTTTCGAGATCGGGAGTAAAAACAATCACCTTGTTATCTTCTCCCATTTTAATTGTTGTCCTTGCTGAAAGTATAGAATACCAGTTTCCAACAATATTCCCATGGGGATCCAGCATAATAAATCCTTGTAATGATTGGCTTGATTCGGAAACCCTTGACTTCATATCGCTGACAAGGATCCTGAGCTTTTGAGGAGTAAACTCAATTTTCTTCCACAGCGTGGAATCGAGAGAATAGCGTTTATCTATTCCGATTATTGCATTAGGATAGATATCAGAACCACTTATGTAGTAATTGAAATTGGGATTTACCTGATAGGTTTCATAATTATGCGTGACATTCCGATCCGGAGTTATTGTGCCGAAGTTTCCGTTAAACAGACCCGCGCAGCCGAAAAAGAAAAAAATTAAGAGAGTGCACATCACACCAAATCTTCTTTTTTTTGATGTCGGCATTACAAGTACCTCCTAAAGGTTAAATTGGTTGTGACACGATACTTACGAGATGAAAACAAAAATATTTTCTCATAAATAACCAAGGATGGCAAGAATTGTTAAAAAATTGATTCAGTTTAAGGAATGCCTTTTGTTTCAGGAAAACATAAAGAAACATATTTCGGGTTTGCTGAATATCATGATTATTAACTTACGGATTGCTCTTTTGCGGCTTCTTCTTCAAATGTGTCGGCGGATGCATCTCTGTCTTTTTTAAAATAAAAGGGGTAATGATCTTTTAATGTGGTCATTATCTTTTCATGGGGCAGGTCTGCAAAGTGCCCTCGATCATTGGTATATTCCATATGTTTTTTCCCCTCTGTGTCAAATTCATGGAATGTGGAGTCGTTGTTTCCGTCAAAATTAATCGGGTGAACACCGAATCGTTTGCAGAGAGAACGATTAAACGTAGGTGTTGCCTTAACCCATTTTTTGTTTAAAAACAACTCCGAATAGCCGTGAAAAACAAACAGATTTGTCCGCATCAGCGTTCTGAGGCGTTTGGTCGTCAGATGATTTCGGACATCGGCAAATCCGAGGCGACCGGGAATTCCGAGAGCGCGTGCCGTGGCCGTGAGGAGAACGGCCTTTTCTATACAGAAACCGGATTTTTTAGCCAGAACTGCGCTTGCCCTGAAAGATTCGGGGGATATATCGATATTGTATGGATCATATCGTATCTGATCACGAACGGCATAGAAAATTTTGACCGCCTTTTCGACCCGTGTCGCTGCGCCTTTCGCGGATTTTCGTGCGAATTCAATTATCAGCGGCGAATCGCTGTCAATGAATTTAGTAGGCTGAAGATATATATGAAAATCCTCTGAGAATGACTTTGTCATCGCTATGTCCTCTGGTGATACAGTTGAAATGTATGCCTGCGTGCCTCACGGAAAACCATATTTTCATCGGGAGCACGTCCGCAAGTACCGCCCTGTGGGCTGAGAGTTTTTCAATAATAAAGTTCAACGGATCTCCACTTCGTAACCCCGGGAAGCGAATGCGTCCATTAGTTGCTTTATATGTTTGAAATCACGGGTTTCAACTTCCAGCTCCACTCGACTCAAGACCGGAGGCAGATGATGCCCCATGCGGTCATGAAGAATATGAAGAATATTGCCTTGATGTTCAGCTATAACTTTCAGAAGTTCGGCAAGAGCACCCGGAACATCCTCCAGATGAACCGAAAATCTTAGAATGCGACCGGTCCGGAAAAGTCCTTGATGGAGAATTCTTCCCAGCAGGTGACTGTCTACGTTGCCGCCGCTGATAACAAGGGCCACCGCACATTCCGGTGTACGGCTGAACTGGTGGTTTTCCAAGACCGCCAGGGGGACCGCCCCAGCCCCTTCGGCCAGTATTTTCTTGCGTTCCAGGAGATCAAGCATGGCTGCGGCAATCTGTTCTTCTTCCACGGTAAAGATATCATCCACCAGAGATTCTATAACGGCGAAGGTCAGTTTACCCGTTTGTTTGACACTGATGCCGTCCGCCAGTGATTTTCTGGCTGGTATGGCAACCGGTTTGCCGAGGCGCCGGGCAGCGAGGGCCGAGGCACAGGCGGCCGACTGTGCACCAATAATTCTTGTCTGCGGCCGAAGGGCTTTCACCGCTGTGGCAACTCCGGCGATCAGGCCCCCGCCGCCAATGGGGATAATAATAGTGTCAACCTCAGGCAGCTCGGATAAAATTTCAAGACCAATGGTCCCCTGGCCGGTGATGATATCCTCGTCGTCATAAGGATGAATAAAGGTGCGGTCTTCTTCTCCCAGTTTTCGGGCGTGGACCAGACTTTCTGTCAGGTTCTTTCCGCTTAGAATTACCTCGGCGCCGTAGGATCGGGTGGCCATCTGTTTGCTGATGGATGCCCATTCCGGCATGACAACAATGGCGGGAACCCCCATCAGGTAAGCGGCATGAGCCACTCCCTGGGCATGATTTCCAGCCGACGCTGCCACCACGCCCCCTTTGCCGAGATGGCCGCGGATTTTTGCCAGCTTATAGTAAGCTCCCCGAAACTTAAACGAGCCGGTCTTTTGAAGATTTTCCAATTTCAGGTAGACGCGTACACCAAACTTTTCGCTGAAGTAATTGGAGTAGACCAGAGGAGTTTTAATTACCGCTGCGTCGAGCACTTTGGCTGCACGCTCAATAGTTTGTGATTGAACCATTTTGAAGCTCTTGATATTTTATGAAAATTCCTTATAGGTACGAAAAGTATAAAGTGAAATGTCTTTGTCTGTCAAGAGAAAGGACTACAAGATGTCATACCCGCTTCGTGAAACTGTAAGGGGTTGAACTGAACAGCGAGGGCATGGTTCTTAGAATTACTTCGTTCTTCGCAGCTTGCTGCAGGGAGCTTCAATTGAAGGAAAGTATTTTAAAAGTCAGGTGATATAACATTTGAAATTACGACAGGTAATTTTAGAGTGCCGTTGAAATGGGAAGGTATCACCTTCTGTGTTTATCATGTTGCTTCATATACCGCCCCGGCGCTGTTGGCGAGATAAATTCTCACAATTTCCCCCTCTTTTAGGAATTCGGGAAACAGCTCGGCATCCTGACGGTTTACAATGAAACCTATCGTGCCGACTTCTCTGATGTCTGGTTTTCGGTCAAAGGGCGCCTCATAAAAGTACGGCACATAAATCCTTTCACCTTCATAACTTCCGGGAGACTCAATAACACCGGCTGAGTTAACTTTGTACTTTTTTTCTAATTGCTGTCTTTTATTCATTCTCCTTCTCCGATCCCTCCGTAAATTCCCCAAATTCCTTTGGGAAGTTTATAGGACACTACGCTGAAATGTTGTATTAAATCAAGGAATTTTACAGGAATCGGATATAATGCAAAGATTTTATTTGATGAGATAAAGCAAATTTTTATTGCGTAAAGTACGATATATTGTGTTTAAAAACAGACGAACCGAGAGCAGTCTTTTATATGGCAAACGTAACCTTAAATGCGGTACCGTCGTTCCTTTCAACCTCCATGGTTCCCTTGAGTTGAGTAACCAAAGCGCGTACTAAATGCAGGCCTAGTGTCTTAACAATGGTTATATCGAAATCTTCCGGGAGTCCTGTGCCGTTGTCACTGACAACCAGTGTCAATCTGTTATCACCGTCTGGATGAAAACCGACAGCAATTTCTCCTTTACTGCCTTTGGGAAATGCGTGTTTTAATGCGTTGGAAATCAGCTCATTTATAATCAGACCGCAGGGAACGGCCTTGTTAATATCAAGAAATACATCGGAACAGTTAACGTGCAGCTTGACAGCATTGGGATCAACAACATAGGTGCTGAAGAGATGTTTGGTTATGCTTCTTATATAATCGTTAAAGTCAATTTTTGCCATGTCTTTAGATTGGTAGAGCTTTTCATGGACGGACGCCATGGAAAAAATACGATTTCGGCTCTCATTGAACATTTCGAGGGATTCCTTGTCCTTTACATATTCCGATTGAAGGTTGAGGATGCTGGAGATTATCTGCATGTTGTTTTTGACTCTGTGATGTATCTCCTGAAGAAGCACCTCTTTTTCTTTTAAGGAATTCTTGAGAGGTGTAACGTCCATTAAGGAACAAATGCTTCTCTTTGTTCCGGGAATAATTTCAACTTTGAGAACTATATCCTTGATATTTCCTTGTCTGTCAACAAAACGAAACTCATATTCTGTCGGCAATTCCTCTCCATCCTTTCTTCTTTTAACATGATACTCCTTCATTCTTTCAATATCTTCCTCTGCTATAAATATCGTCCAGTTCATCTTGCCTTCTATTTCTTCTTTCGAATATCCGGATAGTTTTTCAAATTTGGCGTTAGCTATAACGATACTCATATCTTCTTCAACAATTACGGTGGCGGTGCCTGTATTCTCAAATACACTGCGGTATCTTGCTTCAGATTCCCGCAGCGCTTCATTTGCCTGTTTCCGGTTCGTCACGTTTATTGATGTTATGATAGCTCCTTCAGAGAAGGGGGCTATCTTTATGTCAAGAAATTTATTCCCATACTCTTGTTCAACGAAATTTTTAGATATGCCTGATTTGATGCAATCCATCAATTCTTCGAACATATTAATTTTATGCCTGCCGGCATAATTCTTGTACATCACATCGCTATTAATAATCGGCAATCTACCATCCGACCTTTTTCTTGCCAGGTTATATCCGGTAATCCTGGCTTCATGATCCACGATGATAGTGTCAACAGGATTGTTGTCAAATAACGCACGGTAACGTTCTTCGCTTTTGCGCAGTGCTTCCTTGATTCTTTTTTTTTCAAAAGATTTTCTTTCTAATTTCTTGATTCTTCGTTCCAACTCCTCGTAAGACGGTTTTTGTTTCATGTGAAAAACCTCTGGATTTTTACAAAAACGACCTTAAATTTCTTTCATCTTAGGATAACGAAAGTAGAAAACAACTTCCTCATTTTATGCCAGTTTTGAACCCCGTTCACAAAAAACAAAAAAAAGGGGAAGTTTTAAATGACTTCCCCTAAGGCGCTGATATTGATGGTGGGCCGTAGGAGATTCGAACTCCTGACCAACGGATTAAAAGTCCGCTGCTCTACCGGGCTGAGCTAACGGCCCATCAAATGTGCGTTGAAGCTGCACTTCTTAACAGGAAGCAACTTTGGTTGTCAACAAGAAACTATCTAATCAGTAAAAGGATTTTCTACGATGATTGTTTCCTCTCTGCCCGCTCCCACAGAAGCAACAAATATCTTGACTCCAGAAAGTTCCTCAACCCTTTTCACATATTTTCTGGCATTAGTGGGGAGTTCCTCAATATCTCTGGCTGTACTTATATCTTCGACCCAACCTTCCATCTCTTCGTAAATAGGCTGACATTGCGATAATATCTGTAGATTTGAAGGAACCGATTCCGTGAATTCTTTTCCGTCGACCTTGTAACCGACACAAACCTTCAATTTTTCAATACCGGTTAGAACATCAAGCTTTGTTAAGGCTATCCCGGTGATGCCGGAAATTCTGGCTGACTGTCTGACCATAACGAGATCAAGCCAGCCGCAACGCCGTTTTCTTCCGGTAGTTGCACCAAATTCCATTCCGACTTTCTGTATTCTCTCCCCTATTTCATTGGAGAGTTCTGTAATAAATGGGCCTCCTCCGACTCTCGTAGTGTAGGCTTTACATATTCCCACTACAGTGCTTATTTGTGTGGGCCCTATGCCGGACCCGCAACAGGCATTACCGGCTACAGTACTTGAAGACGTAACGAAGGGATAAGTGCCGTGGTCCACATCAAGGTGGTTCCCCTGGGCACCTTCAAAAAGGACATTACTTCCTTTTTCTATCTCTCTGCTCAGAATGATCGAAGTGTTTGCCGCGTATTGTCTTAAACGATCCGCGTATTCTTTGTATTCGTTATAAATTTCCTGCTCGTCGACCGGTTCCTCCTTGAAAAATTCCGTCAGGAAGAAGTTCTTTTCTTCAACATTCCTTTTCAGTTTTTCTCGGAATACTTTATCATCAAGGAGGTCGCAGAGCCTTATCCCCACCCGTGTGACCTTATCTTCGTAAGATGGACCGATTCCCCGTCCGGTAGTCCCTATCTTTTTACCACCCTTTCGGGATTCGCGGGCGATATCCAGCCTTCGGTGGTACGGCATAATGATATGAACATTCTCGCTTACGAAGAGAGAAGTGCTTGAAGGAAAAAGGTTTCGGCTTTTGAGATTATCAATTTCCTCTATAATGACCTTCGGGTCTAAAACCACGCCATTTCCCACAACACAGATTTTATTATTGTGAAGTATCCCCGATGGTATCAGGTGGAGGATAGTCTGCTCGCCTTTTACCACAAGAGTGTGGCCCGCGTTGTTTCCCCCCTGAAATCTTGCGATGACATCTGCACTTTCTGCGTACAGATCAACAATCTTACCCTTGCCCTCATCACCCCACTGGGTTCCGACAACAATAACCACTTTTGACATTGTGTGCCTCCATCTTTAATTAAGGAGATGTCCTGTTCAAATGTTTATATTTCCAGTTGAGTTACCGAAATTATATTGGGCAGCTTCTTCAGCTCGCGGATAACATCTTCAGATACTAAACTGTCCGTACTCAGGACAACGAGTGCCTGTCCATCTACCTGCTCACGGCTCAACTGAAGCCCCGCGATGTTAACATCATTTTTCCCGAGGGTCGTACCGATGTTGCCTATGACACCCGGTTTATCGTAGTTGTATATCACGAGCATGTTGCCTTCAGGGATTGCCTCAAGTGTGAATTTATCAATCCTGACAATTCTCGGATCCTGTTTCCCGAAGATTGTTCCCGCGGCATAACTCTCTCCGCTGGTCGTTTTTATAGTGAGGGAAATCATGCTGGTGTAATCTTTTACTCCGCTACTCTTCGATTCGATGACATTTATGCCCCTCTCTTTAACGATGACAGGCGCGTTGATATAATTGATACTTTCGCTGAGTAGCGGCGTCAGAAGTCCTTTTAACAGGGCTGTCGTGATCGGAGCCACCGTGAATTCGAGGATCTCTCCGCTGTATTCGACGACAACTTCTTTTATACCTCCGGAGACGAGCTGGGTCTGGAATTTTCCGAGTTTCTCGGCAAGTACCAGGTACGGCCCGATTATTGTTAGTATTTCCGCGCTGACCGAAGGGAAGTTAACAGCATTTTTTATTGTCCCGTCGCTGAGATATGCGACTATCTGCTGGGCGATAGCTATAGCAACGTTCCTCTGAGCTTCATCCGTTGAAGCGCCAAGATGTGGTGTGCTGATAACATTGTCGAGGGAGACGAGGTCCCAGTTGTCCGTCGGCTCTGACTCAAAGACGTCGAGTGCCGCACCAGAGACTTTTCCTGAGACAAGGGCATCATAGAGATCTTTTTCCTTTACGATTCCACCCCTGGCGCAGTTAATAATGAAAACGCCGTCTTTCATCTTGGCAATCATATCGGCGTCGACCATCCCTCTTGTTTCCTTTGTCATTGGAACGTGCACGGATACAAAATCCGAAGTTTCCAAAAGCTCGTCCAGAGTGACGAGGGTGATACCGAGCTTTTCCGCTACATCCGGGGATATGAACGGATCGTAAGCGATCACGTTCATTTTTAGACCCAATGCCCGGTTGGCCACGATGGAGCCAACTCTCCCGATACCGATAATTCCGAGAGTCTTATTATAGACCTCTGTTCCCATAAATTTTTTCTTTTCCCACTTTTGAGCTTTTATGGAAGCTGTAGCCTGGGGAATGTTCCTCGCGAGAGAAAGCATCAGCGATATGGCGTGCTCCGCGGTAGTGATGGTGTTACCACCGGGAGTATTCATAACCACAATACCCCTCTTACTCGCCGCGTTAACGTCAACATTATCAAGTCCTATTCCGGCTCTTCCTATTACCTTGAGATTGTCGGCTTTATCTATCAGTTCCTTGGTAACCTTGGTGGCACTCCTTATGGCGAGACCGTCGTAGTCCTTTATTACCCCTTTAAGCTCATCGGGGGTAAGGTTTGTCGCTACGTCGACTTCAATCCCCGGAGCATTTTTAAATATCTCGATACCCTCATTGGCGAGGGTGTCACTTACGAGAACTTTTTTCATTTTATGTCTTCCTCCTGCTTTAAAATTTTTGGCATGACCAAACGGTCAAAACCGGGCATAAAAACCCCCCTTCCCGGCCTTGCTAAATGGAGCAGGGGGAATTTTCATGTGAAGCATAGAATTAAAACCTCTCATTTCTCCTTTATTTTTGAGAAATAAGAAATTATTTTTTCCGCAAAATTCCTTATAACTTGGCAACCTCTTCCAGATATGCTCTTTCCAGTGCTTCTACTGCTGTCTTTACGTCTGATGGTTCAACAGTCGGACCACACCAGAAACGAAATCCGGCGGGAGCGTCCCTGTAAGAACTTACATCATGGGCGGCATTTTCCTTGCTCAATCTGCTGGTGACACTTTTAACAAGAGCGCTCTGGTCTGCCGAGGATAGTGATTTGAATTTTTCATCCGTCACTGCGAGACAGACAGAGGTATTTGAGCGGATTTCCTTAGATTCAGCAAGAAAACCGATCCAGGAAGTCTTTTCAGCCCATTCTTCGATAACTCTAAGATTGGCGTTACTTCTCTCGATAAGACCGTCTAACCCCATATCTCCGGCCCAGTTTAACACATCTATATAATCTTCAACGCAAAGCATTGAAGGCGTGTTTATAGTACTTCCCTCAAAGATAGATTTGTCAACCTTGCCACCTTTCTTTATCCGGAATATTTTGGGCATCGGCCATGGGGGATCGTACGATTCCGCTCTCTCAACGGCCTTTGGACTTAAGACAAGTACACCGTGGGCGGCTTCACCACCAAGGCATTTCTGCCAGGAATATGTTAATGAGTCGACTTTTGACCAGTCAATGTCCATTGCAAACGCGCAACTTGTGGCATCACAAAGTGATAAGCCTTCCCTTTCCCGAGGGATCCAGTCCCAATCGGGAATTTTTACTCCGCTTGTGGTTCCGTTTGCAACAAATACCACGTCGTTTTTCCAGTTTATTTCTTTAAAATCCGGAATTTTGCCGTAATCTGCTTCGAAGATCGTGGGATTGAGTTTTAATTGATTTTTAATGTCATTTGCCCAACCTGCGCTAAAACTTTCCCATACAAGCACAGTCACCGGTTTGGGACCGAGAAGTATCCACATGGCTGCTTCAAACGCACCGGTGTCAGACCCGGGAAGTATTCCGAGCAAATAATCATCCGGAACCTTCAATAACTCTCTGCTTTTACGGATCGCCTCTGCAAGCTTACCCTTTCCGATGGCACTTCGATGGGAACGCCCGACTGGGGCGTCTTTTAGAACATCCAGGTTCCATCCAGGTCTCTTGCTACAGGGTCCTGAACTAAAATTTGGATTATGCATAACACCTTCCCCTTAATTTTTTACATTAAAATCACATATCAGAAATATTTTTATTACTCAAGATATTTCGGATTTGTAATTGATATTGACCGGAATGTAAAAAGAACATATATTAATCGGGAGCACACCAGAAGCCCCGCTCTGTAAGCGGGGAAAGCCACATTTCCTGTCTGTAAAAGAACATACTTGATGCGCTATCGGTTAGCGGAGGAATCCATAATTGAAGAAAATAAAAACCACTTTTTTCTGCCAGAATTGCGGTTATCAATCACCGAAGTGGCTCGGCAAGTGTCCTTCCTGCGGTGAATGGCACCGTTTTGTTGAAGAGGAAATGAGGGATTCCGGTTCAGGTATTTCCGCGGAACTTCAGTTCAATGAACCCCCAACGCCTATTGACGCCATCGAGGCGGATGAGAAAGAGAGGCTTAAGGTCGGAATTGATGAAGTTGACAGGGTTCTCGGTGGCGGCATCGTGGGCGGTTCCGCCATACTTGTCGGCGGTGATCCGGGGATCGGAAAATCAACCCTCCTCCTTCAGGCCTTGCAGAATCTGGCCGAAAGAGGGTACAAGGTTCTCTATATCACAGGGGAAGAATCGGCAAGACAGATCAAACTCAGAGGGAAGCGGATAGGCGCTTCATCGAAAGATCTTCTGGTGCTTGTTGAAATAGATTTAGAAAACATCCTGAAATATATTAAAGAAATAACGCCGCAGGTAGTAGTGGTCGATTCCATTCAGACGGTATATTCATCAGCTCTCTCTTCCGCTCCCGGCAGTGTCGGGCAGGTGAGAGAATCCTCGGCGCGGCTTATTTTCCTTTCGAAAAAAACGGGAATACCTGTTTTCCTTATCGGTCATGTTACCAAAGAGGGGGCTATCGCGGGGCCGAAAGTGCTGGAACATATGGTGGATACTGTTCTCTATTTCGAAGGAGATTCGGGGCACGCTTACCGGATTATAAGGGGTATAAAGAACAGATACGGGCCGACCAATGAAATCGGTGTCTTTGAAATGAGAGACAACGGCCTCAACGAAGTTGCCAATCCTTCGGAGTTTTTCTTAGCGGAAAGACCTGAAGGCGTTGCCGGCTCCGTGGTTGTGCCGAGTATTGAAGGAACGAGACCGATACTGGTAGAGATTCAGTCGCTGGTAAGTCCCACGAATCTCGGTATGCCGAGGAGAACATCCATAGGGGTTGATCACAACAGAGTGTCTCTGCTGGTTGCCGTTCTGGACAAGATATGCGGCCTTCATCTGGGTAGTCACGATATATTTATAAACGTTGCCGGTGGGGTTAAGGTGGATGAACCCGCGGTTGACCTGGGGATAGTCTCTTCGATTGCCTCCAGTTTTCTTGACCGTCCGATAGATGCGGGTACGGTTGTTTTTGGTGAGGTCGGCCTCACGGGTGAAGTGCGGGGAATAAGCCGGATGGAATCGAGGATTAAAGAGGCGGCAAGAATGGGGTTTGGCAGATGTATCCTTCCGAAGACCCTCTCACGCAATGTATCTTCAGAAACGGGGATGAAACTCGTAAAAATAGGTAATCTAAAAGATTTACTGAAACACCTTTTTTAAATAGAGCCGATTCATAAATAACTTGAGGTATCAGTTATGCCCATAAAAATACTGGTTGTGGATGATGAAAAAGACATCGTGGACCTGATTGCCTATAACCTTGAAAAAGAAGGGTTTGCCGTATTAAAGGCGCTTATGATGGATAGAAAACTTTGAGACTGGTCAGGACTGAAACGGGCTGTTGCCCAAATTTGGGCAACAGCCCGTTAATCATTTTGTAAATCTGCCGTCGTCTTTTGATGATGGAAGTTTGTGC
>CAZZBF010000018.1:33950-43572 GCA_964652795.1 uncultured Syntrophales bacterium | reverse complement strand
TTTAAATTTTCTTATGCTTCGCCTACCTTTAATTGCTTCTTCTGCCGTCATTGCCGACTCCTCTTTGTGGTTTTTTGCGAGGCGGGGTAAAACTTAAGATAAATAGACATACCGGTTCAACCGGCGGCGAGGGTTTTTTTAACGTTCACGCCTAAAAAACCACATCTGTCATCAGAAATTAGAGGCTATCCGGAATTTATGCGGGAACGGGGCTACAGCTTTCTCTCAACGATGTAATCGGCAATTGTCAGGAGAGATGTTTTTGCCTTCGAGTCTTCAAATGGTTCAAGAAGGGCTTTCCCCTCGTCAATATACGTCTTTGCTTTATTGAGGGCATATTCTATCCCCCCGTATTTTTCGATCAGGGAAACGATTTCACCGATATCTTCGATATCAGGATTATCGTTCTTTACCGTTTTTTTAACAGCCTTCTTCTCTTCGGGAGAACATTTCTTAAGTGTATATATGAGAGGCAACGTGATCTTGCCTTCCTCGATATCCTTGCCTATGGCCTTCCCGAACTCTTCCTCCACGGCGACATAATCAAGTGTGTCGTCCGTTATCTGAAAGGCCATGCCGAGCCTTATGCCGAATTTGGTCAATGCGCCGACTTTTTCCTCAGACGCTCCCGCCAGAATACCCCCCACGGCACAGGCCGCGGAAATCAGAATGGCGGTTTTTTTCTCAACCACAGACAGATAATCCTTTTCGGTGATATTTATATCGCCGCACTTCATGAGCTGCAGAACTTCACCTTCCGCCATCGTGTTCGTGGTGGTGGAAAGAAGCTTTACTATAGGAAAACTGCCGTAATCAGCCATTAGCTTGAAGGATTTGGAATAGAGAAAATCCCCCACAAGGACACTGGCGGAGTTCCCCCAGACGTTATTGGCCGAAACCTTGCCCCGCCGCGTGTTTGCGTGGTCAACAACGTCATCGTGAAGAAGCGATGCCGTATGAATAAATTCAATAACAGCTGACATAGGATAATGATTTTTACCCTTGTAGCCGCAGAGATCCGAGGCAATCAATAGTAAGAGGGGTCTGAATCTTTTTCCACCGCTGCTTATCAGATAACTGGAAACCTGGGGTATGAGGAGTATTTCCGAGTGGAGATATTTCTCCATATTTTCCTCCACACCTTTCAGATTGGCCGCGTAGCAATTTAGGACGTCCTGTAGTCGCATAATATCCGACAAAGTCTGTGCACCTCCAACTTGGTTTTCCCCGATCACACGGGAAGGAATTTACTCTGATGCCCCGCTCTCTATGAACTAATAGAACAACTATATATTAAGATTATGCCAAAAGTCAAATTTGCCTAGATATAAAATACTATTTTGCCCCCTTCGGGAAAGCGGAATAAATTTTTTCTACGCAGATTTACTGTCTATCTTTTCGGCAAAGAGGTCATACACATCGGCTGATGTTATTCTGCAGGGTATAATATCCCCAACCGCCGCGTCATCCGCGCTGACGTATGTTATTCCGTCTATTTCCAGCGCCTGGCCTCTTATCCTGCCGATGTACGGGAAATCAGAACTATCAATTTTATCTTCTATCAGAACATCGGAAAGTTGACCGATACGGGATTGATTTATTTCATGGGAGATTTTCGACTGTTCTTCCATCAGGACATTTTTTCTCCGTTCCTTCTCTTTTTCAGGAATATGGGCGGGAAAATCGGCCGCCGCCGTCCCCTCCTCCCTTGAATACTGGAACACTCCGAGATTTTCGAACCTCGCCCACTTTATGAAATCGCGTAATTTCTCAAATTTTTCCGGAGTTTCTCCCGGAAACCCCACGATAAGAGAGGTTCTGAGAGCAACTCCCGGAATAACCTCCCTTGCCAGATTTAAAGTATCGCGAATGTACCCGCTACCGCCTTTTCTGTTCATTGCCTTCAGGACATCATCATCGATATGCTGGATCGGAATATCGATATAGTTACAGATCTTCTCTTCCTCCGCTATGGTCTTAAGAATCTCTCCTGTGAGATACGCCGGATAGGCATAGAGAAGCCTTATCCACTCGATTCCGTCTAAAGAGGCCATCTCTCTCAACAAGAAACTCAGACCGGGTTTTCCTTTCAGATCGAGTCCATACAAAGTTGTGTCCTGAGCGGTAATATTTATCTCTTTTATCCCAGCCCTTGCGAGCATTTCCGCTTCTTTCAGTATGTCGTTTACTTCTCTGCTTCTGTATTTCCCGCGTACGGAAGGTATCACACAGTAGGAACAGCAATTTGAACATCCCTCGGCAATCTTCAGGTGAGCGCTGCAGCCGGATGAGGAAAGGAGACGGGAATAGGTAGAATCCATAAGAAAGAAGGGGTTCCCTATGAAGGATTGACGGTCGGAAGAATCATTTTCTAAAAGATTCCCTACAAAATCGGCAACCTTAGGAATTTCACCGGTTCCCAGCAAAAGATCAATTTCAGGAATTTCTTTTTGAAGGGTCTTCCCGTATCTCTGCGGGAGACAGCCCGTCACGACCAGATGCCCGCACTTTCCATCCTTTTTATACTCAGCCATCCGGAGGATCTCTTCGATAGATTCCTCTTTCGCGGGGAGAATAAAAGTGCAGGTGTTAATGATTATGATATCGGCTTGTTGCGCGGAGGGGGTAATACCGAAACCGGCTTTTATCAAAAGAGCCGCCATCACCTCGGAATCAATGAGGTTTTTGGCACATCCAAGGCTTACGAAATGTATATTTTTATTCTTCATCCAAAATTAGTTGGCGATCAGCAGGTAAAGAGCAGCAATCTCCCGTCCGATTTCTCAATTTTTACTGAAGGCCAATGGCTTATATTTGAATCTTTATTTTATTATCGTGGGAGTTTTCCGACCAGGATCTTTCTCGGTTTGGCGCCATCCGAAGGACCTACTATACCCTCTGCTTCCATTCTCTCAATGATCCGTGCAGCCCTGTTATATCCTATTTTCATATACCGCTGCACGAGGGAAATAGAAGCCTGCCCCAGATCCGTAACCAGGGCGACCGCTTCATCATACTTTTCATCAAATTCCTCATCAAATTTCTCGCTCTTTGATGATTCCGGCTTATAATTAATTATTGATTCATCATAAGCCGGCTTTCCCTGTTTTCTTGTGAAGTTGACTATTTTCCCAATTTCCTGATCGGCCACATAGGCGCCGTGGATCCGTTCGAGTCTCGCTGTTCCGGGCGGCATAAAGAGCATGTCTCCTTCTCCGAGAAGATGTTCCGCGCCGAGCTGGTCGAGTATCGTTCTCGAATCCACTTTCGAGGAAACCTGGAAGGAAATACGAGTGGAAAAATTCGCTTTGATAACCCCGGTAATGACATCGACAGACGGTCTCTGGGTTGCCAGGATAAGGTGAATGCCGGCGGCCCTGGACATCTGCGCCAGGCGGGTAAGAGACTCTTCAACGTCCCTTTGCGCCACCATCATCAAGTCAGCGAGTTCGTCGATGATAATAACAATATAGGGAAGCTTGAAACGAATTTTAGTTTCACTTTCTCCCTGGTCATCAACTCCGGAAGACGGGTCAACCGGATTGGAAACGGAGGCATAGGAAATTCCGTTCTCTTCTTTACTCCTTTTCCGTTTTTCCAGATCGAGGAGAAGGGTTTTTTCAACCAGTCTGTTGTATTTTTCGATATTTTTAACGCCGGACTCCCCTATTAATTCATATCTTCGTTCCATCTCTTCGACGGCCCACCTGAGAACGGCGGAGGCTTTTTTGGGGTTGACCACCACAGGGTGCAACAGATGGGGTATTCCCTCATAACCAGACAGTTCCAGTCTCTTCGGATCTATCATGATGAATTTTACGTTATCCGGTTTCGCCTTGAAAAGTATGCTGCAGATTGCCGCGTTGAGGAAGACGCTCTTCCCCGAACCGGTCGTTCCGGCAATAAGAAGATGCGGCATTCTGACGAGGTCTGATATAATGGGGGCTCCAACAATATCCTCCCCGAGGGCAATCGGTAGTTTGTATTTCGATTCACGGAACTCCTCATTATCCAGGACATCTTTTAAGTGTACCGGTTCCCTCTCGTTATTCGGTATTTCAATACCGACTACCGCTTTGCCCGGCACGGGAGCAATAATTCTTACACGGGGCGACTTCAGGGCTAACGCGAGATCGTCAGAAAGGTTAACTATTTTATTTATCTTTATACCGGGTGCCAGCTCAAGCTCGTACATGGTAATTACGGGACCCGGTTTAACTTCCACCACTTTTCCATCGACTCCAAAATCAGATAATTTCTTTTCCAGAATCCTGGAATTCATAATGAGGCTTTCTCTTTTAATCTTTATGTCTTTACGCTTGACATCATCAAGAAGGGAAAGAGGAGGCAACTGGAAAGTTCCATCAGACGTAAGAAATTCAAAGGATGTCTGTTCTAATTTCTTTTTTCGCTCCTTTTCCGCGGCAGTTATAACAGGAGCTTCTTCAGTCTTCCTTTTTTTCTTAGCGCTGGAAACCTTCTTTTGCCTTCTGAACCTTTCTATTCTTATTACAATAAAGGTTTTCAGCCAGACAAATATGCCGCTTACCGACTTTATTACGCCCCTGATCAAAGATATGAAAGACAGGTTAATAGTAATCATAAGGGATACGACAAGAATAAGGCATAAAAGTATATATGTTCCAACATGATTCAGATATGAACTCAAAAATGATGCAGAAATCGATCCCAGAAGACCCCCGGAAGCAATTTTTGTCCCGAACATATCGATTGAGGGATATCTCATTGCCGAGAGGACGGATGTGGAAAATATGAGACCGATAAAACCGACAATAACCAGAAACCCGAACCTGAAGATCCTGTTAAGAAAAAAACTGAAAGAAGTTATTATAAGGACAATCGGAAGCCAGAAAGTTCCTACCCCCATGAACCTTATAAAAATATCAGCAGTATAGGATCCGACAAAACCGCAAAGATTGTGAATCTTTGCCTTGCCTGTCACATAGTGTGTGAAGGAAGGATCGGCCGAATCATAGGAAATAATGCATAACGAGGTAAAAACGGCAAGAGCAAGGAATATAATCCCTAAAATTTCTCTTCCTCTTTTCGATTCCTGCTGCTTTTCTTTCATAAAAGACCTTACGTATCAAATCATCTGAAAGCATCTGTCTTCGGCTACTTTCAGTAAAATAAACACTTCATATACTTATCAAATATATGAATTTATCTATAGCTTTTTGCTGAATGCTCAGCGTTCACATATTAAAAAGCAACGTGGTAATGCCCACAAACCAGCAGTAGTAAGCGAAGATACCAAGCCCTCTTTTTTTGATTATTAAAAAGAGGATCTTCAGTGACAGAAAACCGGTCAATAGAGCGGCAAAAGTACCGGACAGGTAGATAATCAAGTCGCCGGATGAAACGAATACCATGTGCCGTGATTCGAGTATCACTGCCCCGATTACCGCGGGAATCGAAAGCAGGAAGGAAAACCTTGCCGCTGTTTCCCTGTCCAACTTTCTGAATATTCCGAAAGCTATCGTTGAGCCGGATCTCGATATGCCCGGTACGAGAGCAACCCCCTGGACAATACCGATAACTATACTGTCAGTGATGCCCATATCCTTTTCGAATTTACTTGTGTTTTTGATCCTGTCAGAAACAAACAGTAAAAATCCCGTTACCAGAAGCATGAAAGCCACAACATTAACCGATTCGAAGAGGATATGAACCCTGTCTTTTATCGCGAACCCTATAACACATGTGAATACTGTCCCCACTACAATAAGAACCGCTGTCTTCCTTTTAATAGATATAAGGGAAGAGTCGACATTACAGGGCTGTTTCGGCACTATGGCCTTTACAATTTCGTATAAATCTCTCCTAAAGAAAAAAATGACCGCTAAAAGAGTCCCGAAATGGAGCATCACGTCAAAAAGAACTCCGGGCTGCCTGAACCCTTTTATAAAACTCTGAGCAATAACCAGATGACCGGAACTGCTAACCGGCAGAAATTCTGTTAGCCCCTGAATAACTCCAAGTATTATTCCTTCCCAGAGGCTCAAGGTCCGTACTTCCCCTTTATCACTGTCATTCCATCGTAATAATTTCCGGCTATGGCGTTCCGAACCTCTGTTATGAGTTCATCACGGCTTTCAATAGAATAGCTCTTCACCTCAACCGGCTCGCCTATAATCATGGTTATTTTTCCTGGATGAACCGAGAGTGATTTTTTAGGCATGATATACCCGCTCCCCTTTATTGATATCGGAATTATCGGAGCCCCCGACTTTATGGCTAAATAGAAGATACCTTTTTTAAAAGGCTTAATCTTGCCATCTTCACTTCTCGAACCTTCAGGAAATGTCGCTACAGACTCACCTTTTCTGATTTTCTGTACCGCCTTATCAAGGCCCTTTATAGCATTTACCCGATTCCCCCTGTCTATTTCGATCGCTCCTGCACTTTTCATGGCCGATCCAAACACGGGTATCCCAAAAAGTTCTTTTTTCGCGAGCCAGTGAAAATGGCAGGGGAGATTCGCCTGTACTAAAAATATATCGAAATTACTCTGGTGGTTGGCCATAAATATCTGAGGCCTGTCATTAAAGACATTTTCTTTGCCTATTACTTCTACCTTGACATTAGAGATAAAGAGCAACAACCGTGCCCAAAGATTTACCACCCTGCAAACCGCTATTTCTTCCATTAAGAAAAGGGGTGACACGATAAATAAAAAGCTCGCCGTAAACGCTGTAATAATAAAACCCGCTATCACCATGAGAACAGAACGAATCATTGGGTTTTCCTTGTTATAATTCGTCATCCGGAGAAATATTATAATATAATTACTTAATAACATAAATGATGTCAACAAGGAATATAATTAGATTGTCAAGTTCAGTTAAGTCGTGTATAGAAATGGGGCACATTATTATTAAGGGGGTTTAAAATGATTAACAAAGCTATCCTTGTGGGAAGACTCGGAGCCGATCCCGAAGTAAGATATACGCAAGATGGTACGATGGTTACGAATTTCAGATTAGCAACCAGTGAGCGGTGGAAAGACAAAAGCGGTGAAAGGGCGGAGAGAACCGAATGGCACAGAATTGTTACTTTTGGAAGATTGGCGGAGATATGCGGAAATTATCTGTCGAAAGGAAGCTTGGTTTATATTGAAGGCAGGATTCAAACGAGATCATGGGAAGATAAAGATGGCGGTAAACGGTACACCACAGAGATAGTTGCTTTAAATATGCAAATGCTTGATTCAAAAGGACAGGTATCGGAATCGCAATTTCCGGAACAGAATGAATCAGGGCAAACATATTCAGGTTCAGAATCGGTACCTGAAGACGACGTTCCCTTTTAGCGGTTTACAAGAGTCGTTTATAATTCTTAAGGCTTACCGGTTTAGTTTGAATCTTAGCTTATAACCCCTGTAGTTCACTTCTAAGTGAACTTATTTATTTTCATCTTCCTTTATCTTTTTAGAATCAGGAGTTACATCTATTTCGTCCGGTTCGTCTGTGGCCTTTTTAAAGTTTTTTATGCCTCTGCCGATCGCGCTGCCTATCTCGGGAAGTTTTCCCGCGCCGAATATGATAAGTATTATCACCAGTATTATAAGTAACTCGGGCATTCCTATTCCGAACATATTAAAATTACCTCTTAACAGACAATTAGTATTACTTCATTCTTGTTGTCACCTTAAATCATCAAGGTGTCCTTGTCAAACATTTACTTAAATTGAAAGTGCGTTTATTATCAGTGTTCAATATCCTTCGGCAGTACCAAATGGATGACTTGGCCATGCTTTCCCAAACTCCCGAGAGATTCTCCTTGAAAAGTAAGATTGACGCCTCCGGCGTTACCGACATCAATTATGAACCCCTTTGAAGCCTCTTTATATATCTTTTCTCCGGGTCTCAATAAAATTTCTTGAGGAGGTTTATCATCTACCGTTATGTTTAACCATACCAGTTCATTCGCTTCTATGGTCATTTTGTAGGCTGTTTCAACAACTTCGCTTTGCTTGTCAGCAATATCTTCCCGACTGACGGTAGCTTCTTCTTCAATTTTCGTTTTTGGCTCCTCCGCCTGCTTTTCCACTACCGCGGGTTGAGGCTCAGCCTCTTTTACTATTACCGCGGTTTCACTTTTATCAGCAACTTCATTTTTAACATCTTCTTGCTTATTCTTAGGATATAACAGGAAAATGACAAAAACCGCAATAAAAAGACCGGTCAATATCCATCGAGGGTAATTGCGGCGAGAGTTATAAAACTCAGACATACAGCTTTTGCTCTTATCTTTTTTCTCACGAGATGATTTACGCTGCTCGAGATATTGCGCATAACGGGAAATTATCTTTTTGCTGTCAACACCTAACGCCTGAGCATAGGTTTTCATAAAAGTCTTTGTGTAAAGGGATTCGGGAAGTAAGTGGAATTCTTCACTTTCAATGGCCTCAAGAATTGAAATCCTGATCCTTGTTGATTTAAATAAATCCCTTAAGGTCAAACCTTTTGATTCCCTGACTTTTTTAAAATCAGGACCGGTCTCTTCAATATCTTGTTTTAATTCTTCATTGACGGAGTTATTTTCGTTTTTCACGGAATCTACCATACCTCAGAAAAGCAAATCTGAAACTTAAACACTTTTAAGCTTCTCATAAATCTACCAGAAGAGACATCTATCATTAAATATATAGTCACGCAACAAAAACTTGAAAGCTCGGTTATATGTCTGGAAAGTATTTAATGCTATATTATTGAAGGTTTAGCGAAACTGTGCCCTTTTTATTTGATAAGCATCGCTGAAAGTGATAGTTTTATTTGAATTACCTTTCGGGAGACTCCGCTTATGAATAACTACAGGGAATTTACAATAGATATGGCGAGGGAGGCAGGAAACTTTCTTAAAGAGAGACTGAATGACGAACATACGATAAATTACAAGGGTGTAATCGATATTGTCACGGAAATCGACCGGATGTCCGAAGATATGCTCATATCCAGAATCAATAAGAAATTCCCGCGCCACGACATACTGGCGGAGGAATCTACAGGAACAGACAGGGGGTCCGAATTCAGATGGATTATAGATCCGCTTGACGGCACCACAAATTATGCTCATGGGTATCCGGTTTTCTGTGTCTCCATCGCACTGGAAAAGGAAAACGAGATTGTCCTCGGGGTTATATATAATCCGGTGGTGGGAGAGATGTTTGTTGCTGAAAAGGACGGCGGCGCTTTTTTAAACAATAAGAGGCTTTTTGTTTCAAACAACTTCGATCTGTCAAAAAGTCTTCTGGCTACCGGTTTTCCTTACGACATCCGTGAAAACCCGGACAATAATCTAAACTATTTTAGTGAAATGGCTACGAAGGTACAGGCTGTTCGCCGGGCGGGATCAGCTGTGCTTGACCTCGCATATGTGGCAGCGGGTCGCTTTGACGGATTCTGGGAGCTGAGGCTGAAACCTTGGGATACTGCTGCCGGTTGGCTCATGGTAAAAGAAGCAGGTGGACTGATTACCGATATTTTTGGGGAAGATTATTCTCTGAAATCCCCCCACATACTCGCCTCAAATGGAAAGATACATAATAAAATGATCGATGTATTCAGGGCTTGCATACGCAAGCCCTGAACGCGGGAGC